>CAZCBH010000009.1:1226-69847 GCA_964496875.1 uncultured Candidatus Obscuribacterales bacterium | reverse complement strand
GGCATGGCAGGAGGAGCTGATGGAGCGGCACCCCAGGCACCCTGGTCCGGAGTGGATATGGCAGGCATCGGTGCCTCGGCGGCGACAGGAGATGGAGGGGCCGCTGTAGCACCAGGGGTGGTGTCCTCAGGTACGCCAAGGTTGGTGCTGAAAATCTGGTCAATGGCCCGGTCATCCAGCGGTTGTCCGAATAGTCCGCTTTGACCACCAATCGCTGCTGCATCCGGACTGGATACAGGTTCCGGTAGGGCGGGTGCGATTGGAGAAGGAACCTGGACCGGCGCCTGGCCGAGAGCCGGTGGTTGACTGATCGGTGCCTGGGGCGCTGCCTCCATGGGCTGACCGGTCTGTTTGATTTTCTCTTGAATCGGTAGATCCCAGTGGCTCTGGGCCGCATCCCCCAGACCAGATGCTTTGGCCGGCTCAGCGCCCCAGTTGGAAGCTGCCTGGGCGGGGGGCGCTTCGGGCTGTGCAGGAGCGACCGCAGCCTGTTGTTTCATCTTTTCTTGAATAGGAACATCCCAGTGACTCTGGGGATCTTCCTGCATTGGTGAAGAGGCTCTCTCTTGAATGGGTGTGTCGAATCGTCCGGCTTCTGTCGCTGGAGCGCCGGCGCCCAGTGATTCCGCTGGATTGCCGCCTTCGTCCCAGGCTTTGAAAGACCCGGTTTCGAGTTGTTCTGCCGGAATCGACCAGCTCGATTTTCTGCCGGAAAGGTCTTGGGCGTTTGCATCTTGACCGGGTGCCGGCATACTCCAGCCACCGGCTCCACCCTGGTCTAACGTCTGGGCATCTCCGGCGGTGCCCCAGGCCCCCTGGTTCGGGGCGGGAGTTCCTGTCGGTGCTGCTCCCCAGCCACCGCCACCGGTGGCGGTCTGTGTCGATGCAGAGGAGTCTGTCTGACCGGGAGTACCCCAGACAGATCCGCTATCAGTACCGGTACCGGTTCCCCAGCCGCTCTGGGCCTGGTTCTGACCTGTGCCGAAGCCGGCGGGACTACCTGTGTCTGCCGCTTTCGGGTCTCCACCGCCAGGAGATGCTCCCCAGGCTGTTTCGCCGGTGGTCTGTGGCGCTGCACCACCCCAGCTGGAACTAGCGGGCTGAGCCTGGGTTTGAGGAGTTCCCCAACCGCCACCGGAACCAACTTCTGGTTTCAACTCGGTTGCAGGCTGGACCTGGGGCGGCTCTGAAGACCCGGGTACACCCCAGCCTCCGCCTCCGGAAGAAGATCCGGCCGGTTGTCCCCAGGCATCGGTAGAACTCTCTGGTTGAGCCTGGCTTTGTGTAGTGCCCCAGCCGCCTGCCGCCTGATTCGCTATTGGTTGAGCTTCCGGTGCGGGTGTTTGAGTTTGCTGAGGAGTTCCCCAACCGCTGTCGGATGTTGAAGGTGCACTGGACCAGCCTTGATCGCCGGTCGGCGAAGAGGTGGTCGATGGAGTCTGTTGACTGGCCCAGCTGCCGCTGGGGTCCGCTCCGGGGCTTGTAGCCTGGGCGGCGGCGCCCCAGGAATCGCCCGATTTTGTGGGCGTGGACCAGGCTCCGCTGGCTGTGCTCGAGGCTGCACTCGCTCCCCATCCGGCGTCGGCCTTTCCCGAAGGCGGCGTCGCCCAGGACCCACTGGTGTTGGGGCTGGCGCTCTCGTTGGCTGTCTGCTGCTGCGGAGTAGACCAGTTGGAGTCGCTCGATTGAGCGGCTGGCTGTCCCCAGGAGCCGGTCGATTGAGGTAGACCCTGGCTGGTGGATTGTTCTGCCTGACTTGCAGCAGGTTGGCCCCAGGATGCATTGCCCTGGTTTGATGAAGGAGCTGCTGATGGCGCGGCTCCCCATCCGGAGCCAGTCTGAGACTGTACCGAACCGGTGGAAGACTGCTGACCCCAGGAGCCACTAGCCTGAGCGGCTCCGGCGGATTGCGGTTCGTCCCAGGTGCCGTGAACCGGGGGAGGACCCCAATCAGGATCTTCGGAACCAGGTTTGCTGCCTTTGGGGGGTCTGGTATCCCAGGAGTCCGATGAAGCACCTTCTTGACCTGGAGGGGCCAGACCAATGGAAGATCCTGGATGAGGAGTGGATATACCGGACTGTCTCTGGGGCTGAGCCGGTGCCTGCATTACCCCTGCCGGTGAGTCGATCTGACCCGATTGACTCGGCTGAGGCGGTTGCGATTGACCAGGGAGGGGCATCGGGCTGCTCCACTGCTCTTGCCCTTCCGGCTCATGATTGAGAGGCTGGGCGTAGGGATCCTGTGCGTAAGGATCATGTCCGTGATCTTCGTCGGTCGATAATCCCTGGGATTCGGCTATTTTGCGTTTTATAGACTCTGCCAGGGTCAGTTGGCTCGATTCTTCCTGCATAAGCGGACCGGCTTCGAAGCCGAGCTTCTGACCGAGCGAACTGGTGGTCGACTGAGTTTCTCTGGAATCAATATATTCTTCTTGCTGAGTTGACTTATGAAGAGACTTCAGCCGTTGCGAAATGGCTGCGTCATCCGGGTCCATCTCCACCTTCTGCCCCCGGGGTTTTTTGGAGCGATGGGGAAAGGCCATATCGGGATCGGATTTTTTGTTTTTCTTGCCTTTGCCTTTCGATCTGGTGGCATTGCCACCGCCGCCTCCTCCGAACATAGCTGCGATGGCGGAGAAGAAGCCCGCTTTTTGTTGCGGTAGCTGTTGTTGAATAACTTTTGCAAGAGCTTCCGGATTGGGCGGAGCGAAATCCTCCGGCAGAGAAAGCTCTTCTGCTCCCTGAATCATCTGGTCGAGCTGGTGCTCGAACTTGGCACAGGACTCTGATTGATCGATGAAATCGTCCAGGGACTGTTCTTCATGGGGATCGAGATCACCGTCGAATCTTCTCTGGATCAGGTATCTACACTCGGTATCGTTCATGATGGTCATTTTTCCGGCTTTCTTTTAGTTTTGGGCAACTTATCCTCGACCCAAGCACTTTACGATCTGCACTCTGGCTCTGAATAATGCCGCCATCGTCATTTCGACGGATTGATTCAGTACGGTAGAGATTTGCGCGTAGTTGAGGTCTAAGTGGTGCCTGAGATAGAAAACCTTTTGCTGGTCCTCAGGCAGATTGCCGAGGCATCTTTTAATTCTCTGAACTCCTAACAGAACGGTGGTTTCCCAGTCCATGTTCGCTGAACCGTCAGCGCCCGGATCGATAGCGGGATCGTCTTCTGCGGGGCCCGAATTTTGAGCATGGTATTCGGCGCACGCATCGACTATAAAATCGGACAGCCATTCCCAGATGGTCAGGTCGCTGTCTTTTTTAGGTAACTTGGTTTCCAGAGAAGAGAATGCATTTTTGAACGCGTTCACTGTCAGCTCCTGAGCATAGTCGGGATTGTCAGTGGCAATCAAGGCGATTGCGTAGACTCGTTCCTGATGCAACCAGATAAATTCATTCCGCTTTTCTAGACCGCCCTTCTTTATGTCGTTCAGAACGGATGCCGCGGATATATGAAAGTTGGTTCGGGAAGGTAAGAGCGCCATATTCAAATCGCTTTACTATTGATCCTCTTAATTCTGTGTCTTCTCAGGAGAAATCAAGTCCATTTGGAGGAGGACCCGAAATCATTAACCACTTTACCAGTGTTTTATAAAATTGAAAGCCGGTCAGATGCCCCTTTTCCTAATATTTTTTTCACGCATCTGAATACAATATCATAGCCTATCGCCTACTCTCCAGTGTACATGATTATGAGCCAACTAGTTAGGTCAACTTGGTCAGCGATAAATCAGAAAGTAAAAAACACCTCCTAGAGCGTAAAAATGGAATATTCAACTCGTTAACATACATGTACCACGTTGAATAAAGACCTATACTTATGTCTGAAAAAGAAAATGACAAAAGAAACTATTACGAGATTCGAAGTATCGACCAAAAATCCTGAGCTTTTCAGCATCCATTCGGTTGCTCACAGCCCCAGAAGCCTGAGCCCGCATGATCTGACCAGTGCGGTCGAGAATTTGAAACTGGACTTTCATGGCGAGGAGCCCGGTCCTGTCAGTAGTGCTTTTTTGCAATTTCTATTCGCTGATTTTTTTGTACAGGCTCATAGCTCCGGTCTTTACAATCGCCAGCTGGCGCTCTGGGAAGCGATCACCAGAATCGTATCGGGGACGATAAATCCGCTTAGAACAGGATGGTTCTTGATGTCGAAAGAGCATCCTGTAGAAGAGGTTTTCTTGCTGGATAGTCTCGGCAGACCCTTGATTCTGGCCTGGTTGGTGCAGGATGGCGGTGAAGTCAACTCCATTTTTAACATGCTTATCAAGAAGGTCAACAAGATGAAGCTGCAGGAGAGCCCCCTTTGTGGAGTCTTTCTGGCTCTGCCTGATCCGGTGGACGAAACCATTTTAGAAAAGACCAGAAAGTTTTTGGGCGCAGATGATCCGGTGGCGAGATACGAATCGCGCCTTCCGGAGCCGGCTCTCATTCCTCTTAATCTGCTCGATTATCGGTCTCAGCATCAAGCGGATTCATGCCCTATTCGTTTAATTCATCCCACCTTGAGAAAGGCATCCGGTAGTCGGTCTAAACATAATCATTAAAGAGGTATGTTGCCGTGCTTGCGCTTGGGTCTCTCCACGCGTTTGTTGCGCATGATCTCAAGGGCGCGACCGAGGTGATCTCTTGTTTCTGTGGGCAGAATGATGTCGTCTATATAGCCCTGTTCCGAAGCGATATCCGGATTGGCGAAACGGGAGCGATATTGCGCCACCATTTCTTTAAATCTATCCTGACCGTCATCGCCTTTCAGCTCTTTTCTGTAGAGCAGATTGACCGCAGCCTCTGCACCCACCACCGCAATCTCCGCGGTGGGCCAGGCGAAGTTGTAGTCTCCGCCCACGTTCTTTGAGCCCATTACATCGAAGGCGCCACCATAGGCTTTTCTCGTTATAACGGTCAACTTGGGAACAGTGGCTTCGCAATAGGCATAAAGAAGTTTTGCTCCATGTCTGATGATGCCACCAAATTCCTGGGATGTTCCCGGTAGATAGCCCGGCACATCGACGAAGGTGACCACCGGAATATTGAAGGCATCACAGAAGCGGACAAAGCGGGCGCCTTTTACCGAAGCGTTGATATCCAGGCATCCGGCAAGTTCGCTTGGTTGATTGCCTACTATGCCCACGGTCTCTCCGTTTAATCTAGCAAAGCCTGTAATCAGGTTCTTGGCAAAGTAAGGCGAGATCTCCAGAAATTCTCCGAAGTCAAAAATTCTCTCAATGACATCATGCATGTCGTAAGGCTTCTGTGGATCGGCCGGGACTATGTCGTTGAGGCCGGCTTCGTCATCCGGGCGAGCTTCCTCACCGACCTCCTGCCGGGGAGGAAGCTCCAGGTTGTTGAGTGGGATGTAGGAGAGCAGTTCGCGGGTGAGCAGAAATGAATCTTCTTCATCTTCGGCGAGGAGCTGAGCTACTCCCGATTTGGTGTTATGAACCACGGCACCGCCAAGTTCGTTGTGAGTAACCGATTCTCCGGTGACGGTCTTGACTATCTCCGGTCCGGTGACGAACATATAGCTTTTATCCCTTACCATAATCGTGAAGTCGGTGACCGCCGGGCTGTAGACCGCTCCTCCGGCGCAGGCACCGTAGATGACCGAGATCTGGGGAATAACGCCCGAGACATTGACGTTGCGATAGAAAATATCGGCATAGCCGGCCAGGCTTTTTACCCCTTCTTGAATCCTGGCGCCACCACTTTCGTTGAGGCCGATCACAGGGCAGCCGGCTTTCAACGCCAGATCCATGATTTTGCAGACTTTCTTGGCAAAGACTTCACCAAGGGCGCCACCAACGAAAGTTACATCATGGGCAAAGAGATAGACCGGTCTGCCGTCTATTTTTGCCTGGCCGCATACTACTCCGTCTCCGTAGGCTTGTTTGTCTTCCATGCCGAAGTCGCGACACTGGTGCAAGGCGTAGCGGTCAATTTCCATAAAGGAGCCGGGATCTACCAAAGCGTCTATTCTCTCCCTGGCGAGAAGATAGCCTTTCTGGTGGCGTTTTTCCGCTTGTTCGGCGCTTACCGCCGAGGCTTTCTTTCGTCTTTCCAGAATTGAATCAACCTTGCTCATTTTGACTTTCTCCCTACCTCTTTAAGTTAGATCAGATGCGATAGAAAATAATGGACTATGGTCAGATAGATTGTCATGGTGGACACATCGAGGATGCTGGTGATGAAAGGACCGGACGCGTGAGCCGGATCTATTCCCAGTTTCTGAAAGACCATCGGCATAGTGGTGCCGACCATGACACCGAAGGTCATGGTTATGACAAGAGAGATGGCCACGACCAGACCGAGCTCCTGTCTCGATGAATGGACGAGGAGCGATATGAAATAAGTGAAGACACCGCAGAAAAGACCGAGCAGAACGCCGACCTTGAGTTCGTGCCAGATATTGCGCAAAATCAATTTCAGATTGAGTTGTGATCTATTGCTGGTGCCGCGAATGACGATACAGGTGCTCTGGGTGGCGACGCTGCCTGTAACGCCACTTAAGAGGGGCATAAAAGAGGCTGCCGCCACAGTCTGTTGAATAACCGAATCATAATGGGTTATCACCGTGGCCGAGCCGGTCTCGATGGCGAGGGTGGCAAGCAGCCAGGGCAGCCTGGCGGTGAAGGCTTTGCTTACGTTATAAGTCAGCGCTTCGGAGGGATCACCGGTGCTGATACCGGATGACTGATAAATGTCCTCGATGGCCTCTTCTTTTAGAACATCGATGACATCATCGGCAGTGATGATACCGCAGAGTTTGTCTTCTTCATCCACGACAGGCAGAGTCAAAAGGTCGTAGCGACCCACTATTTCTGCTGCCTCTTCCTGGTCGGTATAGGTTCTTACCCGCTGGACATCCTCGTCCATCACCGATTCGACCTGGGCGCGGGGCTCGACCATGAGCAACTCTTTTACGGTGACTCGGCCGACGAGCTTTTCGTTTTCATCCACGACATAGATATCGTAGATATCCTCCTCTACATCCTCGTACATCTCCCGGAGCTTGACCAGGGCTTCACCCACGGTCATGCGCGAGAAAAGGGAGAGATAATCGGTGGACATGATGCCGCCGGCTGTATCTTCTTTGAAGGTAAGCAACTGCCTGAGGTCGGCTTTGGCCTCCACATCGCTCATCTGTTCGATGATCTCGGTGGCTTTCTCCGGCGGTAGTTCGGACAGGACGTCGGCGGCATCATCGGGAGACATGCGGGCGATAATCGGAACAACCCCGATATCTCCCAGGGAGGTTAGAAGCTCGCACTGGTTCTCCGGTTCTAATTCAGCCAGAACCGCGCTGGCGTTGTCCAGATCGAGCAATCTGAAGCAGGAGAGCCTGTGGGGTGGGTCCATCTCGCGGAAATATTCGGCAAGGTCGGCAGGGTGCTCGTCGTTCAAGAGCAAGCGGAGTTTCTGCCGCTCACCGGAGTCGACAAGCGCAGTTAATTCTTCCAGAGCTACGGCCTGTTTCTCCGTCACGGCTGGGGCTCACCCTTAAGATTGCAGGAATCGCGAATTCCTATATAAGTTAGCAATTCTGAGCAAAAGAGATAAGGGTTAAAATCTAATTCTAATGCAAAAGTAACTGGGACAAATCAGTGCATCGTGTCGTCCAGATAGCCCACCAGCTTGTTGGACCAGGATGGCTGTCTCAGTTTTCGGAATGCTTTGTGTTCGATTTGCCTGACCCTTTCACGGGTTATGTTGAATAGACGACCGACCTCTTCCAGGGTGCGTTGCCGTCCATCTTCCAGACCGTAGCGCAGATGCATGATGTCTCTTTCTCTGGGAGTGAGCTGGCTCAGCATCCTGCCTATATCTTGGCGCAGGAGCTGTTCTTCGGTTGTGGCATCCGGTCTGGAGGATTCGTTATCTTCGATAAGGTCTCCCAGATAGGTCTCTTCATCGCGATTGAGAGGCATCTCCATGGATACCGGTTCTCTGTCTGCGGTGAGAATCTCCTGGATCTTGGTAACAGAAAGCTTCATCGCGTGGGCGAGTTCTTCTTCGGTGGGTTTGCGACCGAGCTCCTGGGATAGTTTGGCGCTGGTCTTTTTGAGTTTATTAATCGACTCGACCATGTGCACCGGCACACGAATAGTACGAGATTTATCGGCTAGACCCCGGGATATGGCCTGCCGTATCCACCAGGTTGCATAGGTGCTGAATTTGAATCCTTTAGTGTGATCGAATTTTTCGGCAGCTCGAATCAGACCGAGGTTTCCTTCTTGAATGAGGTCCTGGAAGGGTAAACCTCTGTTTACGTACTTCTTGGCTATCGAAATTACCAGACGCAGATTAGCCTGGATCAGCTTTTGTTTGGCTTCGGCGTCGCCATCAGCAATGCGGCGCGCCAACTCTATCTCTTCATCGGGCTTGATCATCCTCACTCTGCCTATCTCTCTTAAATAGAGACGTACAGAATCCTCGGTAAAACCATCGCCTTTTTTCTTGCGAGTCTTCTTGCCTTCCAGCAATTCATCGTTTTCTTCCTGATCCTGCTCTTGATCCTGATCCTGATCTACGTCGGACCATTCGTTTAAAGTTTCATCTGTGACGCGAGAACCCAAAGTCGTTCGCTCCCATATTTATGATGTAAAGATCTCTAAGACGTATTTACCCATTTCGCTACATCCTGTAGCGCTCAGTCCAGGAATTAACTTTTGTAAATGAGGACTCTTGGTGCATCAGACGGATAACTACTGGGCAAACTCCTTTATAGAGACCCTGGTAGCTGATTTGATAGAGTTGCCGATTCAATGATTTAATTCTCTTGCGATGATCAAAGGAAATCTCAATCTAGTAAGTGTGCCCGGGCTATTGCAGTTGCTCGCCAACGAGCCCGCCAAGAGCTATCGCGTCACCCTCGAATCGGATGGGCAGATAGCTCATCTTTATGTTGTCGAGGGAGAGTTGATCGACAGCCGCTTTGGAATTCTAGAAGGAATCGACGCCCTTTCGGAGGTTCTCTCCTGGACCGAAGGCGAGTTCATGGTGGACAACCTCAAGGATGCCGGAGCACACCTGGAGAAATCCCTCTTCCGATGCAATCTGGAAGAACTGGGCAGTTTTCAGGATCAGTGCTCTTTTCTCCGCAGTGTCAATATCGGCCTTACCTCAGAATTGATCCCATCTTCCTCTTTCGGTCAACCGGAATGGCAGGAGTCTCTTTATATACAGCCCCTGGGAAAGAACGACTACACCGTGCTAGGTTGGATCACCGATGGTCGGACCATGCGCCAGGCCATAAGCGAACTGGAGATCGATTTGAGAACCGCGGTGGGCATTCTCTACCGTCTTGTGCTCACCGGTTCGGTGGAAGTGGTCAAAGCTGATGTCGGCAAAGAAGCGGCACTGAATATTTCTCCGATTGTCGCCAGGCGTATAGAAAAAGTCGCTGCTCGCAAAGTCGGCGTGACCTCCGGAGCGACCATCGTTTCGATAAAGGACGAACGTCCGGCACTGAAAGATTTGGTATCAAAAGAAGTGCCTCTGGCAGAAGAGGTGAAAGCTGCTATCGCAGCTAATGATACCGAAAATGATATCGAAAATGATACAAACGATACGAGTGACTCTCTCACCGTACCCAATGCCAGAGTGAGCTTGCCGGGGAAGGATACTGATACCCAGGAGCTTCCCGCCGTGGGAAGCATTGTTCAGGAAGAGATAGTCAATGCTGTGATTGAATCGCCGCTTTCGAATCTGATCGAGAAGGAAGTAGAAAAGGAAGAGAACAAGGTAGAGAAGAAGCGTCAGCAGAAAGGAAGTGTGAAAACAACCTTCACCAATCTGGAAGCGGAGAAGTCTCCTTTCGATATGAAAAGAACCGATCCTCTGCCTCTGGTCTCTATCGATATCGAGCGCCTTTTGAACACCAGTTTCAAGTTGACCGGCAGGGGAGTAGAGCACCTGGAAGAAGCCTCCGAAGATGACATGGTTGCCGAGGTTCTCCAGGATGTTAAGCTCGGCAAGTCGCTGCTTCTGGTTTTGACCGACTCCAATCGTTCCGATGCTTCGATTATGGCCACCTATCGCTATTGTCTCGACAACGAGATGATCGAGCATCATGATCCTGTGGTCAGGCTGACCATCGAGCTTTTGTTAGATAAACTCGACTTGATCAAGTATCTTCTGCAGCGCAGAAGGGTGACCGGCGAACAGCTCAAGGAGCTTTCTGTAATCGCCGAGCGTCAGGGCATAGAGATTATTAAGTTGTTGATAGGTTCCGGGGCTGTTTTACCAGCCGATCTTGACCGATTGAAACAAGAGCAGGAACGATTCGCGCCTAAGTAGATCCTGGCTCCCTTCCTCATGATATATTCTTCCTCTACTTGCTTCGAGGTGATAATTGCCCCGAAGATGCCAAGAGGAAATGAGAGGAAAATATGACCCGTAAGTACAATACTGTCGAAAAGCGTAAAAGAAAGAAAGCTAAAGTAGAGCGTAAAAGAGAGCGCGTCAAAGAGCTTATAGCCAAGGCTGCCAAGTCCAAGCCCTCCAAGAAAGAGACTCCTCAGGAGAACGTCGAAGAAAGCCAGGGCTAGTATGACACAAGCCGAAACTGCCAAGAGGCAAGCGAAGGAAAGTAGTAGCCGAAAAAGAATCATGTCCGGAATGCGTCCCACCGGGAGGCTGCACATCGGACATTATCTGGGGGTTCTCACCAACTGGGTGCAATTCCAATCGGAATATGAATCCTTTTTCTCTATTGTCGACTGGCACGCTCTTACCACAAAATACATGCAGACCGAGAACATCCAGCAGGATGTTTTCGAAGTTGCTCTAGATTGGCTTTCGGTGGGTATCGACCCTGAAGTCGCCACTATTTATGTTCAGTCCGGGGTGCCGGAGATAGCGGAGCTGCATCTGCTTTTGTCGATGATCACCAAGCAGAACTGGGTCGAACGGGAGCCCACTCTCAAAGATATGATCAGGATGCTGGCTCAGGACGAGAAAGAGGCACAGGATCGATGCACCTATGGCTTAATAGGTTATCCGGTGCTGATGTCGGCTGATATTCTCGCTTTCAAAGGAGAGCTTATTCCGGTGGGCAAAGACCAGGAGTCTCATCTGGAGTTTGCCCGGGACCTGGCCAGGCGATTTAACAGTATCTACAAAGTGGATTATTTTCCGGAACCAAAACCGCGCTTTACCGAGACACCTCTTCTCAAAGGCGTTGACGGGCAGAAAATGGGCAAGTCCTACGGTAACGACATCAAAATAGCTGATACCGAGGAAGATACCAAGAAGCAAGTCAAAAAGATGATCACCGACCGGACCAGAGTGGCTAAGAGCGATCCCGGTCATACTGACCTATGCGAAGTGCCCTGGCCTTACTACAATATCTTCGCCAAAGATAGTTGCGCAGTGGTCAAGGACGAATGCGAGTCGGCGAAGATAGGATGTGTCGACTGCAAAATGCGCCTGGCCGATTACATAAATGATTTTTTCAGGCCGGTTAGAGAACGTCGCCTTGAACTTGCTGAAGATCCAGGAAAGGTCATGGAGATTCTCGAGACCGGTAACCTCAAAGCCAGAGAGACGGCCAAGCAGACGTTAGCGGATGTTAGAGAGATAATGGGTCTCACCAACTGGAAGAGGCAGTGACAGTCAAAGCGGCACACGAGTTTTTCTCAAGGTTGCAGAAATGGCTTGTAATCGCCTATTCAATCGCTGTTTTTTTGCCGATTACTTATCCCTGGGTGGTACTCGCTTCTGGCTTGGTTGCCTGGCTTTTGGTCTCTATTTTGGCTCGAATTCTGAGAAATCGAGGTCAACTGGAGAGCAGACCCACAGAATTTCCGATTCTGGACGCACCGCTGACGGTGCCACTAATAGTATTTGCCGTCAGTGTTTTTATATCCGGATTTCTTCAGGTTGATCTTATAGAAGCTGTGCGCTCGGTCTATACACTGCGAGCCATGGTCGTCTATTTTTGGGTCTATCACCTGATTCGCGGCAATCTTCCTCTACGTGCTCAGATATTGAGCGGACTATTGAGCATGGGCACCGTCGCCGGAGCCTGGGGGATGATCGAACAACTGCTCGATATACATCCATTCACCACTTATGCTTACCTTCAGGCCACCGGCTTTACGCTTCATCCCATGGCCTATGCCGGTCAAATGCAGATAACAGCCATGGTGGCAGGATCATTTCTGGTCTCCGGAGCATATAGAGAGTTGGTAGGTCCGCTGAATAAATTACCGGTTTTCGCCCTTGTCACGCTATTCAACTTCCTGGGTGTGCTCTTCGCCAGCGAAAGAAATGCCTGGCTTGGTGTGGCCGCGGCGGTGGTGATTACCGCTGCTTTTGTTTCGGTGCGTATGATCGGCTCGGTGATAGTCTGCCTGGCTCTTGCTTCGGTGCTTGCCTGGAACTATGTACCGGTGGTGCAGACTCGTTTGGTTCAGGTTATAGAGAATCCATTGAGCGACATAGGAGTTAGGGTTCGACTGGAGATTTGGAAGAATACTATTGAACTCTGGAAAACCCGTCCGCTTTTCGGGTATGGAGTGAGGAACTTTCCTTCTCAGAATTTCGACATTGCCGAGGTGCCCGGCCAGGGGGACTTCAAGCATGCTCACAGCAACTATCTGCACGTGCTGGCAACGCTTGGCATCAGCGGTTTTCTCACTTACACTTTTCTTTCTATGGTCGCCCTGGCGCAGTCTTTGAGAAACTGGTACTACGGTCTGGAGTACCGCAGACTTATCGATGCCGGAATCGGTCTGGCGGTGTTCGGCAGTTTGATATCGCTCATGGTGGCTGGACTGTTCGAGTTCAATTTCGGAACCGGAAACGTCCGGCTCATGCAATGGTTCGTGCTTGCTTTGATGATCTCAAACGTGGAGCTCCGTCCAGGATCTGGAGCGAAATCTCCAGGCTGTGAGGAAGCCCATGATCAAGACCGAGAGAGTCATGGCCCACCAGGCGCCGGTGGGACCGAGCTCGAGGTGCAGAGCTAGAAAGTAGGCCAGGGGCAAGCGAATAACCCAGTTGGTCAAGAAAGTGATCCACATCGGCGTTTTGGTATCACCGGCTCCTTGAAAGGCGCCGCCCAAAATCATTCCCAGGGCAAGAAATGGCTCCGATAGGGAGTTTACTCGAAGATAACTGATCACATAGGCGATAGTAGTAGGGTCTTTGCTGAATGCGTTGGCGATAATTGTAGAGGAGAGAAAAAGCGCCACCGCCATCACGGTAAGCAGCCCGATGCCGATCCATGCCACCTGCCAACCCGCTTTATAGGCTCTTTCTATCTCTCTGGCACCCAGGTTTTGACCGACTATCGACGAAACAGCCATGGACAGAGCCATCACCGGCATGAACATAAGTCCTTCCACTCGCATGCCTATGGTCCAGGAGGCAAGGGCTTCGGTGGGCATCGGGCATCTCGCCAGGATGAAGAAGAGCACGAAGGTGCTGGTTGCCCAGGCCATTCTCTGCAATGCTGATGGAATGCCGATTTTGACTATGCGACGGATCATCTCCGGTATCACCCGTTTGATCAATTTCAGGGAGGGAGCCAGTTCTGATCGACTGAGCTTATACAGCGCCAGGGTAGCAGCGATGGTGGAGGCGGTGAGAGCTGAATAGGCAATGCCCCGGATACCCAGACCGGCTATGGGCCAGTTGTGCATGACCAGCAGAATGTCTCCGAGGATGCTTAAGGAGGTGAAGGTCGAGACGATGGCAAGGGGGGTCCTGGCATCGCCTATGGCTCGAAAAGCCGCGTTGGTGATGCATATCACCGAAAATGGAATCATATAGAGGCTGAAGATGCCAAGATACACGGTGCAGAGCCGGGTCACCTCGGGCGATTTCGTAAAAGGAGCCAGGGCGAAATGAGCTCCCAGGGAAGAAGCCAGAGCCAGCCCGGCTCCGAGCATGACCGCCATGATCAGGGACTGGGCGGTGTAATTGAAAGCCTTCTCCCTGTCTCCTTCTCCCCAGTGTCTTGCCACCAGGGCGGTGGTTCCGGTACCGGTTGCCATGATAAAGAGCAGGAACATGAAGATGATCTGCTCTGAAAGACCGACTGCAGCCTGGGATATCGAGCCCAGCTTGCCGGCTACATAGAGATCGGTCATTCCCACAAGAGAATTGGCGACCGTGGTAAGCAGCAAGGGCCAGGACATTATCCAGATTGCCCGCCAGAGGCTGCCGGTTACAAGGGGGGCTGAATTCGACTTCGAATCCGAATTTGCATCGGTTCTCGAATCCGGCATGTCATCTCTTGCTGTCTCTGTGCTGTCCATGCCGTTTTAGTTTTAAGACCCCGACTACTCGAATCCTTTAGTTTATCCCGTTTGTGTTAAGGATTCGCTCATGATAATAATCTTCTATTCACCGACAAGATATACTGGGGTCTCGTTTTTGTTGTTGGTCGTTAGTCGTTAGTTGTGAGTTTTGAAGGATTCGCAAGCAAGCCCAGGGGGAGATATGTCTAAGCTTCACTCTAGAATGTATGGCTGGAAATACGTGTGGAACACTTTTGCCGAAGAGCATCAAGGTGAGATCGATGATCCGAATCCGGACTCCTCGCATGAGCCCATGAGTATCCATGTCCCATTGCCGGAGACTCCCTGGACCTTGAGCTTTACGATGAATCCCGGTGGCAAGACCAAGTCGGACCATACCCAGGTCGATGTCTCTTATACTCCCCTTGATCAAGCTTTCAAGTTCGCGATTCATCCCGAGCAATTCCATCACGGTCTCTCCAAGCTTCTTGGAATGCAGGATATCGTCGTCGGTCACGAAGACTTCGATAAGGCTTTCATTATCAAAGGTTCGGACGAATCCATAGTCAAGAATCTTTTCGAAGATGCGGCCCTGCGCAGGCTTTTGCTGGAAGAGCCGAGCGTGCAACTCTGGGCCCATTGCGAGAACACGGACTCAAGCCCATCTTCCAGAGCTCTGCGTCCTGATTGCAATACTCTCTCTTTGAGATTGAAAGGCGCAGTGGATGATTTCGAGCGACTCAAAACCATTCAGAAGTTGATGCATCGCATTCTCGCCAGTCTCTGCCGAGTCGAAGTGGCTGCCGCCAACTAGCTAACTGAAGTTCAAATCGATTCAATTAGTTACTTGGTCACTGCTTTTGGTGCCTCTTCCACCAGGATGTGGATATCCCTGGGGTGATCGGCACGCATGAACTCCAGCCGTTCTATCAAGTCTTGTCCTTTGATGGAGAGCATATGCTGGTAAGGTTTCTCTTTGGAAAAATCCGTCGGCTTGAGGACTTTTCCCTTTACTTTTTTACCCTCGGCAGAAAAGCGCACCGCAACTGTGATGATCTTGCCCTGTTTGTCATCTATTTTGATGGAGTTATTTGTAATCGATGTAACCTCCAGAGGATCATCCGGCGAGATGATTTCGAAGTTCTCGGTTTTGCCGGGATAGAGCGAGACCGCTCTATCTTCGGCGTCCACATAGAACAGAAAGATGAAGGACTTTTCCCGGGGGGTAATCGTGACTGAAAAAGGATCCCCTTTTCTAATCGGTTTCTTTTTGATCTTGAAGCGGGTGGCTATAGGCTTCGGCGGCGCTTGCCCGGATTTTGCCGCCGGAGCGGCCAGGGAAGGAAGGACCGGAATGGCAAGGGCGAGCAAAAGAGTTAGAGTTGCTAGTTTGTTTGTCATTTGAGAGTGACTATGGCTTCTGAAATTTTAGGAGGGTTTTTGTCTCTATTGATGGTCGAGGGGAACCCGGGTCAACTTTGCACCACAGCGATTGCAAAAGCTGGAGTTGTTCTGGTGCTCCTTCGCTCCACAGTTGCTGCAACTCAAGATCTCTTTTCTCTTCTGGCTTGCTTTGTGCATCTCTACCGACACTATTCCTGTTGGGACAGCGATTATGCCATATCCGAGGATCATCACTGTGCAGGCCAGTATCTGTCCCAGTACGGTCTGGGGCGCGATATCTCCGTACCCTACCGTGGTCAGAGTCACCACCGCCCAGTAGATGCTTCTGGGAATGCTGGTGAAGCCGCTCTCATTCGGTTCGATCAAATACATCATCGCCCCGACGATGGTGACCACAGACATCACCGAAAAGAGAAAGACGCTTATTTTAGGTGTGCTCGATTTGAGAGCCATGATCATCGTATCGGCTTCTTGCAGAAAGCGACCCAGTTTGAATATTCTGAAGAGTCTCAGCAACCTAAGAATCCTCACTATCATCATGTACTGGGCGCCCGATAGGAATATAGCCACATAGGTAGGCAGGATGGAGAGAAGGTCTATTACTCCAAAAAAGCTGGAGGCGTATTTTGCTCGGTTTGTCGAGCAGTAGAGGCGTAGAACATATTCGATGGTGAAAGCGATGGTGAAGAACCATTCTAGAGTTCTGAAAGTCTCGAAATACTGAAGATTGAGGGCTCTGACGCTGTCGAGCATCACCACCACTACGCTGCCCAGGATCATCATCAGAAGAACCACGTCGAAGGCTTTTCCCCCGGCGGTGTCCGCTTCGAAAATGATTTCGTAGAGCTTTTCTTTTATGGGGCGTTTCTTGACCTGGATAGCAAGCTCGCTGCTATTCTCGCTGGCTTCCAGCCGAATTGGCTCGGGTAGCGGCGAAGAATCGATTTTCGATTGTTCCAGCGGATCGCTCATCATAGTCGTTGCCATTTGGGCTCCATGGATACATATACCCCTTTACTGTATTTGTGTCGGAACTATAGCAGATTATCTGCTCAATTCAGGAGAAATACTGGGGTACTGCACGGTCCTGGATGCTAGCATATTTTTAATGGAGAGAAGGAGGATTGCCGGGTTATGGTCAGGTTGGTTAGTTTGCTCAGCTTTTTTCTATTCGTTGCGGTGGCTTCAGCAAATTGTTTTGGGGCTTCGGCGGCAAGCGAGAGTTTCCCCGATCGATGGTCACTTGTTCTGGAGCCGCCTATCATGACCGAATACGGTCTTGGCCCGAATGGACCGGAGGTGGGTAAAGCCAGGATTGAGCTCAGGCTGACAAAAACTAATGATGCCATATCCGGTACCGGTGGATATTCTTACAGCGACTGCGGGCTCTATCGTGGCGGAAAGATCAAAGGCAGCCTTTCAAAAGATGAGATCAAGCTGCAGATGCGGGGCGCCCTCGAACTGGATCTCGCCGGGAAAGCCGCCTCTAATGGGGTGTATAGCGGCGAAGCCAGGGTGCTCGATCAAGGCGCCTATTCGAAAAGGAGATTCAGGCTGGTTCCTATTAAGGTCGATAAACGCTCCGGTTTTCAGAATCGTTTCCAGCCGATGATCGGGACAAAGTCATAGCCTCGGGAAAGAAGCTTTTAGTAATCTGAATCTTTTATAGAGGCTATTGTTGACATATAGTTGACACTCGGACCAATGACAGGGCAGCTTATTTTTCCAGGGCTTTCACTATTGCCGCCGTGAAGGAGACGAGGTTTTTCTCTCTTTCCTTCAAAGCGCTCTTCTCAATGACATCGAGAATTTTACTACCGACAATAACCCCGTCCGCACCCAGTTCGATCATATTTCTTGCCTGTTCGGCGCCGGATATGCCGAAGCCAATCATCACAGGCAGCTCGGTTCTCTCTTTGATTGTTTTGACCACCTCTTCGAGTTTGCTCGAATAGGACTCCTGCATGCCGGTGGTACCTGCTCTCGATACAAGATAGAGAAAACCCCGGGCATATTTCAAAATTTCGTCGATGCGATGGGGCGGTGTCAGCGGTGATATCAACATCACCGAATCCAGTTCCAGGTTTTGCATGGTTCCATAAATCTCTTCCATCTCCTCGAGTGGAAGATCTACGAAAGTAACCGCGTCCACGCCTGCCGCTTTGAATCTGGTGAGAAAAGGTTCTACTCCATTCGATAGGGCGAGATTGAAGTAGGTGAGTAGATTAATCGGAGTATCCGGGCAGGCTGAACGAACCTCTTTTATAATGGTGACGGCATCGGCTATCGAAAAGCCCGCTTCCAGCACTGAATGTGATGCCCTTTGTATCAAAGGTCCGTCAGCCATCGGATCTGAAAAAGGCAAACCCAGCTCCAGAGCCGTTGCCCCTCCTTCTACCAGAGCTTTAAGGGTGGCGATACAAGATTTTTTATCGGGATAGCCGAGCAGATTGAAGGGGATGAAAGCCTTCTTGCCTTCCTGATTCAATTTTGAAAAGGCTTCGGCCAATCTGCTTTTGTTTTTTACCGTCTTCATATTTATCGTCCCCTGTTTAGGCGGTGTAGCCGCTGACAGTGTCCATGTCTTTGTCGCCGCGGCCAGATAAGTTGACCACGATATCGCAGCCGGCAAGTTCTCCTCCGGCCAGTCTTCTGGCGCAGGCGAGAGCGTGGGAGCTTTCGAGAGCAGGGATTATACCTTCTGCCCTGGTGGTGGCAAGATAGGCTTCGACAGCTTCCTGGTCGGTGGCGCAGTCATAGCGGACTCGACCGATGGCATTGAGATAGGCGTGTTCCGGACCGACCGAGGGATAGTCGAGACCGGCGGCGATGCTATGGGTTTCTAGAATCTGTCCGTCTTCGTTCTGCATGACCATGCTTTTCATGCCGTGGAGGACGCCGCTTTTACCCTCCGCAATCACCGCTCCGGATAATCCTGTTCCCAGACCTTTGCCGGCGGGCTCCACACCTATCAATCGAACGGACTCTTCTTCTATGAAGCGGCTGAAAGCGCCGATTGCGTTCGAGCCTCCTCCGACGCAGGCGACTATGGCATCGGGCAGGCGGTTTTTTTTATGTATGAACTGCTCGGCGATCTCTTCGCCGATTACCTTTTGCAGGGCTTTGACAATAGTTGGAAATGGGTGGGGACCGGCGGCGGTGCCAAGCAAATAGTGGGTGTCGTCGAGGTTGCCGATCCAGTCTCTGAGAGCATCATTGATGGCATCTTTCAAGGTCGCGCCTCCTGTCTGCACCGGACAGACCTCGGCCCCCATCATTTTCATGCGCGCCACATTCTGGGCCTGGCGCTCTACATCTAAAGCTCCCATGTAGACTCTCACCGGCATCGAAAATAGCGCTCCGGCCATGGCTGTGGCGACACCATGCTGACCGGCACCGGTCTCGGCTATCAGCCGGGTCTTGCCCATGGAGCGGGCGATAAGAGCCTGGCCGACGGCATTGTTGGTTTTGTGCGCACCTCCATGAAGCAGGTCTTCTCGTTTTAGATAGATGTTGGCGCCCCAGTTTTTAGATAGATTGCGGGCGAAATAAAGGGGAGTGGGTCTGCCGGCATAGTCGGCGAGCAATTCTTGCAACTCTTCTTGCAGATGAGCATCCTTCTCGAAGGCGATGAAGGCCTTTTCCAGCTCTTCAAGAGCCGGTAATAGAGTCTCCGGAGCATAGACTCCGCCGAAAGCACCGAATTTAGTGCTGGTTAACATAGTGCTTCTCCTTGGCTTTGGAAATTGTTTGAAACTGCCTGAGCAGTTTTATCAACTTGGCTCTATCTTTGATACCGGGATCGGACTCCACCGCCGAGCACAGGTCTAACGCCCAGGGAGAGAATTTGTTCAACAAATCCACAATAGAGTCCGCATCCAGACCCCCTGCCACCATTATCCTTCGGTCTGTATGCTCGGCTTCGGCCAAAATAGATTCCAGCTCTTTTCTGGCTGAGGTTTTATCGATGATCATGCCCTGTTTAGGAAGATCCAGTAGAATAGTGCGGCTACTGTTATATTTCGCGAGCGCGTTTTCGCCATCACCAGTTCCGTAAACTATCGCCTTGATCACCGGTCTGTTCAGGCCGGCAATGTAGTTTTCATCTTCTTCGCCGTGCAGTTGCACATAGTCGAGATCCAGGGCTTCTGCTATGCTCAGGACTTCTTCGAGGGGTTGGTCTTTGAACACCCCTGCTATTTCGACACCGCCTTTTTCTCTCAAAGTCTCAATTATCGAAGCCGCTATTTGCGCATTTATATATCGAGGCGATTGGCGGGCGAAGATGAAGCCGAGCAGATCGCAGCCATGGTCTTGTGCCAGGGTGGCGTCTTCAAGTCGCGTGATACCACAGATTTTGATTTGAATATTTTTGTAAGTCATATTCAAGCTATCTCCTTCAAGCAAAACTCTTGCAGGAGAGTTTCTGGAGCGGCGCTAGCCATAAGGGAAGAGCCTATAAGAAATGCATCGGCGCCTCCGCCGAAGGCAGCTATCTGCTCTCTGCTATCATAACCGCTGGCGCTTATGATAGCGGTTTCGGCTCTTATATCCGGCGGAATCAGGGCTGTCAGTCTGCCGGTGGTGGCAAGATCTATGACCATGGTATCGAGGTTGCGATTGTTTATTAGAACAACATCCGGGCAAAGCGAGAGCGCTTTGGTCAAATCGGCTTCGTCGCTCACTTCAAACACCGCCTCTATGCCCAGGCTGGTAGCCAGTTGATAGAGTGCCGCCAGTCTGTCTCTGCGCAGGATCTTCACAATCAGAAGAGCCGCGTCGGCACCGGCTTTGAAGCCTTCCAACAGCTGGATCTCGTCGGTGATGAAATCCTTTTGCAATACAGGTACATCGCCTGCCGCTTGTTTTACCTGGCGCAGCAGGTCGTAGCCGCCGCCGAAGTATTTTTTGTCCGTCAGAACCGAGATTGCTACTGCGTTCTCTTTGTAGGCTTTTATATGCGCGGCGATATGATCCCTATTCAGTATCTGTCCGCGACTGGGCGAAGCCGGTTTGATCTCGCCGATGACATTGAATTTGTTTCGCTCGGCTTTAATGCCGGCTTTGAAGTCTGCTTTTCTAGCTTTCAAAGAAGCTATCTCGGCCTCTTTTGACCGGACTATCTCATGGAGAACTTTCATGCGGCAATCTCCTTTGTAAACTCTTTTGTTCTAATATATTTTTGTCGGACAGCCCCGCTTTTCAAGAGATTCTCGACGGTCTCCATGCCCTCTTCAAGAGAGTTTACCGCTGCCGCCGCCATTAGTGCGGCGGCGCCATTCAGAACAAGAGCGGAATAGGCCAGGGAGAGGCGGTCTTTTCCTTCGATAATATCCAGAAAGATGGTGCTATTGTCTCTTTTCTCTTCTTCGATAGCGCCGGATATTCTGCGCGTTTTAAGGTTATATCTAGAGGGGGCTTCTGCATTGTCGATTTCTATAACCGTATTGGATGATACCGGATCCAGTTCATCGAGACCTTTTTCAGAGCGGACCAGCAATACCTTCGTAAGACCGGAGTCCTCGCTACAGATGGTGGCAAGATGATTCAGCATCGCTTCATTACTGACTCCAAGAAGTCTATACTCCGGTTTGAGCGGATTGAGCAGCGGACCTAGATAGTTGAGGAGGGTCGGTCTCCCCAGCTTCTTTCTTATGGGAGCGAGGTCTTTCAGTTGAGGATAGAATCGGGAAGCATCCAAGAAAGCCAGGTTCTCCTTTGCAAGGGACTGTTCAATAGCGTATCTTTCTGCCAAAGGAGGTATCGAGATCGAATCCAAGAAGTCTAGCGAGCCCGATTGCCCTGTCGCTGAGCGATTGCCGAATTTGATCACTCTTTTGCCGGCGGCCGCTACGACAAAAGCCACCGCTGTCGATGTATTGAATTTATGGTGACCGCTTCCACCTGTTCCACAGCAGTCGAGAGCGTCTCTTCCCAGGTCGCTCAGATCTGTCTTTGTCGAAGACTTCAGTTCTTCGAGAATTCGGCGAAGAGAATCTAAGCCGGTGTTTTCCGGGGCGGCGAGCAGTTTCGCTCTATCTGGAATTAATGACATAGCTCTGAAAAATTCCTCATTATTCGCGAACCGCATTCAGTACCGATTGATTCCGGATGAAATTGAAGTCCGAAGAGTGGATAATGTTGATGCTCCAGCGCCATAATCGTCCGGGTGGCCGGTTCGACGGCTGTGACGGTCAGGTCTGTCGGAAAGTCTTTCTGAGATACGACTAGAGAGTGGTAGCGCATCGCATCGAAAAATTGTGGAACGCCTTTGAACAGGCTTGATCTGGCCACGGTCTCGAGGCGACTGATTTTGCCGTGGAAGATTTGCGCGGCTTTTTCTATTTTCCCTCCGAGCATATGAGCTATGCCCTGGTGACCGAGGCAGATGCCCAGAATCGGGCATCCCAGCTCTTCTCTTCTTTCGATTATCTCTCGACAGACGCCGAAGTCCCCCGGTCTTGCCGGATGTCCGGGACCGGGCGAAATTATTATTCCGGTTGGGCGTTTGGCTTTGATCTGCTCGAAGTCGATGGCGTCATTGAAATAGGTCTCTGTCGCTCTGTCGTGGACGCTTTTTACCTGTTGGACGATGTTATAGGTGAAGGAGTCATAGTTGTCGATTATAAGTATGGTCATGGTGCTTTTCCCTTTGAAAGGCGAGTTTAGTGAAGCCAGGGTGATTGGTGTCGTCCTGGCTTCGCCATGACCGATTGATATGATCGAGAATAGAGGCGGCTTTGTTGCGAGTCTCTTCGTATTCGCATTCCGGAATAGAGTCGTAGACAATACCGGCACCGGCCTGGACATGGGCGATGCCGTCTTTTATGGTGGCGGAGCGGATGGCGATGGCAAGATCGATGTCTCCACCAATCTCGATAATGCCCACTGCTCCGGAATAGATGCCTCTGCGCTCTGGTTCGAGTTCGGCAAGCAGAGTGAGGGCGCGGCGCTTGGGGGCACCGGAGACAGTGCCCCGGGGGAAGCAAGATCCAACCGCTTTGAGAGGAGCGATAGTGGAGTCGAGTTTGCCTTTCAAATCTGTCGAGAGGTGCATGACGCTTGGATATTTCAAAACTTGCTTGAGGTTCTCCACTTCTATAGTGCCTTGAGTACAGACCCGGCCAAGATCGTTGCGACCCAGATCAACCAGCATCATATGCTCGGCGTTTTCTTTCTCGTTGCTCAAAAGTTCACTGGTGAGAGCGAGGTCTTCGGCTTCGTCCCGCCCCCGGTGCCGGGTGCCGGCCAGGGCTCTGAAGGATACTCTATCGCCTTCGATAGAGATCATGCTCTCGGGCGAGAGCCCCAGATACTGGAAATCTTCCAGATCAAGATAGTAAGCGTAGGGTGCATCAGCACTCTTTCTTATTCTCTCGAAAAGCGCTAGCGCCGACTCTTCAAGAGCACAAGAGAATCTCTGAGCCAGCACTATCTGAAATGCTTCGCCTTCGTTGATATATTCTTTTGCTCTTTCAACTTTGCCGAGGTATTCTTCTTTTGTCATAGAAGGCTCTATCGCCGCAGTCGATTCTTTCGAGGTGGTTGAATCTAGCGGTTTAGAACAGGCTGCCTTTGCAATCAGGCTTTTGCATTCTTCGATGTCGATATCCGATATTAGATAGAGCTTTCCGTTTTTGCGGTCTTCTATGGTGAATGCGCCCGGGACTATTAATGCTGCATCGGGAACATCGATGAAGCGTTGTTTCTGTCTTGGTATAGCCAGGGTAGCCTGAGAGGCTGTCAGTCCGTAGCCCAGATAACCCAGGAAGCCATACTTGAACGGAATATCTGCATAGGGAGCCAGGTTGGAGCAGTCGACGCTCTTTGCCAGACTTTCGAGAGCCGAGGCAAGATAGTCGAAGGGGCAATTTGGCTGTCGGGTTTCTAGAGCATCAGGCTGGAGAACGATTCGGTCCGATGCTCTGAACACTGTTACTGTGTAGTCGGCGTCGGCAGAACGGCGTTCGAAAATAGCAATCGGTCGTCCCTGGTGAATGAATGGACTGTTTTCTGAATTTTTGTCCAGGGCCAGACAATGCAGTTTCCTGGCTTTGAATAAGATCGTTTCCCCGGTCATGACTTTAGGTGTCCTCAATTTCTAAAAAGCAATGCAAAAAAATACGGGCTGGTGACTCTTGTCTTAACCTTGCCCGTCTTTTAGTTAGATTGAATTCTCTTACTTAATCGCTTGATCTGAAATTCAGCGCCAATAGGAGAGGGGCTCGGCTTTTTCGAACCAGCTCCACCAGAATTGATTTTGGCTTTGTCTTAACTTCATCGTTTTGCTTTAAGTCCAGTATGAAGGACCGAATTTCCGACACGATAAAAATGCTAACACGCAAGCAGGAAAATGCAAGCTCGAATCTTCTCAAGTTAAGTAACTTTTCGAAGCCTTAGCAGGCAATTACACCTATTCGAATTTGATTCCGGCCGCTTTGGCTTTTTTCACCAGGGCGTTTATCTCAGGCATTATGCCTTTGACGTCAGGCAGCCCGTCGGCATTCAACTGACCGCGCATGAGAGCGGTGTATTCGGCCAGTTCGGATTTGGTGATGCCCATGGAGAGCTGGTCTACCATCTCTTTTTCTGCCGGTGTCAGACCTTTTTCTTCGACGAAGCGCTGTCTTTCAAAGTCTCTTGTGGTGGTTTGGCTCAACTCGGCTGCTTCAGCTTCGGCTTCAGCTTCGGATTTGCCTTCGCGCATACGAGTGTTTTCGGCCTCGTATTCTCGTTCGAAATATTCCGGTCCTTGAATAATTTCGTTCAGGGTCTGCATATGACCGGGTTTTCCGGTGGACGGATAATCTATTAAAACCAACTTTCCGGTTCTCTGGCTGATACCGAACTGTTTATTGGGATTGTTACCGGGTTCTTCGAATACCAGGTTTTTGCCTTCCAGTCCCCGGAAGTAGCCGTCTAACAGATGTGGTTCGTAGCGATCACGCACTTCGACCAGCTCCTGAAGGTAGACATAGGCGGTGCCGGAACTGGAGCCCATCTCTACTTCATGGACTTTACCCAATATTTTCGCGTCCCCGGGACGTTTGCCCCAGTTATTCTCCCAGCCGCCTTCCGGTACTATCGCTTTGAGGGCGGCTCCATCGGGTAGAGCTTTGCTCGGCTGTACTTCCATAACGATGAGGGCATCGTTGCCGTGAAAGACTCTTTCGGGATCTACACGAAGGTCTCTGAGAGTCTTGTTGGACGCGACGAAGTCGGCAATATCATGGAGAGAATGGCTTCGTAGAACGTCGATAGCAGATTCTCCTCTAGCCGCACTTGCTTCCGGGTTTCGCTCGCGGCTTTCTTTGAGTTCCGGGCGCTCCGGCAGTTTCAGAGAGCCTTCCAGATCACTGAGTCTTCCGGAAGATGAGCTTCTACCATCGAAATCCAGTGCTTCCATGTGCATTGTGGTAGCGGGCTTGACGGCTTTGTTTCCCTTCGATCTGCCCGGTGCGTCGAATTCAAAGGCTCTCATTCCAACTGGCGAGCCGGCCATGGCGAGGGCCGGCTGAGGTCCTGCTAGATCGCTCACCAGAATATCGAGACCGCGCGATGCTTCGGCGGCTTTCTCCTGGATGAAGAATTTGCTTCTCTCGATCTTTTCTCCGGCAGTGGATTTTAGAGAGGCAAGGCGCTCAGCCAGGGGCTTATTTGATGGTGGAGGCAAGAGGGTGTTCTTGCTGGTCGGTGCCTGATGGGCAGCCGCCAGGCTGGCGCCCACGAAGGACATGGCATAGGCGCTCTCTACCGATGTATCGAGATCGGCGAACTTGCCTTCGAACAATATCGAGTTGGACTGGGCGCTCACCAGACCGGCAGGAGCTCCTGCTAAGGTTGTAGCCGTTATAGGATTCTCGAAGAATTTGGTCAGGTTCGGTGCTGTTTCTCCCAACATACCCTTGGCACCACTTCTGATACCGATGCCGGCATAGCTCAGGGTGCCGAAGGTGGCGGCACCGGAGAGTCCTTGCTTGAAGCGGTCGACACCGAGATCAAGTAGATTGTCGTGGGTGCCGGTGGAGGGATGCAGAGCCGCTTCATAGATGAAACCAGATAAAGCGGCTTCTTTCACCGCTGCGGTTTTCCAGAAGACTCCGCTGCCTACGGCCGCTTCTGTCTTGAGGATATTCCTCGCCCCTTTGCGGGCCAACATAAACGGCAGGATCATGCCCACCGCGGCGGCAACCTGGTGGGTATGCCATTTTGCCGAGTATGTATCTGTGATCTCATCGGGAGAGCGCAGAAACTTGGTCGATTCGGTCAGGTCGGTTCCAAAAGCCGAGTCAGCCGTTTGTGCGACCGCGGTGAGCGGACTCTGGAGAGCACTGTAGGCTGCGGTGTGGAGGGCGTCACCTAGTAATGAGGCTGCTGTTTCGGACTGCGATCCTATATTTGAATCCGTATCATCCTGAGGTTTGATGCGGATTACATTGCCATCGTAACTGTCTAGAAAGTTGCCCATGATTTAAAAAGAAACCGATGCAAGATTTGCAGGAATAAAATTAATTGCGATGCTCTTATATTGCCCCAACCGGACACGCTTGTCATTGGGGAAATTACGCAGTCGGTTTCTATCAGTCTGATCCGGGCTATTCCAAACTAAAGGACTCTTTTGAAAAGGGCTTTTCACTGCCCTGGATAACCCCTTTTTCCAGACCTTTGACAGTGCCGTAGATGCATCCTCCGACCAGTCCATAGGGCACAGCCAGTATTCCTGCTACGACCTTGGAGTACACGTCGGCCTCATCGGAGAAGGAAAAATTCTGGCTTATGGAATCGTGCATGTCGAAAGTCATGCGTTTTACGCTCTTACCTATATTTACCGGAACGCCAACGGTAACGCCGGCAATCGCTCCGCCCACCGCTTTTGGTAGAGCGGTAAGACGGTCTGTCTTCTTTTCATCGGCGGCAAGGGCTCCGGGCGCCATAAGGACGATCGTGACGGCGAGAAGAGCCAGGGAATTAGCAGCGGGAAATCTTTTCTTCATCGATGCAACGGTTTCAGGGGAGCGTGAGGTTGACACCCGGCATCTTAGAAGAAGAGTTGCCGAATTGCATTAGATCGTGTTAGAACACCCAGATCCTGATCTAGTCGGTCCGGGCGGATTGCCGTAACCGTGTTTGTAGCCGCTGTATTTATTGAGGTCTTTTCTCCGGCGGTGATATTAGTTGTGGTTAATATCAGGAAGCCAGGGCGGCTCTCACTTTAGCTCCGAAGTGGTCCGTGAGCCGTTTTAGAGTCGGCGAGATATCTTCGCTCGAGATCACTGCGTCGATGAGGAAAAGACCGTTGGAGTCCCGGGCTATTTCCAGGGCTTTTTTGAATTCGTCTCTGGTGGTCGCCTGGATGCCATCGCCGCCTACCGCTTTGGCAAGACCGGCATAATCCCAGCGGGCGAGGTCATAGTAGTCTCTTTGCTGATCGATAAACTTGAGCATGGCATAGCTGGCATTGTTGAAGACAATGATAATCGGATTGATGCCCAGTTTTACGGCAGTGGACATCTCCATGCCGGTCATCTGGAAGCCGCCGTCGCCCACCAGAATAATCGGTCTTCTGTCGGGATCTGCCAGATAGGCGCCTATACCTGCCGGAACGCCGAAGCCCATACTCGAGTAATAGCCAGGAGCGATGAAGATATCGGTTCTCAGGCTGAGACCGGCATATAGGCAATCACCGACATCGGAGACCACCGAATAGTGATTGTTGAGCAAGCCGTTCAGGTCTTCGATCATGGCTGCCACACTCAGCTGTTTGGCATCGGGAGAGATTACCAGCGCTTCTTCTTCGATGGAAGGGATCTCGAAACGCATGGTCGGTTTTACCTTGGCAGTGCATTTCTGGATCAGGGTCTCGACCACTGATTTGAGATCGACACCATGGTAGCTGTGGTGACCGATTACCACTTCGCGGGCGGTGGCTTGAATGAGGTTTTCGATGGGTAGCTTGGCTGTATAGCCTGCGGTCTCCATCTCGGTCAGGACTGTTCCTATAGAGATGATGCAATCGGAAGATTCCACGTACTCTTTGACTTTGGGGTTGCCGAACTGGCCGAAATAGTTGCCGATGAAATTGGGATGGCTTTCAGGAAAAGAAGCCTTACCCAGAATTGAGGTAACCACAGGCAGATTGAGGGCCTGTACAAATGCCACCAGTTTGTCCTGGAGTTTGAAGCGGCGCACCTCGGCACCGGCAAAAAGCACCGGTTTGCTGGCGTTTTTAAGACGCTCGATAATCTCGTTGACCGCTTCTTCTGTCGCCGGTGATTCGCTCTCCATCGAACAAGGAGCGGCTGGTTCTTCTATCGGGATGTCGTAGTTGACCATGTCTCTCGGGATTTCGAGATATCCTGGTCTCGATTCTTTGATGGTGGTGCTGAATACCCGATCTATTTCAGCTTGGGCGGTGACCGGATTATGCAGCAGGGCCTGGGATTCGGTCACCTCTTTGAAGACGTTGTACTGGGTGTCGAAGGTTTTGACACAATGATGTAGATGGGGTTTCTGGCTGCGGTAGCGGGTCTCGGGAGAGCCGCTGATTACAAGAACGGGAGATTCTTCGGCATAGGCCAGTCCTATAGGATTGATCATATTCAGACCACCGGCTCCGTAGGTGACCAGGGCGATGCCCAGACCTCTGAGCCGGGCATAGGCATCGGCGGCATAGCCCACCGAAGGCTCATGGGTCATAACCACGGTTTTGAGATTGGTTTTCTGCTGAGCTGCATAGACAGGTAGAACAAAATCTCCGGGAATTCCGAAGGTGCAATCTACTCCGGCAGCCTGAATTCTGTCGAACAAGTACTCAGCCAGTTTTTTGTTAGCCATCTTCTCACCTTATATATAGAACGGGTTCTGACAAAAATTCTTTGTACCGCATTTGGAAGCCCTTTTTCTATCCTTAAAACGGTATATGCTATTGAATGTCCAAGTTTTTAAGGCGAATTCATGGCGAAAAGAAAGAAGCAGCGGTCAAAAGAGGAGACGTCCAGTTCCGGGGACAAGCTTCCTTATTTAGATTACGACGCTCCCCATACATACAAACGAGGTTGGTTCGGCAAAGGCTTTCGTTATTTCGGGGCGATAATCATGCTCATGCTCAATATCTCCATGACCATGAGTTTTATCACCCGTCTGCGACACGGCTACACCATGGACCCCTTCAAAGAGGTATTTTTCTTCCTCTTTCTAGGTATCATCAACCTTCTCTTTTTGATCCCGCTGCTTTTCGAAGCCAATAAAGTGGAGACCACCGCCGAATCTATAAGGCTTCACAACCTTTTCTGGCGCCGGACCCTCAAATGGGAGCAGATCGAGAGTTTTGAGATTCCCAGATTTTTCAAATTCTCCATAATCAAAACCGCCAGATGTTTTTATTTGATTAATAAGTACGATCTGAAGCCATTTGATGACTTGGCGCGTACCATCGTACACAAGACCTCCCGGGGCGACGATTCTGCCTGAATCGAGGCGATATACTCTTATTCGTCAGATGGAGAGTTTTGGAAGTATTCGTGAAATGGTTGCGACAATGACGAAAAGAAAAGTAAGAGTGCTAATCGGCAAGCCTGGTCTCGACGGCCATGATCGAGGAGCCAAGGTGATAGCCAGAGCCCTGAGAGATGCCGGGGTGGAAGTGGTCTACACCGGCTTGCATCGCTCACCGGAAGAGATTGTCGAAACCGCCGTCCAGGAAGACGTTGATGCCATCGGGCTCAGCATTCTGTCCGGTGCTCACATGACTCTTCTGCCCAAGGTGGTGAAACTCCTCAAGGACCAGGGCATAGAAGACATTCTTGTTTTCGGCGGCGGTGTCATACCGGATGAAGACCGCGAGCAGCTCTTATCCCAGGGCATTAAGGAGATTATTGTGCCCGGTGGCGGTACCCAGCGGACGATTGAATTCTTAAAAAGAGAATTTCCTGACCGTTTTTAGTGGTGAAATTCCCACTGAGAGCGGCGAAAAAAATGTTTTGAAGGCGGTATTTTCAAAAATCGGATGGGTATAAAGAATTTGAGTACTCAGGTTGGTCTCTTTCTTAGACACTCAAGAATCCGTTCTAGATTAATATTAAAAAAGCTTGAACTACCTCTTGAAAGCCTGTATACTTCAAACAATAAACTGCGATTCCGCCATCCATGAGGCAAACACTCCATATGAATGATTTTTTCGGAGAATGCGTAGACAACGAGAATCCGCCTAAAGTTCTCTCTTTCAAAGAAGGCTTTATAGGATTTTTCAAGGACATGCACGAGATCAACAGCCGCGCAGGTTTTGTGGCTGATTTGACCCGTAATGCCAGTCTCTGCATTGCCGCGGACGACGCTATGGTTGCCGCGTACGAAGATTACGCCTAAGCACCTAGTCGGCTCATCAATCTAAATCCAATTTATTGCAAAAGGGTTCCAAGGAGCCCTATTTGTGCTTCAAAATTCTGTATGATTGGTACAATTAATAAGGCAGTGTTTTGCCCTTAGTAACTTACCAGCGATTTCGGCTGAATGTCTACAAAAATCACAAAGTACAGGAAAGGCGATGTAGTTCTCGTCTCTTTTCCCTATACAACAGACGATGGCCAAACCCAGACCAAGCGTCGGCCTGCGGTATTGATTTCGAACGACTACAACAACGATAGGCTGGACGATGTACTGTTGGTTCCGCTTACCAGTAACACTTCAAGGGCCGCCCGGGAACCTACCCAGGTGGTGGTGAAAATGGACAGCGAGGCAGGCAAGAAAGGCGGGCTGCGCCTTGACAGTGTGATCGACTGTACAGTGATCGCAACCATTCCCAAGACCCTTCTGGTCAGCAAGATAGGAGCTTTTCCCCAGGAGGTCATGGAAAGGGTCGATCAGTGTCTTATGATCGCTCTATCAATCGGCAGACCGGTGGGTGAAGACCTGCCCGAGGAAGAAGAAGAATAAAGCTATTTATCGCCGGAGTCTGAAGATTCGTAGTTGTAGATAGGCCAGACTATCAGTCGACAGGCCATAGTGCTGAGGATGATGATCACTATCTTGGCGTGTTCGCCATCGTTGTAGTTATCGGGAAAAAGCGTTCTCAAGATCACGAAGATGACCATGCAGAGCGCATAAATCAGGGCCATCTCCACGGCGAAGCGCTTGGTGCCGTCTTTGATATCCAGCTTTATGGCCGGATAGGCGCCCAGAAAGACAAACATCCCTGAAATTAGCAGGATGCCCTGGTCTGAAAACTGTTTGGCGGCCAGAACGCTCAAAGCTGTGAGGATGACTACTATCAGGGTAGCGGCTCTAAGATCGAGCGGTGCCGGCGCTTCTTTTTCCAGATCGTCTTTGTGCAGAGCTTCAAATAGGGATTCAGCCTTTGCTTCTGCCTCTGCCTCTGCCTCTTCCGGGGACGGCTCGACGCTGTCTTCCACGGCTTCCTTGCTGGGCACATTGACGCTGTTCTCTACTACTGCTTCTATTTCTATTTTGACCGCTTCTGTATCGGCAGGCTGTTTCTTTTCGGTTTCCGAACTTTTCTTCTTTGCTTTGCTCATTGCTGTGAGATATCCGGAGAATAGCTATTCCCTTATGATATTCCCAAAATAACCACCTTGAAAGTATAAGACCGATAACCGGACTCTCAGCATAAGACCACCGGCTCTCCCATGGAGACCTTCAATTTCTTGACTGCGCTGGCTTGATTGGCGGCGATCTCTAGAAAGCCATGGCTGCCTTCGAAGGCAAGCAGAGCTCCTTCGGGCACTGAAGAATAGGTCAAAGAGATTTCGTCGATTACTTCATTGGTGACGTTCAGCTTCCATCCCGATGATATTGCCTGTGGTATTGCCGAGTTGGGAATATTGGTGATTAGATTACCGAACCGGTCTATATAGATAACTTCTCCGGCGATATTCGATGATGATATTGCCGCCGGTCGATAGGCCGAGACATTTAAACTCTTGCAGTCTAGCTCCGGTCCGAATTTGTGCGGCTCTATGCCAAGAGACAGATGGGCCGCCACCGGTCCGAAGATATCTCGGGCGTGGAAGCTCGAGGAGATGTCTTGAAGAAAGAAGATTTCGTTTTTGATCTCATAGGCTGTCCAGTCTCCTCTGGTATTGAGGACCAGAGAGAAGACCCCACTATCCGGTCCGACAAAGTGGTGCTCGCCGTTGGTTAGGAGGACGCGGCGCTGACTGGAGCCGACTTTGGGATCGACTACCACCAGATGGATAGTGTTCGCAGGAAAAAATCTGTAGGAGTTATAGATGATCCAGGCTCCGGCCCTTACATCGAAGGGTCTTATCTCATGAGCCAAATCTATTATGGTGGCATCACGATTTATGTTGCTGATTGAACCTTTGACAATGCCGACATAGCCGTCTGTTGTGCCGAAATCACTGGTGAAAGTGATTATGCTGTCATGTCCGCTATCGGTTTTGGTCATTTACTTTGCCTCTCCGTTTCAAGATGCGGCCGATGCCACCACGAATGCTACCGCGTATTCTCTTTCATGACTGATGCTCAACTGGAAGTTTTGCAGACCGAGCTTTTCTGCTCTGGCTCTTGCTCTTGCGTGCAGGCAGATGCCCGGTTCGCCCGAATGCATTTTCGTAACTTCCATATCTTTCCAGTTTATTCCGCGGAGACCTGTGCCAAGAGCCTTGGCACAGGCCTCTTTGGCGGCGAAACGCCCTGCCAATCGCGGGATAAGATGTTTGGGGCTGGAGGTGACATAGGCAGCTTCTGCTTCGGTCAGTATCTTTTCGAGGAAGCGTTTTCCGAAACGCTCATATGTCTCTTCAACCCGTTTTATAGAACAGATGTCCACGCCTATCTTAAAGGGGTCAGTCATGGGATTCTGATTCTCTTACCTGTCTTGTTCCGTAGAGGAAGACCTGCTCAGGCTCTTTCAGCTCTTGATGGAGCTGAGCTACTGTTTTGTGCAAGAGGGGATGCATCAGATCCGGTGACAGCTCCAATAGAGGCACCAGTGCGAAAGCTCGCTTCTGCAATAGCGGATGGGGCACCGTCAAATAAGAAAGGTCCAGGATTTCGTTGCCAAAATAGAGGATATCCAGGTCGATGATTCTTCTCCTGCCCGGATCTCTCTCGTTCTTTTCCAGAAGCTCTTGCTTGTGCATCTCTTCCAGCCTTTTCTCGATATCTTGCAAAACGTCAAGCAGCTCTTCGCCGGAAAAACTTGTTTCGATAATGGCTACTGCGTTGACGAACCATTGAGTGTACTCCTCGCCCACGGGCTCAGCTTCATAGAGGCTGGAGCATTCCACCACTTCTATTTCTTTAATGTCTTTGAGAAACTGCACGGCTTGCTGAATATAGCCGACTCGGTCGCCATGGTTGGAGCCCAGGCCTATGTAAGCCAGTACTCTTCTTCTATTTCCTCTCAGCTTTCTTGCTTGGCTCATTTCGATGATGATCCGCGGTTCGCGATTCGCTCAGGCCACCCTGGGCTGGTTATAATGATAGCCGCCATATTATAGTTGGACGAAACGAATCTTGTGCACCTTATCTGCTTGTCAATGGGGATTTTTAGATGATTGTCAAATCCGGTGAACATGTTGTCAAATCTATTAATGCCGATGATCTGGAGCGGGCCATCGATATCTGGTCAATGTCCTTCGGTTTTTATGATCGGGTACGCTGGCGAACTTTTTTCGAGACTTATTTAAATGAACGCTTCGGTGTCTATCATGATGGCTATCTCGTAAGTATCGCCGGTATAATTCACTTTGAGATGTGGCTGGGTGATAAGCTCGTCCCCTGCGGCGGTATCTCCGCCGTGTCGTGCGATCCTGCTTTTAGAAGACAGGGGCTGATTCGTGAATGTTTGAGAGCCTGTTTGCAGTCTCTTTATGACAAGCGCGTGCCGGTGTCGACCCTCTGGCCATTTTCTTATCCTTTCTACCAGCGTCTCGGATACGAGGTCTCAGACTTCAAATATACTCTAGAAGCCAATCTCTCTTCCCTGCCGGACTGTGGTGACAGTACCGTCTTCAGAAAGTTGGCTCTAGATGATTTCGACCAGATAGCAAAGGTGCACGATCAATGGATTGCCAAATGCAACATGAGCTTGCGCAGAAGCAAACATCAGTGGATACGTCTGGTGAATAATCCTCAGCGCGAGACCAGCATCTATGCCAGCGATCAGGGCTATATGCTCTGGAACACCAGGTCGCCGAAGGAGCGTACCTTGGAGGTTGTGGAGTTCGCATATCTAAATCGCCAGGCTTTTTTAGATGGACTCTCTCTGGTCAGACGAATGGACGATCTGAATTTCGACAAAGTCGAGATCACCCTTCCTTCTCCAGAGCCTGTTATTTCCTTTGGCATAACCGATCCCCAGATGAAGTTCGTTTACAAACCGGGAGTGATGGCACGGGTGGTGCATACCGAGGCACTACTAGAAACTTTCGGACTCCAGGATACAGCAGGAGCTTTTAAAATTGAAGATCCTCTCTCAATCAGCCCCTCTCATAAATCAGCTGAGAGCGGTCCGGTTTTTACCCCCGGAAGACTTATTCAGACCATGGTCGGGATAAATAATACAGCAGAAGCTGAACAGATAATCGAGCCATCCCTAGTTGATGTCTTCGCCCATAAAAAGCCGTTCTGTGTCGAGTTCTTTTAACAAATTCAAGCAAGAATCGCTTTGGCCACTGCTTCGATGTCGCCAAGATCTTCGAAGAGATAATCCGGATCTTGTTCTTCCAGCATCTCCCGGGCGGTGCTGCCGGTGTTTACGGCTATACTCTTCGCTCCGTAACCTTTGGCGCAGAGTACATCGTAGATGCTGTCGCCAATGATCGTTACTTGCCGCGGTTCGAAATCGATGTTGAAGTGAAGGCTGCCGCGGTCTCTTGCAATTTTGGGGAGATCCATTCGATTTGCCGAGTCGCAGCCGTAGGCACCGATTGGGAAGAAGCGATTTAGATCGAAGCGATTCAATTTCATCCTCGCGCCCCTTTCGATATTGCCGGTTAGCAACCCCAGACAGAAAGCCTCTTCTTCGTGCAATAAATCCAGCAGTTCAGGGAAGCCTTTATGGATGATATAGGCGTTGGAGCGGTCTATCTCCGCCTGGAGCAAATTGAGATAGATCTCGAGAATTTCATCGATACTGCTTTCAATTTCGGCATCATCCATGTTGCAGGTGCGCAGGATCTCTGTAAGAATCTGGGGATCGGTCTTGCCCGACATGCTTACCTTAATCGTATCGATATCTCCGCCGAAGCGTTGTGCCAGGGCTTTGCCGATGGCACGACGACCGGCGCCGTCCGAGGAGATCATTGTTTCATCTATGTCGAAGAGCACCAGTCTCTTCATTATCTATGCTCGATCTCGTCAGCGGTGAAACTGTGTTCTTTGACCGAAGAGATGCCGGTATTGAGGTTGCTCTCTTCTTCTTCATAGACTTTGACCTGGTCTCTGCCGTTGTTCTTGGCTTCATAGAGGGCGCGGTCCGATTTGATAACCAGTTCGTCTGCGCTTTTCGCATGCTGGGGATAGCTGGCGCAGCCCATGGAGGCGGTTATTTGACCCAGACCAGGCACCGGGCTTGTGCGAATCTGGTTGCAGAGACGTTTGGCAATTAATGCCGCTTCTAGAAGCGATGTCTCGGGCAGTATCACGCCGAACTCTTCTCCACCGTATCTGGCTGCCGTATCTCCGCTTCTCAAAACGGTTTTGAGGATGTCTGCCACCTGGCGGATGGCCGCGTCGCCCACCGGGTGACCGAAGTTGTCGTTTATGTATTTGAGCTTGTCGAGGTCGATCATTATAAGCGAACAGGATGTTCCCTTTCTGTCGCTGAGGCGCATCTCCTCTTCTAAGCGTTTCTTGAAATAAATATGATTGTAGAGACCGGTGAGACCATCGGTAATGGCCTGGTGGCGAACCTGGGCGAATAGATGGGCATGGGTGACTGCGATGGCAAGCTGGTCGGCGATGGAATTGACCAGCTGTACTTCGCTCGGTTTCCATTCTCTGGTGCTTGAACACTGGTGTACTACAAGAAGTCCGATCAGCTTGTTGTCGTTTACTAGAGGAGCGGCGATAAGCGCTTTGGATCCGACACTCTTGAGGAAGGCATTAAAGGGAAGGGAGCGGCTGTCCCTGGCCACATCGTCGATAACCGCTATCGGCGCTTCTTGAATGGTTATCGATTGAATCTGAACTTGGGCCTGAGTCTGATTCTGATCAGAAGAGCTGACTTTCAGAGCGGTGGCTGTGGAATCCTCTTCAGAAAGCTGAAGCAGACCGGCAAGATTGATGCCGAGCACGCTATTACGGACAACGCCACTCTCGGGTCTGGCCGGATCGAAATCGAGATGGTCCGGATACATGCAGACATCGATGGTGCTGCTATAACCCTGGGCGTTGGATTCGTGGGTTACTATAAGCGGATTTTTCGAGCGGGGTTGAATTATTTGTACTCTCTCCACCCTCAAAGCATGTCTTATCTCTCTAGTCACTGTAGAGAGAATTTCGTCCAAATCGAGAGAGCTTCTTACTGAACGCACAATGTGATTGATCAGCATCTCTTGCTCTGCCATGCGCTTGGTTCTTTCGTAGAGGCGGGCATGTTCCAGGGCTACCGTCACCTGGCCGGCCACGGCCTCCACCAGTTCCAACTCGTAAGGGGACCAGGTGCGACGTTTGTCGCACTGATGAACGAGGATGACGCCAAGGGCACCATGACTGGTGCTTATCGGGCAGGCAATGAAGGACTTAATGGTTTTCCAGTCATCAGGAGACTGACCGGATGCATAGAAGATAGTCCCGGCACTGTCCTCGAGGACATCGAGGGACATCAGCGATCCCTGTTCGATGATCTGCCGGAGCACGCTGGATTCCGGAATGGGAATCTTGCGGTTTCGCAGTTGATCGCCCGAGCGCATAGGATTATGCCAGACATAGTCGAAAGCCAGTTCGTCATCTTCCATGGTGACCGTGCCGCGGTCGTCTAAAAGTGCCAGACAACAGCGGCTGGCATCCAGATTTTTACCGAGTTCCTGGACAGTTGTGTTGAGGATCTCGTTCAAATCCAGGGACTGACGGACGGCATTAGAAATATTCTGTACCATCGCTTTTTGCTCTTTGTCGAGGGAGAGCATCTCTGCCATGGCGTTAAAGGCTTTGGCCAGGGTGCCTAGCTCGTCTCTTGCCTGGACGTTGACACGTTTGGTGAAATCTCCTTTGCCAAGCATCAGAGCCTCTTTGACCAGAACATTGATTGTTCTGGTGAAGTGCGAGGTAGCGGCATAGGCCAGGGCCAGTGAAATTGCTATTGCCGCTAGAGAGAGCATTATCAGGGTGCCGAGCCAGTCGTAGCCGCCGAGGCTGCCGGCGGCGCCACTGTATATGGTTCGGGTGGGAACGCCGACTATAACCAGCCAGTCATTCGGTTGCGATCTCTCGAAGGCGTAGGCCCGGGGTGTCTTGTCGGCGATGCCCAGACCTTCTATTGTGCCGGTATCCTTTCCGTCGGCGGCGATTACACAGCGTCCGTTGGAGAAGTCTTTACCCTGCCAGTAATCGTTTTGAAGTGTTCTGGCGACCACACGATTCTTGTCGTCGATCACAGTTATCACTGTGCCGTTGGAGCGCGATAGTCCGGTGAATATACCGAGCACAGCTTCGGGTTTTATGCCTGCCACCAGATATCCGGTCAATTCACCACGCTGGGTAACCGGTGCTACGGCAAAAATCCCGGGCCTGTCGGTCCAGGGACTCTGGTCGAAGCCTGTAAGCAGGGCGTGGCGGTAGCGGCCGATCTGTTCCAGAGTTTCTGCCCTGACAAAGCCTGCCGTCTTCGAGACGATGTGCTCACCTTCGACGACCTGAACTGAGCGGGGCGCACCGCTGGTGTCTATCAAAGCAAGTTCGGCCCAATCTTTGTTATGCGATACCAGGGCGGTCTGAAGGGTCTCTTCTATGTCGTTCTGGTTTCCTTCCGAAAGGACAGCCATCTGACCGACGGCGGCGACTGAATTGAGCTGAGAATAAGTCCACTGGCTGAGGGTGCGGGCCGCAATCGCCGCTTGAAAAGAAGTCGCTCTTTTAGATTCGGCATGAAGGCTGTTGTACTGCATCACCAGCGAGATGCTGCCGATAGCCAGTAAGGGCAGCGCCACTCCCAGGCAGAGCAGGAGCATTCTGGTTCGAATGTTCATGTTCTGGCTGACTTTACTGACGATGCCTTTTTTCACGACCGGCTAATCCTAAAAATCTATCCGAATTATATATCTAGAAATTGCCCTTTAAAAATGGGAGAAAGCCCATATTTGCGAACGATTAATAGTTTAATTGCTGAAATTACGTATTGACTCCCTTCCCTTGCCAATTTCGGGACTTTTTCCTATGCGTGGCCGACAAGGTAATCCAGACTACAGATGATCTAATTTTTACCTGCTGTCTCTAATACCGTTCGTTTTCCAGCTTCGGAAGCGCTTCTCTGGGATTCCATCTCTTCTAGTAAAGCAAAGGATGCTTCCACATCCAGGGGGACTTTGTTCTCCAGATCCAGAGTAAGTCCGGAATGAACCGCTATAAGAATTTCCTGGGCTGCCTGGTCTTTTTGGCCTGTTCTCAGGAGGGCATCGACCTTCACCATCCGTGCCACTAGATAAGAATCATCCAGCTCCAGCGCTCTTTCGCTCAAGTTAATCGCCTGGATAATCTCTCCGGCGGCAAATGAGGAGCAGGCTGCTGCAGCCAGGAGCTGGGCGCGTAGCTTATCCGTCTCGGCGATGGTGGTAATGGCGCTGCCGCTTATGGCCGCGTCATGGGCCATGTCCGAAGCATAGAGAAATGCGGCTTTCGCTTTGTCGAATTTGCGCTGACCGTAATTCACCAGGGCTTTCAAGAAATAAGTATAGAGTGAGGTCGGATGATGCCTCTCCAGCACTTTCAGCTGTTCTCTGGCTTGTCTGTGCAATCCGGCTCTTTCATAGAGGATGCCCAGTTTAGACAGAGTACGGGCGCTGTCCCCGGTGGCACGATATTCGAAAATCGCTGCTTTGAGGCGGTCCGAGGCATCTGGCCTGGTCAATTCGGAGAACCAGAGACGCACGGATCTGTTTCTTACCACCATCAAATAGATGACGGCCAGGACCAGATGCAGCATAGCCAATGGCATGATCTGCTCCGGCGCCCCTTCATTCAAAGCCAGATACCATTTAGAGCCGCTCATGCCGGTCAGAGCTATAACCGGTTCGATAATCAGGTTGACGGCGAATATAAAAGTGACCGTATATCCTATTAATGTCGCTAGAAAAGGATGGGGGCGGAAGAAGAGCGCCGGCAGCATAGACAGAGCCAGGCAGAGAATAAAGAACTCTCCCGAGAATAATGCCGGAATCAATGCCGATTTAGCCAGAGCCGTAGGATAGGCTTCATACCAGAGTAATCCGTAAGACCAGGTGCTCAACTCACCGCCGAAAGACCTTGCTCCTACTTCGGTGGCGTTGAGCTCCATCAATGTAATAAGAGGAAAGATCAAGAAGACCACAATGCGCCAGATCATTGACCTGTCTTCTTCGCTGAGATCGTCCTTGGGAAAACGGTGTCTTTCGGTCCACAGACGGAGCACAGTGTCGACGCCTACGAGAACCGAGATTCCCGTGACACACCAGAAATAGAAGTTATTGGGGCTGTCGAACATTATCCGTTGTCTGCGCTCTCAATATGTGGATTCGAGCTTGTCATTATATGAGGGGCCATCTTGATAAGCCTGAGAGATTTTTATTCATCGGCGTTCTCTTTGCTCCTGGCAACCTTGAGTTCGGTAAGAACACCCGCCCGCAGTGATGGATCCAGCCATTTCATGCGGTCCAGATCCTTGAGAAGAAATTCTGCCTCTTTGTGAAGACCAAGTTTATTAAACAGAGAGGCCTTGTAAAAGAGAGGATCGGCTGTATCGGTAACCAGGGAGGCGGCCTGGTCGTAAGTTTCGATGATTTTGCGGTGATCTTCCAGGCTTTTGTTCTCCGGAGGTAGATCGTCCGATAAACAATGACCCGCCGCCATCAGCGCCCGAGCTTTCGTATCTTTCGAGGCATGTCGGCTTTTCACAATCTCTTCGAAGGCGGAAACCGCTGCTTTGCTTTTGCCTCGATTGCGTTCCAGGCAACCGAGCAGATAGAAACGATCTACTAAAGTAGGATCGAGCACTTTGACCTGGTCGAGATACTTGAGGGTCAATCTATCCATTCCAATGAAGAAATAGGACCAGGCCAGGCTTAGATAGTTGATGGCGCTGGGGTCGGTTTTTACTCTGTCGAGGGCGGCTAGATTGTCTTTTTGCCATTTCGGTCGGGTCTTGCCGGCGAACCAGATTCGTGGTCTGGCTCCATAGAAACAATAGAAAAGAAAAGCGACTATGAAGGCATGACAGACCGCCACCACCGAGGTTATCTCGGTATGGGGCGAGGCATAGATCTTGGACCAGTCCAGGTACATGTCGGTGGCGGACATGAGGGCGTAGATTATGGCGGTGCCGCCTATGGCATAGAGACCGGTGTAGACTAATAACGCCACTATCGGCGGTGAGGATACAAAGACGGCTGCTATCAGGCAGAGAAAACCGATAGCTATCTGCACCACGTTTCCTGCCAGGGTGATGAGCAGATGATCGAGGCTGCTGAAATCTCCCACCGGCAGAACATAGCCCCACCAGATCCCGAAATGAAGCTCTTTTACCACGCCGCCGAGCAGTATAGTGGCCAGGGCGTGACCGATTTCGTGAATTAGAACCACCACCGGATAGGTAAAGAAGAGCGTGATTTTAATCAGCGCTCTTCTATCGGATAAAGTCAGATCCTTGTCAAAGATCTGACGCCAGTTCTCTTTGACCTCTTTCAGGCATATTAGAGCCAGTGGGAGCCAGACCAGAATCTGTATATCTTCGCTGAAAGGAAATTGATTCATCGTTTTTGATTCAGCGCCCGAATAACTTGAGGAGCACTACAGTTATCGAATACAAGCCTATCAAAGCGCCTGTGACCAGGAGCATCGAGACAGCGGTTGGATCCGGGGTGATAACCAGTGCCACCACCGAAGCACCAACCACGGCATAGCGCCAGATTTTTATAAGGTGATCCGAGGTGACGAGCCCGGTCAGTGAAAGGGCGAAAAGCACTATCGGAAGCTGAAAACAGAGTCCCATATATAAAAGTAGCGATGATACCAGGGACATGTAGAAATCCAGTCTCTGGTTTATAGGTGTCACCCCTTCTCCGAAAGATTGGAAGAAGTGCAGCATCGGCGGCAACAACAAAAAGTAAGCGAAGCTGGCACCACATACAAAGAGAATCGGTCCGCCGATGAGGGCAGGTGCCACTATCTTTTTCTCTTTCTCGGTGAGACCGGGGGCGACGAACTGGCTTACTTCGAAGAGTATGAAAGGTGACGCCATCACCAATGCCGAATAGAAAGCGACCTTGAAGAAGACCATGATAGGCTCTTCTATCGAAAGAGCCTGGAAAGTGATGTCGCCTGCCGGAGCTTGCAGAATCTTCATGATGTCCTTGGCGAAGACAAGGGCGATGAAGAAGGCCACGGTGACATAGGCGATGCCTCTGATTAACCTTAGCCGCAACTCATCGAGATGCTCGACCACGGTCATGGAAGAAGGATCTTCTTCCTCTTCGGCTTCGATATCCCCTTTTAATTCTGCTTCGGCTTCTGAACTGGACATGCTCGATATCTATTGTTTGAGTTGAACTGCTAATTCTAGCAAGATTGTCAGCTCGATTGGATTTTCCTTCTCTGATCAGATGCTTCATAAAGGGCAATAGAATGGGCAACGGCGGCGTTAAGCGATTCGCTCCGCTTCGCAATCGGAATCGATGCCACCAGATCGGACTTTTCCAGCAGATCCTGGTCTATACCGTGGGCTTCGTTGCCTATTAGAATAAGGCTCGCTTTCTTGAAATCGACCTCTTTGAGCGTTTTATGGCCTGAGGCTGCCAGGCTGACCACCTGAATACCGGCTGCTTTTGCCTCGTTCAATAAATCCGGTGCGTCTACATCTTCTATGACCGGCAGGGCAAAGAGGGCTCCGGCGGCGGCTCTCACCACCTTTGGATTATATGGATCCACAGAGCCCCGGGTCAAGAAAACAGCGTCGGCTCCGAAAGCCAGCGAAGACCTTATTATGGTTCCGAGATTGCCGGGATCCGAAATTGAATAAGCCACCGTTACCAGTGCGTTTTTCAAACCGAGCACTGCGCTTCTATCGTTCTGAGGTAGCTTCACGAGAGCGATTATGCCAAGCGGTGTTTCGGTACCCGAGACCTCTTTGAAGAGTTTCTCGTCCACTACTTTGAGAGGTGGACAGTCGCTGTTCTCGGGGAGATTTTCGAGCAGGCTGTCGAGTCTGTCGAAGGATGATGAAATCACAATCTCTTCGATATCGGCACAACAGGCTGTGAGAGCTTCCCGGACGACGCTTTCGCCTTCGGCTAGGAAAAGCCCAGCTTTCCTTCTGCCTGTGCGGCTGCCAAGACCTCTTATGCGCTTGATCAGCGGATTGGAGGCGCTGGTTATAGGCTCGGGCAGGGCGCGAGAAGCGGATGCGAAGTCCATGCTGAAACTTCTATCTGCCGCAATCTAGTTCTTTGCCAGCTCGACCAGTTGGGTGAAGGCTTCTTTGTCACGAACCGCGAGATCGGCGAGCATTTTACGGTTCACTTCGACGTTCTTTTTGTTGAGACCGTCGATGAACTGGCTGTATCTCATGCCGTGGGCGCGGCAAGCCGCGTTGATTCTGGTGATCCACAGTCTTCTGAAATCTCTCTTGCGCTTTCTTCTGTCTCTGAAAGCGTTCTTCCAGGCTTTCATCACTGTCTGGTTGGCGGCGATGAAGAGTTTGGAGTTGGAGCCGCGGAAGCCCTTGGCGTACTTGAGGATCTTCTTGTGGCGCTTCTGAAGCACGTTGCCACGTTTTACTCTGGACATAACTTATTCTCCTGCTTGTTTTTTTTCTCTTCGATTTGGTTCAAGCGTAGTCGGGGAGGAGATCCCTTATACGGAATGAATCAGTTTTTGTTGGCTAATTTAGATCTCTATCGCAGATACTTGCGATAGGGGAACATTTCGAGGATGTGCGCTTCGACATCTTTGTCGAGTCTGGCCCAGCCTCTTAGATTGCGCTTCACATCGGCGGACATCCACTCGTTGATGTGGCGGGTGCCGGCTTGTTTGCGCAGAACCTTACCGGTTCCGGTTACTTTAAAACGGCGAGCTGCCGCTTTGTTGGTCTTCATTTTTGGCATGATCAGTACCTTGATATAAACTCGGAATTCCGGGACCGACTTCAATTCGGCCCGCTAATCTGCTCAGCGCTCCGGCGGACAGGCCACAACGGCGTGAGAGCAAATGATGATACCACCTTATCTCTTCTGAGATCCAGGCGAGAGAATCATAATAACATTGCGACCCTCGATTTTTGGCGGTCTGTCCATAATCGATAAATCGACAAGCTCTTCTGCAAAACGGTTCATAAGCTCTACAGCCATGCTGCTGTGCTGCATTTCGCGACCGCGCAGCATGGTCACCACTTTGATCTTGTCGCCGTTATTGAGGAATTTTTTTGCGTTACGGAGCTTAACTTGATAGTCATGATCCTCGATTTTGTAACGCATCTTTATCTCTTTGACATCGGCTTGATGCTGTCTTTTCTTGGCTTCTTTAGCCTTTTTGTCCTGTTCGAACTTATAGCGTCCGTAGTCCATTATTTTGGCCACCGGCGGGACAGCATCTGGTTGAACGAGGAAAAGGTCCAGACCTCTCTCTTTGGCCTGGGCTAAAGCGTCTTTGGTGCGAACTATTCCGACCTGGTTTCCTTCGTCATCAATTAGCCTTAATTCCGGAACGCGAATGCGATCGTTCAAGGGCGGTAAATCTCTTTTCGGGTCTGGACGACGGGGATCTGAAGCCAATTGCACCTCTAATTTTTTTCTGGTAATAATAAAGATTGCCGAAGGTGGGACTTGAACCCACAAGAGCTAATGCTCACTACGACCTGAACGTAGCGTGTTTGCCATTTCACCACTTCGGCACGTGGAAAGATCTTACACCACAGCCGTTCTAAGAGTCCACCTGAAGGTGTCAGTTTTTGCAAAAACCGGCTCTTGAATACTGATTCCACTTGAATTGAGTCAATTACATTCAAAAGCCGGCTTCCGGGAATTCTCGCTTTAACCTTCAGCTACGAAGGGGAGCAGGGCGATATCTCTTGCTCTTTTAATCGCCACGGTGAGCATGCGCTGATGAATGGCACAGTTACCGCTGATTCGACGGGGCAGAATTTTGCCGCGCTCGGTAGTGTACTTCTTCAGTCTGGCCGGGTCCTTGAAATCGATGTACTCGACTTTGTCGGCACAAAAATTGCAGGTCTTTCTTCTTCTGGGCGGTCCATCGCCTCTAAAACGGGCCATCTTCTTCTATCTCCTTTACTTTGAAAAATTCATTGTCATTCTATTGACTGGAACAAGGGTTAAAACGGGATCTCATCTTCGGAAGCAAAGATGGAATCTATATCTTCCTGGGATGCACCGGACCCGGATGCGACGGCGGCTCCTGCTTTGGGACGGGCTTCGCCACCAGTGAGGTGGGAGAGATTCTCTACCGAAGTGGCATCGATCTCCACATCTCTTCGCTTCTGTCCTTCCGAAGTGGTGTAGTTGTTGATTTGCAATCTTCCATCCACACAGACCACATCGCCCTTTTTGATCTCGGCTGCTATCCGCTCGGCCAGATCACGCCAGGCAATTACTTTCACAGGAGTAGGTTCCTGTTTCTGTCCCTGGCGGGGCAGTGAATCTACCGCTATGGCAAATTCGGTGACCGCCACATTGGTGTTGGGTGTAAACCGCTTTTCCGGGTTTTTGATTACTTGTCCCGATACGACTATTTTGCTTAAACTCATTCAAAAATCCTCTCTGACCTGGTTATGCCTGGACTTCCAGGGCCGCTTTCGGTACAGAGATGGTCAGTTCACGGATGACATCCTCCGAAAGAGACATCATTCGCTTGAGCTGGGCAATGGCTTCCGGACCGGCTTTGAACACCGTGTGCACGTAATAGCCATCACGCATCTTCTTCACTTCGTAGGCAAGGCGCTTTCTGCCTTTCTTTTCGGTGGAGAGGATTTCGCAGTTCTGTCCTTTCATGAACTCTTCGACAGCTTCGATGGTTTTATCCACCCCTTCTTCATCCAGATTGGGACGGATGATGTAGACCGTTTCGAACAGCCTGATATTGTCTTTTAATTCCGACACAATATTCCCCCTATGGTCATGTGCGTCCTGCAGAGCAGGCAAGGGTATTTCAACATTTATTCCTACGGACTACGGCAGGCTCGAAAGAGCTGCCAAAACCCGAAGGAATCCGTGATTCTAGCATGAACCGGCTGGAAATCCCCGAGAACCACTATTTTTTCCTATACGTAATCTTCACATAGGCCGCAAGGGAGGAGGATCTTAAAATACGAATAATTCTTGAGAAGCTCAGAATCGGAAGAAACACGGGAGCTTATGAACGTAAACGAAACAGAATCGGTCCGTCATAAAGTGATCGCAAGTGCCTTGAAGTTCTTGCGATATCTCATTGCAACCATAATCATCATGATGATCTTCTATGAGCAGGCGGCCTTCTCCAGAGAGCAGTGGCAGATAGACAGACCGGACCCGCCGCCTCAGATCCCGGCTCAATACACCGGTAATTACGGCAGCGTCAACAGCCACACCCAGCTGGGTATGCCCGGCACTTTGAGACCGGATACCCATCATCCTCCCGGTAGTCCGGCTTTCATGAATCAGATCCTGGGCTCGAGAATTCCTGTAGGCACGGTTTTGACCGGGGTAATCGATGCCGACCTCTCTTCGAAGAAGAGTAAACCCGGTGACATCTTCGCTGTTCAGTTACCGGAAGGTTTCGTCAATAGTGGTATTGTCGTAGTGCCGCCCGGTTCGAAAATAGTGGGCACCATCGTCAATGCCGCTTCTGCTCGTCAGATGCGCAGCGGTATGCCGGGACAGCTGACGGTGGGTCTGCAGTCCCTGGTGTTTCCGGACGGAAGGACCACGACCTTTCATGGTTATATAGATCAGAACCCGGCCCATGAACTCGAAGATGAACCGAAGTCGAGAAACTCAGGCTTTAACATGGGTGACTACGGCAAACAGGTCAAAGGGATGCTTGGCTCCTTCGCCGGCGGTATCGGCTGGGTGCACAACAAGCGTATGCGAGGCAAGGAGTTCGAGGTGGAAGCCGGTCGCAATGTGGCTGTCAGGGTCAATCGTACAATCGATCTCACCACCATGACACCTGCCCTGGGTGGCGGAAATTTGCCAGGGATACCAGGCATTGCTAATGCGCCGCAGTTCAATATGGCTCCGGCTCAGCCCGCGGTGCCGGGTCTGGTGAATCATCAGCCGGCTTCGTATCAAGCTCCGGTTCAGAGTCAGGCACAGGTTCCCGGGCTGATCCAGAATTCATCGGATCCCGGGCTCTATGCCTCCAAGTACACCAAACCTACCTATTACAACAGCGGCCAACATGCACTGAATCAGAACGCCAGTCCTAACCCTAATGCTGTATTTCATCAGCCGATTAACTCTATGCCGCATAATCAAGCCGGGGGCGACCCGCTCAAGAGTCTACCGGATCCTTTTTAATTTAAACCTATTTGGCTCTAGTCGTCTTGCTTGGCTTGTTGATTGGTGGTGGAGCGATACTCCGATAGATGCCGCCAGCCCTGGTGCAGAATGAGCTGATAGGCGTAGATCTGCTCCAGCCATCTTCTTTCGCCTTCAGGCAGATCGGGGCGCTCCAATCTTCGCTTCAGCGAGCTTGTTATGTTTCTGGTTTCGTCTATCGCTTTGCGATAGCTTCTCACTTTGGTTTTGAGACCGCCGATTATAGGCTGAGCCTGGCTCTGGACATGGGCAACCGGTCTTACTTGATGGCTGGCTTCCCGGACCGGTCTGCTTCTTTCTCTATCCCGGTCTCTATCCCGGTCCCTGTCTCTATCTCTATCTCTGTCTCGATCTCTGTCCCTGCTGCTCTCTCTACTGTCTCTATCATCTCTGGATTGCTGCTGGCTGGCCATCTTGCTGACCACCTGCTGGGCCAGCGGATGCTGGATGACGTTTTTGTGACGGTCGCCACCCCGACGTCTCTCTTTGCGCTTGGTTCTATAGCAGTCGAGACAGTCTCTCAGTCTTGGATTCGGATGTTCGAAGGTTTTGCCGCATGTCTGGCAGGTGAGGGAATGCTTGAGCCTACCGTCAGAACTTTCGGAATCGGAATCAGAATCAGAATCGCCGGATTTCTCCTCTTCCTCCTCTTCCTCTTCGGATTCGGCTTCGACATCCGACTCTTCTACTTCTTCCTCTTCTTCTTCTTTACGGCGTGTACGCTTTCTGCCCCGGGAAGCCGCTGGCGCTTCTTCCTCTTCCTCCACCTCATCCACATCAGGCTCGACCTTCTTGCCTCTTCTTGCGGTGGTGGATTTGGCTTTTTTAGACTTCTCTTTGTCTTCGCTGTCTTTCTCTTTAGCTTTGGCTTTGGACTTGGGCTTCTCTTCTTTCTTCGCCTTTTCTGTCTTTTCTGCCTTCTCGACCTTCTCTACCGATTTTTTCGCCGGTTTCGAGCGTTGCTCTTCTAGAGATTCCAGGACTTGAGGGTTGGTCAGACCTTCCTCTTTGAGGCGGCGAACTTCTTTGAGCTCTTCCATGGCCTGTTCGGGTAGAACCTTGATCCCGTTTTTATCGGTGGCGGTCTCGATATTGAATTCGCTGATGTATCTTCTCACTGTCACCGAGGTGACGTTCAGATCCTTAGCCGCCTGGGCGATTTTGGTTCCTTCAACCTTTTTTGTTTGACGCATTAATATGATCCCTTAACCGTGTCAATATTGATTCGTTGGAATTTGCCGAGTAAGACGGCCGATTTTCTGGTGACCGCTTGAACAGGTGTTCTTGTCTTTATTGAAACTGAACTGACTAAGACCTTACTTCGGCAGGTTTCAACCTAACCTGGATTGCCTTCTGTATCCGTGCTCTCCGTGCCGGGGCTCGACCCCTTCGCTTGCGTGCTCAATGCTCCGTCGCTCGGATTCAGGCCTCTTAAAGGTATCCTATTAATATATGATTTCATCGCTTGAAAGCTAAAATTATTTACATTGAGGCTCTAAAGGCTGCTGTAATCAGGATATTCGAGTGTTACCAAAGTGTGACTGAGCGTTGGAGTAGGCCTCTTTCAGGTGATTGCGGCTGACATGGGTGTAAAGCTGGGTGGTGACAACGCTGGAGTGGCCGAGCAGTTCCTGGACCGAGCGCAGATCGGCGCCATTTTCCAGGAGATGGGTGGCGAAGCTGTGTCTCAAGGTATGAGGAGAAAGCTCTCTGGTGATACCAGCCTCGGAGGCTACTCGTTTAATCAGTCTCCATACATGGCTGCGGCTGAGGCGATTGCCCCGGTCATCGAGAAAGAGTGCCTCTCTGTCTGCGCTTTTCGCTCGGTTTAGAGACGCGGATACTTCGCTGAGTATTGGATTCTTGTATCTTGCCAACCGGCCACCGGACTTTTTCTTTCTTGGCCTTCCGACCTTTCGGGGTTTCTCAAATCGGGTCTTTAAGGCGAGAGTACGCTCTTTTGGATCGTTCATATACTTAGATAGGGCAAGCAGGGCAGTATCGCCAACGGGAATCACTCTTTCTTTATCGCCTTTGCCCAGGCATTTCAGATAGCTTTGATTGAGTGACAGGTCATCTATGTTGAGACCGATAAGTTCTGAGACCCTCAGCCCGCAAGCGTAGAGCAGCTCCAGTATCGCTTTGTCCCTGGCTGATTCCGCCGTGTCCAGAATACGCTTCACCTCGGATTGGGTGAGCACCGCCGGTAGTTTTCTTCCTTTCTGGGGATTGTGCATGGTCTCGGTCGGATCATCACTTATGGTGCCGCCGTTTTTCATCCATGCGAACCAGCCCCTCAGGCTTGCCAGGGTTCTTGCGATACTGGAAGGCTTCTGGTTCTGCCTGCTCAGATTCAGCATGTATTCCGAAATATCGGTACGCTTGGGCACCTGGTGGGTTTTACGAGCTTCTCCCTGATACCAATTTACAAAGGTCTGGATATCCCTGCCGTAGGCCAGAATAGTGTGCTTCGAGAGACTGCGTTCGTAACCGGCATACTCCAGATAATTTTTGAGCTGTTGTTCTAAAAAGGATCTCTTGCGCCTGGCCGGATGTCTCTTATCTTTCGGCTTATCCCTGTTGATAGAACTCAGCCCGATATCCGCTCCAAACGATCCTACTGGATGGGAGATGGAAATCTGGCTGGCTATTTTGTTTTGCAGGGACGCGGAGCCAGGCGAGGAGATCGAGACATTTATGGAGCGACAGCTATGGGCAGCCCTATTGTTCAAAGGAAGGGCTGAGACGCTGAAGTCCAGGCTCTCATTCTCTTTGCCTGCACCGGACTCATATTCAGTTGTACTCATGCTCCTAATGATACATAGCTTCTTGATAAATGCAATCAAATGGCATTACCAGCCATTACCGATGGTGTCCGATATATTTTCCTGTTCGGATGCTACTTTATACCGGGCACCGGATGGGCTGTGGCTGCCGGCTTGTTGGGAAGCCACTTGAAGGTCTTCATAATAGACTTGGCCACCACATCCGGATTGTCCAGTGGTGCTGTGATTTTGAAGGTGAAGGTTCTCGGTTTGTCGCTGGCGATGGAGCCGATCAAAGGCAAGGATGGTAGATTCTCTAGCTTGCCGAATGTTACCAGGTGCATAGCTCTCTGCAGGGTCATTTTTCTGGAGACACTACCGACGGCGCCACCGATCATACTCTTCTGTACCCGGGGGATCTTGCCTGCGATGTCGACTATCAGCTCGTTATCCGTCAGGCTGGCTACTCCTGCGCCCCAGAGGCGCATGTCGTCACCGGTGTAACGCAGTTCTTCGATGTTGACTTTGCCTTTTGAAATCGTAAACGAATTGGTGAGCTCATCGAATTCTCCTGTTCTTACCGGCCAGACGCTCTGAAGCAGGTTGTTCATATTGAATCCGAAGATGCCTTGAGTGAGGAGGTTGTATTGAGTCAACCGGGTCTGGAGGGTGCCGAATCGTCCCACGACACCGTTGGTGATTTTGACCCGACCTTTGCCTTCCAGATTCTTCATCAACTCCCCTTTTGTCCAGCCTTTGCTGGTCACCTCGAGAATCGACTCCAGCTCTCCGGTGACTTCATTGGGATCGCCTGCCAGCCTCTCGGATAGCTTTCTTGCCGAAACATCGTTCATGACCGATTTGATGTAGTGTTTTTTTGTTCCCAAATCGCTCCACCCGTCTATCCGAACAGCGCCACTTGCGACGGTGGCATGACCGTTTTTCAAGTGAATCCGGCCCGGGTTTTTTTTGTCCTTGTCCGGCTCATATAAGAGGTCGGCGCTCAAATTGCGGAGCAATATATGATTGAATTCCGTATCATAGATGACAAGTTTGCAGGCGGTGGTCTCTTTCTCGTCTCCGGCCTCGTTGCCGCTCTCTCCTCGAATATGACCTTCAAGTTTGTCGATGGTGAAATCCGGCAGCTTGACCTTGGCGAATTCTATCTTGCCTGAGAGAGCGGGATTGGGCAGTTTGCCCCGGGCGCTCATATTCCCCTTGATCTCGCCGGATACTCCTTTTGCCAGATCAGGATCCACCAGGCTGACCAGGGTATTGAGCGACGCTTCCTGGGGAAAGTCGAGATCCACATCGAGTCCGTCTGGTTTATAGGGGAAGATACCGTGATTGGTCTTGTCCGGGGTAAGCTTGACGTTACCCTTCAGCGCTATCAAAGTATCGCCCAGTAGTAGCTGGGTATTGTTGATCTTGAGGTTCTCCGGCTCCAAAACGATGCTGCCGTCCAGGGTCAGGTGATGATCGGCGGGTTGATAGATCCTGCCAAGCCTGGTCTTGACCGAGAGCTTGTCCTCTTTGTCCGCCGCCAGGGTGAACTGGATGTCATTCTTTTTGAAGTTGCCTTTTATTTTTGAGCGCAGGGTTAGAGGACCGTTGCTTTTTACATGGATCTCGCCTGCCTGGAGCTTCTCTTCTATGTTCGGCAAAACCTGGACAATCTCTCTTGGATGCAGTTTTGCCGATAGTTCTGCTTTCCAGTTCGGATTTTTGGTGCGATATTTCTTGATGAAGCCATCGAGGCTGAAGCGACTTTCTCTAATAGAGCCGTTCATGTCCCTGAGCAAGAGGTCTTCTCCGGATGCTGCCAGGATTCCCGCCAGATTTGTTACAGGGAAGTCGTAGAAATCGACACCGACTTTGAAGCAACCTATTAAACCATCGAGCACCACTTCTCCGTCTTCCTCGACCATGCAGAGAATATCGCCATAGGCTTTTCCTCGTGGATTCGAGAGTTTATATTCACTGAGCAGCTCTTTGTAAGCGGTTTGCAAGGGTGGGGGCATCACCGGCGATGACAGGTAGTAGTGCACGTCGGCAAGATCTATTCCTTCGGTTTTCGCTTTTGCTCTCGTCAGTCTCGCTTCGGTTGAGACATTGTCTATCGAGACACTGGTGACGATGGTGTTTCCCCTGGAGACCAGGGCAACTTCTTTGAGGACGAGCTGATCGTCGTCATAGACTATGTATCCGGCCGTTGCTCGAAGCGGCTTTTCCAGACCGGGCGGCTTGTAGTAGAGGTCATCGGGGACGGCGCTGAAGAAGATCTCGGGATACTTAGGTGTACCTGCCAGTCTGAGGCGCACATCTTTAACCGAGCCGTATAAAAACTCTTCGGTCAAGATCGGCATATCGACCTGGAAGAGCTTCATCAGACCGCTGAGATGTTTGAGATCAAAGTGAGTAGCGTGCAAAGAGAGGTCGACGATGGGCTCATTCCTGGCTATGACAGAGCCGCTCAACTCGAACTTACCGTCTCCCATCCGGCCTGTCACTAGAGGAATGTCGATACGACCGCGTTGATTGGAGAATTTGAATTCGGCTTTGCCGTTTACTTTGGAGACATTGAGTATATTCTTCGGCAGCGACATGCCGGCATTCTTGAGATTGAGATCTCCTGAGATGTTTAGAGTGTTGCCTCGAACGTCCACGGTGGAGCGAGCGCTGGCATCGCCACTGAGGGCCACTTCATATTTTTTGCCTATTTCTAGAAAGCCCGGTTTGGGTATTATCTTGGAGCGATGCTGTTGTATATTGACGCCGGTTTTGGAAAGGGAGATGGAGTTTGCCTCCAGCTTGAGTTGACCGACGGCTTTTTTCAGGTTCATCCAGCCTTTCGCCTGAATCTTGGCGGTGGGAGAGGCCAGTTCTCCTTTCTCCAGTTCGATCTTCTCCTGGTCTTCCACCCTGAAATTGCCGCTTATCTTAGACTCCGGGGTTACTCCGAAAACATAGAGCAAAGGCATCTGGGACTGGGCATCTTTGATAACATCTCCGAAAACCAGTTTGTCGGTCTCTATCTTGGTCAGGATCTTGGTGTCATTGACGGTGCCTTTTAGATTGATGGTAAGGGAAGCCTTGCCCGAAATTTTGCTGGGATTGAACTGGGAAAGAAGGCTATTGCTGGACTTCTTGAACTCTTTGGTTAGATCTCCGAAGAGATAATCTATCTCTTTGATGTCGGTGACTTTGCCCTGTATATCGGCACTGACTCTGGAATCCTTATCTTGCCATTTCATAAGACTGCCTGTCGATTCTATCGAGACCCCGGGCAAATGGAAAGCCAGCTTCTCCCAGGCAAGATTTTCGTCCGAGACGATCATGTTCATGGTGCCGGATGCCTTGCCGGCATTGATATCTCCCAGGGCGCTGTTCTTTACCGCCAGCTCTTTGAAGGTGCCGGCTATGGTGGCATTCAATCCCTCTTCGAAAGTTCCTTCTCCTTCTATCTCGACATCAAGCAAACCATCGAGATTCATGTTGTTTTGAGAGGCACCGGTTTTCTTGCTTTGATCGTCTTCGAGGTAGGTGAGCAGGGTTGAGAAGTCTTCCGGATCAAGGCTCTCTCCCTTTATTTTGAAAGTGTATCTATTCGTAGGCCAGGTCTCGAAGGCGCCCTTGCCGAAGCCTTCTACGGTGACATTGGTTTCGGCGTTGTCCAGTTTTCGTTTTACCGAGAGGAAGAAAGGCAGCTTCTTCTCTTTGCGGGGCCAGTTGAGGCTCATTTTTAAATCATTCAGTTCGAAGGGCGACTTGCGCTCCGGGTCTCTGGTTTCGTCCACCACCAGAACCTTGCCTTCCTGGACATTGATCAAACGAATCTCCGGTCCGTCGATGAGCAGGTCTTCGAAGTTCCATCTAGCCGGACCGGTTTTTACAAGCCAGACTGTGGGGGCTCGAAAATCCAGATGTTTCAAGACGAGTTTGCCGGAGAGAAACGGCAATACCGCTATTCCGATAGCTGTTTTTTGAGATTGGAAGAACGGCTCTCCGGTCAGTTCGAAAAGCTCGAGATCTCTTGTGTCTATGGAGATACCGCGCATTCCAAGGTGCCAGCTCAAGCGTCCTATCTTGGCGTCTCGATGGAGGATTTCGCTAAGCTCCTTTTCGACATAGGGCTTGGTCCAGTTTATGTCGGAGAGCAGAGCTACTGCCGCTATCACCGGAAGGGCAAGGAACCATACCAGGAGAAACTTGATGATATATTTCACCGGCGAAGCATGTCTTGGCGTTTCGATGGTATGAGGATTATTTTCCTTCGAGCTGAGCATTTATAAAATCAGAATTCCTCTCCGTCTAACTCATGTTAAGCTAAAGAGCCATCAGAATTAGGTGTTATTAAAAAGATTGTGTCGAATGATTTATTAATTCATAAAGCCCTTCTTCTCTCCGTCGCTTCGATTCTGGCGGTATCGCCGGGCTGGGCACAGAATACCGATGATTCCAGCGTTCTGCAGGTCGAACATGTTAATACGGTGGAGCCTGAATCCGAATCGGAGCCTGAACCTGAACCTGAATCAGAACAGATTTCTGAGCCGGAAACTTCAACTGAGGACGATCAGCTTCAGGAGGATGTTTCCTCGCCTGGTTCTGAAGCCGAAGCAAGAGTAGGAGAATCGGTGGAGTCCACTAGAGTGCCCGAGACTCCTCCAGCGCCAATAGCTCCTCTTGTCCCGGAGGTATCCAAAGCGCGCATCGATGAGGAAGCGATCAGCCTCAGGAGACTGGTGCGGGAGTTGCAGTACGGTAGTCTGGAGAACTCGATAAAGCTGCTCGAGACCATGGTCAAAGCCTATCCCTACGATCCGGACTACCGAGCCCTTCTTACTGCGGCTCGTAATCTAAATAATGCCGATATCTGGTACCGGTATCAAAGGCGGTTACAGTTGCCGCCGCCCTCCGCCCATGAAGAGATCAAAAAGCTGGTGAAAGTGCCGCGCAAAGAGGAGCCCATCAATGAACTGAAGCGAGAGAGCTGGTTCCTTTTGATAAAAAACGGTCCCCGTCAGCAGAGATGATTCTCGTAGGCGAAGCGGACCAGGGCGGCACGGCTATTCACAGATAACTTCTTCCTCAGCCTCGATACATGCACTTCGGTGGTTCCTTCGGTGATATGAAGCTCTTCGGCTATTTGTTTATTGGAGAGACCCTGGGCGACTTTCTTTAGCACTTCCATTTCTCGAGAAGAGAGCTTTATTCGGACTTTTTCTCTGCTTTCGGTCCTTTCGGTAAGCTCTTTGGTCGAGCCCACCACCTCGTTGAGCTGGGAGCACAGTTCGGTCAATTTCGAGATGCTCGTGGACTGGGCTTCGACAATCTGATAGAGCTTGGCCTGGCTCAGAGCAATAGCCAGCTGATTCGAAATCCTGGTCATCAGATTGATTTCGGCTACCGACCACAGCCTGGGCGCGTCGGTCTGGTCCATATGGATGAGACCCATGAGCTTGCCGCGATAGACCAGAGGAACCATCAGCATGGACAGTATGCCGTAATTAATCATCTCCATGCGCACATCCTGGGCAAAAGAGAAGGTGTCGTCCTGCATGACCACCAGGGGGCGTCTTTCTCCGATATCCAGTAAGAGGTCGTGATATTTTTCGAAAAGGATGCTCTTGTCTGAGATTGGCTTTAGATCAGGAGCGGTCATCTGACGTCGGATGCGCATGTCGCTTCTGTCTTCCTCGGCCAGGCAGATGATGATTCTCGAGACATTGAACTCGGTGAGCAGCGCTTTTGTCGAACGCTCTATCGTATCGGCCATCTCCAGAGAGCCATGGATGTTTACGATGAGGCGATTGAGCAGAGCTTCATCCAGAGAGGCTCTTTCCACCCGGCGGTACATATCTTTCAGGTTCTCGATCAGCATCGATCGTTGCAGATTGGTGGTTATGGTCCTCGGCAAAAACTTCTCGTACTCTCCAAATTTGGGAAGGTAGTCCATGGCGCCGGAACGCAGCATTTTTATAGCCAGCTCCGGGCTGTCGTTGGCGGTGGTCACAATAATCGGACAATTCGGATTGGCTGTGATAATCGAGCGGATTACCTCTTCGGCTTCCATGTCTTCCAACTGGTAGCTCATCACCACAGCGTCATAGGAGCGCGTGGTAAATAGCGCCAGCGCCTCTTTGCCCGAGGCTGCCGTCTCTACGTCATAGAGGGGCGATTGGTCGCTTATAAAGCTATGACAGCGTTTCCTCTCTTCTTCAAGGGGTTCCACCAAAAGAACTATGCGCTCTTTTGCTTTCTCCGCCGGATTGTTCTGTCCGGTTCTGCCCTCGGTTGCTTTTGATTCAGTCGCCATTTCTGTGGACTAGCCGTCTCGATTTGGATTCCAACTACATTCCATCTACATTCTGCCCATTTTTGCGGCACTAACCGCCATTTTTTCATGGGTTTTGCTATAGCGACTTATCTCGATACCTATAGGTTCCTGCTCTCGGCAAACTGATATAACCGATAATAGATAGATTTTACGGCTTACGCCAGCCTTCTCTATCTATTACCACCGCAGCCCCTCGCCCGGGGGCTGCTTCCTTTTTGAAGTCTATTTGCTGACGTTGCCGGTCATATGGACCGGTTGTCTGCCGCGTTGAACATAAACTCTAAAAATCTTCTTGTCCGGAATATTCTCGACTTCGCTCAAGTCTGCCGTGTAAGGCAATGCCTGGGGATTGAAGTCGAGTTTCATCACTCTGGAGCCGTCCGAATCGAAAAATTCTCCTTTCAGGTCATAGTCGCCTTCGGGATAATGTTTTACTTTTGGGTTCACAAAGAAGCCAACATGTTTGCCTGCTGGTGTGTAAATGTTGACTTTTACTTCACTCATTTTCGTCCCCTTCTCCATCCTTTATTACTAATGGATTTTTTCTCCGGCTCCTATTCTCTATCCTTTACAACCCAACTGGTTTTATCTCTGTTAAGAATTGGAATAATAAGCTACACTTTGTTCCATAATAGTTTCGGGTCGTGGTTAATTACCATTGATTGTGAAAGATTGAACTTAGTATCTAGCTAAGAGGAGTTTGCCAAAATGTCCTATACCATTGTTGCCGACGTATGCGAAGGCATTGGTGATTGCATTCCCGTTTGTCCGGTAGAGTGCATTCACTGGGCCGAAGGTAAGAAAAACGAGAAAGATACCGAATACACCTACATCGACGATGCTACTTGTATCGATTGCGGTGCTTGTCTTTCTGTTTGTCCTATCGAAGGCGCCATTCTCGAAGAGTGGAAGCCCGAGCTGCAGAAGCCATAGATTATCTTTTGCACTTTTACCAGAAGCCGGGAGCTCAGCTTCCGGCTTCTTTGCATGTAGTCGAAAAACTGGCAAGACAGTAAGAATTGAAGAAGTGTAACCGTATAAAGCAATAGTTTGAAGCAATAAAGGTATTGCCTGCTGTATTCATGTTAAGATCACTTCCGATTTTGAAGCAGACAAAAATACGGAAAAACAAAGAATGGGACTTGCTTTAGAGAAAAAACAAGAAATTATTGCCGACAACCGGGTCAACGATAAAGACACCGGTTCTCCGGAAGTTCAAGTAGCGATGCTGACAACGCGCATCAATGAGCTTACCGATCATTTGAGATCTCACAAGAAAGATTTCCAGAGCAGACGCGGACTGTTGATGATGGTAGGTAAACGCAGAAGACTGCTGAAGTACCTGAATAATACCGAGCCGCAACGCTATCGCAACCTGATAGAAAAGCTAGGACTTAGAAGATAATTCTCAGGCGAGCCCGTGGGCTCGCCTGTTTGTTCACGTGCTTCCGTCCCGGCTCACCCAGGATGTCAAGCGCTAAAGGTATGGATTCATGTGGGCATGACGGGCTAAGCCTGGTCATGCCTTGCATTGCCACATTTATAAAGTAGAAGAGAAATAGAGAGAAATAATGATGTTAGATACGGAAAACAAAAAAGAAGAGCTGTCCAAAACTTGCGCCATGGAGATTGATGGCAAGACCATCCACGTCAGAACCGGGCGCATGGCCAAACAGGCCAGTGGAGCAGTCGAGATTACCTGTGGCGACACCATGCTGCTGGTCACCTGTACCGAGAGTAGAGAACCCCGTGAAGGTATCGATTTCTTTCCCCTTCTTGTCGACTATGAAGAGAAGCTCTATGCCGTAGGTAGAGTACCCGGCAGCTTCCTGCGCAGAGAAGGCAGAGCTTCGGACAAGGCCATTCTTACAAGCCGTCTTATTGACCGTCCGATCAGACCGCTCTTTAAGAAAGGCTATAGAAAAGATGTCCAGGTTGTCGCCACTGCCATGAGTGCTGACCAGGAGAACCCCACCGACACCCTCGCCATGCTCGGCGCTTCTTTCGCCATTTCTCTGGCTGGACTACCTTTTGGCGGTCCGATAGGCGCTGCCCGGGTCGGCAGAGTGAACGGCAAATTTGTTGCCAACCCTACCTATGAACAGATAGACAACTCCGATATCGATATCGTGGTGGCAGGTACCGAAGATTCGATCATGATGGTAGAAGCCGGTTGCAACCTTGTTTCTGAAATCGATGTGCTTGCCGCCATCGACTATGCCCACAAAATCATCAAAGAGCAGGTCAAAGTCCAGAACGAGTTCATAAGCGCTCTTGGCATCGAGAAAGCCGAGTTCGAGCCGGAACCCAAGAACGAAGAGCTTCTCAACCTGATCAAAGAGAAAGCCACCGAAGAGATTAAGGCTTCTATGAATCGGGTCACCGATAAGAAAGTTCGCGCGGCCGCATTAGACAAAGCCTTCGCCAATGTCAAAGAGGCGATTGCAGCTCTTCCTGAAGATAGCCCGCTTAAAGAATTCAGTGACGGCGCCATCAAAGGCTACATGGAATCTTACGAAGCCAAGCTCATGCGCGCTCAGGTTCTAGAATCCGGTTTCAGAGCCGATGGCAGGAAATGCGATGAGATCCGACCGATTACGGTCGAGACCTCTATTCTTCCCAGAGCTCATGGCTCCGGTCTCTTCACCCGTGGTACCACCCAGGCGCTCTCCATCGCTACTCTTGGAATCGCCGGAGACGCTCAGCGTCTCGACACCATCGATCCCCAGACCGAAAAGCGCTATATGCACCATTACAACTTCCCCGGTTTCTCGGTGGGAGAGGTGAAGCCGATGCGTGGTCCCGGTCGTCGGGAAATCGGTCACGGTGCGCTTGCCGAGCGTGCCATCATTCCTGTACTGCCCGATCAAGAGAGCTTCCCCTATACGCTGAGGGTAGTATCGGAAGTGCTCGAGAGTAACGGCTCCACATCTATGGCGTCCACCTGCGGCTCCTGCCTTTCTCTAATGGATGCCGGCGTGCCTCTCAAAGATACCGTCGGCGGAATCGCCATGGGTCTTATTTTGGAAGACGACCGTTGTGCGATTCTCTCGGACATTCAGGGTCTTGAAGATTTCCTCGGTGACATGGACTTCAAGGTGACTGGTTCCAGAGATGGGATCACCGCCTTGCAGATGGACATCAAGGTTCAAGGGATCTCCATCGAGATCATGCGGGTCGCCCTCGAACAAGCGCGCAGAGGACGTATCCATATAATTGAATGTATGGAGAGCGTATTAGCTAAGCCGAGAGCCGAGCTTTCCAAATGGGCTCCGAGGCTTATCACCATCAAGATCAATCCGGAAGATATCGGTACTGTCATCGGCCCTGGTGGCAAGATGATCCGCCGTATCATCGAAGAGACCGGAGCTTCTATTGACATCGAGGATGATGGCACCGTTGTGATCGGCTCTGTCGAAGGTCAGGGCGGAGAAGCAGCCAAGCTCATGATTGAGAGACTGGTCAAAAAAATAGCACCCGGTGAGATCTACAAGGGTGTGGTAACTCGTATAATTCCTGTCGGAGCTTTCGTCGAAGTACTGCCCGGCAAGGAAGGCATGGTCCACATCTCGCAGCTCGAGAACCGTCGAGTCAATAAAGTAGAAGATGTGGTCGCCGTCGGTCAGGAAGTCGTAGTCAAGGTAAGAGAGATAGACGATCGTAATCGTGTTAACCTGACCATGAAAGAAGTAACCGACGAAGAAAAAGAGCTTGCCCTGAAACACTAGCTCTAAATCACCGCCAGTCAAAAGGGATCGCAGATTGTCGAATAGCCCAGGACGTTTGAAGCCTCCATCGTCATCAGAGATTTCGGTGAGGATCTTCCTCGTCCTGGCTTATTTGCTGGTTGCATATCTTCCCCTTGGCGATGACGCGGCTCACCAGAGCTTTGCCAGGTCTAAAAAGAGCGCGAAAAAAAGCACCAGAAAATCCAGTACGAGCAAAAAAAAGTCTCGCAGTGGACGCCATACAACCTCGAAAAGTCGCCACAAAGCGGCAAAGCCAAAACCGCCGCCGCCAAAGCCCGCGCCGCCCAGCCCGGAAGAGCTGGCTGCAAAACAGAAGCGGGAGAGCAATTATTCAAATTTGAATAGCTCTTACAGAAGCTATGACGCGGCTCTGGCGGCAAGGACGCGCGGAGACTATGGTCGTGCTGCCGAGTTGTTTAATCAGGCGCTCGAAAAAATCATGCAGAGCCGGGACTATCAGAAAGGTGGTAATGCCGGCACCATGGCGGCTATGACCTATTTTGAGCTGGGCAAGACCCAGGAGGCGGCAGGCGACCTTCTCGGTGCCCGGGACAGCTATGCCAAGTGTCTGCGAATAATGCCCGAGTACGCTCCGGCATCGGTCAATATGATTGAGATCCTGGCTAAAAACGGGCATATCGACCTTGCCCTGGCCAAAGCTCGGGAAGCGGTGCGCGATAACGCCAGAGATCCACGAAGTCGGCTTCTGCTATCGCTCTTGCTCCAGAAAAAAGGGGACATCGAAGCGGCACGCAGAGAAGAAAACGAGTTCAAGCGGTTGCTTTCAGTGGAATCGCAGATCATTCCCAAACAGAACGCTCACCAGAAAAATGTGGTTCGAGTGGCGGATTATCTGCGTGGTGTCCAGGAAGCGGACAGCAAGGATGACCAGTCCGCCGCCCAGGGCAAGGACGAGACCGATGATGACGACGGTATCGATGAAGAAGAAGGGGATACCGAGCATATCGACGCCGAAGCGCTCAAGAAGCACGACGAGAAGATTGGCAACTGACCGCTATTAGAAATTCAAGAACAAGATGAAAGAGGGACCCGATTGGGTCCCTCTTCCGGAATTCTAGACTGTCAAAGACTATTTGTTGTTGACTTTATCTTTGAATTCTTTACCAGGCGAGAAAGCAGGTACTTTCTTGGCCGGTACTTTGATCTTTTCACCAGGCTTCTGAGGATTATTAGTCTCTCTTGCGTTGCGCGAACGGCGCTCGAAGGTGCCGAAGCCAACCAGAGTTACTCTGTCACCTTTGGCAACAGTTTCAGTAACTACATCTGTTAATGCGTGGAGCATTTCTTCTACAGATTTCTTGGTGTTGTTTGTACGATTTGCTATCTCAGCAGCTAGTTCTGCTTTGTTCACAGAGATTCCTCCTGTCCCTCACATCGAGAACGAATTGAAATTGATATATTGATATCATGTGGCTTATCAAAACCACGTAATGGGCAAGAATACAGCACCTTGAGTCTCGAAACAAGTACATCACGATAAAATGTGGCACTAGATAACGAGTTTTTTTCAGTTTCAAACATCTTGACGTGTGTTTTTTGGCTCTTAATGGGATGTGGAGAGCGTGAAAAGGACTAGAATATGGGAACAAATATAGTACTGAATATAGAGAGCAGGACTCACTTGGGACGAAAAATCGCCACCTCTTCCGTAGTGGATTCACGCAAAACAGCGTTTATGGCCGCCTGTGCGGCTGAATCTAAGAAGGCTATATCCACAGTAGTTCTGGATGTTGCGAAAGTAACATTGATCGCCGACTATTTCGTTTTCACCGGTGGAGATTCCAGAGCCCAGGTTAAAGCGATAGTGGAGGAGATACTCTCCAGTCTCGAGAAAGTCGGGCGCAAAGCCAAATCGGTAGAAGGACTGACCGAAGGACGCTGGGTGCTAATCGACTTCGGAGATGTCATAATTCATGTATTGCAGGGGGCAGAGCGCGAATATTACAAACTCGAGCAATTTTGGAACCATGCCCTCATAGTTGATCCGGAAGATTGGACAAAAACAGGGTCAGATAGTGATAATTTAGAAGTAGAGTAGTTTTATTATCGGTTTTCATTTTAGTACCAGCTTCAGGGAGCGGGACAGAGGTAGAAAAATATGAGCTTCAGGACCAGACTGCAGGGGTTTGTAGAGAATCGACAAAAGATTCAGATCTGGTATGGAATGGGCTGCCATAACACCGTCACCGGAAGGGTGCTGGGTGTCGACCACGATCATCTGGACGTGGAGTCCTATTCCCATGAGAGTGACGGTCAGATACATATAAGACGCATCCTCATTCCGATGCACCTGATTCTGCATATCGACATTACTACTTCCGAGATTAGCGAAGAGCACGAGATCCTGGACAAAGTCGAGGATAAAGAGAACGGTAAAGAGCCCGGTCTGAGTTCCGCTTCGGTAATTGACCTTCCCGAGGCGCCCCATGGCTACGCTGTAAAGATACTCTCCCAGTTGAGCGCCTCCTACTCTAATCGGTTTTCCAGGATGACGGCAGGACCCGGTGGTATCTATTTCTCCTGCGACGGCAGTGTCTGGTTCGTGGATAACTCCGGACAGCCGAGCGAGTACGCTCGTATCCGCGGCAACAGCACCATATCCGGCTTGCGCTTCGATCGCAAAGGGGTCTTGTATGTAGCCACCATTCAGGGAACAGTCTATAAAATCGACCCGAATAAATCCGGTCGCATCCTTGCCCAGTTAGACGGCGGCAAGACCGGCGGCGGCACTTTCTTATCCGATGTGGCTATCGGTCCAAGAGAAGAGGTCTATGTCTCCAACTTCCCATCTAACACCGGCGGCATCTTCAAAATAGACAAATCCGGAGAATCGGAAGTGTTGATAGGCGGTCCCGGTAACGGTACCCAGGGATTACTCCTTGATCCCGATGGTTTCCTGTGGTGCCTGGAGCATTCCTCGGGCTCTGTAGTCAAGCGATCTCTCGATGGTCGGGAAGTCTCTCGCATCTCGGTGGCCGAATCCGACAGCTTTAACTTCGCCGATGGTTATGACGGTAATCTCGCCATGGATAGCCTCGGTCGTCTTTATATCACCGCCGGTCGTGCCGGCAATGTGTTGAGGGTGAATAGAGAAGGTCGGGCAGAAGAGTTCTTGAAAGGTCTGCGTAATCCGACCGGCATAGCCTTCGGGACTGACGGCGCGCTCTTTGTTCTGGAAGCCGGCCGTTCTAGAGTCTTGCGAGTGGCGGCTCTAGATAAAGCCGATCGCACCGCTTCGGCGCCGATGTTGAGCTAGAGAGACTTTAAAAACCTGTGCTTTGTATATGCGCCACATATAGTGGCGCATATTTTTCTTGCAAATTCCTGCTTCCTACTCTCTATTTGCTGTTCTGAGAGACCAGAGTACGCTCGTCGAATAACGCTTCGATAACCTGGGCATAGTTCCTGGCTACGACATTGCGCTTGATCTTGAGGGTGGCGGTCAGCTCGCCTGCTTCAACCGAGAGTTCGTTTTCGAGAATCTTGAATTTCTTGACCTGTTCGTAGTCGGCCAGGGAACGTGACAAACGCTTGATCTCGGCGCGCAGATGATTATCTAGTTCGTGACCCTTTAAGAGATCTTCGAAGCTCTCATATTTCCAGCCCGACTCTCTTGAAAAATCCATGGCGGCAGTTTCATCGAGGCTGATAAGAGCGACCAGGTGTTTCTGTTTGTCGCCGAAGACCACCGCCTGATTGATGAAGGGGATGGTCTTGAGCACCGCTTCGATTCTCTGGGGGGCGATGTTCTTGCCGGCAGCGTTGACGATAATGTCCTTTTTGCGGTCGGTAATGGTGACATAGTTGTCACCATCTATAGTGCCGATGTCACCGGTTCTGAACCAGCCGTCTACAAAAGCTTTTTCCGTCGCCTGGGCGTTTTTGTAATAGCCCTTGAAAATGGTCGGTCCTTTGACCAGAAGCTCTCCGTCTGTGTCCACTTTCATCCGGACCGAAGGCAAGAGGCAGCCCACGGTGCCGACTTTCACTTTCTCCGGACGATTGACCGAAAGTGGTGCTGCGGTCTCGGTCAGACCGTAACCTTCCAGGGTGGAGATACCTACTGCGTTGAAAAATTTCAAAACCGGTCTGGTGGCAGGGGCGCCGCCGCTGACAATCAGTCTCAAGCGGGGACCGAGGCGCTCTTTCAACTTTCTTAGCACCAGTTTCTCGGCGATCAAATGTTTTGCTTTCAACCCGATGCGAGGCTCTTTGCCCTCGGCGGCATGCTCTACTACTTCGTTGCCGACGGAAACACCCCATTCGATAAGTTTGCGAGCCCTGGCCGAGGCGCCATCGATGCCGTTTTTGACTTTGGTATAAATCCGGTCGAGCACCCTGGGAACCACAAGGATCATTGTAGGCTCGACTTCCTGCATGTTGCGGGCCATATATTCGATGCCTTCGGCATAGGCACAGGAGCCGCCATCCATCATCCAATAAAACTCTCCGCAGATTCTCTCGAAAACGTGAGAGAGCGGGAGATATGATAGATAAAGATCGTCATCTCCGATGGGAATAATCTGTCTGAGATCCTCCACCAATTTGATGATGTTTTCGTGGGTCAGGGGCACGCCCTTGGGAGTACCGGTGGTGCCGCTGGTATAGATGATTGTGGCCAGGTCATCTATCTTTGTGTTGCTCCACTTGTATTGCAGATCATTGGGGTTCTCCGACATCTCGGTTTCACCTGCCAGAATCAGATCGCTTATGCTCATCAGCATCGTGCCGGGCAGGTGACAGGCTTCGGCAACCCGTTCAAGATCGCTTTCTCTCTCCGGCTCCATCAGAACCAGTTTTTTTAAGCTGGGTAAATTCGCTACTAAACTATCGAATTTCTTAAGCAGGCGCTGGTTCTGTACGAAAACCACTTCGGCTTCGGAATTGTTGATGATGTATTCAATATCGGACAGGGAGCTGGTCGGATATATCGGCACCGAGACAGCACCATTGCAAATAGCGGCAAAATCGGCGAGCACCCAGAAGTGAGAAGTCTGGGAGAATATCGCTACTTTGGAGCCCATATCCACACCCAGGGACGAGAGGCCGAAGGCCAGCTTCTCTACGATATCGCCCATCTCGGACCAGGTAATGGACTCATACGCCTGACCCTTCGGCTTGTGGAGCATAGCCGGTCGATCTGCCATGCGGGCGATTCGACTTCTCAATATGGTGGCGAGATTGCGGTTCTTTTCTTCTTTGCGGTTCATCGTCAATTTATCGTAGAGACTATTACAACCAGCATTATATTCAGTTTTCAGGTGGCGACCAGCAAATATGAATCAGTATTAGAACTGTTTCCAAGGGAGCTTTCTGCCCGGGGCCACAGAAATCTGCTGATTATGAATTATTACTCAGAGTCTTCTTAGCAAGATTTAAGCGCCGTCAATGGCCTGGAACCAGGCTGCAAACCCTTCGGCGAGTGAATCTACCGAGTCTTCGAAGACCAGATCATGGCGGCAATGGTCGAAGTGAACGCGCTCTTTGGCGGGACAATCGAGCCCCTCAAAGAAACTGTCATTGAATCGGTTATCTACTATCCTCTCCTGACCGGCGGTGGCAAGGTATACAGGGCAGGGCAGAGACTTGCTCTTTCTGATCGCCTCTTTCGTCAATTTCAGAAGCTCCAGACCCAGACCGGCTGGGATGGCGAATTTGCCCAGCTTATCGGCGTTGACTTGCTCTCGAATCTTCTCGTTGACGGTGATATCGTCCACGCTGTAGGGAAGGGCGATTATCTTAGCCGGTTCAATCAGAGCGGTAAAAATCGCCTTCAATTTATATGGCAGGGTAAAGGTTCCGGAGAACCCTTCGAATCCGGGCGACATAAGGAGCATGGCCGAGGGCGGCTTCTCTAGCCGCTCCACCGAGGAGATCGCCACCAGCGCACCCATGCTGTTGCCGGCTAGAACTATGGGTTTCCCGGGGTTCTCCTCTTTAGCATGGTTGATAAGAGCGATTAAATCGTCCTGCCATTGCCTGTAAGAATCGAAGCGGCGCCGGTCGCCATGGCCGAATCCGCTCAGATCACAGCTATAGACCCGGTGCTTGCGGACCGAAAGCCGCGAAGCCAGCGGCTCGAACCAGCCGGAGTGGGCGCCAAGACCATGGCAGAGCACCGTGACAATCTCGGCCTCCGGATCTCCCCACCGTCTGCAGAAAATCTTTTCCTGCTCTTTACCCTTTTTTACCGGGATTTCAAATTCGGTGCTGCTCGGGCTCAAATCTATGACAGGTATGCTCATTCCAGTTATTATAAACTCAGGGGATGTATTCGAAGCAAAAATCCGATTTACCATGGCGACAGAATCTACTTCAACCGATTCAACTGATTCAACCGATTCAACCGAAGCGGATAAGACTGCCACTAAAGGTGGTTCTGTACTGGTGCGCTCGATTGTTCTTGTGAGCGTGCTTTCGGTTTTTGCGTTCAGCGCCTATTATTTCACCCGTCCCAAGGATACCCCTTTTACCCGGGCGGTGGCACAGATACAGCAGGGCAAAGCGGCCCGCGCCATCCCTGTGTTAGAAGAAATGGTCCGGGAGCATCCTGACAATCCGGAGCTCTACCCCTGGTTGGCGCAGGGCTATCTGGCCGCTCAGCGTTATGCAGAAGGACGCACCGCCCTTGATACGGCACTGCGGCTGAAGCTGCCGGCAAAGCATCTTTTCCCGGTGGTGCAATCTTATGCCGAGTTCTACATGCGTCGGGGCGATTTCGACGAAGCCGAGAAGCTCTATCTCTCTTCGAACCGCATCGGTCAGCCCAAATATTTCGACGCGGAGCGCGCCAAGATGTACTTATCATGGTCGGATAAAGACATCAGTCAGATGAATTATCGCGATGGCATACATCATCTCCAACTTGCCGACAGTCTTTCTCAGGGGATGGAAGAGAGCCTGAAAGCAACCATTCCTCATAAGCTCGCCAGTTGCTATCGCAGGTTGGCTGCTATCTGCGAAGTTGAAGAGAACAATGACAAAGAGGCGATTCAGCTATTAGAAAAGAGTCTCTCTGTCTCTGATGAGCCCCTCACCCGCATGGCTCTGGCTGCGATTTATACTAGGCTCGGTAAGACCCAGAAAGCAATAGAGAATTACGAGGCTGTTAGCCAGGAAGACCCCAATAACCTGGAAGTTCGGCACCATTTGATAGAGCTTCTTCTAGAGAAGAAGGATTTTGAAAAGGCTCAAGAGGCTCTCGCCGATCTCACAGATAAAGAACGCAGCGTCGAGAACTTCGAGCTGCTTGCCGAGCTCAATCTCAAAATCGGCAACTATGCCGGTGCCGTGCGCGCCCTCGAGGAAGCGACCAGTCTGAGGGCGACGCCGGAGCTTTTGCGCAATTTGCGCGATACGCTCTTGAGCTGGCATGATCTTTTGATCTCGGAGAGAAAGCTTCAGGAAGCCACCTCGGTCAAGGGACATGCCGAAAGAGTTTCCGAACAGCTCGCCCTGCTTGCCCCGGACGAAGAGAAAGAATCGACCGGCGAAGGCGACAAGATGTGGGATCCCAAGGGTTCTCCGGTGGCTATAGTTTTCGCCAGGACCTGGCTTGAGAAAGGCAGTCTCACTCCGGAAGGGAAGATAAAAATTCGCAATGTCACCGGTCAGAATATCAGCGAGCTCAGTTTAACCGCTGTTTTTTATGACAACACTTCAAGACGCCGGGCTGGCAAAATCGAGTTGCCGGTGGCATCGGAAGCCAGACCGTTTCCTCCCGGAGAGGAAAAGTGGCTTTATTTCTCCTCTCCCCATACGATTCGGCCGGATCATCAGTTGGCGGTGATTATTCTCTGGAACGGTCGGTTCTTGAGAGAGTTTCCGGTTGTCAAAAGGAGCCGGTAGTCGCTTGAACCGGTGCAAATCCTTTGAGCGGTGCTAGACTATTGATCTCATCTTTATAATTAGGACTTACATAGAAACAGATCCGGAACAAACAATGTCGGAAGAGAGCACCTGCAGGCACGAATATGTGATTATCTATCAGCGAAAGTTGAAAGACCTGGAGCGTCGCCTGGTCGGTACCCGGGCTTATCTGCCGGTCGGTTTCAAGATGGCTGATTTCAAGCATCTGAGCCCCGGCAGCTTTTGCTTCTGCACTCGCTGCCGCAAGCGTTTGTTTCCGAAGCGCACCCAGGCCGAAAAGGAAGAGGCGCGTCTGGAGCGAAAACGTCTGAAAGAAGAAGAACTCGCTAAGCAAGTTCAGGAGCTTGGCGATGGTTTTCTCGATCAAGACAAGATGGAGATTCTGGCTACTCCGGTTAAATCCGCATCCGGTCTGGGTTGGAATTTGAAGGCTTCAGGCGCGAGCAACAATGACGACGAAGAAGAAGACTTCGACGATGATGAAGAAGATCTGGAAGATGGTGACGAAGGCGGTCAGGAAGAAAATGACGAAGCCGGTCCCGATATCAATGTCGACGAGTTGGAGGTCGAATCTGTCGATGTGGATGATATAAGGGCAGAAGGAGTCAAAATCTCTCCTGATGACGATATTGATGAATCCTGCGATCTTGATGATATTCAAGATGACTGATTGAGGTGGTAGAGGGTGTTCAGGCTGGTGGATAAACTACTTCTTTTGCTGGTGGCATTTCCGCCTTTCTATTTTGTCGTTCGCTTTCTCAAATGGTACGTCAATAGCGATGTCTATCATGAGGAGAGTAGCGATACAAACGGTAATGATTTACATGCCGATGATTAGGTAGGAGACGCATGGGTCGATACTTCGCCAGGATCTTCAAAGCAATGCTAGTGAGCGCCATCGGGTTTGGTGGCGGTATCGGTTTGCTCTTCATGATCATCATCATCATCATTCACAATGGACCGGACAAGTTTTATCTGGCTATGAAAGCGGGTCTTTGTGTGGGTGGCGTATTCAGTCTGCTCTATGTTTTTTTCTTGCTTCTATTAGATTTGACCTCGAAACTCTATTATTCTCGGGGACATTTCGATGAGATATGGGAGGTTCAGCAGACCCGGGAGCTGACCATGAAAGGACCGTCCAAGCAGGTGCTCGCCTTTTGTCGGGAGGCACTGCTGGCAGTGCCCTATGTCAAAGCGGTTACCGAAGACGCGGAGAATATGGTGGCTCGTGCCTCTACCGGGACAAGCTGGCGATCGCCTGGCGAAGTCATAGAAGTTGAGGTCAATCCCCTGGCGGAGGACGAATGGAAAGTTACTATAATGAGCCGTCCGGAGAAGAAGGACAACTTTTTCGACTATGGCAAGAATTTCGTCAATGTCGAAGTATGGTTCAGCAAAGTTACCCAGCTCGAGCAAGAGCGAGACAAGAAGAAGAGCTAGGAAGAGCGATCAAAATCAAGATCCGCTTTTTTGTTTTACGACCTTCACTGAACAGGGGGCGTTTTTGAGCACCG
>CAZCBH010000009.1:0-1126 GCA_964496875.1 uncultured Candidatus Obscuribacterales bacterium | reverse complement strand
GATCCGCTTTTTTGTTTTACGACCTTCACTGAACAGGGGGCGTTTTTGAGCACCGCTTCGGCCACACTGCCCAGCACCAGACGAGCTAGTCCCGAGCGACCTTTGGAGCCTACTACAATCATATCAGCACCAATCTCTCTGGCGAATTCGCAGATGGTTTCGGCGGCGAAACCGGAGAGCACTTTAGCCTCGATATTGTGATCGGGCAGGGACTCTTTCAACCTTTGAAAGTCCTTTTCCAGTATGTTTCTGGCATGGACTCTCTCTTCGGGGAGGTCGACGGTACCCAGGTCCATACCTGCCAGAACCGCCCCGGCTTGATCCTGGGCGACGGTGACGATGACGAATTGATCATCGGCGGCCCAGGGGCGAGAGACGATGTGGTCGATCATTTTTTTCGAATATTCGGAGCCGTCGGTGGCAACAACGATTTTCATGCTTGTTATTCTGATTCAATTCCTCAGTAGACTGGTTTTTCCGCCGGAGCCGCTTTTAGATTTTTTGCAGTCTGTCGATCTTTTAAAGCCAGGTCCTTTTTGCCGAGCTTATCGTAGACTTTGCTGCGCGCTTCATAGGCGGGTCTTGAGAATTGTGGTGCCAGGTCTATAGCCCAATTATACTCTTCTATCGCTTTGTCGTATTCTTTTAACGCGGCATGGGCGTCGCCCTTGAGGCGGTGCAGTTCATCGTCCATCCTGTCGTCTTTCTGCGCTTCATCCAGCACTTTAAGCGCATCTCTATGGCGCCCAGTTTTTGCCAGCAGACTGGCACGCAGTTTTAGAGCTATCGGCTTCACCCTCACTGAGACATTGTCGTGGTCGAAGCGAGCAGCATCGGCAAAATCTTTTAGGGCTTTGTCATAATTACCTAGGCTTTCGTGCAACTGCCCTCGGTGAACCAGAATTCTTGGATATTGCGGAGTCTCTTCGATAAGGTGATCATAGTCGGCCATGGCTTTTTCCGGCTGGTTCATGGCTACAAAGAGACTGGCGCGGGCACGATAAAGGTTTTTCGTGGTTTTGCAGACAGAGATGCCCTTCGTCAGCGCCTCGACGGCTTTTTGCGGCAGCTTACGGGTGTCATAGATGGCAGCGACTGCTCTGTAGGCGTCTTCGTTGTCTATGCC
>CAZCBH010000008.1:0-113919 GCA_964496875.1 uncultured Candidatus Obscuribacterales bacterium | reverse complement strand
ATCTACAGAGGAGAGGGGATCCCTGCGAAAATGGATTTTTCAACAGCCTGCTAGTCGTTTCCGGAGCGGCTTTAGTTTTAATACTGCCCGGTCCCTTGCGAGAGTTTAACTGTTTGCATTTGCATGTCGATGGGCGCTTGATTTTTTGCTCTTATCTTCTCGAGGGCTAGCGTCATTTTCTGTTGCACGTGAAGTCTCATCCTGGAGGCATCATTATTGAAGTCTTTCGGATGGACAGGTTCTAATACTCTTACAGAAATGTTGGCATTGAAGTTGAAGGCACGCCCGTGTTTGCGGATGATGTCTCTGGTTCCTTCAATTACTATGGGGAGAACCGGAACATTGCAATCAGCGGCCAGACGAAATGGACCATTCTTGAATTCTTTTATTTCGCCATCCGGTGATCTGGTGCCCTCCGCAAACATTGCGATTGATGCTCCTCTCAATAACCATTTTCTGCAATTGTTCATGAGCAATTTGATGCTGTTTCTATCTCCGCGTTCGATTGGTATGTATTCATTGACATACATGAGCCATCCAAAAAAAGGTATTTTGAAAAGGGATTTTTTTGAGACCCATTTAAATGCGACAGGTATTCCGGATAGAACAAAGATATCAGCCATGGATTGATGATTGGCGACGATCACGTAGTTTTGTTTTCTATCGAGGCCGTCGCACAAGCTGATATTGCAATTCCACCAGGGATTTAGCTGTATGAAGTGAAATCCCCAGATACTTGCTAGTCTATGCAGAAATTCTCTTCTCTCATCGAACGGCAAACTTAGCGGTAGTATTATAAGCGATACTAGATATAGTACGGCTGCCGTGAGAAAAAAGTACAGGGCATAGCAGAGTGAGATTATTCTGTTCATCGGGAGATTGACCTATTTGTCGTCGCCTTATTTTGGATTCTAGGCGAATGCTTTAGGGATCTAGCAACTTTGCTTTTAAAAATTCGACGTCTCAACATAACCTGCCGGAAATCCTATCATGTCAGTTGACCTGGTGTCAGGGGGCACCGAATTGTAATCGGTTGCGGGATGAATAGCGGTATTTGCTTTGTAACCGATTGACCTTGAAGTTGATGGACTATATCCTTACCATTTCGACGAGCTAAGAAGTGAAGTTTTAGTTGTTGTAGAAGGAAGCCGGTAAGCCAGGTTATAGATTGCTTTTCTCGATGAGCAAAGAAAACTTTTTAGAGTAGGTGGTCTACAGGACCTTTATGAATCGGATTGCCTTTGAGTTAGTGTGAGGATCGATGAAGTCTACGAATTTTAGAAACAGGAAAGTTCTGATTGCTTTGGTAATACTTGCCAGCGCAGTGTTGGCGATTCAATTTCTTGTCTTTAACAGCCTAGGTTCCGCTGAGAAGTTTCATGGAGTAAATCAATCGGTGATTGACGATAGCGCTGATTGGAATCGTTGCTGGGAAAAGTTTCAACGAGCTTCCAGCGAGACGGAATTAGAAGAACTGGTGAAACTGTTGAAGCAGATTCTTGATGAGAATGTCAGATTTAACCAAGGAGACAGTAGAATCTCTACTGTAAATAGTATGTTGGCACAAGTCTATATGAAACAGGGGCGATTTGATTTGGCTGAAAGTGTTTTCAAAACGGTATTGAGAGCAGACAGAGCAGCCTTAGGTCATGTTCATCCTGTTATCGGTGCCGACTTGCGCAATATTGCATTGGCTCAGATCAAACAGAAGCATTACAAGGATGCCGAGAAAACTGTTCTTGAAGCAATTGCTTTAGACGAGAAGGCTCTGGGAGATGAGGATTCTTCAGTCGCAGTGGATTTCAGTTATCTTGCTTTGATCTATGGTTTATCTGGCGATCTGGTCAGGGCCGATGGAGCTTTGAGCAAGGCTCTTGCGATAAACCGAAAATCTTTCGGTGAAAACGATCCTGTTGTTGCGGCTAATCTTGTCAGTTTAGCTTTGTTGAATTGTAAACGTGGGACTTATGACGAAGTCAATCAGAAACTGGAGAAGGCTATTGATATCTTCGGTAGATGTCAGCGTTTGGATGATTCAAAGTCTTTTCCTCCTCTTGAGAGTGCCGCGATTCTGAATAGAGATTATGTCGACACTTTTTTGAGTGGAAACCCTGATCACTCGGTTGAGTTTCCTGATAAGGCTTATGAGACATCCCGAGATCTGCGTATGGCTGTTAAGCCCAATGACGCCGAACGTGTTCTTCTAGAGAGTTTAGACAAGGCTAGAAAGGCATCACCAGGACAGGAAAGATTAGGGAAGTATCTGGTTCGGCTCAATAATGTTCTATTTGATCAGGGCAAGGACGGACAGGCAATATTTTATGGTGAGATTGCCTGTCGGATTTTTGATAGTCAGCCTGAATCGGCTCAGGCTGATTTGAGCGCCTGGAATGCAGGAATTCATTCTTATCTTGCAATGTCTTACGAAAGACGGCACCAGTTTACCCTGGCCGAGAAACACTACCAGAGAGCATTGGAGTATGCACGCCAAGCATCGAGCAGAGGTAAAGTAAATGGTGCCTGGATAAAGTTGATTATAAGAGGACTGACTAATAGCAGAGAGAAGGGTATGCCGGGTTAGAACTCACTTGGGGTTCTGCAGGGAATTTTTGGCATTCAGGATCTCATCTGCTTTCCCTAATAGAGTCGCTCGCCTTATCGTTGTGCTTTAATTTTAGCTGGGTCGGTTACTTTGAAATGTCCACCCATAGACTGATGTGCTAAAGATTGACAGGAAGACAATATTAAATGAGATATCGCCCTAACCGACTTTGCGGATATATAAAAATGAACAAATCTGTATTCGGTCTTAAATTGGAAGGTCTTCTCAGTGAAGCAAAATCCGCAATTGAATGCGGGGAAGCAGGAGAGACCGAGCTGAAATTGCAGATGGCCATAGCGGAGATTCGAAATGACTCCGTATCAACGGAATTGGCGGTGGCCGGGTTAGAACTCGCTTTAGGTAATCTTTACAGATTTCAGGGTTTCTATGATCAAGCGGGAAAGCATTTGATGAATGCTGTAGATATTTTGCGAGAGCATGTCGGGAGTTCGTCGGGTTTCTTGGAACAGACTCTACTTCTGGTTTCCGGATTTTATTCTGAGTGCGGTGAGTTCGATACGGCCATGTCATTGAAGGAGGAATCTCTTCAAATCCAGATCGAGAGGTTTGGCAGGACCAATCCTGATCTTGCATGGATGATGTCGGACATAGCGATTTTATGCCTTGCAAATGCCGACTATTTAAAAGCGGCAGAGCTTTTGGAGGAGTCATTGGCTCTATTGAGTAAGTCTCCTGAGAATGCTGATATGCAGAATATGGACTTAGTCGCTTTTCTAGGCTTCTCTTATTATATGCTCGGACGGTTCGATGAGGCCGAGTCGATTTATCGCACAATTCTTGCTTTCAAGGAAGAGTCGGAGGCTGATCTCAATTTGGAGATGGCGGATCTCCTGAATGAATTAGGTGTCTTGTTATGCTCCCAGGGGAAGCACTTCGAAGCGCAGAAGTTCTGTAGACGGGCTTCGTCGGTGAGAGATGAGTTTAAGGCGATAAGCAAGGGCACGCCGTCAACGCTCATAGGTCTGGCCGACGTTTATTGTGAACGAGGTAAGTTTGAGCAAGCCGGTTCTTTCTGCAAACAGGCGCTTATGTTCCGGAGGACCGGCTCTGATTCAGAAGAAAATAGTTCTATCTTATTACTGGAGAGATATTCGTATCTTCTGAAGCGGTTTGGAAGACAAATGGAAGCACATATGGTCGATAAGAGAATATCCGGTCTTAGAGAAGTCTGCTGAGGGGATTTCGTCTTATCTTTTTCCCATCTCTTTGCTCGACTTGGGATTCTTCTCGATGATGGTGGTTAGGGCGTCTATCTTGTCATTCATCTGACGAATCGCTTGCCAGAGAAAAGCCATGCCGCACCAGGTGACCAGTAGTCCGGCCGCTGCCGCACAGCCGGCAGAGACGAAGTTCTGGGCGTAAGCTGCCCCCACGCAGACAAGGGAGAAGATTATATTCATGGCGCCAAAGACATTGAGCCAGGTTAGATTGATTGGTCTGACCGGCTTCTCCCGGGCGATTTTTATGTAGCCTGTTTTTGAAAGGTCGCTATCTTTGTCGAAAGCCATAGTAAAGAACCTATATCAGTATGAGCTTGCGCTATCTTCAATGATTATTCCCACTAAAGAGGATGCTGGCAAGCATCCTCTTTGGGTTCAATCAGCGTGGGCAGACAGGAAAACTATTTGCTGGCTTGATTCTTGCGTTTTTTGCGCGAGAGTCTTTTCTTTGCTTTGCGGGGTTGTTTCTTTGACACTTGTTCCTCTTTTATGACCGCTTTTATCTCCTGGAGTGTAGACACATTAGGTAGGGCTTCGACTTCCAGGGTCTGGAGTTCGAGGGGATTGTGGGCGGCATATTGAGGTGGCTGGGGGCGGCTCTCGATTACTGCGTTCTCTTTGAGAGCGTTCCATTGATGAGAGGTGGTCACCGCGGTAATGCCTGTGGTGGTGGCGGTCTCTATAGGAGGCAGAGTGTTCTGGTAGCCGATAGCTACATCCTTTTGCCAGGGGTCTTCTTCGAAAAGAGCGTATTCATTTTTAGGCTTGTCTTGCTCTTCTAGGGGCGTCAGTCTCTCTTTAGTCTTTTCTATCAACTGGCTGAGGAGCTGGATTGCCGAGACTTCCAGGACCTCATCGCTCAACTCCATGCCCTGGCACATCCAGATCACCCGGCCGTCTTTGCCGAAGCGAGCCTTCCAGCTTGCTATCGCTTCGTATTGCAATCCGACTTCTTCTATGGCTATCAGCTCATCGGCAGGTATGATGTAGAATTTGATTTTCTCTCTTCTGCCTTCTATAACCAGGCTGAAGAGGCTGGTGGAGAAGCGCCCCTGGGTAAAGGAGCAAACAGTCTCTTTGGTCTTGTCTTTGACTTCGAAGCTGGGTTCGGTGGCGGTAATGAAGAGTTCACTCAGTCCGAGGATGGTATTGAGTTCGGTGGCACATGAGAGCAGCAGGTTGAAGCACATGTCGACCATGTCGATCATGGCGGTCGAATAGAGAACCTGTTCTTTAGAGGATTTAGAATGTTCCATTCTTCTCATGTCGAGAAAAGAGATGGCGTCCTGGGCCAGGTTTACCACCAGGTCGCGACGGTTGCCGGTGAATCTCGACTTGTGGAGTTGCAGCACTTTGTGGTTCATCAACGATTTGTGGTTGCCGGCTCCGTGCACGGCCAGGTGGAACATCTGACGTTCAATCGATTTGTTGAAATGATCCTTCACTCTCCAGCGATAGCAAAAATAGTTGTTTTTGGGGAAGTTCTGTCTGTTCTCTACTTCCTGTCTACTTATTAAGTGTCTAAGCATGATAACTCCTCCGGTGAGTTTGCCATCGGCCATCTGAATAAAGTTCTGTTTTTACTAAGGGGAGGTCGCTGTCCTCACATTCCCATATTAGCCCGCTTAGATATACGGCGCATCAGCATTTCTGTATGCACGTTTTCGTGTAAAAAAGTCGCTAATGCCTTGAAAGACGGAAGGTTGGAGGTCCGACTGGTGAGGAGATATTTTTCTTTTTTCGACTTAATTGCGAGGAAACAGATCCTTTCCCTGCAATTGTTCTATACGGGCGCTGACGGCATTGTCCTCCATCAGCCTGGCCGCTTCTCTGAATTCGACCAGGGCATCGAGCAGACGACCTTCTTTGAAGGCTCTTTCGCCCAGGTCAGCGCGCTTCTTTCCGTCTTCGGGGTCGACCCCGGATTCTTTCAATAGTTTGTTGAGGTTTTTCCGAGTCAGTTCGTTGTCCGGATCTATGTATAACGCTTTGTGCAATTTATCGATGGCGGCTTCGGGTTTTATGCGCAGATGAATGGCATAGTTGTTGTAGGCTATGCTGAGGTTCTCTTTCGCCACATCATATTCCCGGTCTATTTGCAGGGCTTTGTTAAAGAGATCGATCGCCTCTTGAAACTTATTCTCCTCCAGGGCTCTGACGGCCCGGTCATTGAACTCGACCTTCTCGGCGGCATAGACCACCAGAGGATGTTTTATCGGGTCTATGTGGAAATAGCCCCATCGATAGGATAGTTTTCCTATTATCCGATCTTCGCCTATTGGACCCCACAAGTCCGAGCCGGCATAGGCATTGCGATGATCGGGCAGAACGAAATAATGACCGGGGGGGACTGTTATCACTTCGGTCGAAGTCGAAGGTTTACCGGTGGTGAAAGCAGCTTCTTCCAGCAAGCGCCCGTCTATCAAAACCCCTATGTCTTTTCTTACCTCTACTTGTTCGCCGGGGACGGCTATTACTCTTCTTATATAGAGCGGCTCCGGTTTCATTCCGGGAAGACCAAGGAGATTGGCTGCTTTTGTGGTCAAATCGGTTTTCGGTTTATAGGCTTTGCCGTCTACATAGGGTGGGATCACCGCAAGCAGATCGAAGCGCTGCAAAGGCTGTTCGCGATATTTGTAGATCGACTCTATAATAATCCGGTCTCCTTCGGCGAGACTCGGTGCCATGGATTGGGTGGTTATGGTGAAGGGCTGGACCACCGATCTGACGCCGGCCAGAACCGCGGCTGCCAGTATCAGGGGTAGTACCAGTTTCTGGAACACTGCTTTCATCTAACCCCGTTACTGCGGGAAGCAACCAGGGGAAGGAGCTTGGCTGTAAGCTCTCCGGTCAATTCTTGCGGGGGGCTGCCCAGGAAAGAGCGCTTGATATACAGAGTCAGTTCGGATTTGAAAAAGGAGTTCAGATCTTTTCCAATCAGGCTCTCGAACTCGACTAAGCTATCCTGATCGAGAGTCTCTCTTCTTATAAGCGAGGCGGTCAGGAAGAGACAAAGATAGGAATTGAAGGACAGATCCGCCGGTTTTGTGAGCCTCTCTTCAAGCCAACTCTCTACCTCCGCTGATTTGAAATCTCCTGTTTTAGAGAAGAGATTGAAGACTGTTCTATTAATAGCACGCTCTAACTCGAATAAGTCGGTCTCTAGAGTTTGGACTTTTTTTCTCCAGCTTTCAAAAGTCGAGAAACTTTCCGGCTTTACGCTATGCAGGTCCGGTAGATAGAGCGCTGTGGCGCTTGTGGTTTCGTATATGGTTCTCTTCAAATTATGGCAGCGTCTTGCCATATCGGCAATTTCGACACGATCTTCTTTGTTGATCCGGGCAAGAGGACATGGAAGTACCTTCAAATCTCCGACCTGGTTATTGATGGTGGGATTGATCGCTTTAAGCAGGCTGCCTGGTAGAGAGGAATTGAGATAACCGAGGAGAAAGTCGACATCAGCTTCATTAGCATCATCCGGAAATATAGCCGAAGCTCCGACATCGAAGATACAGCCGGCAGGCAGCTTACGAACAGCCAGCCCGGTTCTGTTCACAAAAGAGAAGACCAGACCGGGCTTGAAATAGTAGTCTTCGTTTTTCACCACCCAGGCGACTTTACCTTTCAGGTAAGGATACTTCCGGCTTACCGCTTCTTTAATTGCGCTTCCTTCATCCTGCCAATCAATCACATGCAGTATCGGGCTGAACCAGCGTTCGCCACCGGCACCCTTGGCGTAGGGATGCCATCTTTTGTAGAGTTCCGCTCTGTCTATCTGCCAGAGCAAACGCAAGAATTTGCTATTGTCGGTGGTGGCAAGCCCCTGTTTGATAGAGGCGCTGCTTTCAAGCTTGTCTGTCTCTTTCCAGAAGCGAGCCAGGCTCTCCGGTATATCCTGGTGGAAGCTGTGATTGTATAAATCGGCTATGGTTCTTATGCTGACAGTGGATCTCTTTAAGCTCTTTTCCAGATCGGCTCTTTTATCGAGACTTTTCCTGAGGTTGAAAAAGGTCATCTTATCTTCTATTACCGCGCTCTTATTCTCTGCCACTATAAGGGCGCTGTCTATTTTTTCGCCGGCCTGATTGGGGAAGACTCCGGGACCGAGATCGACCACGAGTGACAGTTTATAGCGTTGTAGAATGTTTTTGCGCAGCTTTCGATAAGTAGGCAGAGTCAAGACCGAAGCCTGGGTGATGGCTCCAAAGCGGCCATTCGGTGAGAGCAGCTCTAGAGAACGCTCTAAAAATGCGGCGCTCAAATCAGAACTGGCTTCGGGATATTCTTTTTTCAGGGCGAGCTTGAGCTCTCGGCTAATGAGCTTTCGGCCTATATAAGGCGGATTGGTAAGGATGAGATCGTAGCGGCGGGCGAGGGCAGGATGTTTTTTTTCCTTTCGAGAGAGCGAGCCTAAACAGTCGGTCTCTTCCAGTGATAACAGAGTCAGACCCGGCGGCTTGAAGTCGATGGACAGATCTAGATCGAGAAGTCTTGCGGCTAGACCGATAGAGAGTACGAAGAGGGCATCTCTATCCAGATCGATTGCATGCAGTCGATATCTGAGAATATTCTCTACTCTTGTTTTTAGAGCAGCTTTGTCCTGCGATTTCCTGAAAGCGATCATTCTGTCGAAGGCAGCCAGGACGAAGTGTCCGGCACCACAGGCCGGATCTAAGAAAGTAAAATTGTCATCGTTCTCTTCTCGAGAGCCGAAGGTTTGCTCTATCAAGTAATTCACCACCCAATCCGGTGTGTAGATCTGGGTGAAAGCGACCAGGGTTTCAAGATCGATTGTCTTGTCTGCTGCTTGTATTCGGCAAAGCGCCTCTTTTCTTTCCTTGGTTCTCCATATCTGATACGCGTCGGCGGGCAATGCTATTGCCTGGCTCGATCTGAAAGAGGCAAAAAGCTCATTTATTAAGGGAAGGGTATTCAGGTCTGGTTTCGGAAATGGTGGCACCGGACTGATGGCGACCGCCAGCTCATAGAGTCTTAGCAGTGTGTCACCGCTGGTAGTGTTTTTGCTTGCCAGATAGAGCAGCATGGCGGTGAGGGAGCTGTCGCAGAGCTTGCCATCTACGCTTTTACGGTATTTGAGAACAGCCTTTTTTAAGGCTCTCAAGGTCTCTCCGCCGTGATCCTTTTTTTTTGTCATCCTGGCCGTTTTCAGATCATGTCTCGAAAGGCTACCACCGGTTTATTGGAGTCGACAGCGTATGTCCTGGCACATTCAGCCGCCGAGAGCATCAGACCTAGCTCCATGAAGTCTTCCGGGACACAGGCGATTCCGAAAGAGAGCGAGAGCGATTCTGGTTTTACAGTAGGACTGAGGGGATCTTTGGACAGGGATTTGACCAGGCGTTCGCAGAAAATCAGGGCACCTTCGGTATCTGTGTCAGGGCAGAGCAGGGCATAGTCGAAACCTTCATAGTGAGCGAGCAGGTCGTTGTGACGTTTTGCCGAGGTTATTCTCACCACTGCCTGGTTCAAAGCCGAAGTCGGCAGGGGCTCTCTGATGACGTCTTTGATTCCTGTTTTTACCCTCATCTCGAAGATAATCACTGTCACAGGGGTGCCGGCACGGTGACCGCGGAAATATTCTTGTTCGAGAAAATATAGAAAAGCCGGATAGTTGAACATGCCGGTGTCCGGTCTTCTCAGGCTCATCATCACCGATTGAATGGCGGCCGAGTCCATGGCTTTCGGGACCAGTGAATGTTTGCCCGAGATGAGAGTCTTGCTGCTACTGTCGGTGGTGACCAGTTTGCATTTGAAAAGATGGCTGAGGATCTCGATCCAGCTGCTGCGTGGCAGCTTGAGATTTGCGGCAAGCTCTTTGAATTTTGTCTTGCCGTCGAGGGCAGAATATAGCTCTTTCTGGGCAGCCAGAAGATGGGGTTCTCCCACTGAGAGCATCGTGTTGAGGTCCACATCCGAAACGTCTTCGTTCGCTTTAGCAAGGACACTGTCTTCCCTGAAGCCCATGTTGCGAATCAGATTGAGTTTATCTAGAAGTTGCACACCCTGGATGACGAGGCTATCGAGAGAGTCCGAGACCGTCCTCTTCTGGGTGATTACCTGGGGCTGGAAGAAGAATTTACCCTCCTGCCAGGTTATCAGCTCGTAGATGCTTTCATTGCCGGAGCCATCAGGGGTGGAGGCATGTACCGCTTTGCCGTCGAGAAAAAAGACTTCGGCCGCTCCCTCTTTGCTGTCCACCTGCAGTCTGCCTGTCATCTTCGCCAGAAGAATGGACTGGAGCAGGGCAGAAATCTGGATGAAAGCGAGTTCCCCGTTTAGCACCGTGTCTCTTTTGGAGAGATCTGTACGGTTGGCCAGAGCAGGCAGGGGCACCGTGCGACGTTGTTTGGTTTTCTCCTGGGGATTGTAGAAAAAGTCGGATTCTGATTCGGAATCGAGGTCACGAATCGAGGGCGGCGAACCGGCGGTGAGATGGGCGGTGGCTATCGCTTCTCCACAGGAGGCGATCATGCGGTTGAAGACCAGAAGCGTATCGCAACTTTGATAGGTCCAGAGACTGCGGGAGGCGCCTTTTGATGTCTGGAAAAGTTGCCAGGAAGGTTCCCTTCCCACCGGTGATGATTTAACGGTGAGGGTGAAGATATTCGAGTTATCAGACGACTTCCAGGTTACTTCGATTCGATCGCTCACCTCTTCCAGTGCCTGGGCGAGCATATGGTGGATGACCTGCATCGTCGGCGATGCAGGCAAAACCCTGGTAGCCTCTTTCTCCCCTTGGGGCTCCTGTATCATCCGGTTCTATTCCTGCGGTATCCAGATTCTTATTCCCGGCCAGAGCCAAAACCAATAATAATTAGATCTTGGCTTTACCCATCTCGAAATTAATAGAGTGTTTGGCCATTCTATCGAACGCTTCTGCCATCCGGTCGGCACCCAGGCAGAGTGAGAGTCTGAAATAACCTTCACCGCTCGGTCCGTAGGCGTTACCCGGAGGAACGACTATACCTGCCACATTCAGCATCTGATTGCTGAACTCTTCCGAGGTCATACCGGGGGGGACAGGCAGCCACATGTAGAAGGTGGCTTTAATCGGCTCGACTTTCCAGCCGAGCTCTGTCAGTCTTTTGACGGCCAGGTCGCGACGCTGGATGTAGAGGTCGTTGCAGTGTTCGATTTGATCTCTGGGACCTTCGAATGCGGCAACGGAAGCCACTTGAATCGCCCGGAATACATCGGTGTCGATATTCGATTTGATTTTGGCTAGATTCGAGACCGCCTCGGCGTTGCCGATGGCGAAGCCCACTCTCCATCCGGTCATGTTGAAGGATTTGGAGAGGGTATGCAGTTCGATGGCGATATCCTTGGCGCCCTTGACATTGAAAATCGAAGGTGCTTTGTAACCGTCGAAGGTCATCTCGGAATAGGCCAGGTCGTGGCAGAGCAAGATATCGTGCTTCTTGCAGTATTGCACAGCCTTTTCGAAGAATTTCAGATCGGCCACTGCGGCGGTGGGGTTGTTCGGGTAGTTCAGAAGCATAATCTTGGCTTTCTTGGCTACCTCGTCGGGAATCTGATCGAAATCTGGAAGGAAGCCGTTTTCAGGCAAGAGCGGCATAAAGTGAGGGGTGCCGCCTGCCAGCATCGTCGATGACTGGTAGACCGGATATGCCGGGTCTGGAATCAGGGCGTAATCGCCCTGGTCTACGTAAGCCATAATCAGATGATGAATGCCTTCTTTGCCGCCAATTAAGGAGGTAATCTCCGTCTTGGGGTCGATATTTATCTTGAAGCGTTCATTGACCCATTTTGCAGCAGCCTCTTTGAACTCGGGGGTGCCGCCGAAGGGCGGATACTTGTGGTTTATCGGCTTTTCAATCGCCTCATGCATGGCGTCGACGATATGTCGGAAAGTGGGCTGGTCCGGTGCGCCGATGCCCAGGTTGATGATGTCGACGCCCGTGTCGGCTAGAGCTTGAGCCTTTTTGCCTATTTCGGCAAAGACATATGGAGGAATCGATTTTAGACGTTTGGCTACTTCCATGAGAAAAACCCCGGAGACTTTTGAGAGGTATGCAGAATGGACAAAGATTAGCACAGAAGCCACCTTTGCAATAAGGCCTTCGTTAGGAAATTTGATTTTTTAGAATGATCCGGATGTAAAGGGAGAGGCGCTTTCAAGCCTTACCCAGGGCAACCCCGGCGGCATAACCGCTGGACCAGGCCCATTGAAAGTTGAAACCGCCGAGTTGACCGGTGACATCGACCACCTCGCCGATAAAGAAAAGACCCGGTTGTTTCTTCGACTCCATCGTTTTTGAATCCAGCTCCCGGGTATCGACACCACCCCTGGTGACTTCTGCTTTTATGAAGCCGGTGGTGCGGGCCGGCATGATGGCATGGTTCTTCAGAAAGATCTCTATCTGATCAAGTCTTTCGTTCGATAGCTCGGCAATTCTTCCGTCGATTTCGGTCAACAGAGCAAGGCGCTCCGCCAGTCTGCGAGGAAGCCATTGAATCAAAGAGGACTTCAGGAATTTTTTCTCCCCGGCGGATCGCAATTCGGTGAGTAGCGCTCTAATATCGAGATCGGGCAGAAAGTCGATGAAAATCGGCTCTCGTCTGCGCCAGTAGAGAGAGGCTTGCAGGCTTGCCGGACCGCTGAGACCTCGGTGGGTGAAGAGAATATTCTCGCGAAATGAGGCTCTTTCTGTTTTTAGCAGGACATCACAGGCGATACCATAGAGTTGGTCGTAGCGAAGGCGCTCCTCCTCGTTGAAGACAAAACCATCGAGGGCCGGTATCGGCTCCACCACTTTGTGTCCGAAGACCCTGGCGATGTCGTAGCCAATGCCGGTGGCACCCACTTTCGGTACCGAGAGTCCGCCGGTCGCCACTACTAATGAGCGACAAAGATATAGTTCTCGATCGCATTTGATTGCAAATCCTTGTTTGATCTCTTCCAATTCGGCAAGCAATCGAGAATTCGATTCGAAACAATTTAAGATCGCCGCTTTGCAAGCGCCATCGCCGGCGATATAACCTCGTTCGGAAATTTTGCCGTCATTGATAGCAAAGATAGCCTCGATCTTCGAGTCTAGTTCGATTTTTGCCCCATTCTCTTTGCATTCCTTCTCGAGCATATCCACTATCTCTCGGGCGCTTTGATCGCAGAAGAGGTGTCCCAGTTTCTTTTCGTGATAAGCGATGCCGTGTTTTTCGACAAGCTCGATGAATTCTCCCGGACCATAGCGCGAGAGCGCCGATTTGACGAAGTGGGGATTTTCGCTCACATAAGATTCGGCGGTCACATAGAGATTGGTGAAGTTGCAGCGACCTCCCCCGGATATCAATATCTTTGCTCCCAGGTTTTTAGAATGGTCGAGAAGAATCGTTTTTCGTCCAGCACTGGCGGCATGGATGCCGCACATCATGCCGGCTCCGCCTGCTCCCAGAATTACCACATCAATCTTTATCAAATTTTTTCCGAAAAATGCTTACGGACTCTTTATACTTTGTTTTCCTGCTATCTACGTTTTCCTGAATGATACCGGATTGTTGAGAGGATTCTTCGATAATGAAAAGTCAGAGCGTCAAAAATGTTCAAGCAACGCTTACTGGAAATTGCATCGAGTCGGCTGCCAGCAGCCTCGACCGCTTCGCCGTGGCCTTTGAAGACGGCAGCGGTCTTATTTTGAGCGCTGTCGTGGAAGATGGAGAGTTCGCCATCTCCTGTGAACTTGTGGAAGATAAACAGTCTCTACCTGCGTTGGCTGAAGCGGTCTGCACCGTAGACTGGCAGTGGATAGCCGGATCTCGAGTGGTTTCCATCGAGCCCGGGGTCGAAGCGGTCAAGTTCAATCTCGATCCGGCCGGTTTTCTTTCGGTCGGTCTGGGCGCCTGGGAAGGCAAACCCTTTCTATCCTTTCGGCCCTATCAGCCTGCCAGGATATAATATTCACCTGTTTTCGCGGTCCGAGGACGAATTTGATGCGCAAATACAAAATGGCCCTTTTCCTGCTTGCTCTTAGTCTGGTTTCGCTTCCCATTCTAGATGTCAACCAGGCCCTTTCTGCTACCGAGCCTGAACATGACTCTCAGTCAGGGAGCTGGCAAGCGATGACGGACCGCGCCTTAAAAGTCTACGAAGAAGGCGATCTTAAAGGAGCCGAGTCTCTTTTGACCCGGGCGCTTGCCGTAGCCGAGAAAATGGGAAAGGAGAATCCCAAGCTCTTAAAGAGTCTCGACAATCTTGCCCTGATTCACTTCAAGGAGGGCTCTTTCGTCAAAGCCGAGCCTTTGCTCCAGCGCTCCCTGGCATTGCAAGAGGCTAAGTATGGCCCTGACAACATTAAAATCGCCGAAGCGCTTCACAACCTGGGCATTCTCTATTTAAGCGAAGATAAGCTCGATGATGCAGAGAAGAGCTTCAAGCGATTGCTCGATATCAGAGAGAGCAAGCTCGACAAAGAGAGCCTGGAGGTCGCCACCACTCTCAATAATCTTGCCGAGGTATACGATCTGAAGGGTAGATATCGCAAAGCCGAGAAGATGTTGCAGCGCTCCCTTGCTATCAGAGAGAAGAAGCTGGGAGAGAGCCATGCCGATATCGCCAATAGCCTCAACAACCTAGCCGGGCTTTATATGGATCGGGAGGACTATGCTAAAGCCGAGCCGCTTCTTCTGCGTTCTTTGAAGATCCAGGAGAAAGTCACGGAGAACGCCGAGAAAGATACCGGACTCTCAGCTATTCTCAATAATCTGGCCGAGCTCTATGACTCAACCAGCCAGTTCGCAAAGGCCGAGCCTCTGTTTCGACGGGCTCTCAAGATTGACGAAGCCTGTTATGGTCCGTCCCATCCCAATGTGGCTAAAACTCTCAATAATCTAGCGGCTCTCTATATCGATGAAGGTGCTTACGACAAGGCCGCTCCTCTGGTCGCCCGGTCTTTGAAAATCGCCGAGGCATCTGAAGACCCGGATCATCCAGGCATGATTCAGAGCCTGGAGGAGGTGGCCGAGATTTATGCCCAGAAAGGCAAGAACGAGAAGAGTTTGCCTATTCGGGAGAAGATCCTGTTCATTCAGGAGAAGCGACTGGGCAAAGACAGTCCTGAGCTGGTTATGTACATAGAAGACTATGCCCGCAATCTAGATTCGCTCGGCAAGGTGAAAGAGTCGAAAGCTCAGAAGGATAGAGCAAAGCGGCTTCGAAAGAACCCGGGCGGAAGCGGCTCAAGGCAGTAGGTCATAGCGGCCGCTCTCAGTCAAAAACTGCCTGAATAGAAAGCGCATATCCTGTTCTCTGTATCTGTCCACCGGGGTGAATTCAGCCAGTCTCTTCACCCGGGCTTCATTGTCCGCCTGAATCAGCGGTTTGCCGTCCTGGTCGAAGGATCTGGTGGAAGCTTGCAGTTTGATTTCGTCGGTGCTCGCCGAAAGCGGTTCATAGCTGGTTATGCTCTCCTGTAGGTAGGAATCTTTTATCATCGGTTCTCTTTCGTCTTTCGTGCGCTTCACCCTTATGACATTGACCACCGAGCGGAAGCTTACTTTTGCTTCTTTGTATGGCTCGAAGCGTTTCTCTTTGACCAGATGGATCTCGTTTACCGAAGCGAGACGGGTTTCTGATTTATAAGGAACGCCTATGTAATGCCAGATCCCTCCCTGTCTATCCTTCTGCATGCCGTAGATGAATTTGTGATGGGCTTTGAAGCGGTGGGGGCTTTTTGTGGAACGACCGGTGGAGAAATCCTTGCGATAGACTGCCGTTTCTTCCCTAATCAGCCAGGTGCCTGCCATCCAGGACGGCACTTGCACCCAGCTGTTAGCGGATTTCAGATTCTCGAAGATGGAAGCGTCCAGCCTTTTCCCTTTGCGAAATGACTCCTGCACCGAGGGCATCAGTTCCATGTGACGAACACCGCCTTCTAAAGTGGTAGCTTCTGCCCGGGCTGCCCCGGCGATAATAAGCCAGGCTAATAGTAAGAGTATTCGCATTGGCAAGTTGACCGTCTACTTTCAGTTTAATGCTAGAATTTGATTCCGATGAAAATAGTCTCTGCTGTTATTAAACCCAAATCTCTGCCCAGGCTGCAGAGTATGCTCAGAAGAGCCGATGTGCCCGGATTGACGGTGGTCAAAGCCCAGGGCTTCGGCACCGAGCATCGCAGTGCCGATATCAATAATGTGGGTGTGCTCACCGAGCGCATCAAGATCGAGGTCGCCCTCGAAGACGACAAGGTCGATGAAGTTATCAAAGTAATATGCGACGCAGTCGGGACCAACTCTCCCCAGGGGGATGGCGTGATCTTCGTCTGGGATCTGGTTAGTGCAACCCGAATCGGGTCGGAATAAGGTTCTAAGAGCCGACTTTTTTGCCGGTTTTCTTCGCGGATTTCTTGCCTGCTTCCGCTTCTGACTTCTTCTGGTTCTCCAGCTGCTTAGCCTTGAGGCGTTTAGCGATTTGAGCCGGCGAGAAGGGATAGGAGCACCAGCCGTTACCGTCGGTGGGGCAGATAGAGAGTGCCTCTTTACCGTTTGTGGTGGTTTTGCTTTTGCTTCCGCTTGCGCTTTTTGCCATAAACTCATCCTTTTAGAGGAGCATCATGATCTACACTACCACTAATTTATAATTCGAAAAACCCCCGGCAAGCCGGATTCGTTCAATTTGTCGTTGACTCAGAACCATCAGCTGTCGATGCCGATATCTTCGTTCCACAGGCTGGGACTGCGTTTTGCAAAGTTCTGCAGCATTTCGTAGCACTCATCGAGATTGAGATCGATAACTTTTATACCGGCATTTTCCATCAAAGACCTGGAGCTTTCAAAAGTTCTGTCTTCTCCGGCTATCACTATCGGGATGCCGAACTGAATTGCCGCACCGGCGCACATGGCGCAGGGCATCAGGGTCGAGTACATAATGGTATCTTTATATGTCCTCTGGCGACCGGCAGCCCTCAGGCAATCGATTTCGCCATGGGCTGTCGGGTCGCCAAATTGGATACGGCGATTGTGACCGCGGCCGATTATCTTTCCTTCCCGGACCAGGACAGAGCCTATCGGGACACCACCTTCTTCAAGACCATTTCTCGCTTCTCGAATCGCTTCCTGCATGCAGCGCTCTATTTCGCTTTCTTCAGGCAGATGGCAATGATCTCGGGCTGTGGTGCTTGTCATGAAAGTCGCTTCCTCTAAACTCAACTAGACATATTAGCTCTTATTCTTCACCCGATCCAGATGCTTGACCTTTTGCACACAGTCGCAAAAGTGTTCGAACTACAAGGACAGCAATTTCGGGATGTCTTAGAGTTGAAGATATGGAACGGCATTCGCGTTTATAAAGGTCAAAAACATGTCTGATAGTTTATTCGATGGTAAATCCTTCTACGGATATCCTTTCTGGAACACGGTCAACCGGCTGGTGGTCAACACTCACTTCCATTCCGCATTTTTGACCGGTCTCGATAACCTGCCCGATTCAGGACCTTTTCTTCTGATCGCCAATCATAGCTCCAGATGGGACGGTCCTGTCGTGCAGTACATCTTGAACCGGCGCGCTAATTATATGGTCTCCCCTAATGAAATGAAAGGCATCCAGAAACCGGCTGTTTTGAGCGTCGGTGCTTTCCCTGCTAATCCGCGTCTAGATCTGGTCGGTTATGCAAGCCGGCAATTGAGCTCCGGAGAGCCTGTCGTCATCTTTCCGGAAGGAAATATATTTTATGACGGTGTGCTCAGACGATTCAAACCCGGCGCCGCTAAAGTGGTGCTTGCCTGCCGCCGCAAAAATGTCCACTTGAAAGTGGTGCCACTGGGTATTCACTATGAGCATGGCGTAAGACCGCGCTTTGTCGCTTCGGTAGGCCGCATCATCGATGAAGAGATCAGCGATATTCTTGTCGATGGTGAAGGAAAGAGAGAAAGTCTCACCGAAGTCACCGACCTGTTCCGCAGGCGAGTCATGCAGGCTGTGGAGCAGTCCAGGAGCCTGGCTGCAAGCAATAATTCTCAGCCAGCTCTGGCCGCTCTGTGATTTCATATATGGTGCAGTGATAAAGGAGATTAGCGCTCGACGCTGAAGCCCTGCACACCGTTCATATGATTGAGCACAGCAGCCATTTTAGCCATGTCCCCGAGGATTCTTCTTTCTCGAGTACCGTTGAGGCTCTGGCGCAGGTCCGCTACCACATCCGAGGCGTTCAGGGCGCTCTCCAGCGAGAATTCGCTGATGGCAAGGTGCGCATTGTGCAGAATTTTGAAATGTCTTCTTGCAATCCCGTCTTTCGGTCTCAATAAATTGCGATTGAGGCGATTCTTCGAGGCGATAAGTTCATAGCCTGGTTTAATTGTAAACGCCCTTCTATGGCGGCCCGTCGAGTTGGCAAAAGGACCTTTGTCCAGTTTTACTTTTATACTGGTGCCTCGACCATCGAGGTTCATTACCCGCAAAGTACCGTTCTCCAGCTTTATGATCGCGTCTCCGTCGGAGTTTATCGCTACGGTGCCGAAAGGCGTGATTACCAGAGCTGTCTGGGATGGTTTCTTGACCGAGATAAGAATCTCTCCTTTTAACATCTTGACCACGTAGGGACCGACTTTCTGGTATCTGGTCCCCTGGGTGTGGCGGATGATAATGCCGCTCACCGGACCCTGGAGCTCGTCTTCTTCGGGGAAGCTCGAATCGGGTATTAGATTCACTCCCCTGAGCGCCTTGGTGCTTGAGAGATAATTCAGATTGAAAACATTGAAGTTCCTGTCCTGGAAGCTATTCAAACCGGGCTGCACATCGGTGGGCACGACAATTACCGGTGTGAAATCAGTACTGGGAGTTGGCAGAGGGATAATCGGCGGTCCAGGAGGTGGTGTGGTATCGACTACCGGTGGCGGGGATACAGGCGGTGGGGCTATCGGCGGTGTGGTAATCACCGGCGGCCCCTCGATGATGTACTCTTCCTGGCATAGAGCCGGTGGGCTCGCGCCAACAAGAAGAATAATGCCTACTAAGGCTGGGACTGCTTTCAGGTAGGTAATCATGGCAGTCAAGTATATAACAGGATTGCTTTATTCAGATCTTTTGTTGCAGGATCCCCTTAACACACCAAGAGGATAGGATTCTGTGCCCAGAATGTTGCCGTTTCGATCGAGAGCGCAGAGTCTTAGATAATGATACGCTCCGGCGGTGGTATCACTTAAGTCGAGTCGATAATTCCCTTTGAGCCCTTTGGAAATATTAATCACTTTCAGGGCGTGTTTACCGGGCTTCTTGAGATTTTTATCAAGTTTTTCTTTGAATACTTCGAACTGACAATAGGGAGAGGATAGCTCGATAGCGGTCCGCACCGCTCCTTCTATGCCGGTTGCATCGTAGGACAATTCTATTGCCCCGCCTTCGCTTTCAATAAGACCATTGCTTGAGAAGCGCGGAGAATTCAATGGTAGAAGGACGGGACGAAAAGTCCTGGTCGGCACTAAATGAGCCGTTTTTAGGAGCTGTCCTTTGTAAGGAAGATCCAGTCTCAGGTTTACCGCATTAGATCCGCTTTCAATCCAGCTCTTATAGTCACCCAGTGCCACTCTCAGAAGCTTCTCTCCTCTTCTCTTGCCCAGAGCAAGGAAAACAGGCGGCAGTTTGCGATGGCTCGACCAGCTCAAAACAGCCGATTTGTCCTGAGAAAAAGGAAGCGGCTCTACCGTTTCTGTTTCGATAAGCATCTCTAGAAGCCATGGACTTGATATCGTTAGTGGTGCGGGCAGGGTTATCAGATAGCTGCGCATATCCTTCCCGGGGCTGGCATTTTCGAACAGTGTGGAGAGTTTCTTCACTTCGTCCCCGCGAAGTCTTTTGAAGAATCCGAGCTCTTTGACTTTCACTAGCGGGTTTTCAATCGTTTTTACTTCCGGAACAGGAAGAAACCGCTTCTTTTGACCGTCCCAGTAAACTATCTCGGTAAGACCTTCTTTTTTTAGAGAGGCTATGAGATCGGAGTTGAGCACGGGCAGCTGTACCGGGCAGCCGTCCAGACTGAAAGTTCTTTTGCTGTAGTCCTCTTTTGTAAGCGGAGGCTGCAATAGACCCTCCAGGTAGTCGCTGGAGAAAAATGCGATGGTGCCCTCGATATGGGCAGGCAGGTTGGCGACACAGATACTCTTTCCGGATGGTAAGTCCTGACTTTTCTCGACTATAGACTCTTTGATTGCGAGGATTTCGTCCCCGGCCTTAACCCAGGCAGCGGTGTTTTCTGTGGCAATCTTTGTATAGACCAGGCAGAGCGCAATCAGTAAAACCACACTGAACGGATACAGAGCTTTCTCAGGCGATCTATTTTTGTTTCTTTCTCCGGCTTCACTTGTCGGCACCATTAATAATACCAGACCGATTGCCACCGGTACGAAAAGCAAGTAAGCTATCCTGCTTCCGGCCATGCCGTCTGTTATCGACCATACTTGAAGATTGATTGAGAACAAGAGCGTGAGCGCAATCAGACAGAGCAGAAAAAGACTGTTTCTGCGACGGGCAGATGCGCTATAGAGCTGGTTCAAGATAATCAATAGACCGGTAGCCAGATAGAGAATCCTCAACAATAACTCGTCGGCATTGCCCGGGGCAAAATATTCTGTGTTAAACGGATGGAACATCTTCCAGAGGCCCAGCGGAATGAAGAGGCGCTCTAGAAAAGACTGATTGAGCATCTGCCCTATCGATCCTATATAGCCTCCCGTGAAGCTTTGCAGCGCGAGCGCTCTAATAGACAGATAGACGATAAGAATCAACCAGTGAAATTTAGTCCTTGAAAAACTTTCACGAATCGAGCTTCGTTGTGCCAACTGAATCAGTAATATTAGAAGAGGTATGGTGGCACAGGATTCTTTGCTGAGAAGCCCCAGGACAAGAAGTGGATAGGTACCCTTCAAAGATCCGTCTCTTCCCGCTTTTAAGGTGATCGCGATGGTGCTCAGATAAAATAGAGTACTAACTAGATCTGCCCTCGATAGAATCCAGACAACCGGTTCTGCGTTCGCAGGATGAAGGACGAAGAGCAGTGCTATCAAAAGCGGTATCAGAAATTGTTTCTCTTTTGTGAATCGCTCGAACAGAAGTATTGCTATAACGAAGACTAGAATTCCATTGAGCCAGTGATAGAGCAGATTAGCAAGGTGAAAGCCGGAGGCTTCGCCTTTGCAGATGGCGTAGTCCAGAGCAAGGGTCAGTTCGGTGAAAGGACGGTAGAATAGATAGGCACTTTTGCGGTCTGCCCAGGGTCCATAGAAACTTTCAAGGATTATTGCGGGGCTGCCGTTGAAAGCCTGGTGCAATTTCGCCATATGCCAGAGATCGTCACAGGTGAAATAGGCTTTTACAGCCTCGCCATAAGCCAGGAAAACGGCGAGCAACAATATTGCCGCTGCCAAAAGAGTCTTGGGGAGCATGGCTCTTTATCTCTCTTTATTCTTCGACGGTGAATCCCTGGGTGCCGTTCAAATGATTGAGCACCGCAGCCATCTTGGACATATCACCGAGAATGCGTCTCTCTTTGACCCCGTCTTTAGCCTGACGCAGGTCGGCAATTACATCGGAGGCGTTCAGAGCGCTCTCCAGCGAAAATTCTGAGATAGCCAGGTGTGCGTTCTCCAGGACTTTGAAATGTCTTCTGGCGATGCCGTCCCGGGGTCGCAAGAGCGACCGACTGAGCGTTTGCTCCGAGGCCACCACTTCGTAACCCGGTGCAATGGTGAGGGTGGGGTCCGCCGGTCCGGCGAAAGGCCCTTTATCAAGCTGGGCTTTGATGCTCTGGCCTTGACCGTCGAGATTCATCACTCTCAAGGTGCCGTCGACCAGCTTGATAATGGCGTCGCCGTTGGCGCTAATTGAAATATTGCCGAATGGAGTCTCGACTATTGCGGTTTCGGATGGGCGTTTAACTGAAACGAGGATCTCTCCTTTAACCAGCTTGATAACATAGTCGCCTATCTTCTCGTAGTTGGTGCCCTCGGTCTGCCGAATCGAAATACCCGTTGTCGGTCCTTTCAGCTCTGATGTCTGGGGAAAGCTGCTGTCGTCCACCAGTTGCACGCCATTGAGGGCAACCGGACTGGAGAGATTGAGGAAGTTCGGCACATTGCCCTGGAAATTAAAGAGACCGGACTCGACATCAGTGGGGACGACCACCGGGGGAGTGAACGGGTTAGTGGGGGTGACCATGGTGGGCGGCGGTCCATATGGAAAGGCCAGCACTGGAAATTCCGGGTTGAGGAGAGCAGCCAGAATAAACAGACCGGCTATGAAAAAAGGAATTTTGTCGAGAGCGGATCTTTTTGTTTTCACTTTGATATCTTCGACCTGAAGCAAACAGCTATCTCAGTATATTTTACATGACAACCGAATGCCCTCATTTTAGGACAGATCCGGGATCATTTTTAAGCTTCGCACTTCCTGTTAAGATAGGGGCTATAGTTCGATCTGCGTTTTATGGTTTTGCGATTTTGTTGAAGTTGAAATTTATTTTGTCCAGACCCTTGACCCCTTTGGCTCTTGCGCTTGGCGCGGTCAGTATTATATGTGGTTGCAACGCGAATAAGCCGGTCCAGAAGACCGAATCGGCTCAGAGCAAAGAAGTTAGTAGCGAGGCGAAGCCGACCCGGACACCAGAAGAGCAGACCAGAGAGAATATGCTTCTCTTGCGGCGCTCGGTGGATGTAAACAACAAAGAAGGTCTCGAGGCTCTGAAAGCAGGCAAGCTGGATAGAGCCGAGCAGCTCTTTCTTGTCAGTTTACGGCAGGTCGACAATCTGCCGCATCAAGAAGCGCGGCGAGCGATGATTCTCAATAACCTCGCTTCGGTATACGAAGAGAAAGAGATGTACGCTCAGGCTGTCCCCCTGCTTACCAAGTCTCAGAAACTTTTTATTCGCGCATACGGCAGAAAACACCCGACAGTGTCTATCACTCTCGGCAATCTCGGTCGCATTCTCTCTAAGCAGTATCGCTACGAAGAGGCGGCACCGGTCTACAAAACAGCTATCTCTTTGATGGAAGAGAGCGGCAATACTAAAGGCGATGATTACAAAGACTGTCTCAACAGTCTTCTTGTCGCTCTGCGGAAGACGGGTAAGGGCCTTCAGGCGAATGAACTGGAGAAGAAGATTCAGGCTCTTCCGAAGTAAAAGCAAGTCTCCACCAGACCGGTAACAGGGCGACGGACAGGGAGATAAGACCGATTATCCACAGGGGCCGATCCGGAAGCCAAACCGGGCTGGGGCTATTGCAGATCCAGGAGCCTATGCCGGCTAGAAGACAGAAGAAAGAGAAGCTGGCGACGGCGGTGGCGGTGCCTGCCCGGAGCAGTCTGCGGCGTGGTTCTTCCGGGTCGAGACCGGCCTGAATCGCTACGGGCGCCCAGAAGCCTGGCGGTTTAACCCGGGTGTAAAATTCCACCAGTCTGTCCATCGATTCTGATGGTGCCAGATACGATACCAGTATCGCTATCGTCAGAGAAATTCCTACCAGAATGAGAATCCTCAAGCCTTCGACAGAGCCCTGGGAGTCCGGCATGGTGACAAGAAGAACCGGCACCATCAAGATAGAGACCACCATACAGGCTATTTCCGCCCAGACATTGATGCGCCACCAGAGCCAGCGCAAAACCAGAACGATGCCTATACCGGCTCCGAACAGGAGGCTCTGTTTCCAGGCATCTTGAATGGAAGAGAGCTTTGTCATCACGAAGATGGCTATTGACAAGATGACGATATTCGAGCCCCGCGCGACCCATACAAGCGATCGAGCAGACGGTTCTCGTTTTAAAATAGACCCGGCAATGAAGCGTTTATAGATATCGTTTGTCCAATAAGAGCTGCCCCAGTTCAGGTGGGTGTCGATGGTGGAAGCAAGGGCAGCCAGCATGCCGACCATCATCAACCCTCTTGCTCCTGGTGGCAGCAGCTCTACTATGCCCCGCACAAATGTGGTCTCTCGCTCGGCGCGGATCATGTCGCCACTGAGCGCAGGATCAGGCGGAAAGAGCACCAGCAGTCCCAGGGCGATAGGTAGCCAGGTCAGCCCCCGGAGTAGAAGCTGGGCGAAGACGAATACGATCGAGGCTAGCTTGGCGTCTCTATCCGATCTGCACGCCATTGTGCGTTGGGCCAGATAGCCGCTACCGTCCGAATTCATCTGGGTGAGCCATTGTATGCCTATGACCGTTAGAAGAATCAGACCCATATCTTTCGCCTGACTGGGAGAGAAGGCGAGCAGTTGATCGATGGTGATACCGCCGGGACCACCATCTTGCATCTGTCCGGATAGAGCGTTGAACAGCTCCGGCAGACCGCCTATGGTGGCTATTATAAAAAAAGCATAGACCAGGGAGCCGATCAAACCGATGGCGAATTGAACCACATCCGTGGCTACCACAGATCTCAAACCGCCGGTGGTTGAATACAGTGTACTGGTCAGGGCGATGACCAGAATGGAGATGAAGTTGTTGGTGGACTTCTTCCAGATCTGTTCCGCATCCGTACTGATGGTAAGGGGTGTGCCCATCGCTTCGACCAGATTTTCTATCGGTAAGAAAAACCAGCCGGGCAGCCACTGGTCCCAGAACAAAAAGGGCTCGGCTATGCGCGTTGCGGCAAGCAGCACTATGGCCAGCCCGATGCAATTGAGAAGCGTGCCTGCGTACAAGGCTTTGATACCACGCAGAACCGCTGCCGGTTTTCTGCCGTAGCGGATTTCAGTCAACTCGGCATCGGTGATAACCATGGAGCGCCGCCAGGACGGAGCCAGAACAAAGCCCATCAACAAAAATGCGACAGCGTAGATCCACATCCTCCACAAAGAGAAGATGCCGGCGGTGGCGATAAGACCGGTGACCAGAAGCGGAGTGTCGGCGGCAAACTGGGTGGCGGCCATGCTGAGACCGGCTTGCCATCCTTTTAAAGAGCGACCGGCCAGGAAATATTCCTCGAGATTTTCCGAGGCCTGGTCTTTTGCCCGGAAGCCCGCGCTCAGGGCGTGCGCGAGGAAAGCTAGCAGAATTATCACATCTATTAGATTCATGACTTTCTGTGCTAGTCTAATACACTGGAATTTTTTTTTCTTGTCCCGGAGAATATCTCGAATTACATGATTCGCAAAAGAAGACGATTAGAATCGAATTGGTTGTTTCCCGTATTTGCTCTCCTTTCTCTTCTCTCTTTTCTTTTTGCAGCCGCGGCAGAAGCGGAAGAGATTCGCTCTTTCGATGTCGATATCAAGACCTTCAAAGATTCTTCCTTCCTTGTCACCGAGAAAATAGACTATGACTTCGGTGATGTGGAACGCCATGGAATTCACCGGGTTATTCCTATCCTCTACACTCGTGGTCATGATGATTATCGAATCGATTTGAAGCTCGACAAAGTTATCGATGAACGCGGCACTCCTTATGAAGTCCAGAAGCTTATCTCCGGCGAGAAAGTGAATATTCGCATCGGGTCGCCTGGCTATACTATGAAAGGCCGCCATCTGATCACTGTCCAGTATCGAGTGCGGCATGGGGTCAATTTCTTTGACGGTACTCCGGAGATTGTCTGGAACGTCACCGGGCACGACTGGCATGTGCCCATCGCCCGAGCCACCTGTACGGTCCATCCACCGGAAGGGGTTGCCAGCACCAGTATCCGGTTCGAGAGCTACTCTGGCAGGCGGGGAGAGAAAGAGACCGGTGAAAGCCGATTGAACGAAGACGGGGTTGTCTTATCATCCAGTTGGCTCAGACCGGGCGATCATTTTATGACCAGAGTAGGATTCCCAGAAGGTTCGATCCGAAAACCCGACAACAAGCTGAGTTTGCTCTGGTGGCTGGAGGACTGGTGGCCTGCTTTTGTTATTCCTGCTTTCACAGCCTTCGCCCTTGGTGCCATCTTCTGGAAGTTCGGCAGGGATCCCCATCTTTCTGATAGCGGTGCCCTTTCCGACTGGACCTCTCCCGATCTGCTCGAGGAACTGCGCCCTGCTCAGCTTGGAACGGTTATCGATGAGCGCTGCGATATGCATGATATCGTCGCCACTGTGCTCGATCTCTGTCACCGTGGCCATCTCAGAATCAAGCAACTCTCCAGGGAAGATCCCTACGGTTTCGAAGGACCGAGTATTCAATTTATCCGATGCGAGCCCAGCGCCGAAGGCGGATCTCTTCTGCGCTTCGAGCAGGAGTTCCTGCGTGGTATGTTCGGATCCGAACGAGAGCAAGGGGGACGTCTGGACGATTCGGTCTTTCTGGGGGATCTAAAGTTTCAATTCCAGAGCCGCATCCCTGTGATTCGGTCGAGTATCTATGAAAGTCTTGTCCAGGATGGTTATTTCCAGACCAACCCCCACGAAGAGAGAAAAGTCTACTATTCTCTTGCCCTCATCCTTCTTATTGTAGGAGCCATGCTTCTCTTTCTTGCTTCCGAGGTGAGTTCGGTGGTGGGCTGGGCGGTCGGGTTGCTTCTGTCCGCCGGTATTTCGGCGGCTCTGGCGCCGTATATGCCCAGCCGCACCCATAAAGGTTGTCTTGCTGTCAGTCGTATTCAGTCTCTCACCGCGTTCCTTCTCGATGCCAACCTGGACGAGATCGAGGCGATGGCAAAAGCGGAGCCCAATCTGTTCGGTCGTGTTCTTCCTTATGCCATGGTTCTTGGTCTGGAGGATAGATGGGCGACCTGTTTCAGCTCTATATTAAAAGAGCCTCCTTCCTGGTACGAACCCCTGGATTATTTCGGAGCTCAGGCTGAGGACGAGGCGGGCAGGTCTTTCGATGCCCGAGCTTTTGTGCTGGAACTTGGAGCCTGTGTGAGGACCATGCAATCCGATCTGGTCGCCAGCCCGCCGCCGGCTCCCACCGCTTTCAAGTTGCCGTTATCACAGGAATCTGGTTCAGGAAGTGGTTTCGGCGCCGGGGGATATGGGCCGGGGGGTCTATAGTCAAGGTCACATAAATCGAAAACGCGATCTATAATGCCTTCAATGGCATAAATTCTTGGGTGCAAAAAGAGTGTAACCCGCTGGGATTTAAGATAATTCCTGCAACAATTGACAGTTATTTAACGTCTCGGGTGCCAGTTCCGGTGCCCAACGTGGAAAAAGGCATTTGGACGTTGAATGCGACCTTGTCCCCCGGCTTGGGAAGGAGCTGATTGATAATGACTACCCCCGATGCGAATTTCTTGCGGAGATTGAAGTTTTTGGCTTTGCCGATAGCTTTCAGTCTGATTGGCACCGTTGCCGTTCCCGGGCTCTGTGCCCTCGAGACAGATGATGTCGGGATGTATGGCTCTATCTTGATCTCAAGAAAAGCCCATGCTGCCGCCACGGCGATGAAGCAGGGACAGTATGGCGAAGCACAGATGCACTATAAGGCACTTATAGGCATGGATCCAAAAGAGGATGATTTTTATTTCGGGCTCTACGAAGCAAGCCGCAAGATGCAGCAGTGGCCTGAAGTCGCCCTTGCCCTCGAGCAACTCTTTCAACACAATCCCAAGTATAGAGCCGAGATGCCGCTGGAGTACGGTGAGTGCCTCTATCACATGAACAAATACAGTGAGGCGGAGCCGGTTTTGAAAGCCGCTCTGGCTAAGGTAGAAGAGCCTTCCATCGTTGAAAAACAGCTAAAGAAATTGATGATGAAGAGTATCATCATCAAGCAAAAACATGTGGGCAAAATTGTCGTACCTAAATACAAGGTGATTGCGCCGGTTCCCAAACGGGATAAAGTCACCCAGCAAATGGCCGACCCCCAGACTTCCGATACGGCCCTCAACATGAACGCCGCTTATCTGCGCTCCGAATGTATTGTCATAGCCGAGTACAAAGGTTATGAAAAGGACGGCATGGTCACCTTCTATAATCCGCCTAAAGCACTCTACCGGATTGAAGAGAGCTTGAAAGGTCACGACATGAACAAGGCTCTACCGATTCGGTACGAGTTTCATGACAAGACCAATAAACCGAAGCCGGAAGGATGGAAGTTCGACGAGAAAGAGATGATGCCGGCTAAGGGCAGCAAGTGGATTATCTTCATCCCCAACGCTATTCCGGTGGATGGGCAGTTCGAGACCTATCACGGCTCTTACGGCAGGCTCGAATACAATGAAGACAATTATGACAAAGTCTTGAGAATTCTCGAACAGCACAAAGGTCAGACCAGGTAAAGGAATTGCTATGTTGAAGAAACTTTTCGGAATGATGCTGGCGATGACATTCATTATGTCTATTTTCGCCGCGCCATCGCTGGCGGTGCCCAAGGTGGATTCGGCCACGGTCCAGCAGAGGAAGGCGACTATTCATCGCAGTCTCCTCAATATCTACATCGCCCAGAAGCGAAAGGACGACTGTCTGAGGGAATATCCAATTCTTATAGGGTTGCAACCGGATGATTCCAAGCTTCGTTATGAGTATGGTCTGTTTCTATCGCGTTTCGGCAACAAAGGTCAGTCCATCACCCATCTCAAGAAAGCCGCCGAAATGGATCCTACCAATGCCGATATCTCGGGAGCGCTCGGAACTACTTATATTCAAATGAAGAATTATGAGGAAGGCTGCAAGTGGTTGCGTCAGGCTGCCGGCTGCCCCGGGGGCGAGAAGTACAAGAAGACCTACGAAGATGCGTATAAGTACATGGCTTACCAGAAGCAACGCGAGATATACAAGAAGAAACAAGAGCAGTACAAGAAGAAATTGGAAGAGCGGAAACAAGCTGCCGCCAAAGCTTCCGAGGATGACGACGACGACTGGTAAACATAAAAGAGAAGGGCTCCTGAAAAGGAGCCCGATTTTTTTATTTGGCCGGTACTTCTTCGCCCAGGACAATCTGATTGCGACCGCGCTCCTTGGCGATGTACAGCCTCTGGTCGGCGCTATGTATGAGGTCGAAGATAGTCTCTCCGTCATCGGGATAGGTGGCCAGTCCTCCGGAGAAGCTGCATTTGAAGCTCACACCCGAATCCGATTCGAACTCCATGCCCCGAAACTCTTCCAGTACCCTGTCTACGGCTTTATGAATGCGCTCTTTGGTCTCTCGCCGGAAAGCAAGAATAAACTCTTCTCCCCCCCAGCGGCCGCGAATATCATCCACTCGAAAACGTTTGGAAAGCAGTTGTCCAAGCCCGGCCAGAACCCTGTCGCCGGCCAGATGTCCGTGAGTGTCGTTCACTTTCTTGAAGTGATCGACATCAAGAAGACAGATTGAAAAATTGCACTTGATCCTCTCCGACTCGGCCAGTATCGCCGATAGTTGCTCGGAAAATGCCCGTCTTAGAAGCAGACCGGTGATGGTATCTTTATCCGAGCGTTCTCTGAGCATGGCGGCACGATCTATACGGACCTTGACCCGGGTGAGCAACTCTTCATTGACCACCGGTTTGGGCAGATAATCATCGCCACCGCATCTGAAGGCTTCCACCCTTGCTTCCACTCCGGTCTGGCCGGTGAGGAAGATAATGGGAAGATCTCGCCATCTGGGTACTTTTCTGAGCTTGCGACAGACATCGAAGCCGGTTATGCCGGGCATCATCACATCGAGCAGGAGCATATCCGGCGGGAATTCCTGCATAGTGTCCAGGATCTGGGCAGGGTCGTTGAGGGTTTTTACGATCATGCCTTCGTTTCTGAGCACCAGGGCGATGGTATTGGCGAAAAACTCATCGTCGTCGGTGATGAGAATTCGAGGTCTGCCTCCCTGGCGGATAGCGACTAGATGTTCCACCGCTTTTTCCAGGGAGTCCGGTTTGAATGGTTTATTTAAATAAAGCGAAGCACCGGCATGGGTGCCTTCGGTCTCGTCCTGCATGCGGTCGTCGGCACCGGAGATGAAAGCCAGGGGCAGGTTATGATTACCGGGCAGCGAGCGAATCTCCATCGCCAGCTTGAAGCCTTCTTGAGATTTTTCTGTGACTATGTTTATGAGGGCGGCATCGAGAGGATATTGAGCCGCTTTGTCCAGGGCTTCGGGGGCGGTCTGGGCGCGCACCACCTCTACCGCCGATTCGCGCCCCAGTTCTTCTACCACTTTCAGGAAGTCTTCGTCTTTGTCCACGACCATGATCCTGGCCATGGCCGGTTGTTCTTTTTCGTTTTCGGTCTGCGCAGAATCAGCGGTTTGTTCTTTTTTCTCGGCGTCATCATCGGCGTGGACAACATCGATAACTTCCCGGGCTTCCTGCTCGCCATCCATCTGGGCGTCGACCAGGCAGCGGTCTATCTGGTGCCAGACATGACCCCTTTCGTCCTCGGCCATCTCTTTCATGGCCATAGTGGAATCTTCGATGAAAGCCATGTGTTCGCCCACTTTTCTAAATCCGAGCGATCCGCCGGTGCCTTTCATTTTGTGGGCGAGACCTTTGACCTCATCGAGAAGAGTAAGATTGCCCGGCTCCGCTTTGGCCGCCTCTATGGCCTTGGCCAGCTCTGCCAGTTTCTCGGGCAGAACCCTGGCATATTTTGAAACCAGCGCCATGAACATCTTCTCGAAGTTCTTGAGTTTCTGTTGCTGGGCTTCCGAATTGACATCGCCTTCCAGCACGCATTCGACCCGGGCGCCGAAGATGAATGGGATCAAAGGTTTGCTCGATACGAGATCGAGCTTGTAGGCATCCAGCCGGGATTTCATCTCTTTCAGCTCGGTCTTGTCCCCGGCGATAAACACTATGGGGACCGATTCTTTTATTGCTCTTGCTTTCTCTATCCAGCTTTCGGCACTGGTTCCAATAAGCGGTGAACCGACAAGCACCAGGTCTATCGGTTCGTTTTTCAAGAGCTGCAAGGACGAGTCGCAATTCTCTTCTTGAAATACACTATGACCGCGGCTTTCGAAAACCGGAGAGATCAGCTTCCTGAAATCTTGATCGGGATCTAGAACCAGAATCTTTTTCGACATAAAGAACAGGTCTCAGTTCAGGGGAAGATCGGTGCGGATCTTCCTCGGGTTTTGCCAGCCCATCTCATCGAGAGCTTCATCGAAGCCGACTCGCATTCTACTGCAATAGTTGAGCGCGATGATACATTGCTCGGACTTCATCAGCCCTTCTCGAATGAGAGGCAGGCATATGAAGGCGGCGTCCACGGTTTTGCGGTTGAGCTTATTGGCCGCTTCCAGAATGCCGACCAGGTCGCCGCCGTGCTTCTTGCGGACGGCAAGCGCATCTTTGACATCATCGGGGGAGAGGATGCCGGCTTTTTCGAGCAGGTCGAAGGCCGGTTTGAGATTGCGTTTCGGTTTTTCGCCCTCGGGTCCCTGGGAGGCTTGCGGGGCTGTCGGTCTGGGTTTTGCCTGGGTCTGAGCCGGTGTTGCCTCTGAAGGACGTTTTTTCGGCTTTCTAATCAGGTCTTCGGGGGTGAGGTGCTGATCTATGTCAGCTCCCATCTGATGCAGACGTTTGAGCACCGAAGGCGCTTTTTCTGCCGAAAGTTTCTCTTCTCTCACCATCTCTTGCAGCTTCAGCGCTGCTTCCAGGGTAACGTTCGAGATCAGCTCCGCATCTTTCAAAAGAGAGCCGATTAAAACATTCGACCTTTTATCTAATAGATGATAATCGACGGGCACGAAGCTGCCCGAGGCTGTACTTGTTCCCATCGCACCCGGGGCTCCAGCTCCAGCTCCAGCTCCAGCATAAGGATCGTAGGGCATCTGCTGGGGCGGTGGATAGCCTGGTTGGGGGGGATAGCCGGGATAGCCGCCGTAAGGAGGCGGTTGCTGCGGCGGATAACCGGGATAGCCGCCGTAAGGAGGTTGCTGCGGGGGCGGATAGCCGGGATAGCCGCCGTAAGGCGGTTGCTGCGGAGGCGGTGCCGGTTGCGGTGGCATCGGCGCCTGCTGGGGCGGAGCACTCTGGGGTGGATGGCTTATGGCTTGGTTGGACCCGGGCATTATGCCGATGCCGCCTCCAAGCCCGCCGAGCTGGGGTTGAGGCAGAGGGGCCACCTCGGGAAAAGAGCCGCTAATTCCTGAACTTCCGGAACTGGCGGGCTGAGGGTCGGGGGTGGTGTCGACCTGCCCTCCCCGGGGTTTTTCATCCTCGGGCATGAGCAGTTCGGGGATTTTTGTAGAACTAGTTCCTTTCGGGGCTGACATCACAAGGATGTCATACATGAATTCCAGGTCCGATGGGGCAAAGGACTGGGTCCAGACCACTTTCTGACCGCCTGATTCGTCTTGATAGAGTGTCCAGACCGGCTCTTCCACCGTGGATTCCCACTGGCAGGTCGAGATGAAGCTGGCGTTGCCGGCTGTCCATGGCAGTTCTACTAGGCAACCCCTTCGGTTGGTTGCTTCCTCGAGCATGAACTTCACCTTGGCCATGGAAGGGCAGCCAACTTCGGTCGGCAGCTTGAGCCGGTTGTTAGGATTGTCGTCTTGTTTTTTCGGTTTTGGCTTGTACATGCACTCTATCCGTTTCCCATCACACTTTATTTTATTCCCCGAAAGGATTTATATAAGGCCTGACTTCATAAAAGAGGTAACAGTTAGAGTTCTTTGTGACTGATAAAAGCGATTCTTTCTATTTGCTTCCGCCTTTGACAAGTTCGAAGTTGGCTTTCAGGCCGCTCCAGCAATCTTGATAATTTTTCTGGCGTAGCTCAGTCTCCATGGCGAACCGAGTCGGTTTATAAACCAGGGAGCTTTCGAACATAAAAGCCATGGTCTTCTCGATTTTTACCGGTTTGAGTTCGACCTTCGAAGATTGTTCAAAGGTGTCCGTATCGGGTCCATGGGCCGACATGCAGTTGTGCAGGCTGCCTCCGCCGGGCAGGAAGCCTTCTTGCTTGGCGTCGTAGACCCCTTCTATTAAGCCCATGTATTCGCTCATGAAGTTGCGGTGATAGTAGGGGGGACGGAAGGTGTTTTCCGCCACCATCCAGCGGGGCGGAAAGATGACGAAGTCGAGATTGGACATGCCCGGAATCTCCGAAGGAGACGAAAGCACCGTGAAGATGGAGGGATCCGGATGGTCATTGCTGACTGTATTGATAACGTTGAATCGTCTCAGATCGTATTTGTAGGGGTAATAGTTGCCGTGCCATGCCACCACATCCAGGGGGCTGTGATCGCATTCGCTTCTCCATAGAGAGCCATTGAATTTGGTGATTAGCTCGAAGGCGCCTTTTTTCTTTTCATAGGCTGCCGTCGGTGCCAGAAAGTCCCTGGGATTAGCCAGCCCATTGGCCCCTATCGGTCCTAAATAAGGCAATCTCAAATGAGGACCGTAGTTTTCGCAGACATAACCACGGGCGATATCATCGAGAAGATCGACTTTGAATTTTACTCCTCTTGGAACAACGGCGATTTCCAGGGGTTCTAGTTCTATTATGCCGAATTCGGTGCATAGCTTCATACGTCCTTGTTGGGGGACAATCAGAAGCTCTCCGTCCGAATCGAAGAAATAGCGATCTCCCATATCGCGGTTTATAGAGTATAAATGCACAGCCGAGCCTCTGACACTACTTTCGGTGCCATTGCCGCAAATAGTCACCAGTCCTTCCAGGAAGTCGCACGGTTTATTCTTTTCCAGGTCCGGCAGCGGGCTCCAGCGTAGTTGATCCGGAGGGGTCTCGACCTCGTCGAAGGGACAGCTCTTTAGAAGCGGCAGCTCGAATTTTTCAAAAGCAGAATGAACCACAGAGGGCTGAATTCTATAAAGCCAGCTTCTCAGGTTCTCGTGACGCATCGATAGAAATGAGGTCCCCGAGAGTTGTTCTGCATATAGACCAAGCGGTGCTTTCTGGGGTGAGTTCTGACCGACAGGCAGAGCGCCTTCTTCTGCTTCTGTTTCGAAGTGGTTACCTATTCCGGACTGGTATCGAATTTTACCCATGGATGCTTAACCCCCCCTTTATTATTAATTGGCGCCGGCTTCAAACTTTAATTACATAAGAATAACAACTTGCTCAGCTTTTAAGCCCTCGCCTCAAAGTTACCGTAATATTTTGCAGGTCGGGCATTTGATGCAAAGAGGTGAATCGAAATTGAATCGAATCCAGAGGCTGGTATTTCTGCTTGGTGTTGTGGTCATCACCCTGATGGGTTCATGCCCTCCCTGGAAAGAAGCGGGACCGAAGGGGCTGCCTGTTGACTACGCTCCTATTTACAGTCCTCCGAAACCATTGAATCCGACTAAAGGCTTGGAGATAGACTTTGCCCGCTTGCTTTTGCAAATTGGTGTGGCTGGGGTTTTGACCGGTGGCTTGATCACGGCGTCTTCGACTCAGCCGGAGAAACTGGAAGATAAATCAGGGTCAGGTTCCAGTTCCAGCTCTCCTGAGCCGAAACCTATAACGTATAAGCAAGAAGAAGAAGAAGAAGAAGAAGAAGATGATGATGATGATGATGATATTGAGGTCGGAGACACAGTCTTGATCAACTTTCCAAAAGGTAAGGTGCTCGGTGAGCTCCTTGTGGAAGCCCCCGACGATCCGGACTCCTGGGACTGGTATGCCAACGTTGAAGGTCCTGTGAAAATGCCGCTTGACAGGCCGGTCCAGCTCGAGATAGTAAAGAAAGATTCCGTCGACCTCGGTTTTCTCGCCCTTCTAAAACCGGACAGTCTTCATTCCATCGACCTGACCAACTGCCGTCTCAACGACTGGGAACTCTCTAATCTGAGCGGCCTCAAAGGTTTGAAAGAGTTGGACTTGACCGGTGCCAGCATAAGCAGTGAGGCTCTCACTTATTTCGACAATCTTGAGAATCTCGAAAAGCTGTGGTTGGATGGCACCGCCATTGATGATCAGTCGGTTGCCTCTCTTACGAAGCTCAAGAAGTTGAAGAAGCTCTCCCTGCGCAAAACCAAGGTCAGCGAAGCGGCGGTGGAGAAACTGCGATCTGAATTAAGCCAGTGCAAATTCGAGGTTTGAGTCTGAGGGCTCAACTTTCGACCAGTTCGCTCGCCCTTTTGGCCGCTGTGACCACGGCTTTGATCAGGGTGACACGAAGCTTGCCTTCCTCCAGCTCCATCAAACCATCTATGGTGCACCCGGCAGGAGTGGTGACCATGTCTTTGAGCAGGGCCGGATGAGCTTTAGATTCGAGCACCATTTTCGCCGCTCCGTACATAGTCTGGGCGGCTAGAAGTGTGGAGGTATCTCTTGGAATACCAAGTTTGACACCGGCTTCTGCCAGGGATTCGATTACTACATACAGATAAGCCGGTCCGCTGGCGGACAGGGCTGTGACCCCGTCCATGAGGGACTCATCGAGGAAGACGGTCTCGCCCACACATTTGAATATCTGCTCGGCCTGGGCCAGATGAATGTCTTTTGCGTGTTCGCCGCCGCAAAGAGCGGTCATGCCCGCGTTCATTATCGACGGTGTGTTCGGCATCGCCCGAATAACCGGATTGTCGCCCTTCAAGCGCTGTTGAATGAAGCTGGTTGAGACAGAGGCCGCCACCGAAATTATCAACTGTTCCGGTTTCAAAACAGGAGCTATTTGGGTGAGTATGCTGTCCATCTTCTGCGGCTTGACCGCCAGAATAATAATGTCGGCACCATCCACGGCGGCTTTGTTATCCAGCCCGGTTGCGACATCCAGTTTTTCTATTACCCTTTTGACCGATTCTTCGCGTCCTACTGTGGCTCGGATATCGTCTTTGGCAAGACCGCTATTTTTTAGAAGTCCCAGCACCAGGGCCTCGCCCAGTTTGCCCGCGCCTATCAAAGTAAGAACTTTATCTTCCAGCATCTATCGCTTTCTCCTGCTATGAGACTTTCAGTCCGTCAGTATTATCTTGCCCGTCGAATTTCTTGCCGCCAGAAGCTCGTGGGCATCTTTTGCTTCGGCCAGTTTGAAGCGGTGATTGATCTTCAGTTTGAGCCAGCCTGCTTTGATGCCATGGAGGACATCATCTGCTCTGGTTCTTATCTCGTCTTCGCTCAAGAGATAATCAAAGAGGGAGCCTCCGCAAACACGCAGGGATTTTTTCTGAAACTCGTTTGGTGAGATTGGCTCAGCCGGTCCGGATGCCGAGCCGAAAATCACAATCGTCCCTCGCCGGCAGACGGCGTCGAGATTGCCTGGCATGGTCGCTTTCCCTACACCGTCTATAATCAGCTCGCATTTGCTGTTGCCGGTCAACCGGTCCACTTCAGCCGGGAAGTGTTTAAGAGAATAATTGATCACGCTGGAACAACCATTTGCCAGGGCGTATTCTGCTTTTTCAGCTGTGGATACCGTCCCTATCACTCGGGCGCCCAAATGACTGGCCCACTGAGTTAAAAGAGTGCCCATACCGCCGGCGGCAGCGTGGACGAGGACCACCATATCCGGTCTGACTTTGACATACTCGGTCAACAGATACTGGGTGGTCATGCCCATCAAAGGAAATGCCGCTCCCATTTCGAAATCGATGAAATCGGGCAGTGGAATGAGAATCGAGGCGTCCACATTGGCGTCTTTTGCATAGCAGCCCTGGTGACCGACGAAAGCGACCCGGTCTCCGATAGACACTGATTCTACCCCCGCACCAAGGGCTTCGACCACCCCGGAGGCTTCCAGTCCCGGAGTGAAGGGCGGTTCGACTACATATCGACCACTTCTTTGATAGATGTCAATGTAGTTCACTCCGACAGCTTTGATGGCGACGCGCACCTGGCCTGCCGAAGGCGGTGCTATCTCGACCTCTTCAAGGCGCATCACCTCGGGACCGCCGGCAGAGGAGATTCGAATCGCTTCGGTCTTGCTCTTGAGATTTTGGCTCTCGGTCATGATCTCTCTCTTTCTGTCCTTCGTAGGGATCCTCTCATTATCAGAGACCGGGCCGAGATATTCAAGCGGACCCGATCATAGATCCTGTAATATCTTTTAGTGGGTTTCTTTCGGTCGAGTGTTACAAAGATGATCGCCACGATATTCCAGAAGATATTCCGAAGAGATTTCAATCCGGAGACGACAAAGCGGATCAATCGCGTTCTCAACCGGATAAACTTTCGCACCATTTTCTATATCGGTGGGTTGGTTCTTTTGACCGGGCTTGCTTTCGGTGTCGCCATAGACGGCTTTTTCGTAGCCGATGATATGTGGCAGGTCAATTTCGCCGACAAAGTCTTGCGCGAAGGCAGGACCGAATTGATCTGGCGCAATTTCAACTCGAACTATCTTCAGATTCCGAGTCTGGATTTTTATCGCCCTCTTTTAGGCTTTACATTTTTGATGGACTACGCCCTCTATGGAGTGAGGGCCTGGGGATATCATCTCACCAGCCTGCTTCTCTATTTATCCAGCGTCATCCTCATTTTTATCCTCTTCCGGCGTATGACCAGAACCTGGCCAGAGAACGGTTCTCAGTCGGTAGCCTATCTTGGTGCAGCACTATTTGCGGTGTCACCCTTGCATTGCGAGGATGTGTGCTGGATTTCAGGACGCGCGGATTTATTAGCGGCGCCGTTTTACTTGCTTGCACTCTGGTCTCTGGTAAAGAGCCACCAGGAGAAGAACAAGAAGTTCTACATTCTCGCTCTGGTCTTTTTTGTCCTGACCATGCTCAGCAAAGAGATCGGAATCGGTCTGCCTGTTGTGATCGCTGCGTACTTTTTTATCTGGCCGAAGGAAGAGGAATATCTGATTCCGGTTGATATCGAAAGACCTAAATTCGGTACCACGAAGTTTCAGCAGGATCGTCTGACTCGACACAAAGCCCATATCGAGATGGTGCTCAAAGAGAAGAGGAAGAAGCAGAAAAAGAAAGACGAGAAGCGCAAGGTCAAGTTAGATGAGGCATCCGGTATTGAGCCTGCCGAAATTATCGAGGGAATATCTGAAGATTCGGAAGAAAAATCCGAGATGACGTTGAGTGAGCGTTTTGTTTTCGCCTTGAAATACACCGCTCCTTTTATCGCGGTTGCCTCTATTTATCTGGGCATTCGCTATATGGCTCTGGGCACTATTATCGGTGGCTACGGCGGAATGATAGGAGGCTCGCTAGAACAGCATTTGATCCTGCGCTGGTTCGACCTCAATTATCTTGTCCGAACTCTGATTCCTATTCCTGAAGCGATAGCGGCTCAGTCCGAGACAGCCTACTGGACAATCGCCATCTGTCTTGTGGCTTGCCTGGCGGTCGGTCTGATTCGAGTATTTGCAAAGAGCGATCCTCGAAAGTGGCTCTGCTTCCTGTTCATCTGGATGCTCTCAACCGTACTTCCCCTGGTCAAGCTCTGGGGGGTGGGGCACGATCTGGAGGCAAGTCGGCTGCTTTTCTTCTTCACCATGGCTTACAGTGCCCTGTGGCCTGTGCTCATGTTTCATCCTGCCCGCCTTGATGCCGGCTATAAAATGCCCCGCACCGCCGACGCGGCCCTTGGCATATTCAGTGCTCTGGTGCTTGCTTCGATGATCATCGCCAACGCCTGGGCCGCTTTCTCGACCAGCGTCTTGTGGATGCTGGGTGGTCAGGAATTGAAGGCGGTCTGGATGCAGACGATTGCGAAAGCCGATGCCCTTGCTAAGGGCGAGAAGATGATATTGCTCGGTGTCCCAAAGGATTACCATGGTGCCCATGTCTCTTTCAACGGCTCTACCTTTCATACTTTATTGCGACCCCCCTTTACTAGGGACAATCTTTCTGAAAGAGTCCTGACTTTCGAGCCATTTATAGTAGGACCGCCTGAAGTAATAAACTCTTCGCGTCTTCTTATGCTTCTTGCCACCGGTCAGGTCAAGCAGGTCTATGTCTGGAATAGTCAGGGGCAGAAGCTGGAGCCGGTTACTTTTAAGGGTAAGTTCGATAAGGACCCCGTGCTGGAGCTTCCTTTGCATCCGTCAGCGAGAGTAGAAGCTTCCGAAGGGCCTGTCTGGAAGTTTGTCGGCAAAGGTAAAGCCGCATACAAAGACGGCATGCTCTCCATCGAAGACACCGTCGATGGTGACGCCCTTATGTTGTCCGGCCTTGATCTGGTCCCGTTCTCTTACAACTTTTTCGAAGCGGATATAAGAATAAGAACGAAAGACGGATCTGACAAGCAGGCTAAGTCTCAAAAGGATCTGCGCAGTCTCATTCCGATGGCACTTTCCTGGAATCACGCCTCGGTGGATAGAAGCAGGTTCGATTGGATGGTTATCGCCGTCAAGCCTGAAAAGCTCAAATCCTTCGAGACCCTAAAGTTGAGACCGTCCCATTTTTATCGCTGGTATACGGAAGGAGCGATCAAGTCGCTGGTACTGAGGCTGCCCGACGGAGTCTCTATTGATATCAAGGGTACCCGGCTGGTCCGGGGCGAGGACCGGGTTCCTTTTGTCTATCTGCCGAAGCGGCATCTGGAGCCGAACGGCGAGTACAAGATCATGAATCTCTCCGAGGAAATCGTCGCTGCTTTCGATGCCAGCATGGTAACCGGTGCCGTCGGAATCGAAGCGGAGCTCACCCGACCCAATTTCTTCTTCGACCACTATCTGATGTCCGACCACAGCCAGGCGGTGTTACGGAGATTGCAGCTGCATTCGGCGTCCGGCAATATATCGCTCAAGCCCGAATTATTCGGACCCCCGGCTTATTATCAGTTGCGCATTCGCGCCCTCGATAAGAGTGGAGAGCCTGTCGGGGCCTGGTCCGATCCGGTTACCATGCTGCGAGCCGGAAATCTACTCGACACATACATAGAATAACCTTTAGTTAATCGGTGCCTGATCTCTCTTCGTAGACGGTAGAATTTGCCCTGGTTCTCGAGCAGGGCTGTGATTGAAATGGGGAAGGCTGTAAGAATTCTGGTTCTGCACTGGCGCGGTATCGAGCATACTCGGGCCTGTCTTACTTCTATACGTTCTCTTCATTATGACAACTTCAAAGTTCTGCTTGTCGATAATGGCTCGGAGCAAGATGACGGTGCCCTTTTAGAATCGGAGTTCCCCGAAATAGACCTTCTCAGGCTCGATTCCAATCGAGGGTTTTCCGGTGGTTGCAATGCCGGTATCGACTATTGTCTCGATGACGGTGCCGATTACATATGGTTGCTCAATAATGATGCCACTGTAGAATCGGGCACTCTGAGCGCCCTGGTCGACGCTGCCGAAAGTGATACTGCAGCTGGTGCGGTGAGCGCTTGTATAGTCGAGCGGGATAGGCAGAGCGGTAAGATCGTCAAGAGAGTAGGACGGGGCGTACTCGATATTCTCAACGCAAAAGCTCATCTGCGAGCGCCCGATAGTGAAGAGGTCAAAGAGTGCGACTGGATTTCGGGCTCTAATATGCTTTTAAGAGCGGATGCCCTGAGGCAGACCGGAGCCCTAAACGACGACTATTTCCTCTATTTCGAAGATGTCGAGATCTGCACTCGATTGAAAGAACATGGCTGGAAATGTCTGCTTGTTCCCTCCGCTTCTATCGAGCATGTGGACGGTGCTTCCACCGAAGGCGAGTTCCTGAGCTGGCGATATTACTATTATGCGCGCAATCGTCTTTTCTTCTTCTCTTCGTATCCCGGTATTTTGACCCGGTTCTACTGTCTTGCCAGGATCTATTTGCATCTACTGAGGCACGCCCTGGTCTTGCCTTTTAAGAGTGGAAAGTCGCGAGCCAAGCTCGAAGCCGAGCGGCGCGCCTTTTTCGACTTTCTGGCAGGGGTGAAAGGCAAAGTCGACTTCAGTTAATGTTCTCTTGGTCTTCAGCAGATAGAATGATGCTTTCTCTAGGTTCTTTGGTTGGATACCGGGCTATGGAAATTTGGCGAGATTATCAGGATTTTTCGGTTTGGCGGTCGCTCACTGCCGGTAGTATTACCCTGAGAAGAAGTCTTTACAGTGTTTTGTCGACTCTTCTCGTTGCCTGTCTTTTGACTTTCTGTCCGGCAAGCGCAGAAGAGGCAGAATCCGGATCGTCCCGGTGGGAGAAGCTCGAGGCATCCGCCGAGAAGGCCTTTGTCGACGAAGAGTATGAGCAGTCCAGGGAGCTCTGGATGCAAGCTTTGAAAGTGGCGGAGTCCGATCCCAAGCAGGAGCTCAATGTCGCCACCACTTTGAATCAGCTGAACCATCTTTTCGTTCATACGAAAGAATACGAGAAAGCAAGCGCGTTCTTGAAGCGAGCCCTCGCTATAAGAAAGAAGCTTCTCGGTGAGAATCATATACTGACGGCAGAGACCATAGGCAATCTTGCTTTGATCAGCCACAAGCTCGGTCATGATCACGAAGCCGAGGACCTTTATCTGGAGGCTCTCAAGATAAAGGACAAGTTGCTGGGGGAAGATTCTCTCGAGTCTGCCACCACTATGCATAATCTGGCGGAGCTATATAGTCTTCATCGCGATTATCCCAGAGCCAGAGATATGTATGAAAAGGTATTGTCCATCGATCGAAAGAAGCGCGGTGATCATCATGTGGAGATCGTCCGGGATCTGACCAGCCTGGGAGTGAACGCGTATAGATGCAAGCGCTATAAAGAGGCTATCGACTATTTCAATCAGGCAGAGGATGAGGCTTCGCATCAAGTGCGTTCCTACAAGGTAGAACTGGTGCCCATCTATCATTATCTGGGTCTTTCCTACGGCAATCTCAAGCAGCACGAGAAAGCAAGAGCGTTCCATAAGTTGGCGCATAGCCTGGGAACCGAAGTGCACGGCAAGCACCATCCTGCCAACACCGTAGCGCTTTTGAATCTAGCCCAGGTTTGCGATGAGATGGGCGAGGACAAAGAGGCCGAAAGCATCTATCTGAAAGCGCTCAACCATGAAAAAGAGCGTTCGAAACCGAGCCCTTATCTGCTTACCGAAGTCAATCTGGAGCTGGCTCAATACTATCATCGCCATGAACTAGATGAAGAGGCGGAGCGCTTTTATCGAGAAGCTCTCAAGACCTACGCGCATCTACCCGGTTATGAGAAGCGCAAACTCTACGAGTTGCCGGTGGCATTTTCGGATCTTTTGACCAGGGTCGGCAAAAAAGAAGAGGCTGAAGAGATCTCGAAGCGGTATCTGCATTTACACAGCCCGCACAAACTCGGTCATTATCGAGTGGATTGAGTCGGTTACCGGAGGGTCGAAAACTGTCTGGACTTGTTTTACAAGGTGAAGTCAAGGATAACCATACGAGGCCGATTCCTCGCTATGAGGACGCGGTCTACGGTCAGTCCACAACCAATTATTTGAAAGCCGATGCCAGCACCGGAAAGCATTATGTCGATCTGAGCGATGCCATGGAGAATTACCGTGGTGCCTGGCTCTATGGCAATGAACATGTGGTTACAAACGTGGGGCGATTGCGAGCCGAGTGGGAGCAATTCTGCCCGGTGCCTGCTGATATCAGAGATGGTGTGCTCATAAGAGGCAATGTTCTCTATCGGCACACCGACGGAAGTTGGGCAAAATCCAACGATCAGTTCGAAGGGGTGCTGAGAACCGTGCATGGGCTTCATGGTGGTCGTTTTTTTGTAGGGCGCACCCAGCATACGTTCTACGGACGGCAATTCCCCGGTGGTGCCCTCAAGGTGATAGCTCAGCTCAATCTGAAGCTCTCTCAGCGCTCGTCTGCCAATCCTCTTTTCCCGATGCCGGCTCGAAACAACAATAATAGCGGCGGCGGGGGAGAGACCCTGGCTCGCTATCAACGAAGCAACTCGTCCTATTCGCAGCCTTCCCTCTCCAGTCCGGCCAGTGAACCGGGCTATGAAAGCGACGACACAGGCGACTCTTCCGGTTTTTAGTCCGGGTCGGAAAGATAACTTTACCAATAAACAAGAATTACCTGGACAATTGTCCTGGAATCCGTATGATGAAATATCGGTCTTGCCACCGACGTAAAAATGTACAGATCGACCAAGAGAAATATGTACGAAATTTCCGTGACAAAATACTCGAACAAAAAAGCAAAGAGCAATGAAACACGCATTAGAGCTGGAAGAGCTGAGAAAGACTTTTGTCGTTAAAACCGGCAAAGGCCTTAAGCGTGAGAAAAAAGAAGTAGTCGCGGTAGATTCAATCAGTCTCAAGGTAGAAGAAGGACAGTCGGTCGCTTTCGTAGGACCGAACGGTGCCGGCAAGTCCACCACCATCAAGATGTTGACCGGCATATTGACCCCGAGCGCTGGAAGCGCCAGAGTGCTTGGTTATGTACCCTGGAAAGAGCGTTCTAAATTGACCCGCTCTATAGGGGCTGTTTTCGGCCAGCGATCGCAATTGTGGTATCACCTGCCTCCCAGGGATACGTTCGAGTTGCTCGGACGCATATACAATATCGACCGCAAGCGTTTTATCGAACGTCGAGATCTGCTTATAGAGCGATTCGCCATGAACGAATATCTCGATACCCAGGTGAGGAAGCTCTCTTTAGGACAGCGAATGCGGGCCGAGGTAGCCGCCAGCTTGCTCCATTTTCCCCGGGTGCTTTTTCTCGACGAGCCTACCATAGGGCTGGACGTCATCGCCCGGCAAGAGTTGAGAGAGTTGATTCGGGAGTGGAATCAAGAAGAAGGATTGACTGTCTTTCTCACCAGCCATGATGCCGGCGATATCGAGTCGGTGGCGAAGCGGGTGATCATCATCAATCACGGGCAACTGGTTCTCGATGACAGCGTCTCGAAAGTGAAGCGTCACTACCTTGGTTCCAAGTTGTTGAGCGTTAAGTTTCGGGCAGAGCCTGCTCCATTTACCATAGATGGAGTAGAGCTGGTCAAGTCGAGCTATCATGCCATGAAGCTCGAGGTCGACACCGCTAAAGTCGAGATTGACATTGTTATCAAAGAGATTCTGAAAGCGGCTCCGGTGGCGGATATCACCATAGAGAATCCGCCCCTCGAATCTGTTATCGCGCATATATACAGCCAACCGAAAGAGAGTATTCAGAGTACCGATGTTTAATAGTTCATGGACAAAATATCTGTGGATCGCCTGGACCTCGGCCAAGAGCAATACAGCTTATCTTGGCGAGGTCGGCAGCCGCGTGATATTTCTGGGGGTGATCCTCTACATATTCTTGCGGCTATGGCAGGTGACCTTTTCCGAAACCGGCGCCAGTGAGCTGGGCGGACTCAGTCTTGCTCAGATGCTCTGGTATCTTGCCGTCACCGAGTCTATTATTCTCTCAGGACCGAGGGTCAGTCAGACTGTGGATCAAGATGTGCGCACCGGGCAGCTTGCCGTGCATTTGATCAAGCCCCTCTCTTATCCGCTCTATTGCCTGGGCAATTGTCTGGGAGAACGATCTGTGCGCTTTGCCCTCAATCTTTCCGTGGGACTGCTGATGGTGACATGTTTTGTCGGTCCTATTCAAGTAACTCTTCAATCCGTCTTATTTCTTCTTCTTGCTCTGCCGCTGGCGTTCATTCTGGATTTTCTCGCCAACTTTTTGATAGGCTTAGGGGCTTTCTGGCTGGAGGACACCACCGGATTGATGTTGATCTACTCGAGGATAACCATGGTGCTTGGTGGTATGCTGATTCCGATAGAACTCTTCCCCGAGTATATGCAACCATATCTGAAGGCACTGCCTTTTGCCAGTATCGTCTACGGACCGGCGAGAATGTTTGTCGATCCGGATCCGGCTCAGTTGACCGTCTTACTGGGCAACCAGTTGATGGGTATATTCGTTTTCTCTATATTCGTATACGCCGTCTACAAGATAGCGGCAGGGAGGATATTCGCCAATGGAGGCTGAAAAAGAAGAGAGGTTGTGGGCTAAGTTCACAGGCTATCTCGCCCTGGCGCTCTCGTATATCAAATTCAATCTCAAGTCCCAGTGGGAATATCGGGGCGCCTTCCTTTCTCAGATGGTGGCCATGGCCGCTAACAACTGTGTCTGGGTGGCTTTCTGGGCACTATTTTTTACCCGATTTCCGGTGCTGCGCGGCTGGGGCGTGGAAGACGTAATCACGCTCTGGGCCATCGCCGCCACCGGCTTCGGTCTGGCTCATAGCGTCTGCGGAAACGCACTGGCTCTGCCCTGGATCATCGCCCGGGGTCAGCTCGATGTCTGGATGCTCTATCCGCGTGCCCTCTTGTCTCATGTGCTCCTGGGCAGTATGAGTGCCACTTCCTGTGGTGATACGGTATTCGGTTTCTTTGTTTATCTGGCTTTCGTGAGACCGGACCTGCCTCATCTTTTGCTTTTTGTGGTGCTGTCCATTTCGGTGGCATTTCTCTTTGTCGGATTCAGTATCCTTACCGGTTCCCTCACCTTCTTTCTCGGCAATGCCGAAGGACTGGCCGAGCAGTGGCGTTTTTCGATGATCACCTTCTCTACTTATCCGGCCACCCTCTTTGAGGGAATCGTCAAGATCATTCTTTATACGCTTATACCGGCAGCTTTCGTCAGCTATCTGCCTATAGTCGCTCTCAAAGAAATGTCCATGTACTATGCCGCCCTCACCCTGGCAGGTTCCTTCGCCGTCCTGGCGATAGGCTCTGCGGTATTCTATATCGGACTGCGCCGCTATGAATCCGGCAATCTTCTCGAGATGAGAGGATAGTCCCGAGTCGTCGGAGATTCGAAAAATTACAAGACACCCGGGCTGATTCTTTGGTTCAGGAACCTGGGTCGATTCTCTGAATGACCGTAAACCGGGCGTTCAGGGCACTGTCTCTGGAAGCTGGAAATTTAGGGACGAGCCGGAGTTATAGATTTGATAGCTGGGTAAGTAATTTAAGAGTTCATATTTTATAGATAGAGATATGTATAGACCGAAAAAACATGTAAGGCTCAGTGCCCTAAGCGGGCAACCCGATTTGATCAGCGTCCGCAATGTCTATGAAGAGGCGCGCAAAGCCCGGGGATGTACCGTCGAATTACCCTGGCGCAATCGCAAAACCGACGTCAACTACAGCCTCACGGTGAGGGTGGAGCTGGCCGGAGGTGACCCGGTATGGACCCTCTATGAAGGGGACAGCGGCAGTTCGAGGGTGGTGTGGAGCTCCTCCTTCGAAGATGTGGAGCTGCTCTATGACGTATTGACCCTCTCTCTTCCCGAGGATTCCGAAGGCGATCTCGAGAGCGAGTTGAAAATCGCCCGGGAGAGCCATGAACGCCGGGATAGTAACGCCTCCACTGCGGCACCCGGCTCTGATAAACCACCTGGTTATTACGATAGTGGTTTCTTGAAAGAAGAGGACCTGGAGTTCTATAAGAAAAAGGAAGATGTACGGAAAAAGACCGAGGAGAGAGAATTTCCGGTTAGAGAGCTTCAAAAGGAAGAGCCCGCGCCCGAGCCTGAAAAGGAAAGCGCACCGGGGCCTGCCGCTCCGGCACCGGCTCCGACTCCAGCTCCAGCTCCAGCTCCAGCTCAAGATCAGACTTCGCTGGGATCCGGTGCTTATCCCCAGGTCTACCCACCGGGCTATCCGCCGCCGCCTGGCTACGGCTATCCGCCGGGCTATCCCGCTCCCGGCTATGGCTACCCGCCACCGGGCTATGGCTATCCGCCGGGCTACCCGCCCCCAGGCTATCCGCCCCAGCAGAGTTATGGGCATCCTTCCCAGCAAGGCAACGAGCTTGCCGGCACTGTGGCGGTGCAGCCGGGCAGTGCTCCTCGCTCAGAGCGACCCACCGGCGAGTACTCCAGCAATCTGCCGCGCCATGCCTCTAAAGATCAGCCCAATGTAAGGCTCGGACAGTTTCTGGTGGAAGCAGGTATTGTTCCCCAGGCTACTGTGGACGCCGCCCTGCAACTTCAAGATCTGGTTCGCTCCGGCAGTCTGCCGACGGCGAAAGCGGCAGAAGCAGTCCGCCGTGCCCATGTTCGCGGAGGCCAGGTCGACCCCGCCCTTACCTCCATAAATCCATCAAACGAAGCTTCCTCGGTGGTCGCTCCGCCGCTCGGTCAAATTCTGGTGGAGGCGGCTATTCTAAGAGGACCGGTGCTGAAAACCGCGCTCAATCTACAACAGAGCGTCCGGGATGAAAAAATAAACAAAGAAGAAGCCATCGACCAGCTCTGTGTAGAAGTCTTTGGAGTGAGCGCCAAGAAGGGTTCCGGCGATTCCGAAACAAAGGAGTCGACAAAAGCGGTGGAGCTTCTCAAATCCGCCGGGTTATTGAGCGACTTCGACCTCGATACCGCCAGCAAAGTCAAAGACAAGCACGGCGGTAGACTGGTGAATATTCTCCAGCGTGCCGGTAAGCTGGATGCCATGACCGTGGAAGCAGCCTTGCAGTGTGTGCGATTGATGAAAGAGGACAAGCTCAATCTCGATAAAGCGGCGATTGCTCTACATTATTGTCAGCGTTCCAGAGTAAGCCTCGACGACGCCCTCGATGAGCTGGGTTGGAAGAAAGAGGTCCTGGGCTCCTGAGCTATGTCTGATCGCAACTTGCTTCTACTGGGCTTCGGTAATGTCGCCCGCCATCTTGCCGCTTTCTATCTGGGTGGGGCTGGTTCCGATCGACATATATACGCCACCACAAGAAGCGCCGAGCGCTTTGCCGAATTGCAGAACCTCGGCATTGAGCCGATTCTGCTCGATGGGTCAAATTCTTTCGACTTACTCGAGCCTCTTTTCGAGGACGCCTTCGTTCTGGTGAGCTTCCCTCCCGATGGCACCACCGACGCCACCTTGAGCCGGATGGCCGGATCTGCTTCTAAGGTTGTCTATATATCTTCTACTGGAGTCTACGGTCGGCATGAAGGTATCATCGACCATCACACCCCTGTCGATGAGAGTGCCGAAGGGGCAGGCGGCAGGCTCGTTGCCGAAGAACATTGGTTGCGCAACGGAAACGCCGTGGTGCTTCGGGCCCCGGCGCTCTATAGCGCCGACTATGGATTGCATAAACGCCTGGTTTCAGGGCAATATAAACTGCCCGGGGATGGTGAGCGTTATACCTCACGTATTCATATGGAAGACCTGGCAAGGATCATAGATGCAGTCTTCGAAAGTGATATCGAAAGTGGTGCTTATCCTGTCGGTGATGTCTGTCCCTGCACTCAAAAAGAGATTGTCACCTGGCTATGTCGTAAGTTCGATCTGCCTTTTCCTGATTCTGTTCCCCTGGAAGCCGCCCATCATACTCAAAGGGGCAATCGGCGAGTGGACCCTTCTCATCTGTTGCAACGCTTGAATATCAGGCTGCTTTATCCAAGTTATCGGGACTTTTTTGATTATAGGCCGGCGAGTTCATAGTTCAAGGCTAGAACTTTAGAATCTCGCCTTTTACAGTTTCGATGTCTTTGATGCGACTGTCGAGCATATCTTGAACCCGGTCTTTGCGCCGGCGTCCTTTCCATTCGTCGTATTCTCCGGCAAGGGCTGCGGCCCCTGTGGCACCTACGGCAAGGCTGGTCGCCGATATGGTGATGATATTGGCAGCCGTAAGGCAGCGGTTCCATTTTCTCAAGCGCAGATGTTTACCGTATTTCTGATAGCTCGCATTGCCGATGATACCAAAGGCGAGAAACTGTCCGCCGATTGCCGCCGAGGCGAACTTCTGCTGGAAGGCTGTTCTTCTATATTTCTCTTTTTGTATCAAACCCGCCATGACTCGCTTTTCTAGGGAACCATGACTGTCATCTAAAGCGGCGGTTACTTCTGTAACCGGGTACATATTTTTGATTCTTTCGTTGCGCTCGGATTTCATTGCCTCGCGCAATTCTTTGCGGCAGGCCAGAACATGTTCGACTACCGGCTCGCCGGATAAATCGAGTCTTTTTTGCAGTCTCTTCTCCGCTACTTTTCTCCATATCTTACCGGCGCCGGAGCTGACCCACGGGGCACCGATGGTGATGGCACCGCTTACCATAAACCATGTATTGGCTGCCGGAGTGAGATCCGGTTTGAATAGAGACCGCTTAATAACTCCTGCACCGATGGCGCCGGTGGTGTTTCTGGCGACATCGAGTCCGTAGAAAACAGTCTGGGAGACTTGCGCGTCCGTGACATAACAGTAGGTCCTGTAGAATTCCGTGCAGATCATGTTTCTGAGGGCATCCAGAAGTTCGCCTTCAGCGGATATCAGCTTACTGGAAGCCAGATCCGCGTCGGTCGCCACCAGCTTCTTGCGGGTTTCAATTAGCTCATCGAGTCCAGAAAGTCGCTTTAGAAAGTTCTTTCTTACGATTCTGGGATTGCCTTTTTTTCGAACGATGGAGTCGACCCCGTCCATGAGAAGCTGGGATGCCGAGGCCGAGGCGCCCACAATGGTGCCTGCCATTCCGGCGTTAAGTCCTTTGACCAGGCTGTTTTTATTTACTTTCAATGGGGTGTCTATGTTATGCCCGATTTGGTCGGTGCCGATGATAGAGGTGGCTAGAAAGCCAGAGGCGCTGGCTTCCTGACCACCGTAATCGATCCATTTGCGGTATTTATGATAATTCGCCGAGGTGAGCTGCATATCGAGGCTGGTAATAGATAGATCTAGCTGTTCTGTGAGAATCTTCTTGTTCAGTGTGACTAGTTCTTTAAAGGCGACCTCGGTGGCGAGGGCTCCCGGGCAGCAATGCAGCAAGATCAATACTGCCATGACAGTGTTTAGAAAAGGTCGAATGGTCATTTAATTGAGACTGCCGGGAAGTAGTAACAGGAGCTTGAAAACGACTATTCTACCTCATTATGGGGCTGGCTTTGCTATTGGCGTCTCCGGATTTAGTCCTTGCCTTTCGGTAAGTATTGCGGACTACCCTTTTGTCTTGACAGATGTTGTCTCAATGTCTTAGACTTAGTCTAAGTCTAGTAAGAAAATCCTTCCAGAGGCATTCGCTGGAAATGATAAAATTCCAAACTAATCACTAATCAAGGTTGAGCCATTTACTACCACCAGGAGGACCTATGAGAACAAGAAAGTTGGTGATGAGCGCCATGGCTTGTGGTTTAATGTGCAGCTCGCTTCTGCCATTGACTTCTGTCAGCGCCGTATATGCCGAGGGTGATCCCAAGTCCAATCAATTCTGGTGGCCCAAGCGTCTCGATCTTGATCCGCTGCGCAGCAATGACCCGCGGTCTAATCCATATAATGATGCCGATTTCGATTATGCCGCAGAGTTCAAAACCCTCGATCTCAAGGCTGTGAAAGCCGAGATCAATACTCTTCTGACTACCTCTCAAGACTGGTGGCCGGCTGACTATGGCAACTATGGTCCTTTCTTTATAAGGATGGCCTGGCATGGTGCCGGCACCTACAGAATGGGCGATGGGCGTGGTGGCGCCGACGGTGGTCAGCAAAGATTCGAGCCTCTCAATAGCTGGCCGGATAACGCTAATCTCGATAAAGCGCGTCGGCTTCTGTGGCCGATCAAGAAGAAATACGGACGCAAAATCTCCTGGGGAGACCTGATGGTTCTCACCGGTAACGTGGCCCTCGAGAACATGGGGGTCAAGACCTACGGCTTTGCCGGTGGTCGCGCCGACGACTGGGAGCCGGATCTGGTCTACTGGGGACCTGAGAAAAAGTGGCTCGATGATAAGCGCTATTCTGGTAAGCGTGATCTGGAGAACCCTCTGGCTGCCGTTCAGATGGGTCTAATCTATGTCAATCCGGAAGGTCCTAACGGCAAGCCCGATCCTGCCGCCGCCGCTAAAGATATCCGCGACACTTTTGGCCGAATGGCTATGAATGATGAAGAGACCGTGGCTCTTATCGCCGGTGGACATACCTTTGGTAAGGCCCATGGCAACGGTGATGTCGGCAAGTGTGTCGGACCGGAACCGGCAGCCGCTCCAATAGAAGAGCAGGGCTTTGGCTGGATGAACAAGTGCGGTAAAGGCAATGCCGAAGATACCATCACTTCCGGTCTTGAAGGGGCCTGGTCGGCCAAGCCTACCCAGTGGTCCAACAGTTATTTGAAGAGTCTCTTTAAATTCGACTGGGAGCAGACCAAGAGTCCCGCCGGAGCAGTGCAGTGGATTCCAAAAGACGGCGCCGGTGCCGATATGGTGCCTGATGCCCATGTCAAAGATAAAAAGCATCCACCTATCATGTTCACCACCGACCTTGCCCTAAAGGTCGATCCCAGCTACAAAAAGATAGCCCAGCGCTTTCTCGATAACCCCGACGAATTTCAGGCTGCTTTCGCAAAAGCCTGGTTCAAGCTGACCCATCGCGATATGGGGCCAAGCTGGCGTTATCTCGGCTCTGAAGTGCCGGAAGGAGAGTTGCTCTGGCAGGATCCTGTGCCGGAGGCGGATTACAAACAGATCTCCGACGAGGACGTTACCGCTCTCAAGGGCAAAATTCTTGCTTCCGGTCTGACCGTACCGCAATTGGTGCGTACTGCATGGGCGTCGGCTGCCAGCTTCCGTGGAACGGATATGCGTGGTGGCGCCAATGGTGCGCGCTTGCGCCTTGCTCCCCAGAAGAGTTGGGCGGTCAACGACCCAGCTGAACTGGATAAAGTACTCAATAAGCTCATCGAGATTCAGAGCGCTTTCAACGCAGATTTGAAAGACGGCAAGAAAGTCTCCCTGGCTGATACCATCGTACTTGGTGGTGCTGCTGCAATTGAGAAAGCCGCAGCAGACGCCGGATACAAAAATTTGACCGTGCCTTTCCTCCCGGGCAGAACCGATGCCTCTCAAGAAAAGACCGATGTGGAAGCCTTCAAGGTTCTTGAACCCAAGGCGGATGGATTCCGCAACTATTACAGCAAGGCAAGTTTCTTGTCACCCACCGAGATGCTGGTGGACAGGGCAAGCAACCTCAATCTCTCGGTTCCCGAGATGACTGTTCTCGTTGGTGGAATGCGGGTTCTCGATGCCAACGCCGGTGGCTCGAAGCATGGTGTCTTCACCAGCCGGCCCGGCGTATTGAGCAACGACTTCTTTGTCAATCTGCTCGATATGTCCACCAAATGGAGCAAGTCAGATAAAGATGGAGTTTACGAAGGCAAAGACAGAGCCTCCGATGAGGTCAGATGGACCGCTACCCCGGTGGATCTTATCTTCGGATCCAACTCGGAGTTGAGAGCGGTGGCAGAAGCCTATGCCTCGGACGACTCGAAAGAGAAGTTCGTCAAGGACTTTGTCAACGCCTGGACCAAGGTGATGAATCTCGATAGAAAAGAGAGTCCCAAGCGGATCTAGATAAATCCTGGCTTCTTCTTTGATTAGGTGAAAAATTGGTTGGGCAACCAACCAATTTTTTTGTTTTAAGGAGCTGGCATTATCCGGATTCAGTGGGTGGATTTCAGAAATCCGGAATGCATTTTGCGTATATCGAAGGTGACCGGACCGGTCTGCCCATAGGATACACCTCCCTTGCTGCTTGCCCTGAGAGTATCCAGGTATTGATAAGCCCTGGGAGTATCATAAGTGGTGCTCAGGTAGAGATTCTGTATACCGATCCTGCGTTTTGCTTTTTCCAATTGAGCACCTGTAAGTTTGACACCGGTGTTGTAAACCGCTACTGATCTCAGCCCTTTTATGTTCGCCAACGCCATCAAGCCTTTGTACGTCAGATCGTGGTTGTATTCCAGATCCAATCTTTTCAAGTTTTTCAAGTTCTCCAGCAGCTTCATCTTGGTATCGTCGATGGCGCAACCTCGAAGCGATAGATCTTCCAGGTGCGGAAGCTTGTTCAGTGCAGTAAGACCGTTAGCGCTTACATCGGGACAGAAAGAGAGCTTCAAGGTATGAAGGCTTTCACAAGTACAGAGTTTTATTAGGTCATCATCCGTGACACCGGCTCGGCTCAATAGAATCCAGTTCGGTTTGAGTGCCACTATATTGTCGATATCCGAGTTGCTAAGTTTATAGCCATCGCTTAGAATCGCAGGCACCTGAGTACCCTTCTTAGCCCAGGCCTGCATAGCCCTTGCGTCCTGGCTGCTGAGCACGACAAAAGATTTGGGTGGGGTGATGCCGTTCTCTCCGAAGGCGCTTGAGATATCTGAAAGCTCGTTGGACTTTTCTTCGAGATTCGAAGCATCGACTTTTATATCTTCGGTTTTAAGAACCTTTGGTGGTGGCTCATTCACTTTTAGCATGACATAGGTCGCCACTGCTCCCACTGCGAGGATAATGAGAGCAGTGGCAAGAAGCTTGAGTCCGGAATTTTTCTGCGGTCCGGGTTCTAAATACATTCTGTCTGCCAGAGAGCCTTTTCCCGTTGTCTCTGCTTCGCTGTCCGGCGATTTTGAAGTCAGGGCGATGCTGCCTGCAACCTCTTGGAGCTCATTCTGCAAGTCTTCCATCGAGGCATAGCGCTGCTCTTTGTCTTTGCTCAGACATTTTGCCACCAGTGATTCCATGGCGATGAGTTCGTCCGGGTAGTCTCCGGCAAATTTATGGGCAAGCGCTGGAGCCGATTCGTTTATGTGCATGGAGAGGGTTTCGACATAGGTGCTGCCTTCCAATGGTGGTCGACCCGTCAAAGTCTTGTACATCAAGCATCCGAAAGAGTAGATGTCGGTTCTTTGATCCAGTTCGAGAGAAAGAGCCTGTTCGGGACTCATATAGAGAGGACTGCCGACGCGCACACCGGTAGAGGTAAGGCTCTGACTTGCTCCGCTTCCATCTACTTCGGCAAGCTTTGCCAGACCGAAGTCTGCGATATAGACATGGTGACCTTGTTCATTGTTTTCTCGCAGGATCACATTGGATGGTTTTATGTCTCGGTGCAGAACTCCGTGTTTGTGCGCATGGCCAAGACCTTTACAGATTTGAAGGAATATAGGATAGGCTTTGACAAAATCCAGAGCACCATTCTGTTTGATGTACTGCTCGAGGGTGATACCATCTATATACTCCATGACCAGATAAAGGTCGCCGCTTTCGTTCTGACCAAAATCATAGACCTTGATGATATTCGGATGCATCAGCTTGGCGGCTGCTCTTGCTTCGTTATGAAAGCGAACTGCCGCTTCGTCAGACTTGCCCGGCAGGAGCACTTTCACCGCTACCGGCATGTCGAGAGAGGCGTCATAGGCTCTATAGACCGCACCCATCCCCCCGGAGCCTATCATCTCCAGATTTTGATAACGAGATCCGAATTTGCTGTCTTCCGTCATTTGCTCTTCTTTAGTTTTTCTAGCAGATATGTCGCTACCAGGGCGATGATACCGAAAATGGTTCCCATGTCTATGTATGCATATACCGCCGCATAGACGCAATCAATCGGCAGGTTACTGACCGGATCTTCCATCACATGCCGCACTGCGATCACGGCAAAAATCGTGCCGGCGATAAAGAACGGCAAAAAGAATGTACGAAGGGTCTTTCGAGAGTAGGTGTAGTCTCTCATTTTTGTGGTTTGTCGAGCCGTCTTTTGGGACCGACCTCTTTGATCACCCAGTGATTATAGGCCGGGTTCTCTGTATATTTGAAGCGCCTGTGATTGCTGCGTACATGGGCTGTTTGGGTGTTGGTCCTGCCCGCGCCGGCAGCGGGTGCGGTGGTTTTTGTCAGGCTCTGTCCGTTGGCTTCCGCATCGGTATCGTTTTTGGTGGCGGATTTTTTCTTCTCGGATTTTTGGCCTGGTACATCGACGTCCCATTCGTCTTCGGTTTGCACCAGCTCTTGTTCGTTCTTGTCGAATGTGGTGCTCAGTTTTATAGACAGGTCCGTCCAGGCGTCAGCCAGTTGATCCCAGTTCAGGACCACATAGGTGAAAGTTAGAATCACCAGTGATATGGCGGTGATGAATTTGGCTCCCACCAGGGCGACGGTCTTTGTAGGAGAGACCCGGGCGCTTTCGGCGGAGAAGACCCCGGTCAATTGTGCCGCCATTTTCGCCTCTTCTCGAACCTGGGTCTCTTTCAGGGCCACCATTCGCACCAGAGTCTCGCGCATCTTGCGCGGTTTTTTCATTCTAGGCAGTGCGCTCTGGTGGGGCTGCACTGGTTGCCCCTCATTCTCTGTCTGGCTCTGGGGATGGGCTTCGTCGAATTCGGCTTCTTCCGAGAGCTGCTCCCATTCCGAGCCGCCGTCCGGCTGCAAATCCATTACCGGACCGCCGGTTGCCCTTTCTTCGCGAGCTTTTTCCAGCCAGAGCAAAAAGGCTTCTTTAAACTCTTCCACCGATTCGAAGCGCCAGTCTAAATCAGGCTCCATCGCCTCATCTAATAAAGCCTCCATCTCTTTTGCAGCCATCAAACCCGGACAGGTCTCTTGCAAGGATGGTCTTGGACCGGCTTGCTCGCCCGGAGCGGTGCTTTCTATTCTTTTGCCGGTAAGCAGCGAGAGCAGAAGCTGGGCAAGCATCAGAATGTCATGTTTTTTCTTATCCGCAAGCCAGAGCGATTTTCCCCCGACTCGCACTTCCTTCTCTGGGGCTGAGTCGAATTCGACGTCTTTATAGGCAGCCATTGTGCCGCTTGACTGAAAGCCGAAATCCGTTTCGCTATCATCCGGCGTCTCATCAGAGTTTTCTATCTGGCAGAAGCCGAAATCGGTGATTTTGACCCTGACCTGGTCATCTACCATGCTAAGGAGGATATTTTCAGAGACTAGATTGCCGTGGAAGATGTCTCTGCCGTGGGCGAAAGCGACAGTGTCACAGATTTCGAGGAAGATTGGAGCGATCTCCTCTTCTTCGGAGAGGGCACCGGCTTCCACTATGGTGTCCAGAATCGGGACACCGTCTATCCATTCGAGAATGTAGAAGGGGCGTTTTGGATCTGTTTGCAATAGACCCAGAGAGGTGGCGATGTTCTTATGATTGAGGGAGAGCAGCTTCGTCGCCACATTGACAAATTTTGTCGCAGTATCGAGATCTCCTTCTCTCAAGGTCTTCAGCGCTACGTATCTATCCTGGGAAAGTTGTCTGGCTCTGTATGTGACCGTGCTGCGCTTACCCGGCAATTTCTCTTCTATCTGAAACTCTCCAAACAGAATTTCTTTTGGGCTGTTCAGATTGCTTTGCTTTTCAGAATAGATTGAATTGTCGGTGGTCATCTATCTAAAACTCCAGCCATGCAGAAGTTTTTATTCCCTTTTAGTATAGCAACGCATGAAAATTTGCCTGATTTTGCGATTTTACCTGCATTAATGTACGTGCTATAGTCGAATAAGGGTCAGTTACATACTATGATCACAGAAATTAGTTGCTACGCATTATCCACCGGGAAGTGAGGTGGGCAGGATGACCAGATATTCCAAGCGCGCTAAGCGCGGCAATATGTTGATTTTAATCATCGCGTTCATCTTTATTCTTGTTTTGATGGGCCTGGTTGCTCTCAATTATGTGCGCTTGATCGGGACCACATCAGAGCAGCGAACGGCGACGGAAGCTGCTGCCATTGCCGCTGCCCGGGACCTGAGCACTATTGTCGTCAACACGGGGGAGTGTGGTTATGTGTCCCTTTCCGACTATGCTCCATCTGGAGCAGGAACTATCGCCGGCGACGGATTTCCTACTCCGGTGCGTGGCATCAACACAATTATCGGAACCGCAAGACTGGATCTTATAGTCGGCGATTTGTTAGGCCAGCAGGCTCTCAAAGATTTCGCCATCAAAGATATGCAAGACGCTATAGCCGCTAAAGACCAGCTCATTAACGCTTTATGGAATTCTATCGCCCCGGGAGGCTCCGGTACGGATAAAGACGGCAATACGGTCACGCCTTACACCAGCGCCGAGAACGCTTATAAAGACAACCAGGTCAGGATGACCGGCAGCTCCAGCTATGTACCGGGGTCGCTTCTGCTTTCACTGGGCTGCATCACCGGCGGTCTTGCCACCGCCGTTCCGGTGCCTAAGCCTACAGCCTCTGCTCCGGTGCCCTCCGCTCAACAGGTGGGTGGCTTCTATCGCTCTTATGTCAACATTCCTTATGATGGAGTCGATTTTGTTTTTGGCGGTATCGGTCCCAATATCAAGATCGTCGACCATCGCAAGTGGGTCGATTCTATTCCCGGATTGCCTTATCAGATCCCCACCATCGTAAAAGCCGAGGCTATCCAGCAAATCACTAGCACCTCCGCCAACGCCGACTTTGTGGTCAGTTCGGCGGCTTGCGCTCAACCGGCCAGCCTCCACGATCCGCTGCCCCAGCCAGGAGCTCTATCCATCAGCTTCCCGGATGGTGCGGTGCCGGAAATCGCCAAACCCAGTGACATTTATACCAACGCAAGCTTGCAAGCAGGCGTTGTCGACCTTTTGACTTCCCAAAATGGAGATTATCCGATAGACGCCGGCTCCAGCATGACTCCGATGGGCTGGCCGGTCGCCACTGCCATGACCACCAGCAATGTCTGGCTGGGGGCTCTGCACGACTGGATACGCCGGGCGGGCACCAAGGCTGATATCGCCTCTTTGATCAACATGCAGAACACCGTGCTCGATTCGCCTTCGCCCACGACGGCTTCCTGGATCGCACCGGTGGCTCATGGAGGACCCCATGTCAATCTGGGAACCGTTCCGGCAGGGATAATTCATGTCTTCAAGTTCGATGCCGACGGTGTGGTCACCTATCAAAGTCGCTTGCTGACGCCCTATCCGCTCTATGTATCGAGCCACGAACAGATGTATGCCGAGACCATGCAGGCGATTCCGAACAGCGCCGTGCCGACCCAGGTCAGTACCGTACCGCTTGCCACCGGAGACAAAGACATAACTCTTTTGAAAATCTACGATGTTTATATCCGGGATGAGGTCAGAAACCCGGGCACTATAAGAGGCGGCAAGCATGCCGGAGAACCCCTGGCTAAACCGCTGGTCTCGCAACGCAAGGGACCGTACAATTTGAGAGCCGGGCAGAAGACTATATTCATTGAGCCTCGCAGGGCGTTGCGTCGGTCTGATTCTGACAGTGCGGCGAAGAAAGGATAGGGGGCAGGACGATGACGAAAAAAACTCCTGCTAAAAAAACATCCGGCGCGGATAACAGACTTCGCTTTGTCGCTCTAGCAATTTGTGCGGTCTTCTTCCTTAATGCCAATTCCTGCAGTGGTGGCTCCGGCGGACCTCGCGGTCCTAGAGGCCCCGGAGGGCCAAGGGGACCGGGTGGTCCGACTGGACCTACTGGACCGACTGGACCCACTGGACCGACAGGTCCTACCGGTCCAACCGGACCGACATCGACAGGCTCCACCGGCGGCACACCCGGTGGTCCCACCGGCGGTGTACCCGGCGGCAGCGGCATGGGTTATCCACCTTTGATCACTCCCCAGACCGATACCGGTGAATCTATGATCCCGGCTTCCCCGGTGCTGACTCCGTATCCAAGTTCCGGTGCCACCACCAGACCGTTTTATCAAGCCAGTGGTACCGCGGTCGATATTCGCTTTCGGCGGCAGGTCGATGTCACCAATCTCAAGATCAATTTCGATGTCGGTTATTTAGGTGAGACCACCGCACCCTGATTCTGAGCCTTATCTAGATTCAGCACCTGCCTGATGAAGAGTACGAAGCGTTCTATATCTTCCGGTTTGAGGAAGAGAACATAGCTCGCTATCATAAGATCTTCGAAAAATGGCAGGTTCATGGACCAGTCGATGCCCAGATGGAGAATCACTCCGGCGGCAAGCACATAGTAACGCAGACTTTTTATCCATACTAATGTCCATAGAGCAAGCTCTATAGCCAGGGTCGACCAGGTAGCGAGCTTTATTGTGATGATGTTGTCGAATAGAAACGGAACAGGAAAGCGATAGAAGTCCTCCATATGCAGAGCATAGTAGATGGCGGTGCCATCCCACCAGGTCGAGCCTTCCATTTTTGCAAAGAAAGAATGGGCATAGACTATGGCTATTTGAAATCGAAGCAGGTTCTGAACCCAGGGACTGGCTAGAGCCGGCTCTTTTCTATAGCTGTCCAGGGAATACATCTTATCTATTGGACCGAAGAGAATGAGAAGTAGACAGACCCGCATCAGAGTGTCGCCACTGTGAAAGATGAGGAGGTTGCGATGGTGGAAAGAGGCAAGACAGATGAAGAGAATTAAGGCGCTGAGCCTTGATTTGAATCCGACCATTAGTGAGAGTGCGGCAAGCAGAAGAACTATGTAGAGGGCGAGAACGATGCGATTGTCAGGAGGCAGCCAATCTAATAAAGAGAGGCGGTTGAACTCTTCGTACTGTCGCATGGTCTCTACCGAGACTATGCCGTCATAGCCGAACCAGGTAAACAGATCCGGCGCCCAGGTGAGGCTGGAGAGAAAGATTATGGCGGCAAGCAGTATGCGAAACATACAGATTGGCGCAGGGGACTGAGGCTGGAACCAGAGGCGATACCAGAGACCGTTTAGATTTTTTAGAGATTTTTCAAATCGCGCTCCACTCATTGCAGGTCCTCTGCTGCCACTCTGTATAAGTAGAATCGATATTTGTTGGACTGCTCCGGATTCGGCTTGCCCAGACCTTCTTCTATGGGCGGTGTCTCGGACCAGGTGCGGGTGAGGGATACTGTAAGAGGGTGCTTGTTCTTTCTGTCGTGCTTGCGGGCGACGAAACGAGCGAAATCCCGCCACAATAATTCTGTGGAGTTGAGGCAGTCGTTACCGAACTTTCGATAGTGCTCTCGGCAATAGCGTTCTAGAAAGCCGAGCTTTTCCATAGATGGATAATGCCATATCGTGGATGTGCCATCATCGTAGGTTATGGTGGCATGGATGCGAATGTTGTTGGTTCTCGGGTCCGGTGCAAATACACCGAAACCCTGCCAGGCACCCATAAAATAGATTTGATCGGAGACAGGTTCTAGCAGAATCTGTTTCGCCCGGGACCAGGGTAAGATCCACAGAGTAATTGCCGATATATAGAAGATTATGAACAGGCTGATTACGAAGCGGCTAAGCCTGTCCTGACTGGGCGCAGAGTCATTGCCTGGTATTTGCTCGTCGACCGGTGGAAGCTCACTTGCTGCCATCGGTCTTTTCCGCTCCGGCGGTATCGGATGTGGTGGAGAGTTTCCTGGGCTTGCCTACTTCATATTCTTGTAGCGCTTTATCCACCAGAACCTCGGTCGGTTCTTGCCAGTTGGGAGCATAGAAGTCATAGATCACATACACGTCTTTGACCCTCGACTCGACAGCGTCGATGTACTGTTGTTTGATCTCTTCTCTGGCCTGATTTAGCGCTTCATCTATCGCCCGCTGGCGGTCCGTGCTCTGGCCGTAATAAGTACGCTCCAACGCCCTGGTGCAAGCCTCTTTGGCTGGTATATGGGCATCGACATAGACGCGCTGGCAGATTTTGGCATGACCGTCTTCTATTTCGGAGCGTTTATCAGGAACAATTTGGGAGAGCCAGATTGTGATAGGCAGCGTAAGGTTGGCTTTGGCTCGGGTTATTTTGAGCCGGATATGATAGACCCCGTTGGAGCCTTTTGTCTCTTCTTCGATGTTATAGTCGAGATCGCTTTCGCAGCCGAATCTATAGAGAGTTGTCGACTCCTCTTTTCCCACATCGGCTGGAGGGGATTTTATATTAAAAACTCTCTTTTCTATCTGGGGCGCAGCTTTTGAAACTTCTACCGGAGCGAATTTGAAAAGGCGAGGGGCGAACATTATCAGTAGTATTAGCGCCGGTACACCCACCAGCAGCATCAGAGTCTGTTGTTGCCCCGGACCTTCTGTTGTTTTAGTGGAGCCGTTGTTCGCCATCTTCGTTCCGTTTTGGAGCAATCACATTATTGATCATACTCTAACGAAGATCTTTTCCACCATGGTTAGCTTTCTATTTGAAAACTGCATGAATCTGGTTGGTCAACTGACCAAATAACTAAAACTCTAAAAAAGACTGGCGTTGCCGAAGACCTTCTAACTAGTCCTTGATATAGTCAAAAATATTTGGTGCTCCGGCTTCGTAGAGCGTTTTCACTTCTTGATCCCGTCTTGCTTTGTCGGCATGCATAGAACGGGCGGTGGTATCATCGGCGGCTCCTGCTCCAAACGAGAGTGTATCGCCGTGCATCTCCCGGGCGATAAGTTTTTGCTGGTAGGCGTTGGTGAGCCAGCTCGAGAGACCGGTGAGCTTCATCACCGTTTGCAAGTTGGAGTTGAAGATGGTTTCGACTTTGTGAGCCGAGCTTGAAAGCTCAGGATAATCTGCTTTAGCCGCCTGGGATAATGGAATGCCTTTCTCCTGCATGGTCCGGTTGAGCTTGTCTCTGTCTTCCTGGGGCAGTTTATCCCATTTTTCGCCCAGGGCTTTATTGGCGGATAGATACTCGCGTTTGAACTCGGGCAGACCCGGACCGAGACGCTCCAGCTCTTCTCTTGTGGAGGTCTCCTGGGTTTCGAAGGCTTTATCCGCATCGTCGACCAACTTTCTAAAAGCTGGTTCTGCTTCCAGATAGGCCTTCGGGTCATTTTTGTCTACGAGGCTTTTGTACTGGTCGAAATGCTGGCCTACCACAGGATAGAAGGTTCTCATCGCCTCTATCTCCGGGGAGAGTTTGCTCGCCGATTCTGTCGGACCCGGCATGCGACCGGTGTTGTCGGTGCCAGTGTCGGGCATTGCCTCCGGATCTGCCTTGGCGAGCTGGATATATTCGCCTGCCAGGCGCGAGCGGCCGCTGTCGGAGGCTCCTGCGGAGCCGGTTTCGCCGGCGCCTTTGTCCCCTGCAATGTCTGCGTGTTCGAATACCATGGTAATTACCTTTGCGAGCCTCTAGAAACTTCTGCTTTAATCTCTTCCCAGTCTAGCTTTATATGCCCGCCTCAGCCATGGGAGTTCCACCATGATCCTGTCAATTCCCCCGGGCAGAGAAAGGGCGCGAGATTTTTTGTGTTTGCGTTCAGTTAACGAAGCGATTATAGGATACGGTTCATCGCCAGTCCGCCTGAAGTCAGGTAATTCATCCTAATTCCAAGGAGTTTTTATTATGAAATTAGAGAGCGCACAACCAAAAGAGCAAGTCAAACCTGGAGCCGAACAGTCTATTCAGTCAGTCAGCAGCGAAATTTTTCAGTCCCTGAAACCAGGCGACTTCAGCCAGATTAGTAATTCCGGCAAATTGGTGAAGGATGGAGACCTGCTTCCTGGTCTTACTATCGAGGATTCCGGCAGCGATTCTGGTAAAAAGCCTGTGTGGAATCTCGATTCCCAGACCAAACCCATTATAAAGCCTGGTGATAAGCCCGATGGCAAGCCTGGCCCGAAACCCGTAAATGAGTTCGATTCAAATAAACCCGAAGGCAAACCGGAAGGAAAACCCGAAGGCAAGCCTGGAATCAAGCCGATACCTGAGATGGGAGGAAAGCCCGAGTTTGGGGGTAAGCCCGAAGGTAAACCGGAGTTGAAGCCGATACCCGAGATGGGAGGCAAGCCCGAAGTAGATCCTGGAAAACCGCTTGGACCATGGCCAACGGAGAAGCCTGTGAAAAATCCTGAGAGCTCCGAAAACTTGAAGCCCGGATCAAAGCCTCAAAGTGATTCGATTTTGGGACGAATCCACTATCCGCCCGGTAGCAAAACTCCTGTCTATCTGAAAGAGGCGCAGGTTTCCGAGAAGTAATCACGACTTTAACTCCACGAGAGCTGAAAGATCCGCTTCAGGATCTGGAGAGCAAGGACCGCGAATATCAAGGTTGTCTCAGGGAGAAGCCCGGAAGTTATTGACGGGTTTCTCCCTTTTGCCCCTTCTTTGGATTTGCTGGCGGACAGGAGAAGTTGAAGGATTCCGGGAGCATCATCCAATCTGCAATCCCCAATCCAAATTAATATGCTTTTGGGTTCTTCTCTTTCTCTCTGCCAATAGTCGGATAATGGAGTCGCGAGCCGGACTTGATTCAAGCTGGTGTATGCTGAAGAGGTCGGGCTTTACTACAAGAGCAAGATCACCATGGCGCGAATTTTGTTGGTCGAGGACGAAAGCGAACTGGCTGAAAACTTGGGTCGCTATCTCAAGGGACAGAACCATGTCATCGAAGTAGTGGCAACTGCCGGTGATGCCAATTTCAGGCTGTCCACCTACGAGTACGATTTGATCATTCTTGATATCGGACTGCCTGATGATACAGGACTTACGGTGCTTCGAAAGTTTAGAGCCCGGGGAGGAAAGACTCCGGTAATTTTTCTTACCGGTCGTTCTGAAATCGAACAGAAAGAAGAGGGTCTCGATTGCGGTGCCGACGACTATGTCACCAAACCCTATGATGTAAGAGAGCTATCCGCTAGAGTAAGAGCGGTACTCAGGCGACCGAAAGAGGTCAGTGGTCCGTTGATTGTGATAGGTTCGCTAGAACTCGATACCAGGCATGTGAGGGCGCGACTTCGAGGAAGGCAGCTGGATCTAGCGCCTATGGAGTATTCTCTACTCGAATTTTTTGCCAGGCACCCGGATGAACATTTCACCGCCCAGACCTTGATGGATAGAGTTTGGTCTTCTGATTCGGAGTCTTCAACCGATGTGGTGCGGGTTCATATTACCCGTCTTCGAAAGAAGTTGGGGGAGGATTTTGAGAGACCTGTGATTGGAACGGTGCGTGGACTGGGTTATTACTTGGATAGTAGTGCTCTCAATCAGGCTGATCGCGCTTGAGTCCGATGGTGCAGACCTGTTTGGGACGGAACTATACAATGAGCAATAGTCACGAGTCTGAAGATTTTAAAGAGTTGATAGAGCAGCAGCAGTCTGTTATACGCAATCTCGAGAAGTCGGTTAGCGAAAGCGAGAACACTGTTCGTTCTATCGTCTCTCGTTTGCCCCATGGCTTTGTCGTTCTGGACGAAGATTCCAGGATTGTTGCCGTCAACAATCGAGTGGTCGAGATTTTCGGTTACAGCGCCGAAGAGTTGTCCTCTGCCACCATAGATCTACTTTTCCCGGGGGTCAGTGATGTCGTTGAATTGCCTCCGAATAAAGAGATAGAGTGTCTCACCAGGAGCGGTGACCGACGATTCGCGACGGTGGCGGTCACCGGTGTGCGCATCCAGGGACGATCGCAGTTTTTTGTTCACATAAACGATACCACTGAACGGCATAGACTTGAGCAGATGAAGCGAGACTTTGTCAATATGCTCAGCCATGATTTGCGGTCTCCATTGGCATCTCTCCAGATTCTTTTGACTATGTTGGAGCAAGGAGAGTTCGGAAAGCTCGAATCAGATGGCTCTCAGCGGGTATCTAACGCCAGGTTAGGCACGGAAAGACTGATTAGAATGATTTCGGAGCTTCTTGATCTGGAGAAGATGGAAGAAGGGTTGTTCAAACTAAATCGTATTGAGACATCTTTCTCTAGTGTTATAGATGGTGCAATCGATGATGTTTTCGACCTCTGTGAGGCCAAAGAGATTCAAGTAAAGTCTGACCTGGGCCATTACTCCGCTTTTATCGATCCTGACCAGATGAGAAGAGTAGTGTTAAATCTTCTGACTAACGCCGTCAAACTTTCTCCGTTAAAAGCGGAGATCTTGTTGAAGGTCGAAAAGCGCGCCGAGGCGCTTCTTTTTACTATTCAGGATCAGGGACCTGGTGTTCCAATAGAGCTGCAGAACACAATATTTGATCGGTTCAGACAGATAGAAGATGGTCAACGGCAAGAAGGTCTCGAAGAGGTAAAAGAAGCGGGAAGCGGTCTTGGTCTTGCGATTTGCAAGGCAATAGTAGAAGCCCATGGTGGCAGAATCGGTGTCGTCAGTGAACCGGAGAGGCAGAGCGGAAGCGAATTCTGGTTTACTGTTCCCCTTGTGTGACAACAATTTTTGAATTCGGAAACAACTTATCTATTCCATTGTGCTCTGCTGATTTAAGTTCTGTGGAAGATTATGGTGTTTGCGTTCAGTTAACGCAGCAGGTTTATAATCTCTTTTGTGTTTGGAGAGCCAACTTTCATATCTTGTCTCCTGGTCCTTCGACCGTTTGCTATTCCAGGCGAAGTCGCCGAACATCAGGACATTGGGGCGGGCAAGATCACTTCATTTTCTCCAGCTCGTTTTTGGCTTCGTCTTTTAGTAGAAGCAGCTCCATTTGGACATCCTCCCGCTGCAGCTTCTTGGCCAGACCCGTTCTTTTGGGGTAGACGACATGGCATCGGGGGAGCTTTTGCTGAAGTTCTTGGATCCCCCTGTCGGTCAGATTAGGGCAATCTTTCAAAGAAAGGAGCTGCAGATTTTTTAAGGAGGTGAGTTTTTCAAGACCTTTGTCGGTCAAGTTGCTGCCGTTCAGATTTATAACGGTCAGGGATGGCACCCGGGCAATTCTGGCGACGCAAGAGTCATTCAGGCTGCAGTCCGACGCGTCGATCAAAGACAGCCTTTTGAATTCTTCCAGGACATCCAGGTCTTTGGGCTCGACCTGCAAATAGTTGATTCCCAGATTTTCGAGATTCTTTAGCGGAGTTAGATCCGCCAGGCATGCGGCGGTGACATTCTTGCTGCCGGCAAATTCCAGGATGCGTAGCTGGGGCATGTTGGCAAGGTTCTTGATACCGTCATTAGTGATTCTTCTTTCCAGATTGATTTCCAGGTGAGTAATAGAACGGGATGCTGACAGCTCGGCGAGACCCTGGTCGGTTACTTCGGTGTCACCTATCTCTAGACTTTCCAGACCTTTAATGGAGAGAATCACCGGTATTGATTTATCGGATATCGGAGTGGCATGGAGACCAAGGTGACGCAGCGGCAAATTGGTCAGATATTTGAGCCAACTTTCCTTGAAAGTTGCTCTAGTCATTCTGAGCTCTTTTAGATGGGTCATCTTGCCCATTAAAATAAAGGAGTTTTTGGTCAGATTGAGGTCTCCATAGTCCGCCTTGGTCTGAGTGCGATAGTTCATGTAGTCGGATTTTACCTTGTCTTCGCTTGCCGCTTTATCTGACCTCCAGGTAAGGGATTCGGAGTATTTGATTTTGGTTTTCTTGACCGTGTCCACATGCTTTTCGGCATGACCGAGGATGCGAAGCAGGTAAAAAATGAGCGCGCCGACTATCACCATGGTAATAGCAGCGATTATGAAGATGTCTTTGCTGCCTTTATCCGGTCTTCTAGCCATGGCTGAAATAAGCTCCGAATTATTCTCATATTTGCATTATAGCTTGTGACATAGCTCGCCTTAGCGTTAAGAGTCAGGACCTACTTGCATATTGAGTCAGGAAGCTATCATTTATCAGTTCTATTTGCTAAATTCATATAGTGCGGCCATTCAGGAAAGCTCGACTCGATGCCCTGGTCAAAGCCTGAATCGATAGCTCCCGGCGCAGGAATTTGCATCCTGGTTTCCTGCTTGCTTTTGGGATGCGCTGTCAGCGAGAGAACAGATACCAGCGCAAAAGGCAAGCCGCCCAGTAAATTGAACAGTTCAACCAGTTCGAATAAGCCGGCTGATTCATCGAAACAAGATGCTTTCGAACGCTTCGACCGCGTTGAGTTCAATAAGCTAGTCCAGCGTGCAGAGCAGCATAGGAAAAGCGGACAGTTAGACAAAGCTGCCCGGGAACTTGAGCTTGCCAGTAGGTTGGATGCCGGCAATGTCACCGTCGAGTTGAATCTGGCTCAGTATTATAATGATAGGGATGATTATAATCGTGCTTACCAACATGCCGACCAGGCTGTGAAGCTCTCTGCCAATAGTGTGGAAGCTTTATTAAACCGAGCCAAAGCGGCTTTTCACAAAGCCTCCATATCTGATACCGAAGAATATGAAAGAGAGGGCCTGGCCGATTTGAAGCGGGCCCTCGAGCTGGAGCCCGGTAACTCTAAAGCGCATTTTTTCATGGGGGTATGGAGTTCGGAAAAGTCGAGTCCCAAAGAGGCGATTAAACACTATGATAAGGCTATCGAATTGGACCCTGGTGTGGCCGGTTACTATGCATATCGCGGCATGGCCTATGGCAATGACGGTCAGTACGGAAAAGCTATAGATGATATGAGCGCGACCTTGAAATTGCAGCCGGACAGATGGGCGCAGCGTTTTGCCCGGGCGGAGTTCTATGAGGAAGCCGGGCAGTATCAGAACGCTTTCAAAGACTATACGGTGATTATCGAGTCAGGTCCGGAGGTAGCCCGGGCAAGATATTTGCGAGCCGGTCTTCTGGAGAAGATGAAAGACCTCAAAGGCGCAGTCGAAGATTATTCTGCATTGATCAAAGGCGATCCCACCGATGATGAGGCGCTGAAAAGGCGCGGCGATGTCTTTATGAAACTGGGAGAGCCTCGACGCGCTCTGTTAGATTATAACGCTGCCATCTCCCTCGATACCGACTTGTCTGTCTACTATTCGGCAAGAGCGGCATGCCATGAAGCCCTCGGCAATAGAGATCGGGCGGCTGCTGATAGAAAAGCGGCAGAGAAAGCCGAGCATCGAAAAGCGATAGAGAAGCTCTGATTCTTAGGGAAGTTGGAGAATTATTGTTCTAAGGCTTGGGCTGTTGCTGAGAGAACTTCACCATCTCGGCAAGCGAAAGTCTGAATGCTTCGCACATGTTGGTCAGGCTCATGAGCGACGGTAATTGTCCGCTTCTTTCGAACTCGCGGATTTCTTCGACTTCACAGTTGGCTAAATCTGCCAATTCTGCCCTCGATAGATCGAATTTCTGTCTGTGACATTCCACAGCCCAGCCTAAAAGAGTTCTAGGGTTCCTTTTCATAGCGATTAGCTTCACACCTCCTTCACCACTAATAATTCGCTGAATCTTCTAAATAACCTTCTTAAAAGGTTATCCCTGATTGATTTTTCCCTATGTATTAATCATAGCGCAAGGTTTGTGAAAGGTGCCTATATCTTTCTATAGTCAACCTTATGATAGGAAGAGGGCATCGAGTCGATGCCCCTGTGCTATGCGCATCTTTATAAAGATAAATCGAAAAAACGCCTCTCTACCGGGTCGAATCCCGTATTGATACGATGATTCTCCCGGGCACAGATGCATATCTCTGCATCGATGGCATCCGGACGCTCTCGAAATAACAGTATCTTCTTGTTGAATAGCCTCAGATCAAGCTGGTTCGGCAGCCTGATATCGTCAATGGTCGGTCTTTGATCGGCTCTGTTTTGCACGCGCCGGTCTATTTGACAGATGAAGAATATGATGCAGCCTTTCTCTCTGGCGTGGCTTTTCAATCTCTCAACCTGGAGCTGCAATGGCGGATTCACGCGTTTTTCATCGAGCATCTGCAGATAGTCGATCAAAATCATATCGCCTTCTTTGATATCGCTTCCGGTGACATCTACTATGTAGTCTGCACAGATATCGTCCGAGCAATCTATCGAGCAGGAATAGTTTTTATCGGCTAAGTCGACAACCAGTCTCGATTTGATCTCTTCTTCACTTTCAATCAAAGAAAAGATATAGTTGTTCCTTCCGTACTGAAGACCTGCTGCTTCCAATAGACCCAGCACGAAGAGCAGCTTGCCTATGTGCGGTCTTGCTGCAACAAGAACGGTGTCACCCGGATTGAGATAGTCGAGGATCTCGTCGTATCTGTTCGGCAGCCGATTCTCTTCTTTGGTCATTAGCAAAGACCAGGTCGAGTAGCCTTCCTCTCTAGCGATGCGATCCAATGCTTCGGCAAGAGAGATACTATTCAATCTTTTTAGAGCCTTTGCTCTATTTTTTAAAATATAGATGGGCGCAGATAATTTCATATCGACCTCCAATAGCTGGTGGATATTGACATTCCCTTCTTCTGTCCAAGCCACGATCTGGTGGTTAGATATGAACTGAATCGAGTTGATCTGTATTCTGCACTCTGGTGCTTCCCGAATGAAGGGCGGAGGTCTGAATAACAACCATTGTCAATCCTAATATTTATGTCCGTTTTCTTCAAGCCGGCCGGATCGATATATCTTCTAACTTCATGCTTTTGCAGATTAGAGCGTAGCCAGCCTGTCGATAGCTGTATCTACAAATTCTTTGCGTGCTTTGTCCGTAGCGGGTTGTTTCTTGTAAAAGAGGCGCAACAGTTCACGCAGATTCTGGCTCTCATACTTGTCTTTTGCGATTTCGGTCAGCATGCCTCGATCTATCTCACCGGTCTGCCTGTTGAAGAATAGACTCGACCACTCAACAAGCTGATTGTCTGCGGCTTTGCCTCTTATCGTGATATCCTGGAGCACTTTTGTCAGATTGCGTACAATACTTTCTTTGGCGACTCGCTCGATATCTTCCGGTGTCTTGGCTTTTAAAAGCGCCGCCAGGTCGGCAGCATCTGGTCTGACACCAAGCCTGTCAAAGGCACGCTGGGTTGTAATCAGTTCTCGATCACCGGGAAGATCCGCACCGGTACCGGTGCTTTCAAATTTCTCTCTGAGCGCAGCAATTCTTTTTGCTTCAGCCTCTGTAACAGTGCCGTCCACGGTGCGCAATCTGTCGATTTCACTCCCCTTTGCCGCTGCCGGTTTTACTCCGGCGGCTTCCAGTTTGGCAATCTCTCTTTCTACGAAGCGCAGCCCGCCGCTTCCATTCTGGGGACTTTCCAGTCTTTGCCGAAGCAGTGCCAGGTTGCTGTCGCCTTTATTGGCATCCGCCTGTCTTATGAACTCCCGCATTCTTGCCGCCTGGTTTCTAAGCCCCGCCGCATCCGTCTCGGCCGGGCCGTCAGAGAGGCTGGGGAAGCGAATGGTGCTTTCCGGATTAAGATCCGAGAAGGTGCCTGGCTTGATTGTCCAGTGAGGTTTTTCTTTGATTATTCGAAGAAGATGCTCTTCTACAGCTTCGCTGGATGGTCTGGCTCCCACAGCCAGTCTTCCTGTCTGGTCGTTGTATGTGCTTCTATGATTGAAGTTCACATCTGGGGTTCTTCCCGGAATGTGTGTAGCCCAGCGCACTTGATCGCCGATGTTGTAGTTCTTCAAATCGATGGGCATGATCCGTCCATCTTTTATGTTTATCAGGGCACCGTCAAGACCGGCATGATCGGCGGTGGAGCCCTTGCCACCCGGTATGAATACCCAGTTTTTCATCTCCGGATTATTTGATTTCGCGATGGCGTCCATTATCTCGCTTTGCATAGCATACTCATACCTGGCACCGCCTGCGGCATCACCGGTAGGTGGTCTGAATTTACCCGCCACACCGCTCATCTGTTCGCGGTAGAACTTGAGCATGGTGGTGTCGGCTCCGCGGAGCGCTTCCATGGGGAACGACATATGGGGATGTGCGGCCGCCATTACGAATATGTCTGTGTAAGCCCGGGCTTGTTCTGGGCTGGCAGCACCTCTGGTGATAAAGCGCAGATTCTCGTTGATCCACTTTATAGTCTGGAGGCTATGTTCTCTGGTTGCCGGCCTTTCTGCAAAGTTGGTTATCAGATTCATCGCCACTTTATTGATGGCGATAGCCTGGTTTTCGTCTATCAGGCCTCTTTCAACTGCCGAATTAAGAGCACTTTTCTGTCCGAGAGTAAGCATCTCTGTGACAGCCTCTTTCGATCCGGGAAGTTCGGCGTAGCCCAATCTCAATCGTTCAGGCAAGGCTTGCTGGCGGAAGCTCTGCATGATCTCCTGGCTTGCGACTTCCGGATCTGCGACGCCCTGGCGTTTCAGCCTGTTGGTTAGCTCTGCCTGGAAGATAGGAGCATCTTTTTCACCACGTTTCAGATACTGTTCGAAATCGGAAGACACTGATCGCACCACCGACTCTGTCCCATTTAAGCCGCGTTTCTCTAGAGCGCTGGTTACGCTTTTCTCGAAGAGACCTTTGAAGGCGCTGCCCCTTGCCAGGGTGGCGGCGTCGACGGTGCCCAGAATGGCTGCATGGGTTAGATCAGACTGGTTCAGTCCACCTTTGATCAAATGCTCTGTGCCTGCTCTGGCTGCCACCGATGTGGCTGCGGTGAAGGCAAGACGCACCATTGTGGTACCAACCGGTAGAGATCCGGCGGCGAAGCCTGCCACGAACATGATTTTGTCGGATAGATCTTTGGCGTACTGATCTTTTGCGTCGCTGTTTTCTTTGAGGGCTTTTACATATTTCTGGAAACTCTCTTCTATCTGTTTGCCCAACTCCTGACGTTTTTCCGGGGGCAGTTTCTCCAGTAACTGCGATTGGAACTGATTCTGCGCCTCGCCGATGGAAATTTCACCAAGAGCTTTGTATCCGTAGAGACCTTGACCGTTCTCTTTTACCGAGTCTCTGAAAGCGCGCTCCAGATCCCCCCGGGACATCGGCAGGCTGAGCTCGATTTGACGTTTTTGATTTTCGTCGGCAGATTTGGAGAGATCCTCCGGAAGGAATCTTTTGTAAGCTTTAGCATATTCGTTGATGGCATCGAGACGACTCTGGGGAGGCAGCTTGGCGAAGTCGTCGATTAACTTCTGCTGATCTAAAGAAGACGCACCCAGTGATTTTGCCCGGATTCTATCGGCGACGGTCATCTCTTGATCCGGATGCTTTAGGACATTCAGCGCGACTTCGCGTTGTTCTGGCGTGAGACCCTTGAAAGTTCTATCTAGTGCGGCTTTGGCGACAGGGTCATTGTCACGAGCCTTGTCGGCATTCTCGAGGATGGACTTACGCTCCGCATCCGGTATCAGTTTAAGCCCTTTGAAGTAGTTGCCGGTATCGACAGAGTTCCAGAGGACGCCTCTGTCTGTGTTCATAGCCAGCAGATTCTCGGCGCTCACTCCTTTGCCATCCAGCACAGAGCGACCGTAACGTTCGAAATCATCATCAAAAGCGTATTTGGCTGCCTTCTCCATATTAGGATCTTTTCGATTGGATTCCGGCATTTTTGTGATGGATTCTGCAATGGACTGGGGTGAAGCCCCCTTCAGTTTGGCCAGTACCACTTGTTCCGGGGCGCCGGCGCCGACATCTTTGCCTTCTTGCAGACTGTTCAGCATCTGAGTGGCTATCTCTCGGGCGCCATCCGGTATCAAGTGGATACGAGCGCCGAGCATCCGTCTTTGTTCACCCGACAGTGCGGCTAGATCTTCCGGCTTGGCATGCATAAGCGCTTCGAATGTGAATGACGGTCCCTGACCTCTATTGGGCTCTCTTTTGTCGAACTGAATATAGTCTGCGCTCGCTTCGGCAAGGGTAGGGTGGCGCAGCTGCAAAGATGCTTCTACAGGAAGATTCTCCGGAAAGATTTTTGTCAGCTGTTTTCTCGCTGCTTCGGTCTCAATACCGCTCAGTTTGGATTTTGTGTATATAGAATTCTCGTCGGCTCCAGGTTCTCCTCCTATGCTATCCCAGACCTGTTTGCGATAGACCGGGTCTTTCATAAGTTCCTGATCTTTTTGCGTGAACTCTTTGATTGTCTTCAAGACGGCTTGACGACCTTCGGCAGAGGCGATGCGTCCAAGCAGCGTGGGCTCACCATGGGCAGCCATGTCTTCCCATTTGATAACGGCTCTGTCTCTGGTGGACTGGAAGAAAGTGGAAGTGTTGCCCGATGCCTCCACCAGAGACTTCTTGACACGTTCGTAGTACCGTAAGGACTCGGTCTCGTTGGCGGTGCCTCCTTCGGTTTTTCCTGAGAGAGCCAGGTGTTGACCCTGCTTGAATTGTTGCCTCTCTTGGGGTGTCATCAAACTCAGTGCCAGCTCGACGCCTTTGGTCGGGTCGACACCATAACTGGTGCGCTGCATATCGATGAAGGTTGCGGTATCTAGCTTGCCGTATTTTGCATAGTCCTCTGCCTGACGGCGCTGATCGGTGCTTGAGAACGCTTTGTTCAGTCTGGTCTCACCCTCGCCGTTTTCGCCCATAAACAGCCGACGAGCTTCTTTTGCCGCATCACTGTTACCGGCAAAAGCTTCTTTGAACATGAATAGTTTTTGTTCGCCGTCGACGCTGGAGTCGAGCGCGATATCAGCTACTTGTTTGAGTTGAGTTGCATTAAGGTCGTTGCCATTCTTGGCGTAAATGAGCGAGATCTCTTTGGATGGCGCGGACATTTTGCTTTCTGTGATCGTCTGCTCTAAATTGCGACCGGTCTTTTGCTCTAGCTCTTTGCTAAGCGCCTGGCGCTGTTCTTTGGTCATGCCCCGCAGGCTGACCCGGATGTTATGCTCTGCAAGAGTACGCTCAGCGCCTGAACCGGCTAGACTGTCCAGGCTTTTTAGATTGGTTTGCAGCCAGGCCGCATCCCGGGCTTCTTGCCGCGGTTCCAATAAAGCCACCGAGCCACCCATGCCTTTATGGCGCAGTTCGTCTCTTAGATCTCTTTCGGTTGTCTGTTTATAAAGCGACTCTAACTGAGCTTTATTCTGCTCTGGTATAGAACGCAGGGTGACATCCACTGCCTGCGAATCTCCGTTTCTGATACCTTTGCGCAATGTCTCTACCGCCGCAGTCAGAGTCTCCGGCGCCATAGAAGTGTCTGCCGGGGGGTGGGCGACAGAGGCGGTGCGCTCGGGGGCGGCAAGATAGCCATCTGTCAGTTTGCGCAGGCTGGCTTCGGTGATGGGCCCTTTGATGGTCTCGACGGCGCCGCCATTGTTAAAGCGCAGACCGTCGGCGTTTCCGTCTACTTTTCCGGTGGTATCGTGATGCAGCCATTTGCCATCGGCAAACTGCCACTTTGTGCCGTCGTCCATAAGAAGCCCGGTCAGTTTGCCGCCTTCCCACCGAAATCTGGTGGTTTCGCCGTCTTTGTCTTTGAGCTCTCGGGGCAGCTTATCTTCAAATGTCAGGGTGGCGCCGTCTTTGAAAGAGAGGCTGTGACCGGTAAGCCCGTGGGCATCCATGCCGGTCACGAATTGCTGGTCTGCCTTCGGCGGCGAGAGGTCGATGTCTTTCGCGCCTGTCTCAGCTTTGGTTTCGGGGCGCCAGGCAACGGTTGCTTCGTGGGCGATGGCGTCGCCATCTTCTCTTGAATCTGCCCTGGTAGGTGATTGAATGTCTAGTAAGGATAGCTTGGGGAGTTCGGAATGGTCGGCTTTAGGTTCATTGCCGGCAGAAACTGCTCCCACCCGGGCTTCCGGATTTGGGGTTGCTTGCTTTGACATGGTTTCGAGCGATTCAAAAGGAACTTATACTATAAATATATGCGCCGAATATAACGGCAATGTGACCGCTATTGCAGGCAGCCCGGTTTGCCTTGCGAGCTGGAATTCTGGTGCGGAAATCACCGGGGATAGAAAGATGGTCCCTGTTTTTCTGTCATATCAATGGCTGCTATGCATCGCCCATGCTTCAAGAAGAAGCGATACCCAGGATTATGGAAGCGCAGCTCTTCTTCGCTGTTAGAAATGAAAGCGTGGGTGCCCGATTCCACCCCCGATATGACCATGGCCGATTCCGAGACGATTTCTGACGGTTTTCCGAATTCGGCAATTATTTCCCGCTTGTATTTGCCGATGCAGGAGGCAAACTGCTTTCTATGCCTGATGTTTTTGAGATCGGCAGGAGCACTGAGAGTGAGGTCGCTGGCAAATTTGTTTGAGCCCATAGAGGCAATGTGAATCAAATCGGCAGCCGATTCGAAGAGACCGCCGGAAATAGTAAGGAAGGTTATGACTATCAGGTTTGATTTCAATCTTTTGAATCCAAGGATTTTGGCTGTGCTGCATTTGCTACGGGAGATTCAAAATCTGACCGGCTAATTGTATTGATTGTTCCTGGTGTCAGGTTAGAGATGGTTCAGTTCTTTATGCCTGGAGCGCTATGATAGGAGAGAATAATAACCGGTCATAATCTGTAATCATGAGAACACCATGAATCAAAACAAGTACGGTGGGAATGGCTGTTTTGGAGTTTTGGCGCTGTCTATTTTAGCTGTTTCATTGACCTGTACAGATGTCGCTTCTGCGCTAGAAGAAAGGTATCACCGAAAGTTTGAGCGGGCAGAGATACTCGATGCTTTGAATGCATCTTATGCTGGTGGCGGCAGTGGTTTTTATACCGCTCAATTATTTACTGATAAAGGATGGATTCTATACCAGAGAAAAGACTTTGCAGGCGCATTAGAGGCTTTTGAGACAGCTCTCGATAAATTCCCTAAGATTGATGATGCTGTTTTAGGAACGGTCTATTCTCTATATCATCTTGACCAGAAACAAGAAGCCAGAGACTTTCTCCGTGGCAAAAAGATTTATGCGCACGGATATCAGTCTGAAGAAATTCAGATCGAGATACTCATAGAGTTAAAACAATATGAGCAGGCACTCGAACTGTGTGACCAGATAGAAAAATCTTATACCCCTGTCGGTGCAGACCTGGTAAGAGACCACCATTCACCCGGTTTTTTTCATCATATCCAACGATACAAAATTTTTAGAGCTATGGGGCTAGATGAAGCCGCAGCAGATGAAGCTAGGCAGCTATATCGATTTCGGTATAGAAATTCGTTCGCTGAAAAGAATGCTCTGCGAATGTTTGCCGAGTTATCTTTGTCTGTTCCCGCTGACTCTCCATATAAAAATAGTGATAGCGCCAACAGGGTGCACCAAATAATCGATCAGATGATTGCGGCGGAGGAGCTGAATGAGGTGACCCTGGCGAGTATATTTGGTAGAGCTCTTGAGCCGGTGGTTCTGAGTAACAGAAAGTACTATTGTTTCTATGACGGTGAATCACCGATTTCTCATGTCGTATTCAAACCGAGTTCCATCGAGAAAAACGAAGAATTTATATCTGTTACTCTCAACATGCTAACTCTGGTTGATAGAAAGCAGTTTGAAGAATGGTACCCTGATGCAATCTATCATCCGGCGAGAGTTTCAGGCTGTACGGGAAGACGTGCATACATTGAACTTAGTGTAAACGGGAAGAGATTCGTTTGCGAAATTTCCGGTGGCGGGCACCTGAATCCGAGTAATCAACTTCTTAATATGTTCAGTGTTTTTACAGATCCGCTATCTCGACTTTTGGAGGATGGAAGCACTCTTGGGTCGAGAGTCAAAGCGATAAAAGGCGGACTTGAGCCAGCTCCTGCCAAGATAGACCCGGGATTGTATGTCGTCAACAAGGAGTTATTGACCTATTTGCATATTCAGCGCCTGATTAGTACTGCCGACCAGGTCCTGATCTGTCGCAATGCCAGGGAGCTAGCCCTTGACGGCGACTCGTCGGGGAAATTCTTTGTTGCACCAGAGATAAAGTCACAAATTGCATCAAAAGAAAAGAGAGATTTGTTGGTTGTTAATATTCTTCGTGATACCACAAAAGATTTAGAATACTTTCCCCTTCCGTTGAGCAGTGACACAAAGAGGAAGCTGTTTGCTCAGCGAGTTAATGTCGAGCTTCAGCCCTTGATAAAAGAGCTGGGCTTTAAGCGAACTATCGTTTTGACTAGAGGCGGTGAAGGCACATTTGATGGCTTTATGATCTTGTCGGACAACACGACGCCGAATTTTAATTAGTCGAAAAAGGTGATAACCTTTGGTCTTTGTAGCGTGAAACTTGAAAGAGACAAAGCACAATGATAAGTTCTTTAGATGTTCGCCCACCACTGCCGCCTTTTGATCAAGAGTCGGCTGTATTGAAAGTCCGGCTGGCGGAAGATGCCTGGAACAGTCGTGACCCGGTGAGAGTTTCCCTGGCTTATTCTCTTGATAGTCGCTGGAGAAACAGAAGCGAGTTTTTGAATGGTCGAGAAGAGATTGTTCAGTTTCTTGCGCGCAAGTGGAACAAAGAACTGGAATACAGGCTTATAAAAGAACTGTGGGCGTATACCGGCGATTTCATCGCTGTGCGATTCGCCTACGAATGGCACGATGACAGCACCAATTGGTATCGCTCTTATGGCAATGAGTGCTGGAAGTTCAATGCCGATGGACTGATGTCCGAGCGCCACGCCAGCATCAATGACCTGCCAATAGCTCCGGCAGATCGAAAGTTTCTATGGGAGCCTGGTCGAAGGCCGGATGACCATCCTGGTTTGTCAGATCTGGGTCTGTAAATCCTTGGTTTGCATATCATTGTACCTATCGGTACAATAGATGGATATATGAGGAGAGTTATGCCGGCGCCGCTATTAACTAGAGATGAGATTCTTGCACGCTTGCTTGAGGTGTTTCGCTCAAGGGGCTATGAAGGGTCGTCCATGACCTTGATTTCAAAAGAGACCGGTCTTGGAAAGGCAAGTCTCTATCATCATTTCCCCGGCGGTAAAGATGAAATGGTCGCAGAAGTTCTTAAACATGTAGACGGCATATTAGAACAGTTCGTGATTGCGCCGCTCACTGGCTCCGGTGCACCGGAAGCAAAGCTGAACACCATGATAAAAAACATCGACCAGTTTTATTGTGGTGGCGAGAAAGGCTGTGTTCTAGATTCTCTTTCAATCAAAGCCGGATCCGATGCGGCTTGTATCAAGTTAAAAGAACAGATGAAAGCCTGGATAAAGGCGATGGAATCTGTGGCAAAAGAGAGTGGCTGCGATGCCAGGGAAGCTAAAGAACGAGCCGAAGAAGCTATGGCATCTATTCAGGGTGCGTTGGTGGTCGCCAGGGCTATTGAAAATAAGAGCGTTTTTCAGAGAGCATTGAAACGCTTGCCAGAACAGCTTTTGAAGTAAGTCTTTGGGGTGCTCTTGGACCGATCATTGCGATTTTGTAATTTTGGGGTTGCTATTGTACCGAACGATCGGTACAATAAAATCATGCAAATCGAAAAGCGCAAATTTATCATTCGATTCGACCCAAGGAGCTAGAAAATGAAAACAGCAGTTATGGTTTATGCAGACCCGAAAACAGGCACAGAAGAGGCTCTGGGGCGTTTATTCAACGCTCTGGCGACAACCTACGAATTCAAAGAAAAGGGAGATGACGTTACCCTGATGTTTCAGGGCGCCGGCACTCGCTGGATTGGAGAACTCTCAAATGAAGAACATCCCGCTTTTGCACTGTTCGAAGCGGTCAGAGACAAAGTCGCGGGTGTGTCCTGCGGTTGTGCCGATGTTTTTGGTGCTACAGAAGAGGTAGAGAAGAGTGGTTTTGACCTGATAAAGGACAATCCGATTCCCTCTACATCAGGGCTGACCAGTATCAGAAATCTGATTGATGATGGATACACCATTCTCAACTTCTAATGGTCGCAGAGGATGAGGCGGCTGAGCCTTCTTCGAGGAGGCTCGGCTGCCAGCCCTCTGTGCTTTTTAAGGTGATGCGAAATGCAGATTGAATTTCAAAATAAAGATAGTCCTTTTCATGAAGGTGAGCTGAAAGTTCAAAAGTTGCTTGGGGAAGAAGAGTTAGCCAAGCGCAATGGCCAGGTGATTAAGAATGAGATCCTTGCAGGTGCGCTCGACTTCATCGCCAGGCAGTCTATGGTGGTGGTTGGCTCAACTTCTGAGAGCGACGACAAACACTGGGCGTCTATCATATCTGGTACCACCGGATTTGCTTCCGCTCCTGATTTGAAGAGTGTCGTTCTCGATCTGAATCAGATTGATAAGGTCGCAACAGATCCGCTCTGGCAGAATATTGAAGCCGGAAGAAAGCTGGGTCTTCTGTTTATTGAGCTAGAGACAAGAAGGCGGCTGAAAGTAAATGGCACAGTCGAGCTGTATTCGAGCGAACAGGTTCGTGTCAAAGTGGAAGAGTCTTATCCACTCTGTCCCAAGTACATTCAAAGAAGGAAATTGGATCTCCTGCCTGATACCACTGGAAGTGCGGAGCACATTCTCAGTGGCAGCGAGTTAATAGCGCCTGTGCAAGCTGTTATCGCCCAGGCTGACACGGCATTTCTTGTCACTGGTCATATAGAACGAGGGCTCGATGTCTCTCATAGAGGCGGCAAGAAGGGTTTTCTAAATGTGACTTCAGAGCGTCGCATCAGATGCCCGGATTATTCAGGCAATAGTATGTTTAACTCTTTTGGCAATCTAGACCAGAATCCGAAAGCCGGACTGACGATTGTGGATTTCAAAAACTCTCTGGCGCTGCAGCTTACAGGCACAGCCTTCTTAGAATTCAATCAAGAAGACCCCGGCGGCGAAACCGGTGGCACCGGAAGATACTGGTCTTTTGATGTGGAGAGATGGATGCTGCAGCCGCTACCACTTTCTCAAAGAGAATTTCTGGATTACTCTCCGTTCATTCCTTAGCACGAGAAGAGATGGACTCTAGCCTCCTACTGTATTCGCCGAGCGGATCAAGACGCTGGGAATTCTTTGCTAGCTTATTGTTCAGGGACTCTCGTATATGAAACATCCATATCCATTTCTAAGTGGTTTAACTCCAATGCAGCGGTCCGCTCGAATACAAACCTTGCATTCAGGATTTTCAAAATCCAACTCCGTATCACCCCTAAGAAAGGATGTCGGTTCGATCCCAAAAATCTGAGGGTCTTCTAAAATCTTGAATTCTTTTTTGGGAACGCCAAAACTTTCAATCAGCTGAGTTCTGGTTTTCCCCAGTGCCCATATTGCAGGAAGGTCCTGGCAAACAATTATGCTGCAGCCAACCAGTCCTGCTGGACCGCTTCTGCTAAAAGAGCCCTGCAGCGTTAAAAAGATCTCTTTGATCTGAACCTTGTTCGGATGAATTGCTGCGGCCAAGAAGGCGAGGATTAGCAGAGAAATGAAAATCGATTTTAGAAAAGTCATTATTTGGAATTCCCATTCTCAAGGTTGTGCCTGATCACAATATAACGAAGGCATGCAGGAGCAGCTATGGTAATCGCCCCAGGCAAATCGCAACTCCTCTTGAGATCTTGATTCGGCCGCGAGGGACCCTGACAGAACGGCAATTGTTTGACCTACGGACGTATCGGGCATATTGACCAAGCCGCCTAGCTGTTTATTTCGCTAATAGACAAATTTCAGAGATGGCAATATGCCAGGGAGTTTTTATGGGAAATTCGGGCGAACTTAATAAAGTCGAGGCTCGGGATGCCAGCGACAATACCGGGAAGACTACGACGCATTCAGGCGAGAATGCCTCCAGGCAGGCCTGGGATCACATGCCGGCAACTACATCCCGTACAGATGCCACTGGCGAAGAGCCGAAGACGCTCGACCTGAGTGCATCCAAGCTCTATGAGCCCATGCAGGAAGGCGATCTGAAGCGTGCTGTCACAGATTTTGCCGACCCTATGGCTAACGCCAGTAGCGATGCTGAAGCAGGAAAGATTTTTACTGACTTCGTCAAAAGCGAATTGAAGGGCGGCACGCCGCCTCTGACCATTTACGAGAGTATGTCCGAAGCGATGAAAGGCAAAGAGAATGGCTATTTTGTTTCCGCCAGTATTCCTGAATCTCTCAGCATTTACCGGGAGCCGCCGGAGCCGAAGTTGCTCTTCGAGACAAGAATGTTCGCCGAGGGTGAGTCTACCAGGCGCGCCGACCCCGATTTCGAGCCAGATTATGATGGCTTCGACAAGATGGCGGCCGATTTCGTCAAGGGGATAGGAGATGCCACTACCCCTGCCACCATGCAGGCCAATCTTGAACAGGTTCTGACCAAGATGAAAGCCGCCGGTGCCGAGCCATCTGAAGCAAGCGGTTCTATAAAAGATGCCCTGGAGGATGCGGGTTTGCCTCTGCGCATTTATATCGACCGTCGCGGCGCGGTGGAGTTTTCCGAGCGACATCAACCCAGGCTCATCGCCCGAGTTAATCTGCAAGACGAATAGCACCTTTTTATAAATTGGGTAAGATACTGGTAGTGCGAAAAATACTGGTTTCTATACTGATATGCGCTATTCTTTCTTAGTTTCACTCACGCTTACATTGACGCTGGCATTCGGCTGTGGGCTTCTGGGGTCGGGACCCTTGGCTTACGCTCAGTCTGATGTCGGCAGCGATGGCTATGATTCGTCTTTAGACGGGGTCGATACCTCTTCTTCAGAGCCGGCTATGCAAGAGGTGGATTCAGAAACGGCACCAGGCGCGGCATCTGGGCCGAATTCAAGTCCAGATCCGGACCCAGATCCAGAGGCGGGCGCCGGTCTTAAAACCGCCTCCTCCAGGACGCTTCTACAGGGCAAGACCGAAAAGCTCGACATTATTTTAGAGGACAACAAGCTCTATCAAGTGGCGATGAAGGCGATTGCCCGCAAAGACTATGCCGACGGCATCAGATATTTGCAGATGATGGAAGCCCAGCTGGACAAGGCGGGACACGAGCCTTATTTAGCCCAGTGCATGTTCTATGAGGCAGGCTGTCATAAGGGTCTTAAGCGCATGCAGGCAGCTATGGACACTTATCACAAAGCTTTTGAACTCTACGAAAAATACGATGCTTCGAATCCGCTCAAGGGCTCAGCCTGGAAAGAGTACGAGACCTTGCGCGCCATGAAAGGGCGCATGGACTCGAATCCGCTGCAGGGCAACGTCAATTCTTCCGCGCTGCAAGCCCAGATAGAACAGCGCAATATGCTGCTGGAGCTTCAAAAGGCGCAGTTTGCCATCAATCCCAATGTCACCCTGCATGCCAAAGCCAATACTGCCGAGGCGCTTTTGCGCTGCAACGACGCCGAGATTCTGCCCAAGATCGTCAAAGAGTGTTTTTCGCAGATGTCCTGTCTGGAGACCGCCGAGATAGGCTCTAACGCCACCAATGCCGTCCATCGCTGGATGCCCTTGCGAGTATCCGGCGCTACCGCCGCCTTCGCCGTTACCGACACTGCCAAGCCCGCTTTTCGGGCAACGGTAAACGGGCGCTCTTACCTGTTCGACATCAATCTGCCGGGGCTTGGACCTGGTATCAGAAAGATACTGGTGGTGACCAACCTGCAGAAAATCTGTGCGGTCGATGTGGATACTTATGACACCTGGCTGCTGCGCATGAAGCGGGTGCCGGACGGCAGAGTGGTGGGGGCGCGCTGGTTCAAACTGGAGCATAGAAAGCAGTTTGCCGATAAGACCCGCTCGCCCATAGACATGGATAAAATCAGGCTGAAGCCGCTGATGAACGAGTGGTAGTGTCCGGGGACTTCTAAGATTTTATGTGCGATTGTCTTCGCTCGAAAAGATAGTGAGAGACTATCCACTGGTTGCCGTCGTCATAGCCCCATAGCTCGGCGCAGGCGAGGAAAAAGAGTCGCCAGTAGACCCACCAGCGGGTGCCCTGGTCGGCGCCATAGGTGTTTTTGATTATCTCTTTGACGATGGTTTTGTTCCTGGTCATATTTTGAAGCCAGGCTTCGGCGGTTTTTTGATAGTGTTTGCCGTTCACGCGCCAGTGTTTGCGGACGATGATATCGTCATTGAAAAGCGAGAAGAGCAGATCCGACGGCATGGTGCCGCCGGCAAAAAAGTACCGTCCCAGCCAGTCGTGCTCTTCTTCGGCAAAGTGATACTGGTAGGTTTTGTGAGTAAAGACATGGACAAACATCTTGCCATCGGGCTTCAGCCAGTTCGCCACCTTGGCGAAAAGCCGTCGATAGTTTTTTGCGTGCTCGAACATCTCTACCGATACTATGCGGTCAAAGGTTCTTTGCAGTTCTAGATCTTTGATGTCGGCGGTGATCACTTCTATATTTTTAAGACCTCTTTCTTTGGCGCGACCTTCGATAAACTGGCGCTGGGTGGCAGAGTTTGATACCGCTGTTATCTGAGAGTCAGGCAGGCGTGCCGCCGCATATAGTGTGAAAGAGCCCCAGCCGCAGCCCAGATCAAGAATGCTCTGACCGTTCAAAAGCTCTGCGCGCTGCATCGTTATATCCAGCATGGCCTCTTCTGCTTCTGCCAGGGTGGTGGCATTTTCAAACAGGCAACAACTGTATTTCATCGAAGGACCGAGTATATTTAGAAAAAACTCTGTGGGCACTTCATAGTGTTGATTGTTTGCGGTGTCGGTCTCGATGGCGATGGGAAGCTTCTCTAGCTCTTCTTTGAAAGCTCTGGTATTTTCCAGCTGCTGCTGGGGGTCATCTTCGTGCAGCTCTTGCAGTTTTTTGCCGAGCATATTTTTTATGCCGGCTCTAACCAGAGGCTCCGGTACTAATCCGGTGGCAAGCAAGTCGTAGAGCATCAGGTTGCTCTGTCTATCCGGGCTGAATTTGCGCTTGGTCGTAGCGGTACTGTTCATGAACTTTGTTTCCTCCACCAGGGGAAAAAGGGGCTGGTTGTTTTGACATAGGCTGCGTAATCAGGACGGGTTTTTAAAGAATGCTCTTCGGCTGGTTTGACGCCGGTTACGTTTATTAGAAGATGCAACAGAACAAGCGGGCAGCTCAAAGCTAAAAGACCGAGCGGCATATCTATGACGAAAAGAGAGAAGGAGAGGGCACCAAGCCACTCGAAAAAATAGTTCGGGTGACGAGAATACTTCCAGAGACCGACCTGGCAAGTTTTGCCTTTGTTGGCTTTCTTGAAATCCGAGAGCTGTTTGTCGGCCAGGGTCACCCCAAATATCGAGATAGCCCACAGGCAGATGGCGACATATTGAATCGCGCCAGGAGCCGATGGTGCCGCCGTAGCCGCGTCTAAAGCGGTCACCGCAAGCGGTGCAGACATAAAGCATAGCACCGCCCCCTGCCAGAGAAAAATGGTGTACATCTTCCATTCGTTGTTGTCGCCCAGCTTCTCTCGAAGCTCTGTGTAGCGGGCGTCTTCTTCCGGATACCAATGCAAGAACCTTGTGCCAAGATGCCAGGTCAGGCGAAGGCTCCAGAGTATTACCATGCCAGAGAGCAGCTGCAGGCAGAGGCTTTGATGATGTCCGGTGACCAGATAATAAACCGTCAATATCGTGTATCCCGATGCCCAGGCTACATCGACAATGCCCGCGTTTTTTATGGCTTTTGAAACAAGCCAGGTTATCGACATCATAAGCGATGCCACCATAAGCGCTCCTGCCATGCTATAAAGCAGATTAATCAGCATGGTCGCTTCTGACGCCCCCTGCCAGTTTTAGATTGTTAGGACGCGAATAGGTCGCCTGCACCACCGATATATTTCTGGTGGCGAAGGCGGCCTGGCAGTATTCGAAATAGTATTTCCACTTTCGAATGAAACGCTCGTCAAAGCCCTGGTCTTGAATCTTGTCCAGATTTTGTTCAAAGGCATCCTGCCAGCATTTTAGTGTAATGACATAAGATTCTGTCATGTCGAAGAGGTCTACCAACAGCAACTCTCCGCAGGACATCATCGCCTGGTTTACACGATGCAGCGAGGGCAGAAGCGAACCTGGAAATATGTGTTTTTGGATGAAGTCCACGTTCGATTTTAGGGTCTCGTAGCGAGAGTCGGCGCTGGTGATCATCTGCATGGCAAGCAAGCCATCTTTAGCAAGCAGGGAATCCAATTTGGCGATGAAAGTGTCCATGTATCTGTCTCCGACAGCTTCAATCATTTCTATGGACGCTATCTTGTCGTAGATTCCCCGGTGATCCCGGTAGTCTTCCAGGCGCAAGTCGATTAGAGCTTCGAGCCCCTCTTCTTTGAAGAGCCTTTTGCAGTAGTCATATTGTTCCTTCGATATTGTCAACGCTGTTATGGAACAGGCATATTTTTTAGCCAGAAAGACGCTGAAGGTGCCCCATCCGCAGCCTACTTCCAACACCCTGTCCGTTGCTTGAATTTTTAGTTGGTTTGCCATTCTCTCGAATTTGGCAAGTTGAGCTTCTGCCAGGGACACTCTTGCATTTTTGAAGAGCGCTGATGAATAGGTCATTGACGGATCTAGAAAGATGCTGAAGAAGTCATTTCCCAAATCATAGTGCTTGTAGATATTTTGTCTGGCGACAGATTTGGAGTTGGGACGCAGAGCGTGAACAGTGTTGTTGACAAAGCCGAAGAGATTTATCAGTTTGCTTGCGGCTTTGGATTCGTTGAGCACCGGAGATTCGTGCTGATTGACAAGAAACCAGCTTATCAGATCTTTTATGCTGGATATTTCTATTTGTCCTTCAATATAAGACTCAGCCAGACCGATGTCCGCATAGAGCAGGCAGCGCTTGAAGAAGTCGTTGTCGTGCACGCTTACGACCGGGTTCAGGTGGGTCTTACCCTGACCGAAGCGATAACTCTCTTGCTCGGGAGTGACTATTTCAAGGCATCCCAGCTTCATCTGAGAAAGGAGCGAGAATACAGTCTGTCTGGACCAGCCGGTGATCGGGTCGATTTTAGCGGCTGATTTCTTGGTGATCTGGTTCATACTCGACTTCCTTTAACTACTTTCTCTATCGATTTGTGCGGATTCAAGACCTCTGTCTGTTGCTCTGCATTCTCTTCTTTTCGGTGGTAGGGAGTTCCTTTGAGCCAGAGCACAAGGGCATGCAGATGAATCAAGGTTATCACCCTCAGCGGTGCCAGGGGATAGCGAAGGGTCATGGATAAAAGCTTGCTATCGGTCAGCTCTTTTCTTTTGCCCTGAAAGCCTGCCAGAACAATGGGTTTGTCTGCTTGCAGTGTGTCGATTTTGATTCTCATCGTCTCTTCGGGCAGTTCGATATCGAAGATGAAATCCTGATCCAGATCGGTAAAAGGCGATACATAAAAGTGCTTCTTCTGCCTGGCAAGCAAGCGTCCTCGAGCGTCCACTTTGACCGCATAGAGCTTCTTCTCGCCGAATGTATTGCCCACTTCTATGATGCAGCCATTGTTTCTGCCGTCTCTGTCGAAGCAGAAAATGAAGCTTACCGGATTGAAAACGTAGCCGAAGGTTCTCACGTTGGTAAGAAGCATTATCTTCTCTATGTCGGTAATACCACTGGCGGCGGCAAAGCTTCGCACTCTGCCCTCCAGTGAGACCCCCGCTTGGTCTGGAAGATAGTCCGCTTCATTGAATGAATAGAGTTTTGAATTGGCGGTGCCGAATAGTTTCAGATCTTTTGCCAGGGACGAAACCTCTTTCAGGTCAAGATAGAGCATGAAGTGCTTGTGCACGAATTTATGCGGCTTCGGTTTTTGCCGACTGTGCCATATTTCACATTCGTAGATGCAGGAGTTTAGTTGCATACTCTGGACCCTGTAAGCAGCTCTGCCAGTTGTATCGATGAGCGCAGCGCGTCTTCGTGGAAGCCGAAGCCGAAATAACTGCCACAGTAGAATATCTGATCTTTATAAGAGTTCCTGTTTAGCTCGGGCAGTCTTGTCTGGGCTTTCAGTGCCGAGAGGTCGAAGAGAGGATGATGATAAACCATTCTTTTTAAGACTTTCTTCTGATCTATCATGTGGTCTGCATTGAGGGAGACGAAATAATTCTCTCTATCCGAGACATTTTGCAAGCTATTCATCCAATAGTGCGTCGAAGATCCGTCATTCACCAGGCGATAATTCCAGGATGCCCAGCACCGCTTGTGATGAGGCATTACAGAACTATCCGTGTGGACAGTGGTATCGTTGCGCTGATAACTGAAGGCGCTTAGAATCTCTCTTTCTTCTTCTCTGGGGTTCTTTAGAAGCGCAAGCGCCTGGTCGGCATGGCAGGCAAAGACGACCTGATCGAATTCTCTCTCTTCTCCGCTTGCGTCTTTGACCCTGACAGCTTTAGAATCTCTAGTTACCTCTACCGCTCCGCAGCCTATTTTGGTGGCGTCACCAAGCTGTTTTAGAATCTTGTCTACATAGACTCTGGCGCCACCATCCACTGTCCACCATTGATGATGAGTCTCTGTGGCAAGCAGTCCATGATTTCTGAAAAAACGGAGCAATGTTATTGCCGGAAACGCCATCATCTTTTCTGGCGGTGCCGACCACAATGCGCCGGTCATAGGAATGAGATACCGATTGACCAGGTCCTTGCTGTAGTTGCGGGCGGTGGCGTAATCTTTAAGGCTCATTTCTGACCAGAATGGGTCTTCTTCGGTTTTCAACCCGTCTTTATTGAAACGGTCTATTTCTAGTAGAAACCTCCAGAATCTTGGGCTGAGAATATTCTTTCTGTCGCCGAAAAGCCTGTCGAAACTGGCTCCGGAGTATTCAAGCTTCTCTCTTTTCAGCTGGACAGAAAAGGACATGTCAGTCTTTTTTATGGGCACTTCGAGCTCTTTGAAGAGCTTGAGCAAATTAGGATAGGTGACCTGGTTGAAGACCATGAAGCCGGTGTCAACAGGTATTGTTCTGCATGGTTCTTCTATGTCGACCGTATGAGAATGCCCACCGGCTCGATTGTCTTTTTCGTAGAGCACCAGATCAAAGTTGTTGCGCAGTCTATAAGCCAGCCCCAGACCGGCGACGCCGCTTCCTATGATGGCCAGTCTGTTCATGGGCTCGACCTGCGCTTACTTGTAGTTGCGCTCGAAAGAGCATTCTCCGGAATCTTTTTGATATCTTTCACCAACCCAAATAGTTCGAATAGCTTCAGGACATAGTAGGTGATATCGACCTCCCACCAGGCGATACCCTGTCTGGTGCAGTTGCTGTAGCGATGATGATTATTGTGCCAGCCTTCACCCAGGGTGAAGATAGCCAGTATCGGGTTGTTGCGGCTGTTGTCCGGGGTGTCGTATCTTCGATAGCCAGCCAGATGAGCCACCGAGTTTATCGCAGCGGTGGCATGAAACAGAATTGTGGTGCTAACGAAAAATCCCCAGGCCAGCATCTGCATGCCGTCGGTCTGGGTCTGGGGATGATGAATATGCAGCCATTGTCCAAAGCCGTAAAGAGAGAAGAAGAGCATCAGCGGCACGAACCAGTCGAATCTATTAAGCCATCGAAGCTCTGGATATCTGGCGAAGTCCGAGATTCTGGAGTAGTCGGTGACCATATTTTTGGTAGAGGTGATCCAGGCAATATGAGACCACAGAAAACTGCGTGCCACAGGAGAGTGGATATCTTCCTCGGTGTCAGAGGCGGCGTGGTGCTTTCTGTGATGGGCTGCCCACCACAAGGGACCTCTCTGAACAGACATACAGCCTATGACCGCGAAGATAAATTGCATGGCGCGGGATGTTTTGAAAGTACGATGAGAAAAGTATCTGTGATAGAAGCCCGTGATGGCGAACATGCGAAGAACGTATAAGAGAACGCAGGTCCACAATGCGACAGCCGAGACACCACAGGGAATGATCAGCAAGCAACCTAAATGGAGAAAGATAAATGGTAGCCAGCGGTCAGGCTCAGACTGGGGCCTGCCTGAGTTTAAAAGTCGCGGGTCGTTTTTTACGTTGTCGGAATCCAGCCAAGCTACCGCACTGGCTGACGTCTGCTTTGTTTTTGAATTCATCGACTGAGTTTCCTGTCGACCTCTTCCGAGACCTTTTCCAGATCCTCCTGTCAATCAATGTTATCGGCTTGCTATGAACTGGCTGTGAACATCACAGACAACCTAACTTGTAAACAGGGTATCCAGTATCTCTTTCGCCAACATGTCACCACTTGCAAATGCGGCTTCCACTCGGGCACCCTCAAAGTAATCTCCGCAATAAGCCAGTGTGGGACCGCCGTCTTTGCTGATCATCAAGAATGGTTGCTCAAGAGCCCGGGTCACCAGGGCGTATCTCCATCGGTGGTGTCTAGAAAAAGTTGGTGCCACCGCGTCGACTTTAAGCAGATGAAAGAATCTAGCAAGAAGCGCATCCAGGGTCTCTTGCTCATTCAGCGATATGTTATCTTGCGACCACTTTGGTGTGGCATGGAGCACCCAGCGCTCTCCTTCTGGGCGCCCGGGTTTACTGGAGTCCCGAGCCGCCCAGGCAAGGACGGCGTCATCGATGCGGATGCCATCGTATTCGACTGGCAGAGGCGCATCAAAAGAGAACATGGCCGCAATACAGGGGCTGAGGGCGCTTCTTTCAAGCTCTTTCTTTTGACCTTGCCAAAGCTCTGCCGCTTGCACCGGAGGCACGGTCATAATGAGACAGTCGAAGATCTTTTCTTCGAAAGGAACCGACTTTTCTCCACTGGTTATCTCTCCGGATAAACTCCAAAAACCAGAGGACTTTTCTAACTTAGTTACCTTATGGTGCTGACGAATGTCCAGTTTTCCTGCCAGATCTTCTTCCAGATCTCGTCCAAGCGTTTCCGCCAGGGATCGCATGCAAGGAGTGCCGACATAGCGTTCTTCCTGGCTGTCTTCGTCCATGATGCCTGCGCTCGTCATTCTACCGAAGCGACAATTCCATATTTGAACAGCACCTGCCTCCATCATTTCATAGACGACGCTTCTGAACTCCGTGGACCTGGCAGTAAAATACTGGGCACCATAGTCGAACTGGTTACGGTCACGGTTCCGCGACGCCAGGCGACCACCGGGATGCCTGCCCTTGTCGAAGATTGTAATTTTTAGCGACGGGTTAGCCGCCAGTCTTCTTGCGCAAGCCAGACCGGCTATTCCTGAGCCTATAATGGTGACCCTTTTCATGTTTTTTAGAAACTCCGACCTGACGAACTACGGTCTTTTATATATTTTGTAGTTTGGTCTATCTGTATGAACCTGCAATGAACAGGTAGCAGGGTCGGTAGGTGGAACCTATTCTGAATCAGATAATGCAATTTGTTCTCAATAGTGAGTCGACAATATTAAGAATTGTTATTCGCCCCCTGAAAGGGAACTGTCGATGTTATTGAAGGCTTAGCTGAAATGGTAGGCGAGTATTTTCAGTCTGAATCGATCCTTACTGAGAATTATTTGCAATAATTGGGTTCGCTCTTGCCTCCAGCCTATGGCAGGGAGAGGGATGGTAAGAGCAAGTTATTAGGCTCCAACTTCAGGGTCGGGAGGAAAAGATAGTTGAGATATACAGGTCCAAAGGCAAAACGTTGCAGAGCTATGGGTATCAATCTATACGGCAACCAGAAGTTTGACCGGATGCATAAGCCTTACCCGCCTGGTCAGCACGGCCAGGCGCGCAAGAAGAAATCAGATTACGCAGACCATCTGATGGAGAAGCAGAAAATCAAATGGTCTTATGGTTGTACCGAAAGACAGCTTGTGAGAATCTATGATGAAGCGGCCAAGACCAAGACAAACACCGGACTTCTGATTCTTCAGATTCTGGAGCGAAGACTGGACAATGTGGTCTTCAAGTCCGGATTGTTTGCCAGTCGTAACCAGACTCGTCAGTTGGTCGCCCATGGGCATGTCCTGGTCAACGGTAAAAAAGCTTTGTCTCCATCGATAAGAGTTAAAGTCGGTGACAAGATCACTTTTAAGCAGAAGAGCAAAAAGTTTGTTCAAACGCTGACAAGTGAATGGAAGAACATATCTCAGAATTGGCTTTCTGTTGACAAGGATAATCTGGCTATCGAGGTTTTGAGCATTCCGACCCGGGATCAAATCGATCAGACCTTCAAGGAACAGTTCCTGGTCGAGTACTACTCTCACTAATTCAGGAGTTGGAAATATGAACCTGTTGTTTTCAAAAGGTCCTGTCGATGGGCTTACTTTCCCCTGTCCCTTGATTCCACCTACGGTGTTTTACTTGCCATGCAAGGCACCAAAAGTGGTGACAACCTACGTTTTTCGCTCCATGGGTAGTGGCGGTGATCTTGTCTACGAGTATTCAGGATTGACGACTGTCTCCGAGAAGATGAAACGAGAACTCATATACGGAACTGAGCAAGAAATCAGTCATGAATTCTCGACTCAAGAGATTGAATTTGTTTTCTAAAGCGCTGTACCGATTCTGTTTTTGACCAATCCGATGGAACTTTCTTAGTTCGGCTTAGACGGGAATTCTTTTACAAAGCCCATAATCTCTATCCCGCCAATTCCGTTAAAGTCGATTTCTGGATAGCGCCGGTATCCACGGCGCTCGTACATCGCTTTTGCGGTCTTCATAAGATTGGTGGTGTGCAGAGTAATCGCCTCTTCTCCCCGCTCCAGGATAATTCTTTCGCACTCTTCTATCAAGAATGCCCCAACGCCGCTGTTTCTTTTATTTGGATCGACCGCAAGCAGGCGCATCTCGCTGAAAGGGTTTACGATTATTTTATCGCCGAGGTTTAGCGTATAGGGCTGAAAGAGAATTACCGCGCCTGCAATCTGATTGTCGATGATGGCGAGATAGCGCTCTGCCTCCTCCTCCTCGCCCCTTATAGTCTGCTCGATAGAGTTTTTGTAAGCTTCAAAAGCTCCATCCGGCATGAATGAGGCATACTCTTTATTAGCTTCAACAATGAGATGCAGCATCTGGGAAAGCTCTTCTTGCTTCGCCTGGCGCACGGTCAGGTTTGGTCTGGCTGTTTTTGTTTCCGGCATGGCTTGAGGCTGCTCCTCGCAAGTTGGTGGGGGATCTTGTCAGTGCTTATTGCGTAATCTTTTAGGCTGCTTGCAAAATGCAAGTGCAGCCATCTTAGCATGGGCTACTTGCAAAATGCAAGTGAGGCGGAACGCATTTCGGATTGGGTTGATTGGGTTGATTGGTTTCTTCGCTTGATTAAATCCACTCGAAACAGCATGGGAATTCTACGTATGCCTGCCTTGACAGGGGTTTCGGCAGATCATAATATCAATACATCGCTCGCTCTAACTGTATATTCTTTTCCTATCGTATGACTGCATTCGAGAGTTTTGACTTTGCCGACAATTCGGCGCCGTCCCCTGCTATGTGGCAGGGCGAAAACCATCCATTTGCCGCCCCGATGCGCATGGATGCTGTGGCAGCACCGGGTGATGCTTCGGCAGCACCGGCTGAGATTCCTGCACCTGTATTGCAGGCGTTGGATTCGGGTGCACCGATTCGATTCAGCACCGCGGCAGAAAACGCCGACGCCGGGAGAGAGCCGGATTTCTATCTGGGCACCGACGGACAGCTGGTAGCCAATCCGAAGGCCACACCGAGTCCCGATGGCAGCATTAATATAGAGATGCAGACAGCAGAAGCGAAGCACCAGAGCCTGGTCCAGGCTATAGAAGCCCGGACCGAAGGACAGAAGAAATTTGCCGAGGGGCTGATTCGCCACTTCCAGCAGAATAATCCGGGACAAGCAGTACCTGCCTGGATGGAGGACATGGCTAACGCCAGACCTGATATTCCTAACTTTGTGCCGCATCCGCCCTCCGAACGGGCACCGGTGACCCCGCCACCAGAGAACGGCTTCGTCAATCGCGGTGTCAGACCCGGCGGAAGCGCAGGCGGTAGAGGCAGCGGTACTGCCGGTTATGCCGGTAACGGTGGTTTCGACAACCGTGGCTACTATAGAGGTAATGGTAGCAGTGGCGACGGCGTTTTGAATACCGGTCACTACAGCGGTCAGGGCAAACCCCTTGGTGATGGACAGGTGGTCCAGGTAAAACAGATATACGATTACATGACCGAGCACCATAATCTGACCCCTGCCCAGGCATCGGGTATTCTAGGCAATATGCAGACGGAGTCGGGCTTCAACACGGCTGCCTTGAACAAGAGCGAGGGCGCTGTCGGCTTGATTCAGTGGCTGGGTCCCAGACGGACCGCCCTGGAGAATTATGCCAACGAGCATGGTAAGCCGGTAACTGATTGGAAGTTGCAGGTGGACTTTATGATGCACGAGCTTCAAACGAGCGAGAGTGGAGCATGGGCGAAGATACAGAGAGCGCAGACACCGGGTGAGGTGGCAGCGGCATTCGACAAATATTATGAGCGCAGCGCCGGTACATCGCGCGGAGAACGGGTCGCCAACGCGGAGAACATCCACCGGACCATCGCCACCGATAACTCGAATGTAGCTTAGTCAGGGAGCGCGGAATCTTTCATTCTGATTTGCTCCTTAGCAATCTCCATAACCGGGCACAAGAATAGCAAGGTGATCAAACTAAAGAGAAAGCTCCAGTGGTTCATTTTGATCTGCGCTGGTACTGGTACTGGTTCTTTTGATTTCAACATAGTCGCTTGGCACCATAAATAGTGCCGGTGCAGGAGCTTTTAATTTGAGAGAGGTAGTTTCAAAACCGGTTTGTCCCATGCTGTGGTGCACGACTTTTGAGAGGACCACACCCAGATCGTCGGCTATGGTGCACACTGTAATTGGGCAGGCTGTCCTCATTATCCATGAGCTGCATTTGACACCGAACACGACTTTGCCTGATTTTTCTCTGGTAGCTATCTTCATATCAGTGATGGATATCGGTCCTGCGCTCAGTTTATCGACCTTATATTGTCTGGCCGCCGGATACAGCGTATAGACCTTACCTTTGTTGAAGTCCAGAATCTTGGATATATTGACTCCGAGTGCGTTCCTGATCATATCTGTACGCTCCAGACCATGTCCGTCTGAATACTTTTTGATAGTGAACTCTTCGATTCTTTTTTTTCCGAAGGCTCTAAATCCGTTGATTTTGATTTCGTAGGGCTTTTTAGAGGGCTTTGTCAGAACCGGAGTCTGGGAGGAGGAGGAGGCGGCGGCGGCGGCAGGAGCCGAAAGGCAACATACCAGGGCGGCAACCAGGGTTTTTGACCACAGAGTTTTCATAGGCTAAATTATAGCCCCTTTTGCCTTGCCAAGTGGCGCTTCGTGCTGCGAGTGCCCGTATAGCGCTCATCTAAGCCAGGCTTCCTAATTTCCCGGGACTCTTCGGTTACACTATCATCTGGCTGGATCTATAGATAATGATTATGCAGGGGTTGTGAAGCTTAAATGACCAGAGACAGGGATTTTAACTACCCGGTCAAAAAAGTGAAGCCAAGCAAGAGGGCAGGTGCCAAACGCCTGGCTTTCTGCGTCTTTGCGCTTTCTATTATGTCTGTATCCCTTCCTCTTGCCCTGGCGCCCAGCCCTGCCATCGCCCAGTCGACTCTGTGGCAGACTTATTATGACGGCGGTATCGAAGCCCTGGAGCGCAACCAGTTGACCAAAGCCCAGAAGCAATTGCGGGCGGCTGTGCAAGAGGCAGAAAGAGCTGTCACCAGCGATGAGGACCGGAAGCGCCTGGAGCGAACCCAGCGGGTTTATATAGATGCCCTGACCCGGGGGCAGAAGTACAAAGAGGCCGAAGCTGTCTTTCAGAAGCTGGTCGGTGCAAATGATTCTATTTCTGTTTTGGATGCAGGCGCCGCAGCCGATCTTTCTAACTATGCTCACAATCAAGAGAGTCTTGGTAAATTCAAAGAGTCGGTTACGCTCTATCAACGTGCTTTGAAGCTTTATGAGGACGATGCCGATACCAAAGCTGGTAAGGATCGGGCTCGAACTCTGGATCAAATCCATCTTTTGATCAATCTCTCCGGCGTCTATTTGCAGCTTGGCGATTCCGACAAGGCAGAAGATAAGCTTCGCGACAGCATGGATCTGGCGGAGAAGCTAAAGGATGACGACAGCGTGGCGACGGCGCTGGAGGGCTTTGGAAGATTCTATGCCCACATGGGCAAATTTGAAGAGGCAGAGTCCGTGCTGAAGAAAGCCGCAGGGCTGCGATCTAAATCCAGCGCCGACAAGCTTGACTCTACCTATCTTGTTCTGGCTAACGCCTATCGCAATCACGGCGACACTGATAAGGCGATTGATTGCATTAAGGACGCGATTAAAATCATCAAGGCAAGAGGCGATAAGAAAGACCCCACCGTTCTAGCAGAAGCCAGTTTGGAGCTGGCCTCTGCCTATGAAGAGAAGGACTGGGTAAAAGAATCTACCACGCTACTGGAGCGTACTCTGGCTAATCTGGAGAACACCATCGGCGATGACAGTCCGCTTGTAGCCAAAGTGTTGCGGCGGCTTGCCACCAACTATGTCTCTATGAATGAATATGGAAAGGCAGAGCCTCTATTGAAGCGTGCACTCGCTCTTTCAGAAAAGGTTCATGGACCTGACGGCACAGAGACAGCCAAAGACTTGCAAGCACTGGGCATGTTCTATGTGGCCCAGGGCAAATATGACCTTGCCGAGCCTGTGTATAAGCGCTCACTAGATATGGTGCGATCTACTTACGGCGAAGAGCACCCTAACTATGCCGCCTGCCTCAATAACCTGGCCTGGCTTTATGCCAACGAACGCAAGTTCGATCTGGCCAGACCGCTGATTGAAAAGGGGCTCAAAATAAGAAAAGATGCCCTGGGAGAGGATCATCCCCTGGTTGCTCGTAACCTTTCTAACTTGGCAAACATCGATGTCTCTGAGAACAAGCTCGATGACGCCAAAGACAATCTTTCTGAAGCCCTCAAGATTCAGACCGAGGTGCTGGGCGGTGAGCACCCGGATACTCTGGACAGCATGAATCAACTGGCGGATCTTTATGTCAAGTTGAAAAATTATGACAGGGCAGAGACCCTTTATCGCAAGCTGCTTACTATTGATGAGAAGCTGGAAGGCGAGGACAGCGCCGCTGTGGCCGATGACCTGGATAGTCTTGCCAGGGTGGTGGCATATAGCAATCGTAAGCAAGAGGCCGACGCCATGTTGCGCCGCGCCGATGGTATCAAAAGCAAACTGCCCGGCAATGTACCTAACTCTGGGCGCCATGGTATCTACTTGGATGCTCGGGAAGCAGGCAAAATAGCGCCGGAGCCCCTGGCACCGGTGACCGACAAATGGGCTCTGGTGGTCGGCATCAGCAGCTTCGCCGATAGTTCTATCAACCTGCAATATGCCGCCAAAGACGCCATGGACTTTCGCAATTATCTTGTCAACGAGGCCAATTTCAAAGCCGATCATGTCAAACTTTTGTTAGATCAGAACGCCACCAGGGACAATATCGTAGGCAACCTCGGCAAGAAGTGGCTGGGCAAGGCAAAGAAAACCGACCTGGTCGTCATCTATGTCTCTACCCACGGTACCTCTGCCCGTAAAGATCTGGGCGACACCAATTTTATTGTCGCCCACGAAACCACGCTTAACAACGCTGTCCTGACAGGCATACCGATGCAGTGGTTCACCACCGGTATTACCGAGATGCTCGACGCAAAGCGGATTGTCATTGTCATGGATGTCTGCCATGGCGGTGCCGTCACTCCTGCAAAAATTCAAATCGACAGGGACATTCTGGCAGAGGCACGGGTCGGCGAGGGCACGCCTGCCGGAAAAGGTCTTAAGCGAGAACTCTTCGGCAAAGACAGGCTTGAAGCTGTGCGGGGGCAGGTGATAATCGCCTCCAGTGAGGCGGATCAGACCAGTTTCGAGTCGATTCATTATCCTAACGGTGTGTTCACCCGCAAGCTTATCGAGGGTCTGCGCAGCAACGGCAAAGAGACGACTCTTGAAAAGGCTTTCTCTTTTATGCGCGGCAAAGTAGAGTCCGAGGTCCTTAGAGACAGACAGGTGCTGCAGACACCGGTGATGGTCGGGGGCTCTGCCGAGGACGGGCAGATTGTGCTGTCTCTAGAGCCCAAACCAGGTCAGGATAAGGCGGCTCAATAAGCTTAAATAAGCTCCTAAATAAGTGTGGATTCCCGTAACACTTATTGTGGTAATATTTAGCCCCGTTTGCGCGGCAATTTTACTGGTTATTCTCTCCCTGCCCCTATTGGAAAAAGACTATGGATAAACCGGCTTTTCGACCCACCCAGGTTCTGGTTCTTGCTGTTTCGCTGTGTTTAATCGGCGTGTCGTCGGTGCCTTCATGTTATGCGGCGGATTCTAAAGCCGAAACTAAGACAAAGGCTAAGACCGAGAGCAGCGCCGCAGAAAAGTCCCTGCGCGGTGGTGATGCCGAGAAGGTGACCCTGGTAGAAGACATGCCGCCCCTACTTTTTTGGAAAGGCCAGGGTGATGCCGGCAGCAAGGGCACGGTTTTGTGTCTGCATGAACTCGGTATGCACAAGGGCAGCTTCGACGACCTGGGCGGCAAGCTGTCTAAAGAAGGATATGACGTATACTCCATGGACCTGCGCGGTTTTGGCGGTTGGGCCGAGCGCGGCAAGGAAGGCCGCATGGATCTCAAGAATACCCTCGCCGATATCAAAGTCACCGTTGAGAAGCTCAAGAAAGATGGCCCAGATAAACAGATATTTTTGCTGGGTGAAGCCATGGGCGGTGCCCTGGCTCTGGAAGCTGCTTCTAAGTACCCTGATATCATCGCCGGTACTATCTCTGCCACTCCTGGTGGTGAGCACTTCAACACATTCAGCAATTATATGTCCGTGGGCTCTAAGATGGCTGTGATGCCGAACAAGCGCTATAACAAAGGCGAAGAGCTGGTGAAGCTGGCCACACCAAGAAAAGAATTGCAAGAAGCCATCAAAAACGATGCCGGTGTGCGCCTGGATCTCTCGCCTCGCGAGCTTATTGCCTGTCAGTTCTATATGTACAGGACCAAACGCTTCGCCAAGCGTATCAAGACAATGCCTGTTCTCATTGTGCAGGGCGAGCGCGATGGAGAATCCAGACCGGATGGATCGCGCAAAGTCTTCGATAATCTAGGCACCGAAAAGAAAGAGTATCTTTCGGTGAAAGACGGAGACCACTATGTTTACGAAGACACCAACGTCAACGACCAGGCTATGAAGACGACGGTGGCCTGGCTGGACAAGCACACTTCGACCAACTAGATCAAGGACCTTAGCGGAGATCTCTATCTCCAGCGGCGGTCGTAGCGATTGTAGCCACCATCATAATTGTCTCTATCATAGCCCCGCCCGCGGTTGCGATCATAGCGACCGCCCCGGTTATTGTATCTGCCGCCGCGGTTGTAATCGTCCCCGGTCATGCTCGATAGCTGTCTGACGCTGTTGGATACTAGATCCATCTGGTTCATAACTGTGCCGTCGGCGCCGATGCTTCTGAGCTCGCTTTTGAGATCTCTGGCAGTGTCGCTCACCCGCCGCGAATTTGAAGATAGTGTGGAAACGTCCATACCCGAACCGCTTGATTTGAGGTTTCTCGATTGTTGCTGCAGGTCTTGCAGAATCTCGCAGGCGCGCATCTCCCTGCTGCCTGCCGGGGGCTTCCATTTGCCCTGGGACTGCAGATAGGTCTGCAAATTAGTGACCAGGCGATTGACGTTGTCATCAAGACCATTTGCCGCGTTTCTGACATCGTTGCTGTTCAGAGTATAGCCGCCGGTGTGGTTTCCGAACGTGCCGCCATTATTGAAATTGGGCGCATAGCCATTGTTGTTGCCGAAAGTCGGGTTATTGCCGAAACCAGGTGAATAGCCGTTGTTGAAATTGGGTCCGTTGTTGAAGTTGGGCGCATAACCGCTGTTATTGCCAAAACCGGCGTTAAATCCAGTGTTCGAGAAGTTGCCCAGGTTTCTTGCGTCATCACTGACGTTTCTGAATTGATTGATAACGCGCCTGTCTGCACCGATGCTTCGCAGGCGGTGTTCCAGGGCTCTTACGTTGCTGTCCAGTCTGTTGGAGGCGCTGGCAAGGTCACCGGGGCTCATATTGCCGGCGCGGTTTTTGAGGTCATTGGTCTGTTGTTGAAGCTCTTGCATGGCGTTGCAGGCGCGCATATCGTCGGAGCCCGGTTTGGGCACCCAGCGCCCGTTGGCTTGCAAGTAGGACTGCAGGCTTTTGACAAGCTGATCCGTGCTTTCGCTAAGCCGGTTGGCGGCGTTTCTGGCATCGTTATTGTACGCTTCGACGCTGCTGCTAAATATTCCGAATAACCCTGCAACAATCAGTATGATGCCGGTTTTTACGGCTACATTTCGAAAAGCCATGAATCGCCTCACTGTAACTTCAACCAATTTCTAGTTCACTATACCCTAGAAAGTCTATTTGAGGCACTTCTTGTTCAATTTATAGCTTCAAGAATTGTTTTTGCCTTCGGACTCCAGAACCCAATCAGAGCCAACCTTCTTATAGGTTTTGAAATACGAATCACCTGGTTTGTTGAGATTGAACGATTTGCAGAAATCGATGTAGTCGGGATCGGTCGGATTTATATCACGGGTGACGATTGTTGGTTGCCCATCAGCAAGGGCCCCTTTGTCCATAATGACGACGGAGCCACTTTCATACATAGTGGCTATTTCTGATTTATAGTTGACCATTTGCTTCCTGTGCGCGTCTAGTTCTTTTCGGAACGCGATCATGTCTTCATCTCTATCTTCAGAACTCATCTTCCCTGCCTCATTGTTGCGATGTATTCTTCAACTTTCTTTCGAACAAATTCGCTGCATTCATTCCCGTAACATTTTTCAAGCGATTCAGAATATTCTGTTCTGACTCCGAATCCGGTGACATGTGCATATAAATCAGCAAAAACCTCGTGAGCTGAATAGACTGGGTCGTTGTGAGTCTTTCTCTCTTCATCTGTAAGCGAATTCCAGTGATCTCTATCCCTGGAAAAGTTGAATTTCGACTTGTGCTCCTCTGGCACTTTGTCAAAACTGGTTTTGTAGGACTTTCTAAAGGCTGATTCCATCGAGTATTCATACTCATTCACATGTGATGCATCATTGAAAGCATGTCCTATTTCGTGTCGTAAGTGAAATTCAATCGCTGGGTTATCTATTTCCTGAAGGTAGACTTTTTCAGGTATGTAGATGGTATTGTCTCCTGGTACCCACATGCCCGCTGTATTCGGAGAACTTCCTGGTACTTTCTCGGGGACAGTTCTACAGGCAGATATTTTGATTTTGTTTTTATCCAGAAAGTGTTTTTCGTGTGGGTCAAGTGCATCTACGAATTTTGCAAGTTTACTGACAAAAGCATCGCTTGCACCATCACTTAGTACATCTATCTCAATGCCCTTCACAAGGTCTTGAAGGTCTTCCGTATTCTTCAAATGTCTTCTGTCATGAATCTGCCTTTTGTCCGTAAACAGCTTGTCTTCATTCAGTTCAATGGCGCGTCCGCCTCTTCTCGCTAGAGTATCAACGGCATCTTCTATAGTAGCTGCTGCGTCTGGACCTTTTCCAAGACGTTTAGCTTCAACGGCGAAACTTTCCATCAATTCAGTAATCTTTTCCGATTTCGCAATTTTTGTGGCGCCTGCCGGAATAGCCATACCTGCAAGAGTTTCAGTAGATAATTTTGCTGCAAATTTGGCTCGCTCTCTGGTGGGCAATTCCTGCCAACGTCTATCTAATTCATTGCCAAAATTTGCAATATCGTTGAATGGTTTTGCATAATCACCAGTGAATCCAATGTTGTACAGGTAGTCGTGGGACATTTCAAACAACTTGATGCCGTTTACAAGCGTCTTTCCTATCACTTCTCCAGCACTCGCGCCAGTTTCAATCGCTCTTGGATTGTTCGTCACCACATCAACACTAAACTGGCCAATCTTTCCAAGTCCATTTGCTAGACCTGCTATTCCCTCGCCAATGGATTTAAATCCATCTCCGATGCCTTCCACGGTGCCAACTGCGGCTTCGAGTTTCTGGTGCTCCAGCTCATTATTGAACGCTTGCAGACCTGACCCAATAATTTGGAATTGTTTATCCAGTGGCAGAGAAGCTATCTTTCCTGCTAGTGGCAGCCAGCTTGTTTGACTTTCGGCAGACTTGCCAGCTTGTCCTGCAGGAGTCGAATCCGATACCGCGTTGTGAGTGCCTGCAATTGCATTCTCTCCCATGTCATCCAACAAAAGAGAGGCTGCAACATCTGCTTTGAGCTGATTTATCGCCTTATCCCTATCCGGTCCTGGTTTCATGAGCTTTTCGATTTGCTCTCGAATCTGAAGCGCGTTTTCGACGACGAGATTTTCAGGCGATAATGCTCTCATTGTCTCAGTGGTTATGTTTTCAAGCTCTGAGTCGGTTCCAGGAATTATGCCCTTAAGTGTGATACCGCCATCGGTCTTATGTTCTTCAGCGTAACCACCTATGGGAGCGTTCCCGGGGATTAGATCTTTTTCTGAGCCACCGTCTCGCCGAGAGATAACTCTTTTGTTGCCTTGCTCGTCAATTGCTTCGATTCTGACACTTTCGAGATCTCCCTGGTCGCTTTTGCCGGCTGAACCATCGTGTCTATTCGTCCGAATGCTCTCTATTTGTGCGTGACCCTTTGCATCAGTTTGGGAGGTTCTAGCTACATCAGGATTTAGGGATTGTTTCTCTTCTCCCCTGTCCGCAATATGATCTGATGATTTTTGATGTTTCTGGGGCTTGTCAGACACGTCTATTTCTTCATTAGAGTTAGCATAATTATACCCCCAGGCACTCTGTTAAAATAGCCTCCTGGCGTACTGCATTAGAAACCGAGGCTAATTCATCGATGTTCTCAAGGCGAAAAACAATTTCAGTGGTAGTTGTCTCTTGCATGGTGGCAAGCTCGGGCAGCGCCCTGGCGAAGTCGTCCAAGAGTTGCCCGTTTACAGGAGCCGTGACAGAGGAAAGCCATGAGCGTTTCTCTTCGGTAAATAAGCTTTTTCGCAAGCATTACGCCGCAGCTAGAAAGTCTATCGAAGACGATTTCGACGTAGTAATCTACGGCAACGAGGGTGCCTTGAACCTCTATATAGATGGCAAGAAAAAGGACAGTCGCGATATCATCGACGGTCGCTACACTTTTCTCAAGGAAGTGGCGCACATAACCCTGGGGACCTATGTGATGCTCGTGAATAAAGTCGACAAGGACCTCGACGACGGCACGGTGAAAGAGGTGCTCGACTTCAAAGAAGCTATTGAGAAGGCTTCCCCCGAGATTGCCAAAATGCCCCTTGACGAGAAGGTCGCCGCTCGGCAGAAGAAGCTGGTCGAGACGACCACGAGCTTCCTTGGTACAGTCGCCGAGCAGCGTCGGGTATCGAGTGAAGAGCTGAGGGCTTATTCCCGGTCGGTTGCTCAGATGGATCTGGACAATGCGGCAGAGGCAGCCGCTGCCCAGCTAGAGAACATCGACAAAGTGGTGGCAGAATGGAAAGCCGACATGACCGACGAGCAGTGGAAGAAGCTGCGGGTGATTATATCTGTGGGTCATATGCCGAGGAAGCAGTATTCTATCTTTCAATATTTCTTGCGATTGTTCAACGAGAAAGAAGAAGGGGAGCGGGTGATCACCGTCGACTCCGGTGTCGGATACGAGCCCGGTATGGATTTGTTGGCAACCCATGCACTCGATAGAAAGGTCGCCATCGACTTCTTCAAGGACAAATGGAGAATGCATCGCGATTTGCTCTCCGATGGTGCCAGGCAGTATCTGAAGAAGCATCCGCCGCTGAAGCAGTAGATAGATAGACACGCAGGCAAGCAGAAATTTCTTCAGCCATCCTCTTATCTTCCTCTGTTGATAGAATTGCTCTTTTGCGGTGACCAGGGTTTGATACTGCGGGTGGAGCCATCGCTGCAAATAGCCGTCCCGGTGAAGGCGACACCATCGGTGCCCAGTCGGATATCGAGCGACGTGATCAATGGTTGACGGTTGACGGTGATCGCTTTAAGCTTAACATTACCGTTAGAGCAGGTTCCTTCGTATTCTACTTTCGTTGGCACCTCATTGCCGCACCATCCTATTCGATAGGACATTGTCGCCCGCGCCTGATTCTGCCAGGTTTTGAGGTGCATAGAAGGACTTATATGAATCCTTGCACCCTGTAGTGGCGGCGATAACACCATTTGCAATCTTCGCTCTTCCGGCTTGGTGAAGTTGGCAGGAGTATAGCCTCCGGCCGATAGAAAAAATGAGCCGGATGATCCGCCATCTCGGGTACATTTTCCGAAGAAACCACTGGTGAACGGGTCCCATTTGCCGTTCAGAACAGTCTTCCCTGTGCTTTCGGTGCACGACCCTTTGAACTGGTCGCCTTTTATTGAACCCTCGAATAGACCAACGATGTTGCCCCTGGCTGGGCTGGTATCATTGCCGTACCGAACGCGGGTCGCTTCCCCTCTCACTGTTCTGCCGACCAGGTTCTCGCCTTCCTTGCGCAAATGTACCCTGGCTATTGTCTCGGGGCGCCCTGCCGAATTGTCGAATCTCAATGACCAGGTATTGGGAAAGTTGTCCATTCTGTATTCGTCGGGTGTCATGTGGAAGGAGCTATAGGCTTTTCCATTGAGTGTTGCGTGTTCGGATTCGAACTTCTCGAATTTATATCTGCCTTCGACTTTGAGGAAATCAGACGGATAGGAGAGCACCATGGCGAAGCGATCGCCGCGCAGCCAGCCGGTGATTTTACCTGCCGACTTTTCTCCTTTGCGACTGAACCAGGTGATATCACCAGCAATGGCGCCATCTTTGAGTGATACTATCGCCTCGCCATGGTTCGGGTTTATGAACTTGACTCGTCGACGTAGCTCTTCAATGTCCAGGCTGTGCCGACCGATGACATTGAGGCTGATTCTCCACTTTTGGGGAAAGGCTCTCTCTTCTATGCTGCGAGCATTCTCCGGCTGGGCAAGCGCCGCGGAGAGACCGGCTCCCAGCAGAATCAAAAACATTAACACCAATAGACCGGCGTTTTTGTGCCACGACTTATAATTCATATACTTCACCGGAGGTTAAGTCCATATCCAAGAATCGTCGCCATGCAGAGTAGGTACGAGTATACCGATTTTCTGCTCCGGGTGGATACCGGATTTCCCCTGATTGCTTTTCGGATAGGCGAAAGAAGTTTGGAGAATTGTTGATGATGTGGTCAGTTTTTCTTGAAGAGTCCCTGTCTCTCTGCCGAGCGCAGCATCCTCAGGGTGTCGACGCGATAGTCGGAATCGCCGGTTATCGCATTGCGCCTTACAAAGCCGTAGCCGAGACCGACCCCGACTAAAGTCACTCCGGCGACAGTAGCCGCCACCGGCAGAGAGGCGGAGACACCAACAGCTGTTATTGCTGTCAACCAGAATGGACTGGTGAAGCTGACGGCCGCTGCGGAGGTAATGGATGACCGCATTTTTGATTCATCAAAGTCGAATTTGCTCTGTTCTCTGCTGAAGGAGTCTTTTCCTATGGCTAAAATTCCTGGATTGAACTTTGTTTTGCCATATCGCCCAGAGAGCAGGGGGAATTCGGAATCGAGAAACGCCGCATAGTTGCGCGATGATTCGTTGATAGATTGATTCTCAGCACCGCTGGATAACTCGACTTTTGTGAGTATCCCGTCACCATTTATATCTAGCTCCGGCAGGGCAGAGGAGAACCTTCGCTCCAGTTCGCCGAAGCGCTCTAGATTTTGTTTGTAGGTCCCGTCGTAGCGGATTTTGAATTGCTCCATGTCCTTCGTACTTATATGCCGGTCGGGCAGTACATCATCGTCGTTCATGCCGGCAAGTTCGCTTCGCGCTTCGCGCAGAAAGGCAATTATGTTGCCTTCCTTCGCATCTTGTGGTTTGTATTGCTCTAAAGAGAAGTCTCTGACATAGCCGTTGTTAAATGGATCCAGTTTGTTTTGGCGGGCGGTGTAGAAGTCCGAGACTTCGTCGGCTGTCAGCTTGGAGTTTGCCAGAAGTTTCTCGATTGCATCTGGTGGTGTTGTCTCGGTGGTGGGAGATTTCCCTTTTGTCGAGGCTGCTTCAGGACTGGACAATGTCAATTCCCTCAAAACTAAGAAACATGCTTGATTGCTTTATAGCAAACAGCGGTGACCGTAGCGTTACTAAACCTGTCACCTGCATATAGAGACATCATTCTGAAGGTATGTTTTGTTAGACGCGTGGACAATGGGGATTATAATAAGCAGAGCTAGTTCTTGTTCGGAAAGGAGCTTTGGTTGAGTATCGACAGATTAGCGTATAATCGAATCTCATGACTGCAGAGAATCAGCGACGAGGAGTCTAATGACCACAATAAAATTGATGCTGGTGGCATTTATTGGGTTGATTGCCACTGGATGCGCATCCGGACCGCAGATTTCGACCTCCCCTGGATTCAACAGCAAGGTTTCTTGTGTTTGCGCCTCAAGGGACATCAAGACTGGTGAGGAGTTCACCCACGCCTGCCTTGGTAATCAGTTTATGGAACTCACATCATATACTCCTCGGACGGCCGCAAGTAAAGAGTCGCTGTTCGAGAGACGAGCCGGGCGAGACATCAAAGCCGGTGAGTTCATTTTGCTAGATGACATCATGGAGGCGGACCGAATCAAGTGGACGCAAGATGACGAGAAAAGGCATCAGCAGGAGCTGCAGTTGTTCCCCGGCTATGTCAGCTATTACTTGTGTTTTTTTGATGTGAAGAAGGGGGAGCCGTTCCTGACACGGTATGCGGTGCGCCGCCAGGAGCCTCGCAGTCAGGCTCAGGGTAAGATTCCGGTGGATGGAATATCTACTCTGAAGCAGGTGCGCGGCATGAAGGCGAGGAATGACATACCTAAGGGAAAGGTTATCGCGAGAAGCGACCTGGAGCCGATTTGATGTTTTTGTAGAACATCAGGAATGTTGCCTTCTATTTGGTAACGTAATAGGGTGGAAATCTATATCCATCCGCGACCGGATTCTCTTTGTCTAAAACATGTCTCTTTAGTACTTCTTTCATCTCCTGAACGGAGAGAGGTTTGCCCTTTTCAATCTCTGCGCATTCCTGGCAATGAGGGAGTACTTTTTGTCCAGGATAGAATTTGAATACGTAAGGTGCGAAAGTTTTGTTCAATCTATTGTCCGGATTGACGACGAAGGACTCATACGCCGGATCATTCCAGTAGAATCCTGCGTTTATTGATGCAATAACCACTGCTAGGCTGAGTTTAAGCATACGAGTAGATTACCTTAGTTCATTGCTCGCCGCCAACACGGTTATTACCATGCTGGCGCTTGGATGAGGAGAATAGGGCGCTCGGTGCGGATGCATATGCGCACGGTATTGAAGGTCGCTGAGATTAGTGGAAGATATGCATCGGACCTGCTTCTACGCAATGTCCGTATTCGAATTTCATGTACACAATGGTATTGCCTCCTACTTCGTAGTGACAGTCTTGCTCCCAGGCTATTCCTCCCGTTGCCTTAGACCTTCGAGGAATTGAACTGAGCTTGCATTTCGTCCGCCCCAGTCCTTCAAAAACCTGTGCCAGCGACTTGCCGATGCACCAGCGTGATACCAGTTCTCCGCGCCTCTTCTGCCAACGCACGTAAGAAGCGTATCTATAGGGTTCTATTGCTACGCACTTCTTGGCTTTGAACGATACCGCGTAGCAGGCGGTATTGTCATCGTAGAGCCAGTTACGATCGGCGGTGGCAGCAGCGAGCGGAAAGTGTTTGAGTCTTATGGGACCGTCAACTGATCGCGGTTCTCCAAGGATGGTCAAAACAAAAGTTCTGTCTTTGCCGATGCAGAGGCGGCTGAGATTGTTGAATCTAGCATTGAAGATTGCCGTTTCTAAGTGCTCTTTCCTTGTGCAGTATTCAAGGAAACCGGGCAAATTAAAGTTCCCAAAGTGGTTGTCCCAGCGGAAGCCAGTTAGCGTGAATACAATGATGATGATGACTGATACGCGCATACAGAGACCTCAGCTTGAGGGTATCCTCAGTTAGGCGCGCGGACAATGGGGATTTCATCACGGAAGAGACGTTGTTGTTGGCACGTTTCAGGTTGAAGTAAAATAGAAGAGCTAATCGGGAGGGCACGGATCGTGTCAATAGAGAATATTCGATATGGGCTGCTGTGCGAGAAAGCGTACCGAATGAGCCGCGAGATCATTGTCGATAAGGACGGTGAGCGGCATGTCGTGCCGTCGGCTATTAGAGACCTGGTGTACAAAGAGGAAGATGGGCTTTCGCATGAAGAGAAGGTGGTGCTTCACCAGTTGATATCGGATGAGCTCAGTTTCGCGGGACCGCTGGGTCCTATTTTGCGAGATAGATTTATACATGGCATTCGGGTCTATTCTAGCGGGCGGGTTGAGGTTGATGATGCCACCGGTGGGTGGAGAGAGTCTGCTTTGTGCTTTCAGAGCCGGGCGCACTTGGAGGAGTTGGTGGAGAAGCTGACGACGGATAGCGCGACCGGTGTTGGTTCGTCCGTGAATGGTGCGTCCGCGGCGGAGGCGGAGGCGGAGGATATACGGAAGCAGTGCGAGAAGGATTTTTCGATAGAGTTCTCGCGCGAGTCGGAGCCGATGTTGGTATTCAAGCGCCGTGTTGATTTATAGCGCAATGTTTCATGGAATTAGTCCTTTTGCCGGGTGATTTATTTTGCACTACATATTCTTGATACACGGAATTGGCGATGGAACACCATCTGATGATTTCTCTAAGTTCGAAGAGAACCTGGCTGCTAAGTTTTGCAAGGAGAGAAAGCTTACTTTAGATGCCTGGTCTAATCGCTTTAAGGTGATACCAGTTCTCTGGGACGACGCAACTGCCGATGCAGAGCTCTCCATCTTCAAGATGTCTTTTGACAAAGATGGTGTAGCCAAGTCAGATAGAGCCCTCGTTGGCGGCTCCAACTTTCTTGAGACGGCGCTGGGACTATTTGATACCAGTGCCTGGCGATACTTCATGACCTTCTTCGTTGGAGACGCAATCGCTTATGTCGACGAACAAGATAACGGCATCCGAAGGAGGGTCTGGGAAACGATATCTGAACAGTTCAAGGACTTTCCTGATGATGAAATACCAGAGTATTCTATCTTCGGTCATTCGCTGGGTTCGGTTATCGCATACGACTACATGTACTCGATTCTGGAGAAAGGGCAGTTATTCGATTTCAAAAACAAACCACAATTGTCTGATGCGAGGCTCAAGGGGCTGGCGGATGGCTTCAGGAATCTTGTGACGTTTGGTTCGCCGATTGCGCTGTTCTGGATGCGCTGGGGCGATGTTTGGCCAAATGATTATGCCAAGTTGACGAATCCCATTCAAGGCGACCGGAGGTGGCTGAATTTCTGGTGCCACCATGACCTTGTTGCTTATCCTTTGAAAGGATATTTTTCAGGCAAGCCTAGTCCCGGAAACATCGAGGACATAAAAGTGAACACTGGTATTGCGATGCCCTGGGCCCATACCGGCTATTGGAAAAGCCGCCGGATGGTTAGTGAAATCTCGAAGCTTTTTCCTTGAATTCTGTTTGGCTGTCTCACTGTTGAGCTAGTTCTTTGTATAGCTTTGAGCCTCTCCATTCTTTCCAGTGCTCTATCAATTTAAGCCTTTTCGCTTTTAACTCTTTTGTTGCCTTTCCTGTCTTTTCTATTCGGCTAACAGCTTTTTGAAATAGTTGGTTGGACTCCTTCACTTTCCCAGAAATCAGCATCAGGTCAGAACGCCTAATTTGCCAAAGTTCGCTTGGACTGGAATGAGGAATCGACAGACGTTTCGCTACTAAACCAGCAGCCTTTTCAAAGTTTCCGTCAATCAGATTTATTTCGTAGATGTCGCCTAAAATCTGTTCTAGCTCAACCAGGTCTTCCGGTCTGGATTTAGAGAATAATGTGTCTACCAATCTATCAGCCTGGCTTGCGAAGCCATAATCTCTCAGGGTCTTGATTAATGAAATGCACGCATGCAAGCTTCTTTTGCCATCTGACCAGTCTGTGAGTGCGATTCCTTTCTGCCATTCTTCCTCCGCTTTGCCTCCCAAACCAAATCTAGCTAGATTCTCGGCCAGGGCGAAATAGGAAATCGTAGAAGGTTCAAGTCGTTTATCATTACTCACTCGGACGATTTCTCTTGCCATTGATTCTATTTCTTCGGGGGGACATTTTTTCTTGTACATGTAATGTTCAAGCAGTTTACGATAATTGGGACTTCTCTCTCCTTGCTTGTCTTTAATAACTTCGAGCCAAGTTTTCATTAGCTTTGCTTCGTACTCGACGCCTTTTCCATTTTTGATTTCGCCTAGCGTCTCAAATCCGAAATAGTGCCAATCATTTTCTCCCGGAGCGATATGTACGCTTTCAGCAACGCTCAAGATTCTTTTAAATAGTTCAATCGACTCTGTTTCAGGCATAAGGTAGCATTCCGTTTTGAAGTACTGAAGCATCCTAGAGAAGTCGCTCTGTGTATAACAATCAGGGTCTCCATTGCAGAATTCCTCTAGTTCTTGTTTCCTGCGGCTTCTGTCTTCGGATGCAGTGCTTATTAGCGTTTCTTTGCTAACATCGAATCTTCCTTTGCTCCCGAGAAGCTGTTTTTTGCGTAAGTCACTCTGTTTCTCAAGCCGCTGATTATAGTCATATGCAGATAGCAATCCAGAAAACCATGCGGCAAATTGAAGGTGGCTTAAACAGTAGCAAGCAAATAGTAAAGACACTATCCATAGTGCGATAGATATTTTGTCCAGGTTTCCCAGGAGTATCTTTACTCGTTCCTTGAAGCCTAGGAATAGCTTTATTATTCGATGAGTAGGCTCTTTATTTGGCAAGCGAATACTTCCTCAACGCATCCTCTCTTTCTCTAGCCGTTTCCAGGACGCACTCTTCTCGCAACAGCCGAGAATTGATTACTTCTCTGAAGAGCTTGTTAGATTCTGCTTTTTCTGGTTTGGCCAGAAGGATATTTGACAAAACAAGTTTCCAGTGGCCACGCACATCTGTCCCTGGAAATTCAGAACCCGCATTGATTCTTCTGCGCACGAGAACTTCTGCTTCTGAATATCTCAATTCGCCAATCAAGCGCCTGATTTGTGGGATTAGGAAGAAATCGATATCAAGAAAAGCTCTTCTACTTGGATTGGCTAGCAAATCAGAAATGGCTTTGATTTGTTCTTCATCAAGATTGAGTTGACCGTATATGGACAATATGTTCCTGATTTTGGGATTGATGTCAGAGTAGAATCCTTTCTTGCTATTCTCCAAGATCTTCCGGCATATTTGCTGGGCTTTGTCCTTATCGTTTATTCCTGCGTAAAAGTGTGCCACCCTTATTTCATTATCTAGCTTATTTTCTGGACTATGATAGTCGAGATACCGGGAATCCTGGATTGTACTCTCTGCTTCCTTCGAGTGCCCCAGGCGTTGGTAGTGCTGAGCAAGCATGCAATAAAGGGTTGCAAGGTTTTCGTTGTTATAGCCTGAGTACTTCTTTCTCTGAGCTATCCAGAACTTCAATAGTTCTGGTTTTTCATTTTCTGGAGCAATGCTTTCAACTGCAGTTGACATTTCTAGCAGGTCGTTGCCCCAGTGTAAGTCTGAGGCGTAATTCCTCTCTCCAATCTCAATGGCTTTTTGAAAGTAGGCTTGGGCAAGATTGGTTTCTTTCCTTAGGGCGAGAAATTGAATCGTGCGCAACACTCCATTGAACTGATCTAAGTCAACTTCGTCTATTTCTTGCTTGAGGAAGAGAGTCAGCGCCTTTCGCTTGTATGTTTCTGAATTGGCATTGTCACCAATATCGCTGTAAGCGCCGGCTATATTGATCAGTTTTTCGCACAGAATTGAGTCTGATGCGCCATGACTTTTCGCTTCGTTATAGCTCTTGATTGCTTGTTCAAGCGAGATTCTGCCTCTTAGGGAGTGAATCGTATTGAGCACATGTTGATTAATGGAAGAACTCAGAAATAGAACCAGTGCACTTGCAACGATCAGGAAATATGGAATATTGTGATTTGAAAGTTTCATAGATGGCATTGATTCCAGAAGGAATATTGTCAATCCGAGCACTGATTGCGGTCAAGATACAACCAGGCTAAAAAATTAAGAAAACCGTATATGACACCAAAGATAATTGAAAATATCGTGCTTTGATCAAGTGTACTGGCAAATTTGTTGTCTGGCGAAAGCAAGTAATGGATAGTAAATGCGACCAGGAAACTCAAAGGGGAAAGCGAGAAAATAAATCGTCTAAACTTGAGAAACGCTATAAATACAAATGCACTGACAGGTACCCATGAGAGTCCAAACAATCCGAGGAGGATGAGGCTGTTCCCTAAATCGAAGACTGCCGCAAAATACTCTGAGGCCCATGATGCGCCTACAATTGCTGAACCGAGAAAGTAGATGCGGATCCATTTTCTCTGTCTGTCATTCATCAAAGTCGCCTTTCTGAGGGATAGGTTCCACCCATCTAAAAATCTGTATTATTGTTCTCATAGGACCTTTTGAGCCGACCGGTTTATCATTGATGTTTGGTGCATGGTAAGCGAACGAATGAAGTCCCGCTAAGTTCATCACTTGAAATTGGACATGATCACCATTTGGATTCGGCACGCCAGTCTGGTCACATCTGCGAGCAAGACTGGCTGCCCATGGATAGTGGTCTTTTGGTGGATTGCCAAATCCTCCAATTTGTAGTCCAACACTACCAAGATGATCCCGGTCGAATAATCCCTGCATGTGACTTTTGGCTGGCGTGCTTTCAGAGACCAACGCCGATGCAGGAGGTGCTGCAACATCAAATGTTGGCTTCAAGATGGTCTCGGAAAAAGCTTGCGCAGTACCATATCCGAGTTTGTCAGTGAAGTCCGGGAGACCGGCTTCAAAGTATTGCTTGCGAATTGCTTGGGCGCCTGGTGATTTTACAAAGTCTTGAAGAACAGGATCAGACTTTTCGTAATGACCTTGTACATCTGCTCCTGAGCCAATGAAGAACTGATAAAGCAATTCGGCGTTAGATTGAGCTATGTGCTCTCTTTCAAAATCAACGCGAGGCTTTTGCTTGTCAAAAAACTCTTTCCAGAGATTTGGATTTTTTGGTGCGTGCCCAAATGATTCGCCGTCCATATCTTGTCGATAGGAGATCAATTCCGGATTATGGTCATGAATCGGAATTCTATGAATACCACCTTCAAAATTTTGTTCTTTTGAATTTAGCTCGGTTCTCTGTGCCAGCTCAGCCGAATTCGATTTCGCTATTGGATTTGAATCGGGCAATGAATTCTCTTTGCTGATAACTGAATCATGCTTTGGGGCAATGCTCTTTGACCTTTCCGCCAGAACTTTTCCTGAAATAGCCTCTACAATTTGGAGGCTTCCATCATCTGGATCGGGATTCTCCGACGCGGATCCACTTGGAAAGTCGGGATTACATTTTTGGATTTCGGCTTTTCCTTTTGCATTTGTCTGCGAGTCGGCCGCAATTTCGGAATTTGTTGTTAGCTTGTCGAAATGTCGATCTTCTGGTCTGTCAGAAGATTTCCAATGATTTTGAGATTTGTCCGACACGAATTTGATCCTCGCCTGAGGGTTTTACTATTATACGATGAAGTGACTCAAGGTCCAATTTCTCGTTCCTTTTGCTTTCTTTGGCATTAAGTCGACCGTTGTTGATTGGTTTTGAGGAGATTACTAAGGAGGAGTATAAAGCCCTTCGTTCTCATCAGGTTGATTCTCTCGCTGAGACCAGTTTTGCTGTCGAGACCTCTGTAGCGCGTCTTGCTCCCGCGAGTACAAAGGTTCTGCATCCGGCTGTGACACAGTTTGCGGCAGGGGTCTCCGAACTATCGGCGGTGCGAATTTAGGTCCATTTGATTGAACCTCATATGGTGTTGCTGAACCCGAATCACTAGAGGCGCTATCAATACCGTTATTTCTGAATTTGACAGAGATTCTGAGCGTGTCTGAAGTTATCGGGGGCTTACCGAACGGCGTGGAGTATTGAATAGCTTCAATCACCTTATCTCGCACTGAAGGCGGTCCAGAGGCACTGACGACTTTAGCGCTTGCCAAATTGCCTTGCTTGTTAATTACGATAATTGCATGAGCCGTCGCGTTGTCCATCTCGTAGGTACCCCAACTTTCTTGAATACGCTGCTGAACATATCGAATATAGGTCTTCACCTTTTCGTCTTCAAAGGATGAAGCTTTTCGAGTCACATTGCCCGGGCTGCTATAAGATTTCTGCCTGGTAGTTGTATTCGTCGAGCGATATCTGGATGCCGACTGGACACGTGGCTGACTATAGTAATTTGGTGCTCGATACGATGGTGTTGGATATGACGGCATTGGTTGATAGTATTCTGGTGTTCTGGCAGGTGTCCTTTGTCTCTTGCTGCTGGGTGCGCAGATGCCGCAAGTGCCTCCGGAATTGCAGTGTGCGCAGTAATTACAGGATCTGCATGCAGTGCAATACGATGATCCTGTACATCTGCCCGCAATAGCCATCTGATTGTTTGCACCTATAAAGAGAAGCATAGTTACGAAATAAACGATAGTAGGTATCTTATTCAAATCCAATACTGATAGTGCTCCCTGCTACTCTTCAGACCTGACGGTTTCGTAATCGTTTTTTATCCAGTTATATCCCGGGGTGATATTGCTTGCTCTCAATACGGAATAAGGGAATGAAACCTGATTTCGCTGGGATTTCTCTGGAAAAGTCAGCCCGGGATTACCATTTAAGCTGCGTATGGTGTCCATGTATGCTGAGGTAATTGCAGAGTTGCCGGAGTGCATTTGAAGTTCACCGGTGATTCTATTGTCCCTGGTAACTGTTATATGAACAGTCGCGTATCCAGTACCCGCATTGGCAGAACGCCGCGTCATCCTGAAGTAAATCGTCTTACAAAGCTGCTTGTGCCATCGCTCCCATGCCAGAACAAGCTCTGCCGAGTTCTTATCCACACCAATGTCGAAATCCGGCGGTTTATAGCTTTCATCGAACTCAGCCACAAGCGCGTCGAGATTGACCACTTTCGGTACTACTACCTTCTTCTCGGGAAGTGGCTCTTCTCTACCTATGCGGCGCCGATTTCTAGCAGGTCTCGGGGCAATCTCCGCCCCTCTGGTCGGTGTCAAATCAACGTTATTGACGTCATCTTGCGAAGAGTCCCGTTCGATGCGCCGCCTTTCTGCATGTCCATCTGTGACGGTGCCCTTCAATATCGGTGAGTCAGCTCTGCACGTTTCGATAGAGCCAGCCAACAACACCGCAAGTAGAGCAAAAATTCGAATCGCTACCATTTCAACAATCCTAGAGCTAATCCCATAAGACCACCCTGCAGAGCTCCTCTACCCATACCCCCTCTGTAGTAGGAGTTATTCGCCGCACCAATAGCGGCACCAGCAATTGCATATCGCAGCGTCCTACCCAGACTGCTATGCGCCATCTGATACATTCGCTCTCCGCTCTCCGGAACCATCGGGACTATGCCGTCCTTCCTGCTTCCGACAGTGGTGTATTTCGGCAAATCACTGGTTCTAGATTTGGGGTCAAGGTGCGCCAGCGCCCGCTCATACACTGCGTTCTCCGGCGAGTCAGTCAGGGCATCTTTTATCACGCGCATAGCCATCTCTTTGTCGCCGGCTTTCTCGTAAGTTTTCGCCAGGGCGAATTTCACCTGATGTGCCTTCGGGTTCTGATACAAGTATTTCCTGAACAGCAGAATAGCTTTCTCCAGGTCGTTGGCTTTCTTAGCCTCTATTGCACGCGCCAGAAGCACCTCGGCATTCTGCGCCGACGGCTTCTTGATGGCGGCGACAGATGCGGGTCGCTCACTGCTGTAGCCAGGACTCGATTGACTTCGGCTGTTCTCTTCCGAGATATGAAAGTGCGTTAGTGACTCATCTTCGACCCAGTCTGAAGACTTTCGCAGCTTAGTACATACCGCAGCCGTCCTCGAAAGTTTTCTGACACCGGCAATGGCCTCCTCATCCGTCGGGTCCATTTTCAGCACGCGCTTATAAAGCTCGAGCGCCTCGATATCTCTGTGTTGTTTCTCGAATATCGATGCCAGGCTGAAGAGAGCATCATTGTGCGCCGGTTCTGAGCTAAGCAATTCTTTCAGCAGCTTGATGGCTTCATTCGCGTCGCCACCGTCATATGCCTCCAGCGCTCTATCAAACAGTTCACTAGACTGTGGAGTCGAGATGCTTCGGTCCTGCTCCGCGCCTATGTCGAATGTGTTTTCTGGCGCACTCTGGGGTGTGATTGATTCGCTCTTGTCGACAACATTGCCTACCTTCAGTACCGCTTCTGCCATTGAAAGAGAGCTAGCTCTTCCAAAGAGGATTTGCTCAAGTCCTTTTATTCTCTGCTCTGGAGTACCGGCGGGATAGGTCCTGCCCATGACGATCTGTTCGTATCG
>CAZCBH010000007.1:112482-115112 GCA_964496875.1 uncultured Candidatus Obscuribacterales bacterium | reverse complement strand
CATAGCTGGAGGCACCTATGTTCGCCAGGGCATAGCGATAGCTCTCGGTATCCTGAAACTGTTCGGATAAATATTTACCTGGCACCGCCAGAATCTCGATTATCGAGTCAGGATAGCGCGCCGCCACCGCGTCGATATCTTTCTTGCTCGGAACGCTCAAGGCTTTCATATCTTCGAAAACTCGGAAGACACAACTGGTGGCGACACTATACGGACCTTCACCCCGTCGTATCTGCGGCTTCTCGCCAATGGCTACCTGCATCATCACACTAAAAGGATTGTAGCCGTCGACTTTCTCTATCAGATCACAAAACTGATTAGCTAGCTTGGTGTTCACTTCGATAATGCACACTGAGCCTGTTTGCGGATTGTACATAAGCTCCATGTTGAAAGGCGCATTGTCAAAACCTACACCGGTCATGAACTCGCGAGCCACTTCGGTCATCTTCTGATGAATCTCTTCTGGAACGCGGGCTGGATAATGCCAGCGAACAAAAGAAAGCGTGCCCGGTATCAAAACAGCCTCCACTATGGCCATCACCGTCACCTCTCCCTCGAAGACAAAACCCTCTAGAGAGACTTGCATGCCGGTAAGCAGCTCTTCGAGGATAAACTGATCGGTCTCTTCTTCGAACTCGGTAAACTCTTTGATGAGCCATTTGATGGGTTCAAGGAAGCCTTCCGGCATAGAAGTGTTCGAAAGAGCCTCTTCGAACTGTTCACGATTATCTATGCGGTGTGCGCCGTAAGAAAGTATCGACTTCACCGGTTTCATAAAAAACGGATAGCGAAGACTAGAGTCGCAGACAGTATCAGAAGAAGGATTGAACAGCCTGTAGGATGCCACCGCATCCGGTACATACTCTTCTTGGGCACGACGGCAATAGTACTTGTGATCGCAGCGCAAGATCACAGCCGGGTCCGGTCCGGGCAGATGCAGTCGACGCGCTATTTCTGCGGTTATGGCGGTCATCCCGGGAAAGCCCACCGAAGCCACAACTCCATCTATAGATCGACCATCTCTACCCTTGCTTTTATACTGTGCCACCTTGGCTTCGATTATCTCTGGAACATTCAGTCGCTTTCCAAAGTTGAAATCTTTGATGAAGCCGCCACCGGTCATGGTATCGAAGTCAAGCTCCACCCCCAGTTTCTCGGCAAGCGGAGGCAGCGAACGCAACTCGCGCTCGGTAGGGCACATCACCAGTATTCTTCTACTCATTCAACTTTCTGATTGTGGCTATTAAGCCATGCTGCCAGCATAGAGACTATCTTATCGCTGGCGGCACCCTCTTCGAAGACCAGATGCTCGCGGTTGCCTACGAATAGCAGGTCCTTATCCCTGGTGGATAGAGCCTGATACAAAGCATAAGTACCGTTGGGACGAACCAGATGATCTCTGAAACCCTGAAAAATAATCACCGGTGTCTTTTTGATCTCGCCGGCGTATTTCTGATTGTGCTTCATAAACGCCTCAAAATCAAGCAGCTCCTGCGGCGAAATCTTAAGTCTATTAGCAGGGTCGTTGAGCCATTTTTCTTTTATGGTGTCATTGTCCGTCGCCTGATCAATTACCCTCTTGCCTATGGCAAAAGGAGCTTTGGGGTCATCCAAAAGTTTCAAGCCGACTAACAACTTGGTCTTCTTACTGTGAAATCTTCTACCCGATGGCACCGAGCTGACAAGACCATCAACAAGCTCGGGAAACTGCGCAGTAAACTGCAGCGCCAGGGCACCGCCCATAGATTCGCCCAGCATAAATATCCGGGAGTCTTTGTTAGAGTCGCGAAACATGCTGACCATCGCCCGCAGGTCGTCCATGCCGGATGCCATGTCTATCTTGTCGAAGCCCTTTTCTTTTGATAGAGAGCCGAATCCACGCACATCTATTGCGACCACGCCATAGCCATAGGGGGCGATTTTCTTTGCGAACTCCATATAAGAAGCATGGTTCAAACCAAGACCATGCAGACAGAAGATTAGCCCTTTCTGTTCTTTAGTCGGATCTATTTTTATGAAACCGGCATCGAAATGTCCGGATCTTCTAACCTGCCAGTTGTCGAAATCTGATGGACGTTTGTTCTCACACAGCTTGCAACTCTCGTCGAAGCCTTTTTCTGCGAGCAGATCATAGCTGACCTTTCTAAAGGATGGTGGGTCCTGAACCCCCATAACAACTTGCCTGGCACGCTTCTTGAATAGAGCGATCTCGTCCTGGCTGTAGCGCTTTTGATACTCTGCAGAGTCTAGTTTGCGATTGAGAGAGTCTAGATTGTTCTTGCGAAAAATCCACATAGCCTGAGAGAAAAATGGTCTGGCGCCACCACATTCTTCCAGCTTGAAATAGACATCGGATAAATTGTTGAAAGACTTACCCACCCGGGGATGTTCGGCACCATATTTGATGAGGTCAATCTGGGCGATATGGCGAAAAAAAGGAAGCGCTTTTTTGCTCTGGTCGAGAACCAGATAACTGCCCCCCAGCCCTTCTAGAGCCGGCAACAAGTCCTCGCTGAAGCGGCTGAAGTGCTCGGCATAGATATCGAGAGCTTTATCATATAAAGGTAGTGCGGTCTCGGCATGGCCGTCACGATAGTGAGACTCGGCCAGACCCAATAGAATGTCGGCTC
>CAZCBH010000007.1:65325-112382 GCA_964496875.1 uncultured Candidatus Obscuribacterales bacterium | reverse complement strand
TAGTCGGCGGTCGGCTCGAAGCGATCCACCACACAGGCACCGACGGCGTCGCCCCAGACATTTACTGCGGTTCTGCAACGGTCCAAGAACCAGTCGATGATCAAAATCAAAGAGACATTTTCTGTTGGCAGACCTGCTGCTTTTAAAACAATCAACATGGTAACAAGACCTGCCTCTGGAATACTGGCGGCACCGACCGCGGCAAGGGATGCGGTGGTGGCAATCAGAATCATATGGACATTGGTCAGCTCTATTCCAGAGATCTGGGCGATGAAAACGGCAGCCACGGCTTCATATAAAGCGGTACCGTTCATGTTCAAGGTAGTGCCCAGAGGAAGCACGAAGTTGGCGTTTCTTCGGGCGACACCATTTTCTATTGTGGACTCCATGGTTATAGGTAATGCAGCCGCGCTGGAGGCAGTGGAAAAAGCGGTCAGAAGCGCCGCCCACATACCGGTGAAATACCTCCAGACACCTATCTTCGGTCTGCCTAAAAAATAGAGTATTAGAGGAAGAACGATAATAGAAAAAATAGCAAGACCGGCTATGACCGTGGCGGCGTATTTGCCCAGGCTGGTCAACTCTTCCATAAACTCTAGCAGTCCCCCGGCCTCTCCCAGCCTACCTGCTATCAGTGCCAGGATGCCCACCGGGGCACAGAGCATGAGCAGGTCCACTATCTTCATGATGGCGTCATTGGCGCCCTGGAAGAATTGAATCACTACACTGCCGCGCTCACCGATGGTGGTTACAACGGCGCCGAATACCAGAGAGAATAGAATGATCGGAAGCAGGTCGGTATTGACCATCGCTTTGAAAAGGTTTTTCGGAACCAGACCGACGATGATGTCTTTGAAAACTTTGGTTATATCCGGACCGTTTTTGTCCACGTCCTTCTCTATGGTCTTGCCTTTGGGCACCTCGGCAGCCTCTTCGAGCATCTCTTGTTCTGCGCGCTCGGCGTTCTCTTTGGCGATTTCGCTGGAGGGAATCTCGTCTACGTTTATGGTCTCGACCTTATTAGAATCGACTTTCTTAGAGACTGCTTTCATGCCAGGCGGTTTCTGTGACACACCTGGTTGAATGATATTGACCAGCACCAGCCCCAGGCTGGCAGCCATGAAAGTGGTGCTCAAAAAATAGAGTATGGTCTTGCGAGCCAGACCACCCAGTTGCCGGACGTCACCAAGTTGACTTATTCCGACGATAATAGAGGTCATCACCAGGGGAACAACGAGCATCAAAAGCGCCCGCATAAAAAGATCCCCGATAAATGCCACCTCTCGACCTATGGCCGGAGCGGCACCACCTATGACTATTCCCAGAACCACGCCACCGAAAATGAGATAGGGCAAAAGGTCATGGAAGGTGAGTTTTTTAGATTGATCTGGTTCGGTGTTCTCGGTCATTTGATTTACTAAGGGGGATGCGCAAACCAATAAGTTAGCAGATGGAGCCTTCAAATTTCTAGCGCCGCCGGAAACTGCGGCGGGGTAGACCCCAAAAAAAGCGCTCTGATTTGTTAGAATCTAGGTCTTATTAATACAGTCGGATAGATGAAATATGTCAGCAGATTCCACAGATTCCACAGATAAAGATTCTCCGAATTCCCTCGATCCATCGCCCCAGGAAGAGTTTTCGGAACTATTCGAGAAGGTTGACAAGCCTTATCATCAATACCTGGAGTCCATTGTCAAGAATCCAATAAGGCAGTTTCAGAAGTCCAGCGTGGACGATTATTTGAAGCTGATCGAAGAAAAAGGTCTGGGTGTTGCCCTGGCTTATGCCTTCGACGCCCGGGACTATACCAAGGGCAATGCCTGGGAGCAGGCACGCATGAATGTCATGAACTCACTTTTGCCGCCGACCAGAGAGTCGGCAGAGATTATGCAGAAGGCGCTGGGCGACAACTATCGCGCCGTCAAATGGCTGCCGGAAGTAAACAGCAATCCCAAAGAGTTGAAGGCTTTATTAGAGCCATTGTTAGATAGCGATGACGAAAGAACAAAGTACTGGGCAGCGATTCATCTAAGCAAGCATAATCCTGGTTCAGATTCGAGCGATAAAATCTGCTCGGTTCTCATCGAAGGGCTCGGAAAAGACTGGATAGCCTACCGACTGGAGAACTCCGCAAGCGGCATCACCGGCAAGGGTGAATGTGCCAAGGCTCTGGCCCGACTCGGAGACGGTGCCAATTCGAGTGTCGACGAACTGAAAGAGCAACTCGCAAGCGACGGCATAGACGCCGCCGATGCTTCTCAAATAGCCGGGACGCTCATGCAACTGACCAAAGATCTCAATCTGGTGCTCGGGCGCCTGGCGGTAGTGGCAGAGCGGGTCTTGACTGCCAAGCGCGGATTCGGACTGCATTCGGGCGACAGAGATATGCTCAACTCTCTCAAGAATTTTATCGAACGCTGGAAGAAGGCAGAGGACAGGGACGAATCTCTGGAAGACAAGATCAAACTTCTAGAGAGCGAGATCCAGTATCACCTCAATTAAGCTGCACCGTATACGATATCACCACTCCGGAAAGTTTGATATGAAGACGAGAGAATTCGGTGGCACCGGCATGAAGGTCCCGGTGATAGGTCAGGGAACCTGGCAGTTGCCCGAAAAAGGCAAAGACAGGGAACGGGCTATCAATGCGCTGCACCGGGGCATTGAGCTTGGCATGGTGCACATCGATACCGCCGAAATGTACGGGGACGCCGAGCTGGTAATTGCAGATGCGATCAAAGATATCCCCAGGGAAAAACTCTTTATCGTCAGCAAGGTTTTGCCGTCCAATGCCTCTTATCCCAGCACCATAACCGCCCTGGAAAAGTCTCTAAAAAGACTCGGCACCGATTATTTGGATTGCTATCTCTTGCACTGGCGTGGTCATATTCCTCTTACAGATACCCTGGCAGCTTTTGAGAAGCTGGAAAAAGACGGTAAAATCCGATCTTTTGGAGTGAGCAATTTCGATGTGGATGATCTGGAAGAAGCGCTCGATTGCCTTACCGAAGGCAAACTCGCCTGCAACCAGGTGCTCTATAACCCTTCTGTACGAGGTATAGAACGCAATCTTATGCCTTTCTGCCGCAAGCATAAAATCGCTTTAGTAGGATATACGCCTTTTGGCGGCTTCCCGCGCAAAGGCGACCGCAGGCTTAGCGTGCTAAAAGACCTCGCAAAAAAATATGATGCCACAGAAAGACAGATAGTGCTGGCGTTTCTAATTCGCGAAGAAGGGACTTTTACCATTCCCAAAGCCTCTGATTCAGCGCACATACAAGAGAACGCCGGCGCCTCGGCGATAGAGTTGAGCCCGGATGACCTCGCTGTCTTAGATCAACATTTTCCCGCCCCGGACCGAGACACTCCCCTTGCAATGCTCTGAACAGAGCATTGCAAAAGGATTTTAAATAAGCCATTACCGATAGTATCAAATTCAAGAAAAATTGCAGAGGGCGAACCCCGGGTGTCACAAAGAAGCAAACCTTTCTATATGAAACAAGCCAGGCTTCTATCCTTCTCATTTATTATGATGCTGGGCTACCTCGGCTATCTCTGGTGGACGACCACGCCATACCATGCCCTGCGCGAGATCAGGCGCTCCCTCAACATGCACGACCAGAAAGCTTTCAACAAGTATGTCGATGTGGCCGGCATAGTCACGACCTTCACCGACGAGATAATCTTCGAACCGGCAAAAAACACAAAGGACCTGACCAAATTTCAGCGTGTAGTAGGTCTGGGCGCCCTCGGCATGGCACGCATTCCTATCAATAACACGATGATTTTTCAAATTCAGAAATGGGTCCAGGGCAGACCGGGTAGAAAAAACAGCGGCAAAGGCGAAGGCAAAAATACTGTTGGCACTGGCCCTCCTGGGGCTGCAGACCAGAACCAGAATCAGATAAAAGACGAAAACGAAAACGATGACGATCTTATCGAAGACGAAAGAGAAGAAGCCCTGGATGCAATAGAGGAAGCGCCCAGTTTCAAGAAAGTGCTGACCACAGAGATTAAATTCGAAGTGGACAGGCTCAAAAACGCCAGCCTGGATAAAATGGTCGATTACGCAAGACTGCATCCAGATACCCTGGTCAATCGCATCTTCGTCTCCCCCCGGGGCAAAAGGCGCAATTCTTTTAGAAAAATCCTCGGTCACTACGGCTTTCGCCGAAAGAACATCAAGCAGGTCGAGATCAACCGGGCTGGAGACCGCTATATCTGCATTCTCCACTTTCAAAATCCGGACTCGGGGCTTGACGTACCAATCCATTTTGAGCTTCGCCGGGAGGGCGGTGACCTGCTCGACCATTATCGAGTCAAAAGAATACTGAAGGTCAAAGAGACCTTTGCCCTGATGGGAGAAGATACCGATAAACAGGTCCATGGCCTGGTCAGCCACGGCTTACAAGGATTAAGTTTTCAATCCGCCATGGAAGGTACGCGCAATTTCTTCAACCGGGTCAGAAAGAAGGCCGCCGGGGATGAATGAACGCCAAAACAAGAGCAATTTAATCCAAAACCTGCCCTGGCGATAAATACTTGAGTTTACGATCATATATCCTGTGGATAGATCTATAAGAGTATCTCTCTTTCGCTTTGCCTTTTCGAGGCCTGGGGCTGGAAACACATGAACGCGCCGCATACTACCCTGGAGACCCTGGAGACCTATCTCAAAGAGAAAGGTCTGGTCACGCTGAACGACGCCATCGACATGGCAGTCCGCATCCTCAATATTCTCGAATACTGTCATGGCAAGAACATGACCCATAACAACCTCACCCCCTCCAAGGTGGTGGTGGAGAACGGTCAACCCACGCTTATAGATTTCAGCTTTCCGATAAACGGTCACAAAGAGGCAGCATCCAACCTTTCAGACTTTGTGAACTTGCCCGAATTTCAGGTCAATCTAGACCTAGGCAGACGCAATTACACGGTCCTAGACGTCACCGCCGTGGCGGGGCTTTTGCTATATGCCATCACCGGGGACTGCCCCGGGGAGCTCAAAGATGAAAACGGGCGCATGCCCCACCAGCGTCCGGAGATTCGCCAGAAAATCGACCAGGCGGCAGGCTATCGCAGTTTTTTAATCAACCAGATTTTCGACCGCGCTTTTCAATGGCAGCAGTCCGAGCGTTATCAAACCTGTCGCGATCTTATCAACGACCTCAATAAACTCAAGAACTACAAACCGAGCGCGCTGCCTCTCAAAAACCTGGAAGAGATAGTCACATCTATTAGAAGCGAGTCCCAATCCCAGACCCTGACGCCGTTGGAGATGCGGCTGCAGACAGCCTTCAGCGGGGTGAAAAGAATCTGCTCCGAGGTTGTTTCGGCTCTAGAAGAAGACTTTCGCGAGATGGAAGCGGGCTACAAAAAAGAGATGAACCGCCCGGTCTATACAGCCTATCTCAAGTTCAACTACCGCCTCGACGGCAGCTCCGGATTGACTCTAAAATTCAAAATCGAAATTGTCGGCGCCGAGATCGTGGTTTCGGCAGAAGCCTTTACCGAAAGACAGCACCATCAAGAAGAGCTATTTAGAACCGAGCATTACGGCTTTCAAGACACCTCCGAGATGGAGCATGCCGTCCGCGAATTCGTGGCTGCCAATATGGCGCTTTTCCTGAGCAAAGCCTAGAAAATATAAAAAGAGACCGGCACAAGTGTGCCGATCCCTTTCTATGTTGTAGGTCGATCAGGTCAGGAATTTACAACTTTGCTATGGATTGCAGGATGAAGTTCATCCAGCACCCTTCTTAACTCAATAACGTCGGGGTCTTCTTCCGAACGACTCTCGAGCAATATAGATAGAACCCGGCCGAGGTTCTTGATTGAAAGACTGGGCTTGTCGAGGGCAGCCTGGATCATGCCCAGGTTATAGAGATAAGGAAGCAGTTCCTGTTTGCTCTCGGACCCTTCTGCGAATTCAGCTTCTACCGCTCTGAGAGCTTTCTTGTAAAGACGCTCTGCCTTGAAATATTTGCCCTTCTCTTCAAAGGATTCTCCTAAAGAAAGGTAATTTTTAGCAGTAGTCATAGTTGCCTCCTTGTGAAGACAGAACGATATTCAAGCACCGCTTTTAATACCGGTCTCGTCTTGGCAGTCGTGTTTGCTTATGTAGTGGAATCACTTTTGTCGGCTTCTACCGAACCCACTTTCCTTTTACCTGGATATATCTCTCGGTTAGGAAGTAAAGACCTTTCAGTCTTTCCGCGGCGGTTGCCTGTGATTTCTATGCTCCGATCATAAGTCGCGTCTAACGATTAATGCAAGACCACAGGAAGCATAGAAAATCTATATACCGACAGGGCTAAAGCTTTGCCTGACGGCTCTTTCGATTGAGAGCAAGAAAGATAAAATCTGGCAAGATCATACAAGGGGGCGCTATTACATAGAGATCCTATATAAAATTGATAGACCCGGGAAACGGACTCTAGATTAGCCGGCTCCAATCCTGGCAAAATTCGATATCCGGCACATATACAGGCGATAGATCCGGACCGATTTTAGATGAGAGGAGAGTTCATAAATATGAAGAAGATCATGCCCGGCTAGATTTCACGCCAAGTTCATTTTCAGTTCACCTTGATTTCACGCTGAATTCACCCAGGTTTCACGCAGAACTCCTATATTTGAGAACATAGGATTTTTAACTCGACCGGACAGACCTCCTTTCAAGGGGGGCTTTGTTTCGGCTTAGCATCGGTTCTTTAGTGATGAAAAACATATACATAAGAAAAAGCCATGGCAGCTCTCTAGCAGAGCTGGCTCCTGCTCTGTTTATCCTCTTTTTTCTCTTCGTATTTCCTATCATCAATCTAGGCACACTTGCCCTGCGTTATGGCTTGCTGGCCACCGCAGCCAGAGACGGTGCCCATGCCGCCGCCACGGCTTATACCTTCGAATCGGGCAGCACAGGCAAGCCTGCCGCGCTGAACAAGACTCCCAAGGCGGTCTTCGATCTGATCAATAACTACAGTGGTATCACCGTCAAAAATATAGACGTCGATATTCTCGTAACCGATATAAACACCCAGGCGGTCACCAGACATGCCGATAAGCTCAACCAACCTGCCAATACACAAAGCAATATCTATTCTCTCGAATCGATAGTAACGGCAGAGCTATCACCACTAATGCCGTTCGACATGCCTTTTCTCGCCGATGTACCCGGATTGACCGGTCCCTGGACCACAACAGTACGCGCCCGGGAATATGCCGAGAACTCCCAGGGTCTCAATCAATAGTCACTGCTCTTCTAAAAATAGAGGCGAATATGATGAAAACAAATAATCATAGAAGAAACAACAAAGGGGCGATGATCATCTTCACCTGTTTCTTAATCGGTATCATCGCCCTGCCGATGATAGGCATGTTCACCTTCGAGGTGGTGCGCGCCACCACCATCCGAGAGCAGCTTCGCACCGCCAGCCAGGCGGCGGCGCTGGCTGGCGCGGCCAAACTGGCCAGCTCCGACAACACAGATCCAATTAAAACACACAATGAAGCCATTCAAGCAGCGCTAGAAGCGTTTCGCGCCAATGCCATAAGCGAGTTCAGCCTCACCGCCGCCACCAAAGCCGGTAGCATAGACTACGCACCGCCAGCCGATCAAGCGGGTGTTTTTATAGAACTGCTCGATCCCAACAGCACCCCGCCTAATAAGCCGGTCTCCATAGGCGATACCAATGGCAGAATCGTCCATGTGGTGGGTCTCTTTGGACTGAAGCCGGTTTTCGGCAACTTCCTCGGGATAACAGGTCCCTTTACCGTAAGGGCGGACGGTAGCGGACGGGTTCCCCAGTTAGATATCGTTCTCTGCTTCGATGTCTCGGGCTCTATAGACGACCAGACCCCGGTGACTTTCATAAAACGTTATTGGAACCCCAGCACCTCCAGAATCGAATACCAGACAACCACAGCTAAACCGGGTGCCCCCACCCCGGGCGGGCTTGCCCAGGGACCGCTCTTCGACATAGTGGCGCCCCAGCCGACAGGCACCGGCTTGAACGCCCATCTTCCCCAGACACTCTCCGCATCTTCCGTATCCGGCACAGGCAGACCCCTTTATTTCAGCCCTTCTCTAAGAGGCTCTCCCAATTCAGGCTCCCCTCCGGGAAATTATCCAGGTGGTGGCTCCCTCGGCAATCAATACACTTATACCGACCTTATCGTAAACATCAACGAGAATGCAGACGGCTCCATAAGCCTGCCCTGGACTAGCCCGAACGGATTTTATTATCCGAACAAAGAAACTGTTCTGGAAGCCGCCAGAGGCAATCTGGAATCGGTGGCGGTATTCAACGCGGCAAGGCTCAACACCGTTCCGGAATTGGTTACTGTAGCCCCTAACGCAGGCTATCAGGCAGATTATATAGCCAACGCCCGAAAGAAGATAAGACCTCTATATGACGCCCAGGAGGCAGCCAAAGAGTTCTTCACGATAATGAACACTAATACCGAAGCCAATTTCGGATTCGTCAGCTTCTCTACCAGCGCCGGCACCAGCCCCGGTGAAACCGTTCCTGCCAACAACATCTCGGACAACTATCCGGCAGGCGGCGTCGGCAACTTCCCAAGACCGGCTATCAAACTGGATAAAGAGAACACCAAATACAACGAGATCATAAACGTGATACCGACCACGGTTGCATACGGCAACACCAATATCGGGGATGCTTTGCTCAAAGCAAAAGAGCAGCTGGTTCAAGAACATCGCCCCGGAGCAAAACGTGCCATCGTCCTGTTTACCGACGGCCAACCGACCTCGCCCGGTGCAGGCGGCTCCCCGTGGTCCTATGCCCGCAGCATCGCCCAGCAGATAAAAGACGAAGGCATCCCGATATACACCATCGGTCTTGCCCAGAACAGCCAGGTTATCCCAGGCGAGTGCAACATCCTCAACGATGACCCTAATAAACCGGTAACCTACACAGATCAGTTCGGAGTGCCCCAGACCTATGTCCCCGGCGGCTCCAACCCCGGTGTCTCTTACATAGCCGGCAATGGTGGCAAGTTCTTCCTGGTTACTTCCACGGCAAACCTGAGACTGACCTTCGAAAACATAGCAAGACAGCTTGTCCAGCTCGTCAGTGTTGAGTAAGGAGAGGAGAGAAAACCATGCGCAACAAGCATAGAAATTCAAAAGGCACCGCGACCATAGAGCTCGCCTGCGGCTCGCTTTTCCTGGTGGTTCTCAGCCTGCTCGCCATCGATATCACCATCCTGATGCTCGGCTTCGAGGTCAATGACCGGGCCTGCCGGGACGCCTGCCGAGCAGCCGCCCAGCAGTCGGATTCAAACAAAGCCCGTACCGCCGCCGAAGCGATTTTGAAAAGCCATAAAACCGATGGCTTCTTCCTCACCCAACCGACCCTCAAAACAGGACCCGGACAGTTTGTATACAACGACTTCGGCGGCGACCCACTAGCCGGCAATCCCACCGTCACGGTCACCACCGAGATAGAATGCCATACCCCGGTGCCTCTCAATTTTTGCGGGTCGAGCTTCGCCCATGACGGCATGTCCTGGGTCTCGGACAAATTCAAGTTCCAGAAGAAGTACACCTTTCCTATAGTGACATTCAATCTGGTCCTCAACTGAGACTATAGCTTTCTTCCTCCGAAGGTACTAAAAGTGGTGTCACCGAATTTCTTTCCGTGGGCCACTTTTAGATTCTCTTATAATGAGCCCGGAAATGAATTTTGGGAAATTGAATCACTTCACGCAAACTTCACGATAAATTCACTTACACTTCACGGTTTAATCCTATATTGGTAGTGCAAGTGAATTCGCGACCCTAATTGCTTAAGCCCTGGTTCTCGCGAAACTCGATGGAGGGATTGACCTGAATTTCAGACAGATAAGCTTCGTCGGCCACACATGCGGATCCGGCTGAGAGACAGGAAAGTTCCAACAAAGAGCGAACGAGATTTTTTTAAGCAATCGCAAGAGCCGCCTCTGGCGGCTCTATTCTTTTAATAGCGGGATCTCGAACCAGAAGATGGAGCCTTTGCTACAGTCTCCATTGCCATTTTCGCTCTCAGACCCTTCTATGCCTATAAAACCGTTGTGTTGCTCTACTATCGCTTTGGCGATGGCAAGGCCAAGCCCGGTGCCGCCCTTTTCGCGATTGTCCCGGGCCGACACCTGCTCGAAACGCCCGAAAAGCTTGTGAGCTTCCTCTTCCGGCACTCCCGGTCCTTCGTCCTCTATTTCGAAGCGGCAGCGGTCTTTGGCTTCTAGAGTCCGGACATAGACCTTGCCCTCGGCCGGGGACCATTTAATGGCATTGGAGAGCAGGTTGCTCAATACCTGTTGAATCCGGTCTTCATCGGCGAGAACCAGATCGCTCTCTTTGATATCCACACAGATTTCGATGCCCTTATCCTCGGCCAGGCTTGAAATACTGCCCACGGCACGCTCTACGATAGAGCCCGGCGAGAGCTTCTTGAGCTCTAAATCGAGCTTGCCTGCCTCAATTTTTCTGATGTCGAGGATGTCGTTTATTAACCTAATAAGCCGATCCGCTTCCTCACAGGCTATATCGAGAACCGGTTTGTTCTCCTTGCCCTGAATCAGCCCTAGAGCGGTACGGATGGCGGTGAGCGGCGTGCGCAGTTCGTGAGAGACCGTGGAATAAAACTCTTTGACCCTGCGCTCGGCGTCTTTGCGCTCGGTGACATCCCGAACTATACCGGTGATGATCTGGTTGTCCTCCAGGCGAATGACGCTGAGGGCTACTTCTACCGGAATTTCAACACCGTCCTTGCGAATCCCGTAAAATTCCCGCCCCACTCCAAAAATCCGTCTCTCCCCTGTCTTTATGGGGCTGGTGCCGCTTTTGCCATCGGCCCCGCCCAGCAGATTGGGCAGAATCAAATTGACGTCCTCACCCAGGAGCTCATCGGAGTCATAGCCGAAAAGCCTTGTCAAAGCAGAGTTTATAGACTCTATTGTGCCGTCGGAGTTTATGGTAATTATGCCATCGGGGGCGGTCTCGACAATGGCACGCATCCGGGCGGCACGCTCTTGCGACGCCTGCTCCGCCAGTTTGCGCTCGGTGATATCCCTTGCCTCCGAGATAAGAAAGACCACTTTATCGCCTTCATCGAAGATAGGCTTTACAGAAAAGTCCACCGTCGCCTGCCTGCTCTTGCCAGAGACCTCCTCTTCCATGCGGACCATCTCACCCTGACCGGCTTTCTTAACCGCGTCTTTTATGCGGGTGCGGGCTTCTTCCGAATGACTCCACCAGGGCGCTTCCCAGAATTCCTTCTCTTTGACGTCATCTAGAGAAATACCGGCAAAATCAAGAGCCGACTGATTCGCCTCCAGCACCACTCCGTCTGGTGAAAGCAGCCCGCTGAATTGAAATGTCTGGTTGAAGACAGCTCTAAAACGCTTCTCTGCAATCCGCAAAGAGCGCTCGGCGCGCTGTCTCTCGTTCACATATTTGTGCACCACCGCCACAATCACAAGCAAGATAATCAGAGCCACCGACATCAGCAAGGTAATGCCGGCAACGGTCTGCATGCTGCCCCGGTCCATCTCTCGTGCCCTTACTTTGAACTCCAGCTCCGCCTGGGAGCCCAGTTCGTCCACCATCACCTCGATATGCTTGGTGACCATCTCCTCCCCAAGCTCCTCTGCCCGCTTTGCCGCAGCGGCAGAGCCTTCTTTCTGTTTGAGAAGAATCACCTCTTCGGCGCATTCGGTCCTGACCCGGATGTACTCTTTGATCTCGTCTTTGATCATGCGGTGGCGGCCATGAAGAATGACTTCCAGCTCCTCTATGCGGCTATTCACCCTTCTGATGCCGTTTTTGTATTGCTTGTAATAGCGCGGCTGACCGCTCCAGATATAGGCTTGCTCCCCCGCGATGGCATAAGCGAGGTCGTACTTGATGCTGTCTAGAGCCATGAGCACCGTCAATCTCTGTTGAGAGAGATTGGTATCCTGGATACGGCTGAAACACTGGCGCAGCGAGATAGTACCGATATGGATCAGGAGAAGCACCGTGACACCAATGGCGATAGTGGTCATGGTTGTGAGGGACCAGTTCTTCATGGCGCTGCCAATCGACCTCAGTTGTCGACGATTCTATAACCCTGACCCCGTTTGGTCCGGATATAGCCGTTTTCCTCGCTGTCGCCCAGTTTCTTGCGCAGGGTCTTCATATGAGTGCGGACAGAATCTATGGAAGCAGACGAATCACTGTCCCAGACCCGATCTAAGATAGCCTCAAGGCTGAAACTCTGATTGGGATAACGCATCAGAAGTTCGAGCAGGCTGAACTCTTTGGCGGTAAGCTCAATCTCCTTGCCTTCTTTAAGCACCAGACCGGCGCTGGAATCAAGCTCTATGTCACGGACCCGGAGCTTGCGTCCTGTATAGGACGGCGGTCTTCTAAGTAGCGCATTCACCCTGGCGTCCAGTTCGGTGGGATGAAAAGGCTTGACCATATAGTCGTCGGCGCCGGCGTTGAGCCCGCTCGCCTTATCTTCGACGGTGCCCTTGGCGGTGAGCATCAAGATAGGAATACGACCGCCCGCCGAGCGATACTCCCGGCAAACATCGATACCGGAAGCATCGGGCAACATCCAGTCCAGAATGACTATCTCATAGTTATTGCTTCTCAGTTGCGCCAGGGCGTCAAGCCCGCGGCCTGCCACGTCAACCAGGTGTCTACTCTGCTCGAGCTGCATCTTGAGGAGATAAGCGAGGTTCTTATCGTCCTCGACTAATAGAATCTTGGCCATGAAAAAGTCCTTGAGTGGTCAAATCAAAAGGCTGAAGTAGATAGCTTTACAATAAACTGATCTATATATGCCTCAATTACAGGCTCATTTATCTTCGACCGATATTCCGATAAAACGAATAAGCCCTTCAGGGTCATCGGTGATGATGCCGTCCACTCCCATTGCAAGGGCGTCTCTCCAGCCGCTCTCTCCATTGACCGTCCAGGGATTTACCGAAAGACCCTCTTCATGCGCCCGATCCACCGCATCTTTGCGGATTTCGCCAAAGCCGGGATTCCAGCCAGAAGCCCCCAGCGAGCGGGCGTAGGAGCCTATATCAGACACTATCGCCACATCGAGAAATGCGATTTTATATTCGGGCGCTTTCTCGTGAAAGCGCTTCAAGAACTCATGGTCGAAGGATATGACGGTGACTGCGTCTTTATGTTTGTAGGTCGAAAGCAGAGCGATAATATCATCTTCGAGATTTTCGTATTTTACCGGGGCGTTTTTGACCTCGATAAAAAGATGCGCTTTGCCGTCTATAAGGGCAAGGACCTCTTTCAATAGCGGTATCTTTTCGTCTTTGAATTTCTCGTCGTACCATAATCCGGCGCTGTGGCTTCTCAGTTGCTCGAGAGTCAGATCTTTGATAAAGCCCTTTCCATCGGTGGTTCTATCGATGGTCTCATCGTGGATGACCACCAGCTCGCCGGATTTGCAACGGTGTACATCCAGCTCGATGGCGTCGACATTGGCAGCCAGACTATTTTTGAATGCGGCCATGGTATTTTCCGGTGCCCACATCTTGCCGCCCCGGTGCGCAATCACCATCGGCTTGCCGGCACTGTCGGAAGCCGCACCAGGGGCAATGCCCACATTCAAATTGATAAGTAGCGCCGCTGCCATCCAAAGCAAAACTCTTACGGTCATCGATACTCTCCCGATAGTGGCGTCAATGGCTCAGTGAGAGCCAGTAGAAAGAATGGGGCGCCATGGTGAGGGTGTAAGGACTCTCCTCTATCTGATGAAGCTGGTTGCCCGAGAAAAGGTCAGAAGGCGAGTGTCCGGCGAACTCGCCAAGATCGAGACTGACCGATTGCACGGAAGAAGCCAGGTTGAAGACACAGAGCACCGAGCGGCTCTCGTAGCTTCTAATGAAGGCGAATACCTTTTTGTTAGTCGGCTCGAGATAACGAGTCTGACCTCTTCCGAAGACCCGGAATTTCTTTCGCAAGCTTATTATGCGGCGCATCCAGTGAAGCAGAGAGGACTTATCCAGCTCCTGGGCTTCGACATTGACCGCCTCGTACCCATATACGGTGTTCATGATTGGCTGACTGTAGAGCTTCTCGGCGTTGGCGCGGGAGAATCCGGCATTGCGGTCCGCGCTCCACTGCATCGGGGTTCTGACTCCGTCTCTGTCGTTCAGATAGATGTTGTCGCCCATGCCTATCTCGTCACCGTAGTAGACAATCGGTGTGCCGGGTAGGGAAAAAAGCATGCCGTTCATCAATTTGATTTTGTCGATGTTGTTATCGAGAAGAGTCGCCAATCGGCGACGGATGCCGACATTGGCTTTCATGCGCGGGTCAGGAGCATAGGCGTTGTACATATAAGCCCGCTCCTCTTCCGATACCATCTCCAGAGTCAACTCATCGTGATTGCGCAGGAACATCGCCCACTGGCAATCGGATGGTATCTCGGGGGTGGCTTTGAGAATATCAAGAATAGGAGTGGCGTCCTCTTTATGAAGACCGAGATAGAGCCGGGGCATTACCGGAAAGTGGTAGCACATGTGACACTCGTCACTATCGCCGAAATACTCTCTTACGTCTTCCGGCCACTGATTGGCCTCGGCCAATAGAAACTTGTTCTTGAAATTGTCATCGAGGTTCTTGCGAATCTGTTTGATTACCGTATGGGTTTCAGAGAGGTTCTCGCAATTGGTACCATCCCTTTCGACAAGATAGGGGATGGCATCCAACCTCAATCCGTCTACCCCTCGCTTGAGCCAGAAGTGCATGACCTCCAGCACCGCTTTCAATACCTCGGGATTATCGAAATTGAGATCCGGCTGATGCGAAAAGAACCGGTGCCAGAAATACTGTTTGGCGACAGGGTCCCAGGTCCAGTTCGAAGTTTCGGTGTCAACAAAGATAATGCGGGCGTCTTTATAGAGGTCCTCCGCATCGCTCCATACATAGAAATTGCGCTCGGGACTGCCGGCAGGAGCCGACCGTGCCCTCTGGAACCAGGGATGCTGGTCGGAAGTATGATTGACGACGAATTCGGTGATTACTTTGAGATCCCGTTTTCTAGCTTCCTGCAAAAATCGCTCGGCATCATTAATGGTGCCGTATAGAGGATTTACCGATTGATAGTCGGCTACGTCAAAGCCGTCATCTCTTAAAGGCGAGGGAAAGAATGGTAAAAGCCAGATACAGTCGACACCTAGATTCTTGACATAGTCAAGCTTTTCTATCAGTCCGCTGAAATCTCCATAGCCATCATCATTGGCATCGTAGAATGTCTTCACATGCATCTGGTAGATGATCGCGTCTTTGTACCAGAGACTGTCCTGAATATTCATGGCTTCCTCGGTCACTTTGTCCCTCCCTCTGTCATCCTTTGACCACGCCGATAGGTTTCAACCTTGCCACCGGGTGCCGGTCTTGAGAGTTGCTCTTGGCATAGGCTAATTGTATTCCATTTCAAAATAACTTGAATGGCGCTCAGAAAAGCGGCTTTAATAAAAAGCCTGGTTAAAGTTGATAAACTGCCATAAATTTACTAAGAGAGAAGCTAATGGCAACCTTCTTGATCGGAGTTTTAATCGCGGCTCTGGCTGCGCTATTTTCCATCCTCGGCATGCTCTATGTCCGCAAAAAAGTGGGCGTGGCAAGACTGGCATCTTTACATGAGGTCTCTGGAGACATGCTGTCGGTGGTGGGAACGCTTTATGCCGTTCTCCTCGGCTTCGTAGTTGTCGACGCCATGACCCACATGCAAGAGATGCGAATCACGGTGGAGCAAGAAGCCAACGCCGCCGCCAACATCTATCTGGTTTCGGAGGGCTTGCCCAGCGCCATGGCCAAGCGCATGCAAGATCATTGCAAAGAGTATGTCAACGTCGTCACCGATGTGGAATGGGAAGCGATGAAAGACGGTCAGGCCCATGATGAAGCCCATGAATTGACCTGGAAGATGTGGCGAGAAGCGACAAAATTTCAGTGCGATTCAGAAGGGTTGGGTGCAGTCAAGGACAGGCTTCTAGAAGAACTCTCCAATCTCAGTGACAATAGAAGGACGCGCCTGGTCATGGCTAAGCACGGTGTGGCTCCCACCATGTGGTTTTTCCTGATTATCGGCGGTGTCTTCACCGTGATCTTCACCTATTTCTTCGGTCTCGAGAGCACCAGAGCCCAGGCAATCATGACCGGGCTCATCGCCATAACTCTTTCTCTGAACTTGTTCCTGGTCTACTTATTCGGCTATCCGTTCAGAGGCGATGTGGCGGTCTATCCGGACGCATTCACTCTCGATAAGAGGATCTTTGCGGAGTTTCACGAGAAGTGCAAAGAGACCGACGACTGCGACGCCCATGACGGCAAGGACAATCATAAAACTGCCCCGGCAGCACTGCAGAAGAATTGAGCTATAGCAGCCATCAAGGTACCATAAGTTAAAATACGAGGACTCTAAACAGGATATTCAAATGGAAGAGAAGGAAACCGAAGGAAAACGAATAATCGCAGTCGGCATGGACGGCTCCGATTTCTCATGGAAAGCGCTCGACATGGCAATCACCATTGCCAAGGTCAAGAAAGCGCCGCTTCATATAATCTCCATCCAAGAGACGATTCATACCTCTTTCTCAAGAAGCGAAGTCTTGGCAGCCGATCAAACCGCCAAACATAAGCTTGAAAAGATTCAGAAAAAAGCCAGAAACCAGTGCGAAGAGGAAGGGGTTCACCCCGAACTCGCAATCTGTGTCGGTCATCCGGCCGGTGCTCTGGTCACCTATGTAAAAGAGAACGGCATCACCATGCTGGTGGTAGGGGACCGTGGACATGCCAGCATCTGGGGCAGTTTATTAGGCACCACCGCCGAAAAAATAGTTCACGACTGCCCCTGCTCCGTCCTGGTCGTCAGGTAGATGAGTATAAGACAGAAATATTTCAGCAATATTCGCGGAGACTTCGTCGGCGGTCTGACCGCCGCCATCGTGGCACTTCCCATCGCCCTTGCTTTTGGTGTGGCCACCGGTATGGGCGCCAAAGCCGGTCTATATGGCGCCATTCTCGCCGGCTTCTTCGCCGCGCTTTTCGGAGGCACACCAGGACAGGTCACAGGACCGACCGGTCCTATGTCGGTGGTGGTGGCAGGACTGGTGGCAGAGCACACTGGAAAACCGGAGATCGTATTTGCGTCGGTAATTGTCGGCGGCATACTGCAGATAGTGCTCGGCAAATTCAAAGCCGGTCAATTGATCCAATACTTCCCTTATCCAGTGGTATCGGGCTTCATGACCGGAATCGGGGTAATTATATTCATTGTCGAAATCAATCCTTTTTTCGGTCTAAAAGCAAGAGGCGACGTACTCTCGGCCTTCGAAGACATACCCTTGATCTTCAGCCAGATGAATTCTCATGCGGTTATCGTCGGGGCCATCACTCTAGCTGCCATTTATCTAATACCGTTCTTGAACAAACTGATTAAGGTCGCCCTGCCGACTTCCTTGATAGCGCTCATACTGGGCACTACCGCCAGTATCTTCCTGGACCTGAAATTGCCCCGTATCGGTGATATTCCAGAAGGGCTTCCTCTGCCGCATCTTCCCGTTGTGAGCCTGACCGATATGCACCTTGTCCTTCATGGCGCGGCTGCTCTTGCCATTCTAGGCGCCATAGACAGCTTGCTGACCTCGGTGGTGATGGACAATATCACCCGAACAAAACATGACAGCGACAAAGAGCTGTTTGGTCAGGGGATAGGCAATATCGTAGCCGGACTCTTCGGTGGTCTGCCCAGTGCCGGCGCCACCATGCGCAGCGTCGTCAATATAAACGCCGGTGGCAGAACCAAGCTATCGGGAGTTCTGCATAGCATCTTCCTTCTAGCGGTTCTCATGGGTCTCGGCAAATACGCCGCCATGGTGCCCCAGGCCTGCCTTGCCGCTATTCTCTTCTCGGTCGGCATAAGCATCGTCGACAAACGCGCCATGCGCACCATTCGCCGCACTCCAAGAGGAGATGTGACAGTGATGATCGTGGTACTTGTCCTGACCGTATTCGTCGATCTTATTATGGCGGTGGCGGTCGGCGTGGCCCTCGCCTGTATACTCTTCGCCAAGAGTTTGAGCGATAGAACCGGCTCGGATCACGGTATGCTCGACACCATCGACCATATACAAGAAGAGATAGAACACCTGCCCAGTCAGTTCAGGGACGGTGTCTATATCTACTCTTTCCATGGACCTCTATTTTTCGGAGAGGTCAAAAATTTCAACGACGCCGTCGAGAAACTTCCCACCATCAAATATCTGATCCTGCGCTTCTACAATGTTCCTTTCATAGATCAGACCGGGGCCCTCTCCCTGGAGCAAGCGGTGGAAAAATGCAAGATGGGCGGGGCCAGAGTGATTTTCGTCGGGGTGCAGAAACATATAATGAAGATCCTGGAAGGGGTCCGTACGGTAGAAGTAATCGGCGCCGAGAACTTCGTCGACACCTTTGATCAGGCCCTCGACATAGTCACCGACATCCAGAAACGCACCCACGAGAATCTGCCGGTCTTCGATCCGAATAAAGCCAACGAGACCGAGAATTAAATTAGACCACAGCCCGAGCCTTGAGCTGACCGGATTTGAGCAGAGCAAAGCGAGCCGCTCCATAGAGCGCCGTGCGATTGTTCATAATCACCTTGACCGGCATGAATTCCATTATCGAAGCCATGCGACCTTTATCTAAGAAGGCTTCCATGAATGAGGGCTGCTTGAGCCTGTCTATAATCTTGGGAGCGATGCCGCCACCAAGGAAGACACCACCAAAAGCCATGAACTTGAGGGCGGCGTTACCGGCTTCGGCTCCGTAGATCTCGACGAACATATCCAAAGCCTTCACACAGATTTCGGCTTTGCCCTCGACGGCGAATCTAGAGATGGTGGCAGCCTGATCATCCTCGAGAGAAAGCTCCTGGGCAAGCCAGTCCGGCTCTTCATAACGATTGGTGTCACGCAGAAACTCGTAGATATTGAGCAGACCCATGCCGGAGAGGACCCGCTCATAGCTGACATGACGGTGATCTCTTCTAAGGTGTTTGAGCAGATCAATTTGCTCGTCGCTGCGCGGAGCAAAATCGGTATGTCCCCCTTCACAGGCGAAGGGGATATAGCCGTCGCCGTTCCAGAACATTCCGGCTTCACCGAGTCCGGTGCCGGCCGACACCACACAGGCATTGCCGTGCATTCCCGGTTTGCCTCCATGCAGTACTTCGTACTCATCCTCTGATAAATGGGTGATACCATGGGCGTTCGCTTCCAGATCGTTGATCAACCAGGTATTGGAGAATCCTAATCGGCTAGAAATTGAAGCGCTATCGACATTCCAGGGGATATTGGTCGCTTTGCAGGTTCCGTTTATGACCGGTCCGGCAATGCTCAAACTGACCAGGTCCGCTTTGTAATCGTGGGCGGAGATGAACTCGGAGAGCAGCTGTTCAGGTTCGCGAAATTCCTGGGAAGCGAAAGTCGCCTCTTCCAGGACGGTGAACTTATCTCCTTCGTGATCGAAGAAAGCCAGATTGGTCTTGGTACCGCCAATATCACCTGCAAGAATCATAGGAACAGTTCAAACCTCCAAAGTCTAAAATAGAATTGAATTGAGGGGTATCTTAAGTCAGGGCTTCTGTGACAGCTTTTCTAAGCTGGGCGAGACCGACACCGACATCGCTCAGATGAACCCGAATAACCCGACGCTTCCTTTCTGTCAAAACTTCCAGATCGCCTCTTGCCTGGGCATCGATTACGGTGCCGAAAGAATAGGCATGATCGGGAACATCCAGATCTTGCGGATGGTCGCAGGTAAGCTGAATGAAGACTCCCTTATTGGAACCGCCTTTGTAAGCCTGCCCGGTTGAATGAAGAAAACGCGGTCCGAATCCAAGACAAGTAGCCACTTTGCGGGCATCTCGCACCGCGTGCCTGATGTTCTGAAGCAGACGCTCGTGCTCTTCGTTCATCTCGATATAACCGAGCAAAGCGAAGTAATCACCTGCCTCTATCGAAGAGAGATGCTTGCCGATCAGTGCGGTCAGATTCTCGAACTCTTTACCAAGGCTCTCCACATAGTGATCGTCCACGAAGACTTTTATCGCTTCTTCCTCAAATAGAGGAGTCTCTGGCGGGAAGGAACCGGCTTCCTCATAAGCTCTGGTCAGAGCGCGAGTGGCAATTTTGCTGGCTTCCACATCGGGCTGATTAAAAGGATTGATGCCGATGATGGCACCTGCCACCGCTGTCGCCACTTCGAAACGGAAGAACTCACGACCCAGATCTATCCTCTCTTTCATCAAAATTTTGATTACTGGATACCCGGCTTCTGCCAGGGTTTTTAACGCTTCTTCCTGCTGGCTATCTTGATCCGACTCCAGCTTGAGATAGACGAACACCCTGTCATCCCCATAGGTTTCGGGGCTACCGAGATGCTCTCTATCGACAGGAATAATCGCTTTGCCGTCCTTACCTGTTGACTCAGCCACCAGCTGCTCCAGCCAGGCACCTAAATCACTGATACCGGAGGAGGTGGCGACGGTCATCTTGTCTCGACCGATCAGATAGGCCGCGCCTAAGACAGCACCAAGATAGACACCGGGATTAGACTTAAGATTCCTGGTTATTCGGCAGGCATCGACCATGTCTCTAGCCGACAGCAAGAAGTCTTCCACCGGTATTCCCATCAACGCAGCAGGGATCATGCCAAAATCGGAAAGGGCCGAATAGCGACCGCCAATCTGGGGACGACCGTAGAAGATATGCTTGAAGCCTGCCTCTCGGGCAAAAGCTTCTAGCTTCGAATCGGGATCGGTTATGGCAAGGAAATAGTTGCCGGCTGCCTCGCCCAGCTCTTTCTTCATCACATCGAGGAAATAAGCCATAAAGATATTGGGCTCTAAGGTGGTGCCTGACTTAGATGCCACCACGAAAATCGTCTTCTTGGGCTCGATAGAATCAGCCAGGGATTTGATCTGCTCCGGCGAAGTGGAATCGAGGATTTGAAGCCGGGGGAAGCCTTCTTCTTTTCCAAAAGTCATGCTGAGCACTTCCGGACAGAGACTGGAGCCACCCATGCCAAGCAAGAGAACACTATCGATAGAAGAATTTTTGATCTCTTCTCTGAGCACTGCAAAACGGCTGGTGTCCTCCAGTTGCTCTTCGACTATGTCGAGCCAGGTGAGCCAGTCGCCCTCATCGGCGCCGGTCCAGACCGAAGCGTCTCGATTCCATAAACGCTCCACCGTCTTCTCCTCTTCGAATCGAGAGAGGATCTCGGTCAGATGCTCTTGAACATCCTCCGGCAGTTTTACCTCGATCATCTCTTCAAAGGGAGGCAATTTAGAGACTCTTACCGCCTCGACAGCCGAGAGCAGATCACGAAAAGCCTGGGAAAAAGCCTCTACCCCTTCTTCGAGAAGCTCGGCCGTTATCTCTTCAAGAGAGATACCCAGCTCCTCGAGGTGAAGGAGTTGCTCCTTCGCTTCATCAACTCCGCGCTCCAGAGCGTCGTCTGCCTTGCCGTGATCGCGAAAAGCATTCAAAGTATCGAGCGGCAGAGTATTGACGGTCTCGTTACCGACCAGCTCATCCACATATAAAGTGTCGGGATAGTCCGGGTTCTTGGTAGATGTGCTGGCCCAGAGCAGACGCTGGGGACGAGCACCGCCGGAGACAAGATTCTTCCAGCGCTCTGAGGTAAAGAGCTCGCGATAGATTTGATACGCCCTCTTGGCATTGGCGATGGCAATCTTGCCAAGCAGATGCCTGGCAGTGTTTCTGTCCCTGGCCTCTTCGGCTTCTTCCATCGCTTGCTTGAGCGCATTATCGACCTTGTTGTCGATTCGACTGACGAAGAAACTGGCCACCGATGCCACGGTGCTCAGGTCGCCGCCGGACTCGGCAAGTTTCTCCAGACCGGTCATATAGGCCTCGGCCACTTTTCGGTAAGTCTCACAATTAAATAGCAGAGTGACATTCACATTGAGACCTCTGCCAATAAGTTCGGTGATGGCAGGGATACCTTCATCGGTGGCGGGGACTTTGATCATCAAGTTGGGACGGTCCACCGCTTCCCACAGGCGAAGGGCTTCCGCCACTGTCGCTTCGGTATCACTGGCGATAAGCGGAGAGACTTCCATGCTGACGTAACCATCCCGACCGGCGGTTTCGCTGTAGACATTCTTAAGGACGTCAAGGGCTTCTCTTATATCTTCAATGGCGAGTTTTTCATAGATGGCATTGTTGTCGAGGCTGCGGTCGAGCACCAGCTCATCTAACTCTGCCTTGTAGTCATCGCTGCCGGCAATCGCCTTTTCAAAAATTGAGGGGTTAGAGGTAACGCCGCGCAGGCCGTCCTCTTCCACCAGGGTCTTGAGTTCGCCATCCCTCAAGTAACCCCGTCGAATGAAATCGAGCCAAATAGACTGGCCGTGCTTGCTGAGCTGCTTGAGCCTGTTTTCAACCTGTCCGGCAGTTTGCATCGCGTTCTCTCCAATAATCGACGAAATACGGCTATGGAGGTCGGTTGCCCGATACCTCTATTGAGACAGTGGTCCTGACATGCCAGGCATGTCAGCAAAAAACTAGAACCACACCGCCTAAAGATATCAGAATTTTGGGCAACTGTATAAAAGAAAGTGACGTAAATAAGAGAAATTAGATATATCCTCAACTCTTGAAATGGCGTTGGACGCACCCAGCCGCAAGAGACTCTCTGCTATTATTCAAATAATCTCGCACGGACCTAACATCGAGGCAGAATCTCAATGCGCATACTACTCGTTGAAGACGACCAGATGCTTTCCAACGGTGTCAGTCTGGCTCTTACCCAGAACGGTTATGTGGTGGATCATGTTCGCACAGGCGCCGATGCCGATACAGCATTGTCTAGAACCGAATATGATCTGCTGGTTCTAGACCTTGGTCTTCCGGAAATGGACGGGCTGGAGGTGCTGACCAGATTGAGACAGAGAGGCAGTTCCACTCCTGTATTGATTCTCACCGCCAGGGATTCTCTGGAAGACAGGATCACCGGTCTTGATCTGGGCGCCAACGACTATATGACCAAGCCTTTTCACCTGGAGGAGCTGGAAGCTAGAATCCGCGCGCTTCTACGCAAGGAGACCTGGGGTAACCTCACCGAAATCAAATATGGCGATGTCTGCTTCGATACTGTCGGTCGCAGACTATCAGTAAAGAAAGTACCGGTCGAGCTCTCTGCTCGAGAGATTGCGGTGCTGGAAGTCTTGCTGCAGAGAGCCGGAAAAGTGGTGAACAAGAATCAACTGCGCGAACATCTATCCAGTTGGGAAGCAGAGATCAGCTTCAACGCCATCGAGATCATCGTGCATCGCCTGAGAAAAAAGATGGAAGGCAGTGGTTGTACGATAAGAACTATCCGGGGGCTGGGTTATATTCTGGAACCTCCGAAAGTGCTCGGCGAGCTGCCTCCTGACGGACAGCAATGAACAATTCGATCCGACGCCAGCTCATGTTCTGGCTGACCATTCCTCTGACGACACTACTGATAGTGTCAGCGCTCTGCACCTATTTGCTTGCTCAGTATTTCACCACCGATCTCTATGACAGACAGCTTATTAACACAGCCGACTCGGTGGCTGGTCGTATAAGAGTGGTCGGCAGTAAAGTAAGAGTGGATCTGCCGCGGGGCGCCGAAGAGATATTCCGGCATAACAACAGGGACGAGTTCTACTACCAGATCTTTGCCCCCTACGGCTTGAGACTGGCCGGCGATGAGCATCTGCCGGCTCCGGAAGTCGCTCCGGCTGTCGGGGAGCCGCCCATATTCAAAAGCTCCGAGATCCACGGTAAAGATGTCAGAATCGCTATCATAAGGATGCTGGCTCCGGAGAGTCCGATGGGTTCGGTGATAATTCAGGTGGCGGAAACCAAGAATGCCCGCACCGAGCTGATTCAACAAATTCTGGCAGGCATAGTCCTACCACAGCTTCTAATCATCACTATCGCGGTGGTGGCTGTCAGGGTAGGAATCAGCAAAGGTCTTTCCCCTCTCAATAAAATCAGTGCGGCCATTGGAGAGCGCTCGCCCCAGGATCTCTCGCCCATCAACCTGAAGATAGTACCAGATGAGGTGACCAATTTCATCATGGCTTTGAACGATCTTCTAGAGCGAGCCCGCCAGGACATCACCCGCCAGAGAAGATTCGCCTCCAACGCCGCCCATCAATTACGCACGCCCCTTGCCGGATTGAAAACTTATGCCCAGCTTGCCGAGAAAGAGACGGATCTGGAAAAGGTGAAAGAGTTGGTTCGAACCCAGGTGAACGGGCTCGATCGGATGACCAGAACAGTACAACAGTTGCTCAGTCTATCCAAAGCAGAGCACGCCATCACCCGCACCGCCACCTTCAAGCCGGTGGATCTCAATATAATCGTCTCCGATGCCACCACCGACATAGTACCGGAATCTATCGAACGTCAGGTCGAACTGGATTTTCAAGCCGAAGAGACCCAGGCTCTGGTGGAAGGCGATTCGATAAGCCTTCGGGAACTCACCACCAATCTTCTAGAAAACGCGATTCGCTACAATCGACCCGGAGGCACCGTGGTCATTAATGTCACCAATAAAGATACCATCGATCTGATCATAGAAGACGACGGCATCGGGATTCCGGAAGGAGAACGAGAGCGGGTATTCGAGCGCTTCTACCGAGTGACCGGATCGGACCTGGACATTGCCGGCAGTGGTCTTGGCCTTGCCATCGTATATGAGATCGCCCGGGCTCACAACGCGGAAGTAGCTATTACTGAAGGAGCAGAAGGCAAAGGCACCAGAGTGAAAGTTACTTTTCCTAAAGTCGAGATCCTAGAAAACGACGAAAGCCGGGAGATAATCTAACAGCCATGGCTACCGCCCCCATAGACGCTCCCGAGAATCACTCTTTCGTCAAGCGGCCCAACCGGACGATAATCACGCTTGCCACACCGGTGCTTTTCTCCATGATAGCAGAGCCGTTGACCGGACTGGTCGACACCTCCTTCATCTCCCGCCTGGGCGCCGAAGCACTGGCCGCCCTGGGAGTAGGGACCGCTATACTCTCCGGCACCTTCTGGATTTTCAACTTCCTGGGAGTCGGCTCCCAGACAGAGATAGCTCAGCTCTGGGGCAGACAGGACAAAGCCAGAGCCAGTCAAATTGCCGGCATGGCTCTTTGTATGGCGCTGGTTTTCGGCATCTGTATTTCCTGCTTCGGCTTTTTTCTAGCTGACCGGGCCGCAACCTTAATGGGCGCCGAAGCAGATAGCGAAATCCTCACCAATGCGGTGGACTATATGAGGGTCCGCTTCTTTGCGGCACCGGCAATACTGCTTACCCTGACCTCCTTCGGCATCTTGCGCGGACTGCAAGACATGAAAACCCCGATGAAAGTGGCTATTCTGGTAAATGTAGTCAACGTTATCCTCGATCCTATCTTCATTTTCGGATTCGGTTTTTTCCCCGCTCTGGGTATTAAGGGAGCGGCCCTTTCCACATTGATAAGCCAGTATATCGGCGCTTCGCTCTGTCTATATTCTATAAAGCTGCGTTTTCCGCTTCCTGAGAAGCTAAATAAAGAAGACATAAAAGGGCTGATTAAAATCGGTGGAGATCTTTTTATTCGCACCGGATTGCTGACCCTCTTCATTCTTCTTTGCACCAGAGAAGCCACCAGAGCAGGAGCAGAGAGCGGTGCCGCCCACCAGGCTATTCGCCAGATCTGGCTTTTCACCGCGCTTTTTCTAGATAGCTTCGCAATCACCGGTCAGAGCTTAATCGGCTACTTTCTGGGAGCGGGCAAAATCGATCTGGCAAGAAAGGTGGCGTTGTATATATTTTGCTGGAGCGTCCTCACCGGCGTCCTGCTCTGCTGCACAATGATGGCCGGCACCAATTTAGTGGTCAAGTTGCTGGTGCCCGCTTCGGCACTGGCCCTGTTCGAAAGCGCCTGGGTGGTGGCCGCCGTCGCCCAGCCGATAAACGCGCTTGCCTTCGCCACCGACGGTATTCACTGGGGAACAGGAGACTTTGGATTTTTAAGAAACGTGATGATCCTGGCCACAGGCACCGGCGCCCTTTTGTTGTTAGGCATGGCAAATGCAGGCATTACCATAGGGGACGGATTGACAACCATCTGGACGGTAACAGCTGTCTGGATATCAGTCCGGGCCGTCTTCGGAGTGACCCGGGTCTTTCCCGGCTTCGGCGCCGCCCCCTTGAAAGAGTGTACGCAAACAAACTGATTTGAGCTAAACTATCTTCTTTTGAGAGCCGCTTAGTAAGTAAGATGTCGGAAGGAATCACCAGCGAAAACGAATCGACCAGCACCACCGAAGGAGGCGCTAAAAAGCACAAAGACGCCCTTCTGAACTGGTGGTTAGGCTCGGCCATCGTCGGCGCCGACATCGGCACTTCGGTGTTCTATAGTACGGCGATAATCATGCCATATGTCGGCATGGCCACACCGCTTATTATTCTGGCAATCTGTCTTCTGATGTGGCTTTTCAAGAGCACCTATGAAGAAGGCTGCTCGGTTAGCCCCTTCAACGGTGGTGCCTATATCATGGTGCTCCAGACCGTGGGCAAGCGTCTTGCTATGCTGGTCGGTGCCCTGACTATTCTCTCTTACCTGGCCACCGCCGCGGTGAGCGCTCTATCCGGCGCTTTCTATCTGGACTCGATAGACAACCTCACCAACTGGCCTGTGCATCAGATTTTGCTGGTCTCGATGATTCCGGTAATTTTATTCGGTCTGCTCAATATCATCGGTATCAAAGAGCCGGCGTTCATAGTGTTTATCATCGCCTTTTTCCACTTCTCGCTTCTGCTTGTCATGGATGTAAAAGGATTGATCATGGCCTTCGAGCGGCAGGTAGATTTCTCCATAGTCTTCAAAGACCTGCCGACCATCAGTCCCTGGAATATGGCCCATGGTTTTGCGGCTGCGTTTTTAGGCATCTCGGGCTTCGAATCCGCCGCTCAGATAGTGGAGCAATTGAAGACGCCGACCTGGAGAACTCTCAAAAAAATCTATCTTGCCGTGGTGATTCTGGTCGGCATCACCGCACCCCTGACATCGCTGCTCTGCCTGACTCTACTAAGCCCCGAAGAGATCCAATCCCACAAGGATCATCTCCTCTCCGGTCTGGCTTTCCTGGAAGGCGGCGACACCCTTCTACATATCCTGGTTATCGATGCGGCGCTCACTCTCTTTGCCGCCGTGAACACCGCCTATGTAGGATGTATCGGTCTCTGTACTACAATGGCAAAACAGGGCAACCTGCCGGGTGTGCTGCTTCGACGCTGGGCTCACAAAGTGCCTTTCTTCCAGGGCTATCCTTATGTGGTCATTCCTTTTATGCTCATCTCCGGCATCATGATCTATAACCTGCCGGGCAAAGTAGATGAGCTCTCCCATGTCTATGGAATGGCATTCCTGGCGGTAATGGCCGCCTTCTGCATGGGTGTGATCATGCTGCGCTTCAAGATGCCTGTCAAGGTGGAGCGTGCTCCTTTCAAATCCAATTTCACCTTCAAATTCCAGGACGTGAAGATTCCGGCTCCGCCTTTGATCGGGCTTGTCACCCTGGTTTTCGCCGAAGTGGTTCTGATTATCTCCTCGGATGATTCCAGACAGCTGGGTCTCGAGATATTACTGGTAATACTATTAATCATGTGTTTCTACCGGCTCGGTCTATTGGAAGGACGATTGAGAGAGTTGCCGGACCTGCGCCTCGGGCTCGGCAGGTACTCGAAGATGTCCGAGTTGCCGGAGAATCTTCCGGTCTATGTGCTGTGCACAGGTGGGGCCAAAGCCAGGAAACTGGCCCATTCTCTGATTCGACTGCTAGAGAAGGAGGATCCGGGTCCCAAAGAGATAGTCATCTATCACTCGGAGCAGGAACAGGCCAGAAGGGGAATCATGTACGAACTCCTGCAACGGGTGGTCTCGCAGCAGATTGCGCCGAGTTTCTCTCACAACGACATGATTCTTACAGTCAAGATCATGCCCGAAAAACTGGTCGACGGTCTTATATATTTGAAACGCTCTCATCCTTTCGACAAGGTATTCATCGGCACAGGCAGCGATCCCGAGCAAGCGGACCATTACACCAAAGAGCTGGAAGAGAATTTAGGTGTGCCGGTTATAAATATAGGGAATATTTTTATGGACCAGAAGATACCTGGTTTCGCAAAACCCAAAGATTCTGATCAAGACCAAGACAAAGACCAAAACCAAGAGCAATAACAGTAAAAGTACCAATGTCGGTATCTCAAAGAACGGTTGTATTTCCAAGTGAGCAATCCCTGGGTGCTCTCTATCTGATCAAAAGAGATGGAGGCGGAGGCAACTGGTGGGATATGCCCGTCGGTGAAGCCCGGGGCTATGTCAATGTGCCCGAATACGCGGAACTGCACCTTCTCGTCTCGCCAAGGGCCGATATCAATCTGCTCAACGCCCTCGATCCATACTCTCTGGTTTCTCTCGACTTTCGCCAGCGCCATGTCACCGATCTGGAGCTGGCATGTGTGCAAAATCTTCTGGGATTGCGCTATCTCACCCTGCCAGAAAGCCCGGTGACGGACCGGGGCATGATCTATCTGGTCAATCTCGAGAATCTCCATACTCTAGATCTCGGATTCACAGCCATCTCCGACGACGGTCTCGATTATCTCCATTCTCTTACCAAGCTCAGACGACTCTATGTGGACCACACCAGAATCACCGAGCAGGGCGCCCAGAAGCTGCGCGATCACCTGCCCCGCTGCAATCTGGTCTCGAGATCGAAACGCACCCTGCGCTTTCCCGAATTAGATCCGCTGGGTAAAGTCTGGGTAGCTCGCACCGCTGAATCCGGTAAACGGGACTGGCAAGACCTGGGACCGGCTCGGAGCCTGGTGGAAGTCGCCCGTAGAGACTTCGTCCGCCTGGAGATAACCGGCAATAGCGGACTGCATCACTTCAGGACCCTGAAGCCAGACGACATCCAGTCGCTGGATCTGATCTGCGACTTTCTCGATGAAGAAGACTGGCGGAACATAAAACATTTAAGCGGACTTAGAGAGCTTCGTCTGGGCGGCTGCGACATCACCGAAGGGGGACTGCGCCAGATCGCCGGTCTGCCTCATTTGCGGAGCCTGCATCTCACCGCCTGCTATCTGGCCCCGGATACGCTGACGGATCTGGCTTCGGTACCGACTTTGAAAGAGCTCAAACTGTCTTTCACCCATATGGATAATGCCGGTCTGGGCGTGATCGCATCGCTGCCTTCTCTATCCAACCTGCTTCTGGAAGGTAACAGCATCACCGATGATGTCCTTGCTCAGATAGATAGTCCCTGCTACCTGACCGACTTCTATCTGGTATTCGCCAACATTAGCGATTCCGGTCTTACCTGCCTGGACAAATTTCCGAATCTCCGAAGACTGGTATTGAGAGCCGATGATCTGACAGAGATAGGCATGGCTAACGTAGGCCGCCTCAAAAAACTGAGACGATTGTTCATACGCACCAATCAGCTCTCGGATGACGCGCTCATTCATTTGAGCAAACTGAAAGAGCTTCGCGATCTGACCATCAGAACCATGCTGATCAACAGTAACAGCAGCTCTTTGTTAAGCGATCTCAAGAAACTGGAGAAGCTTACGATAAGCGCCATTCTAGATAATAGCGACCCGGATCTGGAAGAATTCACCAGAAACATGAAACTACAGGTGATGTCGTTACCTCATCTCAAAGAGCTCACTTTGAGATCGGCCGGAGCGAAAGTAGAGCTTAAGAATCTGCCGTCTTTGCAAATTCTCGATCTTGCCAACAACGCCTTCACGGCAAGCGAACTGAAAGGTCTAGATGAGCTCGAGAACTTGCGCTCTCTCAATCTAAAAGGCTGCTTGAGCCTCGAAGATGACATCCTGAAAGATATCGAATCTCTAAAGTATCTGGAAGAGTTGGATCTGAATCTCACCGGCTGCACCGACGCCGGTGCCACCTATTTGAGAGCGCTTTTCTCTTTGAAGTATCTGGCACTATCCGGAAGCAAATTCACCAATCGCTGCCTGGCCACTCTCAGCCACATGAGCAATCTCAGATACATAGATTTTCCCAACAGCCTGGAAGATGATGATCTTGAGAATGTAAGAGCGCTTACGAAATTGAGGAACCTAAGACTCGGCAAAGTCACCGACCAGGGCGCCTCATTTTTGAAAGGACTCAATAATGTAAGAGAGCTGGATTTTTCCAGATCCCAGATCACAGACAACGGTCTTGCCTATATCTCCTCCAATCAAAAACTGGAAGATCTCAATCTGTCGGGCACAAAAATTTCTGATGCCGGGCTTCTTCATGTGAGCGGTCTGAGTGGTCTAAAAACCCTCAATCTGTCGGATACCGAAATAACCGACCAGGGTCTCTCTTTTCTCAGCAATCTAACCAAACTGCAGTCCATCGATCTGCACAATTGCAAACGCTTCAAAAGTACAGGCTTATCTTGTCTCAAGCTGATGCCCGGTCTAAGAAGACTGAACCTGAGCAACAGCAGTGTCGGAAATAGCGGCTTGAACTATATCAAGAACCTGATCAATCTTCAGACCCTGCGTCTGGGCTTTACTCTAATCTCTGATGAGGGACTGAGCAATATCAAAAATCTGACCCAGTTGATAGTGCTCGACTTGCAAAATACCGGTATCGGTCCGGATAGCTTGAGCTGCCTCAAACGGCTGACCAATCTTGTCGAACTCAGGATAGGTCAAAGCGAGATCACTGATCAAAGCATCGAGCAGATCAGACATCTCAAAGCCCTGCGCGACCTCGATATTTCAAACTCGCCAGTTACCAGAGAATGCCTGCATCATCTGCGCGATTTGACCGAACTCGAGTTTCTCAACCTGGTCGACACCGATATCAAATACGGTGACCTAGTCGATTTAGAAGGGTTGCGAAATCTTAGCAGGATTTATATAACCCAGGAAGATGTCGATTCGGTGATAGTAAACCGGGTGGCGACCGCGCTGCCCCAGTGCGAAATTCTCTCGGTCTGGTCTTAGTACTAGCTCAGCGCCAGACAATAGAATCGAGAATCGTCTGGTAGTCTTCCTTTATAGAATCGAAATCCGCTGTTTCAGGAGACTGTAAGAAAAGCTCCTCCACGACCCGGCCGTCTTTGCCGGCTGTATAAAAGATACCATCGTAATAGAGCTTATTGACAAAACGTCCCCGCACCCGCAATACATTGCGACCGGAAATAGTAACCACTGAAGCCTGCTCCAGGTGAAAGCGCGGTCCTTCTAAAGAACCAGGCTCATTGTTGTTGGTGTACTGGTTATCACCCACGGTGGCAACTCCCAGCACTGTATGCAGGGCGAGTATCTGCTCTCGATCGAGGGACGGAATAGGTCCCTGGGCCGTCAAAAAATTGAGCACCTTGCGAGAGGCTTCGTCTATAGGCACGCCCCGATACTTGAAGATAATCTCGACTCGGTCTTGACCGCGAAAGTTAAACACCCGCTCCCAGGCTAGCCCTACTCGCCCTCCTGTCCCGGCAGTGTTGCTCCAGCGTCCGGGCAGCTCCACTGTTCCTATCGCTCCGATATTAGACTCTTGCATCGTCTTAGCCCCAGCAGGAAAAATTGAATGAGAACGAGGAAAATATATCTTATTGACAAGCATCTCCAGGAGTAAACGCTCGACCCGATCAAATTCTAAAACCGACTCCGACAGTAAGGCTCTGGATGAACTCTTTAACATGGGCGTTATCATACTGAGGTGTGCCGGGATACGGACTGACGCCGCGATTGAACGCCCGGGAAGGCAAACCGATCATGTGGGCGGCACCAAGCCAGAAACGCTCCTTCGCGTATCGAACACCATAGGTGATCGTATTCTGATTCGTGGAGGCAAAGGCAGGTACTATACGATTGCGACTCATCGGAGCGGTGTTGAAACTGTAACCACCCGACAGGCCAAGTCCGTTCTTGAAGTCATAGTCGAAACCGCCGTTCAAAATCCAGAGGTCTTGATAGCCCAGAGGCACACCGGTGTTGATCAGTCCACCGAGATTAGAACTTCCGAGAAACGTATTGCGATTGGCGAGATAGCCTGCCTCGGTCGCCAGCCGGAAGTTATCCCGAGGCTTCCATGAAGCGCCAAAGGAGACGCGCTGGGGCAGGCTGAAAGACTTCAGCCGCAATGGTCCTGATATAGACCCTCCACCGGATGCGGCTTCCATAGAACTTCTGGTGGTGGCAAGGGGAAGCATCCAGGAGGAGGAGCGATAGCTAGCCCCAAGATAAACATTGGGCCGGGGCAGATAGAGCACACCGAGTGTATATCCGGCTCCTACGGTATAGGCTTTGTTGAAATCGACATTGAAACCGTTCCTCAAGGTTCTGGCACCGGCCCCCATTAGCTCTACCCGTGGTGCCACCCCAAACATCAGTTTCTCGTTCACTCTGTAAGAAAAAGTTGTGGCAGCTCCATAGTTCCAGAGTGACGAGGAAGTTTCCTGAACGCCGTTGAAGCCAGGATAATAATTGCGATACTTTGCCGAACCGCTCATTTTGCTGTAGACAGTCAATCCCATGTAGAGCCTCTCTTTAAGAGGGCCGGCATAACCGACGCTGAAATTTGGTTTTCCGAAAGAAGAGAAGTTAGATGTATTCAAGGGCCCGCGGTTGGAGAAAATCGGATTGATGAAGGTCATCTTCGAATCGACCCGACCCCGCTGATGGAGCGCACAGGATGCGGGCTGGCGAATTTGGGAAAGAGCGGTATCACCGACGGCAACTTCGGTTCCACCGCGCATATCGGCCTGAAAACTGTGCCCCACTTCCTCCAGACCATTGACCGCAGCGAAGCCAGAGCTCATCGTACTAACTGAGAGAAAGCCGGCTAAAAATACACCGAAAAGAATCGAACGTGTATATATCACTTTTTAAAGTACTTCAGAATCTCGTCATACGCCCCGCCCTGATTCGAATAGAGAGCATAATTACGAGCGGTGGCGAACCATTCGGCAGTGGAAGGTTTTACAATCTTGAGCGCCTTCTCGAGGTCCTTTGTGGTCAATGGCTCCGGAACGCCCGACTTCAGCGCCTGTTCCAACTTTCCTTCAATCGCCACATCGACCAGATTCTTCAAGTCCGCCCCGGAAAACTTATCCGTCTTCTTCGCCAGATGAACAAAATCAATCTCTTTGACAGGCTTACCCCGGGTCAGGATACGCAGAATCTCCACCCGCCCCGCTTGATCCGGAGGAGGAACGAATATAACCCGGTCGAAACGGCCCGGTCTTCTGAAAGCCGAGTCGAGATGCCATGGTGCGTTGGTGGCAGCAAGAATAAGGATACCTTCATTAGAGGTCTCGACACCATCTAACTCCGCCAGAAACTGGTTAATGACCTGCTTACCGCTGGATGTCTTCAAATCAGTGCGACTGGCGGCAAGGGCATCAACTTCGTCGAAAAACAGAACTGCAGGAGTATGAGCCCGGGCGCTCTCGAAAATCTCATGCAGATTCTTCTCTGAGCTGCCCAACCACATGTCGAGCACCTCGTTGATGCCCACAGAAATAAAAGCAGACTTGATTTCGCCGGCAGTGGCACGGGCAATATGGGTCTTGCCGCAGCCCGGGGGTCCATAAAGCAAGATGCCGCCGCCCACTTTCTTTCCATAGGCTTCATAGATGGCAGGGTTCTTCAGCGGATGGATGATTTTCATCCGAATCTGCTCTTTCACCGATTCCATACCGCCCACGTTCTCGAAGCCGACCGCGGGCTTTTCTATCTCAAGATCGAGATCCGCGTCGAAATAAGAGTCTTCGGCAAAACCGGCAGGAACTCTTTCTTTAACATTAATTGGATCAACCGAGAGTCGTTCCGATAATGAGACATCGACCAGTCTTGGATCCAGCTCCACAGCCCTCGAATACTGCTCTTTTGCCGTCTTCGAGTCGCCGTCATTGAGCAAGAGGCGGGAGTGCAAAATCAGAGCCCGGGCAGGCGGAGAAGCCAAAGCGATCAAAGCCTCCACCAGAACCAGAGCCTGACTGTATTTACCGAGCTGATAAAAAGAAGCCGCCAGACCGCATTTCAGGTCCACGTCCTCCGGACTGAGCTTCAAACAACGTCCATACTCTTTTTCGGCACCATCAAAATGACCGAGGGCAAAGAGCGTATCTGCGTAATGCTTCCCAAGGGGGACATTGTCAGGAGACAATTTAACCGCTTGCTTGAGACCGTCTAAACTTTCTTCACTGTAACTCATGCGGAACATTATAGATTGATACGCGCTCCAGCGCACCGACCAGGCACCCGCATCACAACTTGACAATACCCCCGGTTGTAATTAGGCTGCGTCGCATCCTTGATCTGTTCTAAAATAATGAGATGAAGGAGTACAGACTTGAACGCAAAAACCCCAGAAGACACCGGCAGCCGCAAAGTATGCATCGCATGCAAGCAGGAGTTTTCCGCAGATGTTACCAAATGTCCCCATGACGGCACAGTTCTGACCCCTGTCTCCTCAGAGCCTTCGGTGGGCAGTATCATCGCCGGCAAGTACGAAGTGCTCTCGATCATAGGCGGCGGCGCCATGGGCCTGGTGTATAAAGCTCGCCACACTCTGATGAAACGGGTGGTGGCGGTAAAAGTGCTCCGTCCCAATATGGCTCTAGACGAGACCACGGTCTCTCGTTTTCAAAAAGAGTCGGAAGCCTTGAGCGTTCTGGACCATCCAAATATTCTCAAAGTCTTCGATTTCGGATTGAACGAGCAGGGACAGCCCTATTTGGTCACCGACTATCTGGAAGGCGACACCTTAGCGGATCTTCTCAATCGCGATGAGAGAATCGATTATAAAAGAGCGATAGAGCTGTTTAAACAGGTAAGCTCAGCTTTGAGCCACGCCCACAAAAATGGTGTCATTCATCGCGATATGAAACCGAGCAACATAATGCTGGTCAAGGATGATGAAGGAAACGAGATGGTGAAGATTCTCGATTTCGGTATCGCCAAAGTATCCGATGACGCAGAGAGCTCGAATCAGTTGACGAAAACCGGTGAGGTCTTCGGCTCTCCGCTCTACATGAGCCCGGAGCAATGCCGGGGCAAAAAGCTGGATGCTCGTTCCGATATCTACTCGGTCGGATGTGTTCTCTACCGCTCTTTGATAGGAACGCCTCCGATTATCGGTCAGGACCTAATAGAATGCCTTTACAAGCATGTCAACGAAGATCCAGCCTCCTTTGCCGAGGCTTTCCCCGGCAACGAGATACCGGCATCGCTGGAAGCGCTGGTGATGAAGTGCTTGATGAAAGACCCAGCCCTCAGATACCAGTCCATGAACGAGCTCCGAGACGCGCTTTTAGCGGTTGAAGACAAAGACGCAATCGAAACCGGCGGTGGCACCATATCCGCGGCGGCGGCAGCAGCCGGCTCCGTCTCTGCTACTGCTGGCGCTGCCGGCGAAGCGAGCGCCGCACCAAAGAATTCAGGTGCGGAGACCAGCACTATAGACAATACCATCCATGCTCTGGCGGATACCACTCCGGACACGAAGACGGCTATAGAAAGTAGCTCCGCGTCAAGCCCTTCTCAGCCTGATACTTCTTCTAATATCGCCATGTTATTGAAGGACAAACGGGTTTTAATAGGCATCGCGGTGGTGGCCGCTCTTCTTGTCATAGTGCCGGTGACCGGCAGACTCATGTCCAACAATAAAGAGAATAAGGGTAATGCCGGTGACACTAAAAACACCAGCAATCCTTACGATGAGCTGATTCAGGACGGCATGGACGAATACGAGTCCGGGGACTACTTCGAAGCCCGTTCCAATTTCTATAAAGCCTATACCTATGCAAGCAAGGAAAAACTGGCGAAAACCAAACAAGCCCTGGCTCTGCACCATCTGATTGCAGCAAGCGCCGAATCTCAAGAATACGACATGGCCGCCACCTATTTGAAAGAGCTTGAGAAAATTGCGTCTATCAAAGACACCAAGTCGATTCCGGAATCGCAAGAGGCCGCCGAGGTTTATTTCAACAAAGCGCTGCTGATGATGTACGGAAAGGGCGACAACCTGAAGGAAGCCCAGACCCTGGTGCAAAAGGCGAGGGGCTATTATGAGGCCCACGAAGGACACAGCGCCGACATCATGCGTTGCCTTTCGGTCCTTGGTCAGATAAAGATTCTGATGGGTGATTTCGAAGCGGCAAGCGCTTATATGAAACAGGCAGTCATGCTGGCCAAAGAAGATCCCACAGTATCTCAGCTCGAAATGGCGCTGCGCATGGATGGACTGGGAGATGCCTTCATTCTGGTCACGAACAGAAGCGGCGGAAAAGTAAACTATTACGACAAAGCCAAAAAAGAATACGAGGAAGCTCTCCAGCTGAGGAAAGACACCGGCGGTCAGAGTTCTGACAAATCTCTCTCCCAGAGCTACCTGCGGCTCGGTATCATCGACTATCTCCAGAACAATTTCGATGAAGCGGTCAAGAATCTGAAAAAATCTCTGGAAATTCGCGAAAAATACGGACGCCCCCTGCAAATTGCAGAAGTAAAACGCGCCCTTTCCAAAGTATTGCTGGCCCAGGGCAAGAAAGCGGAAGCGACCAAGGTCTTCCAGGAATCCATAGAACAGGCGAAAGAGGGCGGGCCGCAGATGGACGCCCAGATCAAGAAGTGGCAAGCCGTCTTCGACGCAATGGCCAAAAGAGTGCGGTAAGATTGTAGTATGAACAATCGAATCAAATCGCCAGCCCCGGCTTCTGCACTGCCTGCAGTGCTGGGATTTTGCCTGTTCTTCTCGGTATTTCTCGCCTGCCCGGCCTGCCTGGCGACCGAAGCGATGGATAAATACCAAATCGGAGCGGAACTGCTGAGCAAAGGCAGCGCTGAATCGGCTTTGTTCTTCTTCGATAAAAGCATCAAATTGAACCCCAATTATTATCCGGCATACGTAAAGCGGGGCGATGCCTTGAAAAAGCTCGGTAAAACAAGCTGGGCGATAGAAGATTACAAATACGCCCTCAAGCTGAACCCGCGTTGCAGTGAGGCGAAAGCCAGATTAGGCGGACTGAGCCCCAAAAGAAAAGCCAGAAAAAAACCGAAATCCGGAGGCAGCAACGCATCATCGGCAGTAGCGAGCAAATCCGCTCCGACTGATCGAGGACTATCCGGTATGAGCCGAAAAATCTCCACCGGCAAGACTTCAGCCCCACCTACATCAGATTGATGTTCTTACATCAATTCTGATTTTGAGTCAGCTTCTCTAGATTCTGCTTGGCCAGATCATAGCCGGGATCGAGCTTGAGAGCCATTTGAAAGTCTGCCCTGGCTTTTTCCGCTTTATTCAACTTCATATAAATATAGCCGCGATCGTTGTAATACTCTTTGCGCTTTGAATTCATGCCGATGGCAGCGCTCATGTCACCGAGAGCGCTGTCGAACTCTCCCAGAGAATAATTAGCCAGCGCCCGCTCATAATAGAGGTCGTCTCGCTTGCGGATGTTCAACGCTTCCGTAAAGGACTTCACCGCCTTATCGTTCTTACCATCTCCTGAATAAATCAACCCCATCTGCAAATAAGCATTCAAATAAGCCGGATCGCTGTCCACAGTGCTTTGAAAATCATTCAAAGCCTCCGCATACTTTTTCTGTTTCACGTAAACCAGACCGCGTCCATAACTGGCTTTCGAGTTTTCCGGGTTGATCTTCAATATCCGACTATAATCCCTTTCGGCACGCCTCAATTCATCACTGTATACATAGGCGGCAGCGCGGTCGATAAGGATATTCTCCTCGTCTCCTTTGAGTTTTATCGCCCTGGAGAAATCCTGTATAGCATCTTCATAACGTTTCTTCTGAATGTAAGCCTTCCCCCTCAGATGATAAACCTCCGGATGAGTCGAATCATCGGCTATGGAAGTGGTAAAAAATACTATCGCTTTGTCAAAATTCTTCGAGTCGAAAAACTTGACACCTTTGTCGAAATCCCGAGACCACTGTGCTACAAGCTCGGGCTCTTCCGCACTGCCCAATTCGACTTTGGGCTCCTTCTTCTCTTCCTTCGCCTCGGTCTTGAGCGTTTCGTCTTTGTTCTTGACCGGTGCAGGTTTGGATTCGAGAAAACGAGAAAGCTGATAGATTCCCGCACCGCCCATAATACCAACCACGACAAGCCCGGCTACTATAAGCTTGAACGAAACTCCTGCTCCGGATGTACTTTTATCGCTTGCAAAAGCTCCTCTTGATGCAGGCACAGGAGCATGGGCATCATCACTCTGCGATTCGGGTTCGGTAGTGCGAAAAGCCGCCGGCATACGCTTGGGCGCAACTGAAGAAGGAGTTGGCGGCGTTGTCGGCATAGAAGAAGACCCGCTCTCAACCGGCAATTCAGCCGCATCCCCCCCGAGCTTATCACCAATATTCGCCGGTGATACCACTACCGTGCTCTCCGATTCTAGAACTACCGGCTCGGGCGTGGTCCGCGCTAGAGGAGCCGTATTCAGGACTTCGCTACCAGTAGGGGAAAAGGGATTGGCCGGTTGAAGATCAATACTTGAAGGCGGATAAGTAGATTCGGTCTGGCGCTCAGGTAAAGATACAGGTTCAGATACAGGCACAGATACAGGCGCTTCAGCTGGCGGCGCGGTTTCTGCCACAGGACTGAATGGGGACTCTTGCCTGGCTTCTGGCTTGGGCTCCGGCGCAGATTCGGAGCTAGATTCGGATCTACTTTCAGTGTGCGAAACAGCCGCGACAATAGCATCCGAAAGAGAAGCACCTTGCTCTGCAGTTGCCACAGTAGCGCTAGCGCTAGCTGGAGCAGAAGGAGCTACCGCATGCTTAGATTGACATCTGGAGCCGAAGGGCAGGTAAGCACCGTGCAGTCTCATAGAACCGGTATTCTCGACCCAGAAATGAAATCTCTCTCTCTCCCGTCTTTCGACAGAATCTATGGAAGTCTTCATTGAAATGCGGCTCTCGGCATCAGACCTTTTCTGGTTCTGGATCTGGTTCTGATTCGCTGCAGGAATCACACCGGCTCCTGGCACACCAGGAACGCCCGGTATTCCCTTATTACCATAGCTCCCTGACAAACTGGAAGACTCAAGTCCAGAAGGTTGTTTTGGAGGAGCCGGAGGCAGCGCCGTCGATGAAATCCGACTTCCCTGTATTGGCGGACCCGGAGGGGGAAGTGGAGGGGGAGGCGGCGGTGAAGCAGCCGGAGAAGCTGCGGGAGCAGGGCGAGGGGGAGGCGCAGGAGGAGGGGGAGGCGCAGAAGGAGGGGGAGCGGGAAGAGGAGGCAGCGCCGTCGACGAAATCCGACTTCCCTGTCCAGGCGGGGCCGGAGGGGGAGTTGCGGGAGCAGCGGGAGGGGCTGGAGCAGAGGGAGGGGCTGGAAGCGGCGCAGGCGCCGCGGCGGGATTTTTCTTGCGAGTCAGCTGTCCATCCTTGCCCCTGACAAATATGTCGGTCTCATCAAGCCAGGAATCATCAATCGAATCAAGGGAAAAAATCTCTTTTCTATCCCCTGACTTCTTCTCATCGCCGGATGAAGAGGGCTCCGGAGCGCTCTCTCCTTCTTGGGGGGTCTTATCGAAACTAGCTGAATTCATCGAATTTCTTATCTATTGCTCTGGGTTCTATTGCTCTGGCGTCCTCAGAAACCATTATATAAAGTTATTGCCGGGAAACTATAATAGAATTCAATATGGATGACAAGGCAAGGTAAATAGATGGTCGAGCTTAATAACGCAGCTAAGCCGGAAAGAAAAATTCACGCACCATCTCTAGTGATTGGAATGGCAACCGGTATAATCCTTCTGGCAGGCGGCTATTTTGTAGGTTCTGCCTCAAAAGCTCCGGTTGCCGTCGGAGCATCCAACCAGAGTCCGGGCGTTTTGATGGAAAACACCGTAGCTGACATCGCCGAATCGGTGAGCAAAAGCGTGGTGAACATCGACATCAGCCAGAAGTACAAAATGCCGGTGCCGGAGCTTTTCTTCTATGCACCGCCTGGCTTCAAAATGCCCGGTGACAATGCCGTGGAGAGAGAAGCCAAGAAAAACGGCTCCGGTATCATCATACGAGAAGACGGATACATTGCGACCAATAATCACGTGGTCGGCTCGGCCGAAGCGATAAAGGTAACCCTCAGCAATAGCAAAAGCTATGCCGGCAAAGTGGTCGGCAGAGATCCCTTCACCGATCTGGCAGTGATAAAGATAGATGCCAGAGACTTGCCGGTGGCGAAGCTTGGCGGCAGCAAGAACCTGAGGGCGGGTGACTGGGCAATAGCGATTGGCAGCCCGATGGGACTCGATCACACCGTTACCCTGGGAATAGTCAGTGCTCTTGGTCGCTCCCTGAACGAACTTTCTGATGTATCGCTCATTCAGACCGACGCCGCCATTAATCCAGGCAATTCGGGCGGTCCACTATTAGATATACACGGAAATATAATAGGCTTGAACACAGCTATAAAGGATAACGCCCAGAACATCGGCTTCGCTATTCCGGTCGATCTGGTCAAAGCGGTGAGTGATGAGCTCATTGCGAAGGGTAAAATAGCAAGACCCTATGTAGGCATCATGATGCAAGAGCTCGATTCGTCCCTGGCCAGCTCCCTTGGTCTGGAGGACGATGTAAAAGGGATTGCAATAGGAGCGGTCAAGCCAGGCAGTCCCGCCGAAACTGCTGGAATAGAGAGAGGGGACGTCCTGCAGCGCATCGAAGGGAAAGAAGTGCTATCCTCGAAAGAGGTACAGACCATTATCCGTAAGCATAAACCCGGAGAGAAAGTCAGCTTTCTAATCCTGAGAAAAGATAAACTGGTGCCCCTCGAGCTGACCATAGGAGAATTTCCCGATGAAAGCGGAGATCAGTGAAAACGAGAATGAGAACAAAAGCGATAGCGAAAGCGAATCGGGAATCTTCTTGAAGAGCTGGGTCGTTCTTGCCGCTTTCTCGCTCTCGGTGGCATTCCTCGGCGCATCTTATATAGGCTCTGTGGAAGCGAAAAACAAGAAAGACACTCAGATAACGGTGAAAACAGGAAAGGAAGCAGCTGTGGAAAAGATCAAAAAGAGCGATAACGAATGGAAGAAAGAACTCTCACCCGAGCAATTCGAAGTCACTCGAAAGAAGGGCACGGAAAGAGCCTTTACCGGCAAATACTGGAACAACCATGACGACGGTGTTTATAAATGTGCCTGCTGCGGCAATAAGTTATTCGACTCCAACACAAAATTCGATTCCGGCTCCGGATGGCCCAGCTTCTATGAACCGGTGGACAAAGAGCATGTCGGCGAGCACGAAGATCGCTCTTTCTTCATGAAACGAACCGAAGTAGTATGCAACAAATGTGACGCCCATTTAGGTCATGTTTTTCCCGATGGTCCCAAACCGACCAATCTACGCTATTGCATAAACTCGGCTTCTCTAGAATTCGAAAAGCGCGATGGCGCCAAAGAAGGCAAAACTGAGCACTAACCTGATCAATTCAAATTCAGGGTCTTCTTGCCCTTTAGTTTCCACAACAGATAGAAAAGCAGCAGGCCAAACACGAGGTTGACAATGGTAGCTTCCGGCCCTAGCACACCGCCGCCGCCCCAGATTCCATCTGTGAGGCGGGCTTCTACCAGCACACCATCCAGCGCATGCCCGGATACATTAGCACCATATATGACACCTTCAAAAAAGTTCCAGGCAAAATGAATACCGACCGCAAACCAGATGCTTCTGGTAAGCAGGAATGCCATGGTCATAGGAAAGCCGGCTTCGACAGAAAGAAATGCCGACAGCAGAACTCTTTGAGAGAAGTCAGCCCCCTCAATATAATTCATCATATGGGCGAATCCAAAAAGGACGGAAGCAAAGACGAAGGCGATTCTAAGCCCGAAGCCCCTCTCTAGAGCTTGGAAGAGGAATCCTCTAAACACCATCTCTTCATTAATGGCAGAAACGAAATAAAGCAATATATAAGGCACCACATTCGGTGCATTCGCCATGGCTATAAACTCATAACCTCCGGCAAGAAAAAGCGAGCTAATTATCGCAGTAACAAAAACCGCCCCGGTAAGAAATCCGGAACATATACCTTTCAGCGCCCGGGGAAGGTCTTCTTTCAATCCCAGGTCCCTGGCCGCAGAAAGACCGGGACATAATGAACGTGAAACCAGAGCTGAAACCAGGCATATAAAAAAAACGAGCACCGCCGTCAACACTTTCCGATAGAGCCCGATGCCATCCAGCCAGACAGGATCGAAAACAGAGAAAAATCTGTCGACACAAAAAAGCAAAAGGAAAAAACTAATGATAAAAATCAGCACACTGCCGAGGGCGCGCCCGGGGAGCATGCCTCTGTTATCGATTTGCGAGTCGAGCCTACTCATGGTCCCAGTCCCAACGTCTGAATAAAATTCCACCCCAAAATCGGGTCTATCATAATACAGTAGGCTTATTTAGGTACCTTGCAATATGGCCCAAATGATTCATCTGATCTGCGACTATGCTCCAGGAGACCTCGCCTGGGCAGAGGTCTATTCTGCTTTTGTCAGGAACGTCTCCGAAGGCACACGCCTGCACCTGACCGGAGTGCCGCCCTTCGATACGGTGGCCACGGGCTTTGTCCTCAACCAGTTGGCCACAGGCGATCCTGCGCTCAGACCAAAAGACATTCTTATCTTCGCAAACACCGCTCCAAGAAAAGACAATCCCCGGGCCAGGGTAGACAACGAAGGCGAAGGACTGCTCTATGTCACCCTCAAGAACGGCATCAATGTGGTGGCGGTCAATAGCGGCTATTCGCTCTCCTTCGTCAAAGAACAGATTCAAGAACTGTGGAGCACCAATTGCGAAGACAAAGGCAGCCAATTCCGCTCCCGGGACTTCTTCCCCCAGATTGTCGGCATGGCCGAAAAAGGAGAATTCTCCTTCCTCAATCACAAGCTCGATCCTGAAGACACCGTGCCGGAAGCGCCGATGTCGGTGATAGGCTACGTAGACTCTTTCGGCAACATCAAAACCACTATCCGCCAGCAAGACGAATGGGTGCGCGAACTCTCGGAAGGCGACCGAATCAAAATTAGAATCGGCAGCCGCATCCGCACCGCCACCGTCGCCACAGGCAGCTTCAATATAATGGAAGGGGACCTGGCTTTTGCCCCGGGTTCCTCCGGACACGAGAATAGATTCTGGGAGCTATTCAAAAGAGGAGGCTCGGCCTGGCTGGATTTTGGCCAGCCCGCTAACGGCACCGGCATCGAGATAATGCTGGATTGATCCTGTTCTTATAGAGCGCGATGAAGCGATATCTGATCTTATCTATCATAGTTGCGCTGGCGGTTTTGATCGGCTTTCAGATAGCTAGAGCGAGCGATTCCAGGCTCTCCTGTGCGGTGGCGCTAATATTCAAAGGCGAGCCCGTGGAATCGTTTTTGAAGAAGCCCGATATCTCTTATGTCCAGACTTACTTTCGCTTTGGCAACGAGCTGGCGGACGATGTCATATTCGGCGTGGATCAAGAGTTCATAGAAGGACTGAACCGACCGAAGTTCATCAAAGGCGGTGACTGGATGGCTTTTATTGGACTGCAGAGAAGTGGCGCCATCTGGATAGCAACCGGAACGGAAGAGACAATGAAAGGCAAACCCAGTAAGGAGAGAAGCTGGAAAATACTGCAGCTCGGTCAGCGCCTGAAAGCAAACACGTGGTATCGCTTGCGATGCACCGCCGACTTTGCCACCAGACATTTCGTCAGCGTCGATATTGATGGTCCGGGACTTTCGAAACATATCGATCTGTCCCAGTACAAACTAGACTATCCCAACTATATGCCCTTCGACGGAAGAGCGATGAGCTACTATGTCCACGCCATGCGGGGTAGAAGCATGATGAAAGAAGAAGGCATTCCGATTGTCTATTTCGATGATCTCGAAGGTGGCATTATCGCTGATGGCAAGGAAACCAGGGTTTACTTCGAGGACTTCGAAAAGCAAAGGGATATTGGCGCCCAACCTGTAACGGGTCCGACAGTAAAATTAAGCGGCTATGACCAGGGCAGGCTCTATTTAGAGCGCAGCCAGGCTCGCTTCAAGATAGAGAAAGTCGATTTCGCTCGCTCGGAAAACCATGTTGGTGCCGCCGACGCTTCTTTAGAATAGAGCGGAAGCAAGCTGGCAAAACAAATACAAAACCTCGGGTAATTGCTGTTCCCAGGCGGCTAATACCGTGCTTAGATAATCTGATTGGCGCGTTTAGGGAAATCAGCCGGTGAAAAAAGCTCATGCGATTTTCTTACTTCTTACGACATTGATCTTGCTATCGCCTGCATCGCTCGCAGCATCAGAATTCGAACCCGAACCCGAACCCGAATCAGACTCGGAGCCGAATTCCGCCAGAGAAAGAGAAACCATTCTCTTTCTTCACCAGGACGCAGATTGTTGCTCCTGCTCTATAACCCCCGACATATGTGGTGGCGGATTCTACCTGAGATCGATTAATCGAAGCATAAACCTTGCCTGGACGCCTTTGCCGAAGAAAGCCTTCCCTGTCAAAGTAAGATTGAAGATTGCAAGGTCAGGCAAAATAATCGATTCCAGTGTTCTGGCATGCAAGGACCCGAAAGCAGTCGAGCTGATAAGAACCACGATAACAAAAGCTGACCCCTTGCACCCATTTCCTTTCGATGCCAGGCAAGAGTGCCCGGAGACCGTCGAAATAGAAGTGAGTTTCAAGGAAAATCCCAAATCTCCGCAAGAAAAACATTTTAGTGACTCGGCTCTGGCAAGATGCCTGGATGCTATTCAGACTGAAGCCAAAAGCAAGTTCAAAAATCCCTACTCAAAAATCTCTTCTAGAGTGGCTATCGAATTTGAAATCGATTCAGAAGGTCGACTGGAGAATATCTCGGTCAAGCGAACATCCGGCCATGAAGAATTTGATAAAGCCATGAAGAAACTACTCTCTGAAATAAAGCAGGTACCTGTCGGTCAGGGCTTTCAAAAAAATGTCGAAGCGACCATCGTACTTTCAGGAGAGTCCGCGAAGTCTATTTATTTTGAATCAGTGACTTATCAAAAGAACTAATTGACAGCCATACATTTGTATGTATAATATAGATATAGGATGAATGCTAGTTGCAAGCCGCCAATCAAATTTCAAACACTGACTGAAAGAATCTCTGCCTGAGCTATGCCAACCTTCCCTATGCGCGAGTGCTGCCCGGGGCCCTCGCGTAAGAGTTATCAGGTTCGTGCAGGGTGATAGTGGCAGATATCAGCGTTGTTCCGTTTTTGAGTGGTTCGAGATCATTAGTTGGCTACTGACTCAGAGTGACTCTGAATGACTCGAACTCACTCACACGCTCTCTCTGACTCAATCCAGCACACTCTCTTACTCGCCACCAAAGACTATTTTATCCCCGTCGAAACGGTCGATAATAGCCAGTGAATGAATCGGCACCTCGACCCCGGATAGGACCTGTCGTCCCCCCTCGAAGGATTTTTCAATCACGGCGCCGACGCCGGCAAGCGTTGCTCCGCTGGTTTTGACCAACCGGACCAGGGCGGCGATGGTGTTGGCGGTGGCGAGGAAGTCGTCGAGAATGAGAACGCGGTCCTCGGGTTTCAAGTATTCAGACGAGACAACAAGGTCGACCTCACCACCTTTGGTATGAGAGGTAGCGGTCTCACGGAAGTCAGCACCGGCCATGGTCACAGGCTTATTTTTGCGGGCGAAAACAATCGGCAGCTTAAGGCTCATGCCTGTGGCAAGCGCCGGTGCGATGCCACTGGACTCGGCAGTGAGAATTTTGGAAGGCTTCACCTCTTCAAAGAGCCTGGCGAACTCTTCACCGATGGCTTTCATCAAAATCGGATCGATCTGATGATTCATAAACGAATCGACTTTCAGAATACCGTTACCCAGATATTTACCATCAGAAAGAATTCTATCCTGCAAAAGTTTCATCTTACTTGCTCCTGCTTCTCTTTCGGGCTGAACCGCCAGCACCGGCTCTAGATTTAGTCTTGGGTTTTGCTTTAGTTTGTGTTTTCGGTTTTGTTTTCGGCTTGATCTTGGCACTCGTTTTTACCGTGGTCTTCGATTCTGCCTTTGTACCGGCTTTTGTAGCTGTCTTCGCTTTCGTGCTGGTTTTTGTGCTAGCTTTAGTGCCGGTTTTCGACGTCGACTTCACTTTTGGAGCTTTGAGAACTCGGCGCATTTTGCCGCCACCATCTCCATGTCCGTTCCGTCCTGCAGCACGCCCGGCGACTGCCGGTATGGGCAGGCTGGGTCGCTCAGAGAAATCGGGAAGCATGAACGGCTTTGCTTTAGTCTCCTGCAAAATCAAAGCAATTGCTCTGTCCATTTGCGGGTCTTCACCATCCCTGAACTGATGGGGCGCGATATCGACCTCGATATCCGGATCGGTTCCATAGTTCTCCACGCCATAGCCCACATCCATGAACCAGAAAGAGAACTCCGGCTGGGTGGTTATGGTGCCATCGACCAGGCTGTGTCGCGGCCAGATGCCGATGACACCACCCCAGGTGCGTTTACCGACCAGGGTGCCGAGACCGAAAAGTTTGAAACAATGACTGAAGATATCACCATCGGAGCCGGCGAATTCGTTGGTCAGTGCCACCATCGGTCCCGCCACCGACTCCTGGGGATATGGCTGAGGCGGTCCCCAGCGGCTGACATCATAACCGACTCTTCTTCTTGCCAGTTTTTCGAGCAGCAAAGACGAAACGTGACCGCCACGGTTATAACGTACATCGACTATAAGCCCCTGCCTGTGCACCTCGGCAAGATAGCCGCGATGAAACTCGGCAAATCCCATCGGTCCCATATCGGGTATGTGCACATATCCTACGGCACCTTTGGTTTTGCTGTGGACGTATCTGCGATTACTCTCGACCCAATCGCGATAGCGCAACGCCCTCTCATGGCGCAGTGTTTCGACCACGACATTCTTCTCTTTCTTGTCTTTATGCCTTATGGCAAGGTTCACCTC
>CAZCBH010000007.1:0-65225 GCA_964496875.1 uncultured Candidatus Obscuribacterales bacterium | reverse complement strand
CCCATCTCGTAAGCATGGGATGTGCCGAGTTCACCCTGCATCTCCCAGATCAAATCCGATACCTCAGAACGAGTTCTGAGCCGGGGAAGCAGACTGGCGTAACGCTCATAGACCAGCTCCCAATCGATGTCGGACATCTTCTCATCCCAGAAGTGTTCCTTTTGCAGGCGCCAGGCTTCATCATACATCTGACCCCATTCATCCTGGGGATTGACGAGAACCTGAACCCGACTCAAATCGATGAAGCCGGAGGAACGACTGGTGCCCGATGGCGAAGAAGGACCGCGTCCATCGGCAGGCAGTTTCTCGCCGGCATCCACCGCTCTAATTTTCTTGCGAGAGCTATAGAATAGCGTCTGGTTATCAAATGCGAGTTTGATTTCGTTCACTTCGTTGAAGAGAACTGCCTGTTTGCCTTCCTCAAAATCGTAAGCAATTACCGAACCGGTGACTCTGCCATCGTCATACCAACTATGGTCAGGTCTTATTCCCTTAAGCGGAAAGAGCGTAAATAGAACCCGCCCACTCACACCGATGATGTCGCCATAACGGCCTTCGCCCACGGGAATGGCAAGAATTCGACGAGATATACCATCGAAATCGATTTTGAGCTTCTCGGCACTGACCGCCTTTGCGTCTGCCTTGCCGGCTGATTTAGCCCCGGTGCCCTTCTCCACCTCTTTGACCATCTCTTTGTAAGCTTCGGTCAGGGCACGCTTATATAGCTTCTTCACCTCTTTCGAAGAACGCTTCCGGGCACTTTTGTCTTTGCTCTCATCCGAATCATCACCCTTGCCTTCTTTGTCTCCTGCGTCTTTATTTTCTTGAGGAGCCTCTTTCGACCTGCTTTTCCTTGCGACAACAGGCTTCGGCTCTTTGACAAAAGGCGAAGGGACGTCCTTTCGCAGGGTTACTAAATAAGGTCTGAAACCGCGTGGGAAGCCATAATCGAAAGACATGGCGTCCATGACAGGATAAAAGTCCCGGGCGCCAAGAAAGTACAAATACTTACCATCCGGATCGAAACTGGGACAGGCATCGCACCTTATAGGATCGGTGACGTCATGAATTTCGCCGGATGAAGAATCTACGATGCGGATGATAAAGAGAGAAGGCTCACCTGCCCAGCTATAAGCTATATAGCTGCTATCAGGCGACCAGTTGAAGTCACTGATTCTCTCCGCAGGACTTCGATCCAGCTCTTTGAGGCGTTTACTCTTCAGATCGAGCCGCCACAATTCATGACGATGATTGCTGAGAGCAATAGACTTACCGTCCGGTGATGGCTTCAGATTGATGATTCGACCCAGATCAACCTCGGTCAAAAGCAGAGGCTCTTCCGATTGATCCGCCGAATGCAATTCCAGACGCTCGTATCCATCTCGATCATTGACCACGACAAAGTGCTTACCGTCGGGCATCCATTCACAATGCCGGTATCTAACAGCGCTCCCCAGCCCATGCTGCAGCATCGGTCCTTCCCAGTTGCCCAGGGTAAGGGGCTGCCCTCGCATAATCAGAGCCACCGAATGACCATCGGGATGGGGTGAAAAATGCTCTATATAATCCGGTTTGTCGATGAACTTACGCTGAATCTGATGGGTGCTGGCAGGAGCGGAAATCTCCAACTTACGCTCCTCTTCACTGGCCGCATCGAATAGATAGATGTCCCCACCGGCGGTATAAACAATTCTCTCGCCTTCTTTGGACGGAAAGCGCACAAAATAATCGGTCTGATTGGTATGCCTTCTCAGCCCGCTTCCATCGGGGTCGCAAGAATAGATGTTGCCGATTCCTTCATGATCAGAGAGGAAGTAGATTCTTTCCCCTACCCAAGAAGGCCATACTAAATTGCCGTTCAGATCTATCAACCGGTTGAATTTACCGTTGCCATCAGAGTCGATCCAGATATCACCCCTGGTACCGCCTCGATAACGCTTCCATCGAGCCGGGTCGGAGTTGTTTCGACCCAGTACCACCCGGCCGTCGGCGGCGATGTCGAAGGACTGGACATGACCCCACTTGAAGCAAGTAGGCGAGCCGCCGGAAGGAGAGATGGCAAATCCGTCGCTTGCTCTGAAAAAGGGAGCATGATGATCAGAGACGAAATAGATATGCCGACCGTCATTGGACCACCCCACCACGTTAAGTAAGTCGGAGCCTACATAGGTCAGACGACGTGATGGTCCACCATCGGCATCGACCACGAAGACCTCCGGATGCCCTTCCTCCCGACCGACGAAAGCAACCTGCCTTCCATCGGGAGAGACCCTCGGCAAGCTCGATTCTCCCTGTCCTGTGGTCAGACGATAAGCCTTGCCTCCATCGACGGACGTGGTCCAGATATCGTCCTCGCAGACAAAATAAATTCGATCATCCTTAATCGTCGCGTATCGGTAGTACCCATCCTTGGTGGTGGTTCTGGTCATATGAGAACTATCTCCTTGAGTTGGATTGATCGATGCTGGCATTGCATACGGTGCGACTTTCGGCAAGGCAACAATGCGCCTTCGCAGATGCTTCTGCCTTAAATACGGACCTTCGCTGACGCCTGCGGGCTACGACTTATTCTTATCGAATGCCGCCACTTCTAACTTAACTGAACTAACCCCAAAATAGAATCAGAACCCCTTGGGGACCTGACCTGCATCCAGGCGGCTTCGCCGGGTAACTTCCAATGAAATACCCGGATGAATTCTAGCAGAATTAAGCATAGCCTTGTTCCGATATATCGAGGAAGCGTTAGAGCCCTTACGATAATTGGTACACTACATAAGGAGCAGTATATTGCTTCCGGAAGCCCCACGACCGATCCACTGTACAAAATGGTTGAGAAACAGGCAACAGAAACGGCTGGCACCCTTTTTGTCGGCGCCGGATTTATTTCGCCCGGACAACTGGAAGAGGCGAAGAAAACCGCCGATAGCTTGAGCGTACCGCTGGAAAGAGCGCTGGTCATGCTCAAGATGGTCAGTGACGAGAGTGTGGGCAAAGTCCAGGAAGCCGATGAGATGGTCTCTGGCGGTGTCGTATCAGTGGATATGGCAGTGAGAGCCCTGCGCCTGGCAAGACAGCACAACATGAAAGTCAAGGATGCCGTGGGCGTCCTTGGTGAAATCCATAAGAAGACCGGCCGGGTCCAGACCATCACCACACCCTTGACCGAGCTTCTATTGAGCGCCAATATGGTGACCGGAGAGCAAGTCGGCCGAGCGATTCAGCAAGCTCAGGACACCGGCATGCAGACCGGTCGTATTCTAGTTCTCAATCGAGACGTCTCTAGCTGGATGATGACCGCCGCCCTGAACGCGCTTATTCTGGTAAGAGACGGTAAAATCGACAAGGACCAGGCACAAAAAGCGCTGGCTACGGTCGGGCACCGAAGAATCAGTATCGAGCAGGCGCTCTTCGAGCTGGGTCTATATGTAGAGAAAGAAGGCAAGACCATCAGACTGGGAGAGCTTGCCGCTCTAGCCGGCTTCCTTTCCGACAGCGACATGCTCGAATGTCTTGAAATCGAACTGGTCAAAGAGAAGCAATTCGGACAAATTCTATTGGAACAGGGTATTGTCACCCACGAACTTCTCGAAGCGGCCATCGTTCTTCAAGATATGGTTGCCAACGACAGTTTGAGAGCTTTCCAGGCCGGTCAGGCCCTCAGGCGAGCCAGGGATAACCAGGTATCGGTATATCAGGCCGTGGCAGAGCTGGATCCTCCGGTCCAAGCTCCTCAAAAACACATCAGCCCTTCCGAACTGCTGGTCCAATCCGGTCTTGTCGACCAGGACAAAATGAACGAGTTGGTTCCAGAAGAGCTTGATAGTTCTATTAAGGTAGGCAAAAAAGTACTGGCTGCCGGAGTGATAAGCGAATCTTTTCTCTATCTGGCTTTGCGGACTTACTCTCTTTTCAAGCAGGGTTATCTCTCCGCCGATCAGGCCATAGCCGCCCTGGCGAAATGCCGAGAAGACAAAGTCAGCCTTGACGAAGCTCTATCGCAACTGGGCTGGATCGTACCTGCTAGAATGCAATGGGTATGGACCTGATATAGAAGCAGCCCGATGCACCCACGCATTTTTTCCAACCCTATCTACAGACCCGTTATAACGCTGTATGTATTACTCTGGCTGGTCATGGTGTGGGCGGCAAGCAGCGCCCGAGCAGCCGACACCACCCACAGTGGCACCGTAGTCAAACAGCCCAAAATCGGTCTCGCCCTCGGAGGAGGAGGCGCCAGGGGAGCAGCCCATGTTGGAGTTCTGCATATTCTAGAGCAACAGGGGGTGCCTATAGACTATATTGCCGGCACCAATGTAGGTGCGGTGGTAGGCGGACTCTACTCTGCCGGGGTGTCAATCTCCTCTCTCAAAGAGATGTTCACCCGGGGCACCTTGATGAAAGCTTATCTCAATGTGCCCCTCAAGCTTCGCCTGATGGGCATTCCCCTGGTCAGCACCTCCAGGCTTCTGGGACATAAAAGCTTCGACGGTCTTTATCGAGGCGAAAAATTCAAAAGCTTCCTCAATAAGTATGTACCGGAATCAGAACGCGATCTAGAAGACCTGAAAGTGCCCTTCGGCGCTGTCACCTATGATTTGATCAACGGCGAAGTGAAAGTTTTGAGAAAAGGCAATCTGGGAGCGGTCTTACAAGCCAGTTCAGCCATACCAGTGTTACGCAAACCAGTCCAGCTGGGAACGGAAGCAGAGCCGCTTCTTTGTATAGACGGCGGAGTGGCGGTGAACATCCCGGTCAAGGAGGTGCGAGAGATGGGTGCGGACATTGTCATTGCCGTCGACCTCAATGATTATGCCCGGGGCTCGAAGCTCGAAGAATATTACAAACCCGGCAGCGTCAGCCACCGGGTCATTCAAGCCCATCTTCGCTCCATCGACCGCGGTCAACTGGATAATGCCGACATCGTCATCAAACCAAATGTAGACCACATGGGTCTGATGTCTCGACAGCCAGAACTGGCTAGACGCGCCATTCTAGAAGGCGAAAACGCCACCATGGAGAAGTGGGAGCAAATTTCCGGATTGCTTCGAAAATAAATCAGCAGAAACTATATTCAGGAAAGAGACATTGAAGCGTTATCCACTTGCATCTTCAATGGAGGCAGATCTCCAGTTAGATAGCCTTCCAGACCACCTTCCATCAAGCGCCGCACATCCTGCAAAAAGCGAGCCGCCGGGGCTCCGTCGATGATACGGTGATCGAAATTGAGGGCGATGGTCATCATCGGACGAATCTGGATCTCTCCATCTCGCACGACCGCTCTATCTTCGACACTGCCGATACCGAATATCGAAGTGGTGACACAGGGCGGAATAAGCACCTTGGCACCATATTTGCCCAGGGTGCTCAAGCCGAATGTGGCGCCCTGATACTTGAGACGAAAAGCAGGAAACTGCCGACCCATCATCAAAATGAACTGCCGGATCAGCCAGGGGAAGTTATTGAATCGATTCTGGACATTGAGTTGAGCCACTTCATCCAGATCGCTGGTGCCATAGGCTTTGAGCTCTTCGGCAATTTGCTCCACCGGTTTGGTGTCGGCATCATCGATGGCGCCGAAGAAAACAGCTGCCTGGGAACCAACGAAGCGCTCTACCGTGAAGCCGGCTACGATATTGCCCAGGGTAACCTGCCGCCCCCAGGGCATTCTCAGGGTGCGGCTCTCGGGGTGGGCACGCTGGGCTATTGCTATTGCTTTCAAGAGAATAGCGGTGACGGTTACTTTGACTCCGACGCTCTTCAGGCGCTGGCGAAGGTCTTCTGCCCAGGTCATATCGACATCACATAAAATATATGTCGGCACATTGCCCTTGTTCATCACCTCGATCAGGTCGAGGACGTTCCAGCGCGGACGCGGAAGTTTGGATATCGAATAATTGAAGAGATTCTTGTTCGGCTCTGTTGACATTTTTTCCTTCACCTGACCTGTAACACGCAACCTGCTTTTTATTGCTAGTAACTCAATTTGCATCTTTCGATGCCGGAGACGTCAATGAACTTACCAGTCTATTCTATGGACTAGAGTTGAATCTAGAGACTACTATTCTATTATAAGATTATCAAGAGGATCTAGTGAAGAGCAAATAGAAAATAGCTCTTATTTTTCCCGAATGACAAGCTGACTGCGTCCTTAAACGTAACTGAAATAGACGCAATTTTAGGAATAATGTTGCAAAAGTCGAAAAACAAAGATGGGAAGGCCAGAGATCGAAGTTTGCTGAGGAATCCCGAAATTGCAGGAGCCCAGCCATGAGAACAGCCCTCCCTGTCAAATTCTTGACCATAGTCCTGGCAACCGGGCTGGCAGCTGGCATCTTCCCATTTGGGGGGGCATCGGCCCAGAGAGCCCAGTCCTTCGACCAGGTCCTGGAGAGAAGTTACATAAAAACCGACCGGGACAGGGAAGACCACACTGTTCTCAACATGAGAAAAACCTTGAAAGCAGCCGAAAACTACGCAAGCCACAACCAGGGCAGATATCCGTATAAACTCGACGAGGCCTTCAAGAGCTACTTTCCCCTGGGGAATTGCGACGGCAAGAGCTATTCCGCCTATACCATTCCCTACAACCCCTACAGCAAGAGACCGGCCTGGCCCACCGTCAGCGAAGCGTCAGGCTTTTCGGAAGCATCATCCGGAGAGCCGGGCACCGTAGAATATCTGGCGGACAAGAAAAGAAACAGTTACAGAATCAGGGCTCGCGGCAGAGACGGCAAGTGGCTGAAACAAAAAGGCGGCAATATCCTGGAATTCTCCGCCAGCGCACTACAGCTCAGCCTGGCCAATGCCAGAACCGTGCAATGGGCGGCAGAGCGCTATCGCGAAAAACTGAAAAGTTATCCGATTGGCATGACACGCAGCTTCAAATGCTTCTTCCCTGGCGGAGATCCGGCAAGAGGGATTGCCGGCCACCCTCTGCCCAATGCTTATGAAACCACCGGTAAAGCAGCCTTTCCTCTGACCGGCAAACTGAAAAATCTCAAAGCGGCTCGTGCCTCAAAGCCCACCAGCCTGGCGAGAGGCGCTATAGAATACAGCTGTCTGGACAAAGGAAAGAACTATGCCATTAGAATCGGTGGCAAAAACAACTTGGCCGTATCCGGCATTCGTGGCTTGAACAGTACTCTTGTAATAGCTCGCGATGGTGACGGCAGAGGTCACGAGCAGGAATTTTGACCGTATATGAATCTAAAAAGGGATAAGACGGGTGGATGGGGACACCCGTCTTCGATACCTGTTCCGATAGAGTCACACGACGACCTCATCTGCTTATTCGGAAATCTGACTTCATGACCTCAACTCAATGAAATTCAGATAGCTCCGCTAAAATAGATTCGGTAATTGTCGCTGTCCTCCTTCCTGGTGCTGGCTAGACAACAGGATCTCAAACCGTGAACTGCCAGAAGGCACCACTTTTCCCTAATGCTCTCGTCAAAGCCGCCTGTACTTCCGCACAAACCTGCTCATAGCCGAGATTAAGCTGTTTTCGCATCGCTCTCACACCGGTATGGTTGAAATTCGGCGCATCAAGAGCGGTTACAAAATTCGAATAGTTGAGCCTCAAGAATGAAGCCAATTTGGGGAGTTCGAAAGAGACCGGATGATCGGCAAGAGCCTGAATCAGCTGATCGTAAGCACTTTCAAGTCGCTCTCTATCAGGACTTTGTCCTGCTTCTATCGCATCCCAGCTCGACTGCCACTCTAAGAAGAATTGATCAATTGCATTAATGACTCTCTTTAGAGGCAAAGTCATTCTGCCAGCGCCGCCTCTGGCGGCACTATCATAAAGATGGGCAAAAGATTTTGAAGATGCCAATGCTCCGGATTTGAGCGAGTCGGAATTTGACGAAGACGAAAATACATCATGCTCCCCGGTTTCGTCCAAGGCAGACCCTGAAGGCGGGTTCGTCGAAATTCCCAATTTTTCCTGGAAAGACTGCTCGAAAGCGTCCTGTTCAACAGGCTTGGCAGAAGGTGGTGCGCCAGATCTCGAATAACCAAAGCCCGCATCTCCGAACGTTGCATCCAGATCGGTAGCCCCCAAAAGAGCATGACCGGAGTATCCACCCGTTGGTGGAGCCGCTCCCCAGCCGCCGCCGCAAGCTGGACTGGCCGGTCCTCCCCAGCCACCACTGCTGGCACCGGTACTTTGCATCTGAGCAGGTACAGGAGCTGCCCCCCAACCGGAAGGCATATGCACTGGTTGACTCATCTGGCGACTTCCGAGGGACGAAGTATCGATTTTCTCTTCGTCTATCACCGAGAAAGCGGTAAAGCGGCACAAGATGGAATGTTCGACAGAAAGCGCCACTATCGCATTCTGAATCTCCTCTCGATCTCCAGTGCTGGAGCGATATTCGTCCTCGAGATCACTTATCACCCGACGGGCCCATAGCCTGGATATCGCCTCGGTTTTAGCAGAATCGAGATCGACTTCCGATCTGTACGGGCTGCCGTCGGCGAAACGCCCCCTTATCTCGATGCGGGGCTTGCCGCCGCCTGTTTTCTCGTACTGAAAGAAGATATCGGCACAACGTCCACTGAATAAGTCGGGAACCATCTTCGGTGCTATTGTAGATTGTTCGATGCGACAGTTGATACCTTCCAGCTTTATCTCTTGTATCAAAGGCTGACCAATATTGCATGCGATTCGGCGCATAGTAGATTCCAGCTCGTCTCCTGGATTGACGAAAGCCGAGGTACCTCCGGACAGTCGAGCCAGCCTCTCTAAGAAGCCATAGTTGACAGCGCTGTCTATGCCGACTGTAAAGACCCGGAGATCAGAAACCTTTTGCTGGACTAATTTAAGCACATCGGATTCATCACCGATATGACCATCGGTGATTAGAACCACAATGGGCTCCTTACAGTCTGTGAGCTTCTCGAATCGATCACAAGATGCGATAAGGGCGCGACCAATCTCGGTGCCGCCCTGGGCGTCCACTGTGGTCAAAAAGTCGAGACCGGCACTGACAGCCTCTTCGGTTGCGTGACACATCTTCGTTTTACCCTCGAAAAGAGTCGGCTCGGAGAACCAGTCGTTTTCATGATCAAAGGCGTTGATGGCAAAACGATCGCGAGGTCCAAGAGAAGAGAGCAAGAATTTGCAAGCCCGCTTGGCGGAGATCATCTTCTCACCGTGCATAGAGCCGGAGCGATCCAGCAGAAAGACCAGATCGCGGCCGGTATCCGGAACTTTCTCCTGCACCGGTGGCAGTATCGAGAGCATGCCGCTGTATCGACCTTTCTGCCCGGTCCGGTGGGAGAGAAACTGCGAGGTTAAAACCCTGTCGGCATGCTGCCAGCGCAGCACGAAGTCCCTATTCATCAGCTCGTTTTTGCGGACCAGGGTTACTCTGGTACCGGTCTTATCGAAAGAAGATCGAGTGGCGTATTGAGAGCAGGCCAGGTCCTTGAGACCGAGACCAAAATCCAGACCTGATACACCCCGGGAGCTGTTATTCGGGGCAGTAATCTTCACGCAGACATTGAGGTCGACTTCCGGATCAAAGCTGTCAACCAGTCTGGGAGGGCTTATTCGTGAAGCGTCGGAGACTCTGTCCGTATCGAGTAGGACACCGTTGCCGACCTGCTCTCTCGCCACAGGCTCTCCGGGAGTATACTTCGGTGCCACCACCAGCGGCAGTCGAATCTCGGTAGAGCCGTCTTCATAAAAAGTGAGGGCTTCGGAATACTTGATCTCGATAGAGACCTCCTCTTCCGGTGGGATGTTGCCCACACTTACAGTAAAAATTTCATCGCGCTCCTGCTCCATCAGGCAGGCTCTCTGACCGTTCTCCAGGGCGAGTCTATAGTTCTCTCTCGCCTGGGAACGCTCTTCTACTTTACCCTGGATAACGCGATCGCCGACTTTCATCTCTACGGAGTAAACCGAAGCGCTCGCCGCCACAGGAAAAGTATAAACAGCTTCCAGATTTTCAGGAAAAGAATTGGTAAATCGCTGGATGATGGTGACATCCGCCACTCTGCCCACGACCGTAGCATCTATATCGACTCCAGCCAGAGGCAGCTTGACCTTCTTGTCGTTGCGCTCCGCCACCACTTCGCCTACACAGCGACGTTTGCCGTAATAGAGCTTGTTCAAAAGCTTGATTACATCATCCGAAGTCCTCTTCTCTTCCATCTAAATTACCTCCTGAGCCCGGCTCATAGGATGATGATTGCAGCGCTTCCAGCACCGCTCTCATTCTGTCTAAAATCTGTTCCGTATCCGAATTGGGCTTCCATCCTTCTTCGACTAACAGCCTCAAACCCGGCTCTATGACCAGTTCGCTCATACGAGTGACCTGGCTTATCTCTTTGAAGGAATCTCTCTTTAAAAGCTTTGTTTTTACCCTGTTCGATTCCTGGACACTGGCGACCACATTCTCGAGTTCTTCATCGGTGGAGCCGAACAACAGGGACTGTATTTCGGAGAGAGGTAGTGAAACACTTTGAAGAGCCTTGATAGCAAGTATTTGCAGTACATGTCTTTCACCATATCTGGCCTGACGCCCTTCGATAGAAGGCCGGTCAAGCAAGCCCAGAGAAGTGTAATACCGAATTGTGCGCCGGTCGGGCGCAGAAGATACCCGATTGTCCTGCTGGGAGTTCAACCCTCTCTCTTCGAGGAGTTGAGCCACTCGCTCTGACAACTCATCTATCGTGTAGCTCGTCGCGCGTTCCGCAACCATAACAGTATTCTGCCTCATTACTGGTATGCTGTCAAGATACTGCAAACCAGCAAAGAAATCAAGCCCGAAAGCCACAAACCTCATATACTGCCTGCATAGAGGACTTCTGCTGCCGATAACCGAGATATGCATCGTATACAATACGTTACAGTTTTACAGCAAACCCCACATTTACAGCAATCCTCAAACATTACTGCAATCCATATAAAGAATTGAGCAACCAGCCCATATCAAGAGCAGCAAGCAATTACAAGAGACCATCGCCTCCGGAATCAATTAGACAAGCACGATGACAGCAAATCCACTTACTGTCACTGTCATGATTATCCCGGGATTTCCGATTCAGCCTTCGAGCTTGTAGCCCACGCCATGGACATTCCGTATAAGAGAAGGCTCTCCTTTGGTGTCTATTTTGCTGCGTAGCTTCTTGACACTGGTCCTGATTGTCTCAGGAGACTTATCAGAATCAGCTGTCCAGACCCGGTCTAATAAAGCTTCAGCGCTGAAGACCTGTCCTTTATGACGCATGAGAAACTCTAAAAGGGCAAATTCCATCCTGGGCAGGTGAATGTCCTTACCCTCTTTGGTAACGGTATGGGAGCCGATATCCAGAGCGATATTGCCTGCCTTCAAGACTTCGCCGGCAAAATCTTTTGGACGGCGCAAAAGCGCTCTTATCCTTGCCGACAATTCCTTGAGATGAAAAGGTTTAGTCAGATAATCATCAGCGCCTGCATCGAAACCGAGCTCTTTATCAGGCACGGTCCCTCTTCCGGTCAATATCAAAATAGGAGTCTCGCCCCCTTGTTGCCGAAAGTTCTTGCAAACCTCGATACCGTCCATTTTGGGCAGAGTCAGATCCATGATGATCACATCATATTTATAGGACTTCATCATGTCGAGGGCATCGGTGCCGGTCTCGACCCATTCGACAAGATAATGCTCGAACTCGAGCCACTCACGAACGGTGCCGGCTAAGTTGCGATCATCTTCAACCAGGAGTACTTTTGCCATCTAGTAATAGATTTCGATTTGAAGGTGAATAGTAGAGACTTACAATAGACTACTATAACCAGTAACCAAGTAATATCCTTGACACTAAATATTCTTACCATCTTACAGTATTTTTTTTTCCTTTAAAAAAGGCCCCTCCAGAAAATTATCACCAGAAATTCGCCTATGAAAATCCCCCATGAAAATCTCAGATAAAGGAATAATCCTGGTCTCGATTCCGGTGGTCTTCGAACTTCTCTTCGTCACCTTCTTGATCCTCATGCTCCAGCAGGCAGAGTCAGACTTGCGCAGAGAGATAACCTCGAAAGAGATCATTTATAACACCGGTGTCTTCGGGCGCAACGTGGCCGAGGGCGCTACTGTGGTGGCTGCCTACACCACCACCCACAGCGACTACTTCCGTGAGAAATACGAGAACAATAGAAAAGGCATCCGCACCCAGCTTCGCATACTGAAATCATTGATGACAAAGGCTAATAAAGCCGATCAACTGGAGCGCCTCAAAAAGCTGGAGCTGTCCACCAAAAAAGGTGAGGCGATTCTGGATAAAATCGTCAAAGCCACCGACAGCACCATCGAAGGAAAGTCCTCAGGATTTGCTTTCTCCGGACCGCTTGCCATCGTCACCTCTAAAAAACTGGTAGACGATATAATGCGCAACGTTCAATCGATACTGGAAGAAGAAAAGATCCTGGCCGAGGCCTATCTAAAGGCGGCTGCAAAATCGAGAGAGCGCCTGCAGTATCTGATCATGGGCTTCGTGGTCTTCAACATCGTTATCGCCATGGTACTTGCCAATTTCTTCTCTCGTAGCATCACAGCAAGAATCAAATCAGTTATCGACAATACCTATAAAGTCCCTAAAGGAGAGGCTCTGACGCCACCGATAGGAGGCTCAGACGAAATCGCCGAATTAGACCAACAATTCCACGACATGGTAGACGAACTCTACAAAGCTCAGCAGATGAAGCAGTATCTTCTCTCGATGGTAAGCCACGACCTGAGATCGCCACTAACCTCGGTGCAGGGACTTTTGACCATGCTGGCTGCAGGCACTTTCGGAGAAATATCGGAAAAAGCGAAAAAAAGGGTAGAAACAGCCGAAGTCGAGGTCAAACGCCTTATCGACATGACCAATGACCTTCTCGATGTAGAACGATTGGCCTCCGGCACCCTGCAGATGGAGATCTCCTCCACCGACACGGACCATATCATAGATGCCGCCCTGGGCTCAATGACCGCTTTTGCGGAACAAAATGGAATAACCCTGACGCGCCAGGGAGAGAACATCGACTTTCAGGCAGACGGAGACAGGCTTGTACAGGTCCTGGTCAATCTGGTATCGAATGCGGTTAAGTTCTCCGATTCTGATACCTCTATCACTCTCTGCGCCTCCATTAGTGAGGCCGATCCTGAAAACGTTCGATTCTCCGTCATAGATCAGGGCAGAGGAATTCCCGAAACTCATATAGATAAGGTATTCGAAAAATTCCAGCAGGTAGAATCCTCGGACGCGACAATCAAAGGAGGCAAGGGTCTGGGACTGTCCATATGCAAATCGATAGTCGAGGCCCATGGTGGGCATATTGGAGTGGAGAGCGTACCGGGTCAGGGTAGCACCTTCTGGTTTACGGTGCCGCGGACCTGATTCGAGTTTAGAGGCTATTTAATCTTAGCGTTCCAATGAGGTACCAAAAGGTCACACTTGACGCGTAAATTAATAGCATCGAGATTGCAGCATTTCCTCTGAATGCCCCCCAAGCCCTATTTCGTTACTTTAGAGGTCTAAGACATATGTTCTCCAAGACTTTCGAAATTACCAAAAGAGCATCTTTACTGGCAGCTGCCGTCACTCTGGCAGCGCTGGTCGGCGCCCAGAGCGCCCAGGCACAAGAATTCCCCGTAGCCAAAAAAGTCACTGTAGAAAGAACCTACAATTCACCTATTCCGATATCCGAAGATATCAAAAAACAGATGAAACCCGGTATCAGATATACCGTGGGCTCTGTCAAAGAATCAGGCTGGCAGCACGGCCTGGTCAAAGGCAACAGAAATCTGGGGCATTATTACTGGGCTCCCATGAATCATATGGTTCAAGGCAGCGCCTCCGACCGCACAAAAGTCCAGTACATAAAAGCAGAACAGAAGCAGCGTACCTTCCACTACATCAAACCTATCCATGCAGCCAACCCTGCCAACCCTCACCCCCTGACCGGACAGCAGGCTGTGGCCAAGAAAATTCGATATATCCACCAGAATGTTCCGGTCAACAAGCATGTGGCAGCTTCGGTACGCTTCCCGCAAGGTCAGGAGAACGTGAACGGGCAACTGGTCAGCAAAGCGACCCAGGCTAAGGTCTACGCCGACTACTCGGGCAAAGGCGCTTCCGCCGCCGCCACCGGCTACCTGACCAATAAGGATGCCTACGGCAAGATCCTGAACGATTGATCGAATAGTTAGTTAGAAAGATTTTTGTGAGCAGCGAGTGGGTGCGGGTCCGTGAAAACGGTCCCGTACACATTTTTGGGACTATTTTCGATTCAATTCTCGGATGGTCAGCCGTAAGCCTCTGTCCATCGATGCCAAGCGTTTTATTCCGGTCTCGAGAGGGCAGGTTTAAAGAGAGATCCCGCCCCGGGGAACCCGGTCAATGAAGAATATCCCTCTACAAACAATCTGGATGAGCGTACTTTTCGGTGTGCTTCTCGCCACCGCTCCCAACTGGATCAATAAAGAGCCCACATCCAACTACGAGGCCCCCTGGGTTCATCCGTCCACATCCAGATAAAGGCACAGATGCTTAAGAAAGCGCCCTCACTCAAGTTACTTGCGATTCTAACTGTCTGTCACCTCCTATCATCTGCGCCCTGCCTGGCTCAGCCGAAGAACTGGGATCAAGGTCTGAGCAAGATGATGGACGGACTGGAGAAGGAAGTCGGCAATGACGGGCCCCCGCCGCCTGCGGAAGCGGCACCACCTTCAAAATTGCCTGTCGAGCCGGATGAAATAAAGCAGGAAACACCCTCTTCACCGCCTTCAACACCTGCACAATCTACCTCCACCGGGTCTGATCCGGCTCCTGATAGATCTCGAGTACTCTCAGAACTTCTCGCCCTCAAAGACAACTATCTCGGCACTATTGCCGAACAGGGACTTACACGCTGGGAGGCCGAGAATATGCCGATCAAAATATTCATAGAGAAATCTTCTTCGGTCAAAGGTTTTGAGCAGTCATTTCCAACCATTCTGGAAAACGCCTTCAAATCCTGGGCTGACAAAAGCCAGAACAAGCTCAAAATAAATTTCAGCGATTCTGTCGAAGAAGCCCACATTGTCTGCCGCTGGACCGATGATCGCAATGACCTGATGTCTCAAAAAGAAGGCGGCAATACGGTAGTAGTACCAACCCAGGAAGGCATAGCCAGCGTGGACATGAAGATTCTCACCCTGCCTGCCCCCAACGCTGATTCCATCAGTCCCAACTATATGGGCAGGGTCTGCCTGCACGAAGCCGGACACGCGCTGGGCCTGACCGGTCACAGCCCGGAGCGAGCCGATGTGATGTTCGCAACGGTCTATACATCTGATCCAGCGGCTCTTACAGATCGCGACACAAACAGCTTGAACGAACTCTACAATATGGATGAGGAGACCATCTCCAGTATCAGGCTGAATCAGGATAGAGCCATGCAAGAGAACAAAACTATCCTGGACGGCAAAAACCCCCAGGTCAATGCCGTGCAGCTCAATAATGAAGCAGCCAGAGCACTAAAGGCAAATCAGTTCGAGGTCGCCATGAAGAAGCTGGAGGCAGCCCACAAACTCGACCCCGGCAACAAGCTGGTCTGCGCCAACCTCGGTGCCGTCTACGCCAATTACGGCTCCATTGCCGGGATGACTTTCAATCTCAAAGGCGCTGCCGACTACTATAAAAAAGCTGTCCCTCTACTTGAAACCGGCAACAACAGACCGGCCCTGATTCAAGTGCTGGGCAACTATCTGAAAGTACTCAAAATCCTCAATAACAAAGCAGAGGCCAGTAAAGTAGAAAGTAAGCTTCAGTCTATAATGGGTCACTGAATCAAACCCCTACCAGGACACCATGGAGCGCTTCGATGAAAAAGAAACTTATCCTGATCTCATCAGGACTTTTTGGCATTCTGCTGGTCGCTATTATAGTAGTGCTTGCGCTGGCGGCAGGTAAACCGGACAGCTTTCAGGTCGAACGCTCGATTACCATCGCTGCTCCCGCTGATGAGATCTACCCTCTGATAAACAACCTCCACAACTGGTCTAAATGGTCTCCCTGGGAAGCGAAAGATCCTGGAATGAAGAAAAGCTTGAGCGGTCCGGAAGAGGGCAAAGGTGCCATCTACGCATGGAGCGGAAACGATGATGTCGGAGAGGGAAGCATGACCATTGTCGATAGCGAAGAGCCGGAAAAGATAGAGATCTTGCTTAGCTTCAAAAAGCCCTTCGAGGGAGACAACAAAGTATTCTTCACTCTCAAGCAGAAAGACAAGGAAGAGAAGCCTGGCACCGATCTGACCTGGTCGATGGAGGGTCCAAACCCCTTCATGTGCAAGGTGATGCAGGTTTTCATAGACATGGACAAAATGTGCGGAGCAGACTTCGAGAAAGGCTTATCCAAATTGAAGAAGCTAGCAGAGAAAACCCAATAAAGAATCAGAACGGAAGGGGCACCATTGCCGGTGCCCCTTCCGTTTTTGGATTATTCCTTATCCTTCTCTTCATCTTCCGAAGTCTCTTCGGAAAGATCCTGATCAGGAGCCGGTCCTGGAGAATCAGCCTGACCGAGAGCGGATCTCAATCGGTTCTTGCTGTCCTTGCGTCTCGGCTCTACCCTCATCGGTTGCGGTTGAATGTTGTCAACCCGGGTGGTTTCCTCGACCGCTTCTCCACTGTCGATCTGACTTTCGTCAGTCAGCTTCGACTTCATGTCCGCCTTCGATATGCCCTTTCCAGCTTCGTCACTCTTCTTGAAGAGGTTTTGAGACTGGGGCGCACCGGGGCGCTGGCTCTGTTGAAACGGCGTCGGCACGGGTACGAATCCGGCAGTTCTGGGCTGACCGTCAAGCTGTTGAATCTGACGGGCTTCCATCTCTGCGCGCATCCGCTCTTCGTGGCGAATGGCTTCCTCCCTGGCGTAGTTCGCATCGGAGTAACCAGGATCACCCATAGCGGAACCATCGTGCATGTGCTGGTGCTCGGCGAGACCGTAAGCATCGCGGGCCAGTTCAGTTTGCGGAGGTTGCGCCTGACCATAGTCCTGGGCGGCGGACATTCCGCCTTGCTCCGGAACATGACCGGGCTGACCCGCATGACCGCCAGTGTGTCCGGGGGCAGAACCATAAGTAGGTTCTACAACCTGACCAGCTCCTGTATGACCGCGGTCGGATACCACATCTCGACTGTAGGTCTCGCTGTTGTAGGTGCCTGAAGCAGGCTCCATTCCAGGAGTACCGGTGGCACCGTATCCGCCTCTATCCAGCGGGGCTCCGGTCATATCAGCCGGGCTGCCGCCGATGATGGTCGGGTCGTTGCCGCCCGACTGAATCGGGGCGTTGCCGCCGTATTCACCGCCGGTGACTCGAGGCTCTATACCCTGAGTTCCTCCAGTGTGACCGCTGCCCGAGACAACATCTCGACTGTAGGTCTCGGTGCCGTAGGTTCCTGAAGCAGGCTCCAGTCCCGCAGTACCACCGTAACCGGTCGTTCTATCCGAGCCGGCAACATCCGTCGGGCTGCCACCGATAATGGTCGGATCGTTGCCGCCCGACTGAATCGGGGCGCTGCCGCCGTATTCACCGCCGGTGACTCGAGGCTCTATACCCTGAGCTCCTCCAGTGTGACCGCCGCCCGAGACAACATCTCGTCCGTAGGTCTCGGTGCCGTAGGTTCCTGAAGCAGGCTCCAGCCCCGCAGTACCGGATATGGTGCCCGAATCGGAGACCATGGAATCTCGGCCGACGGCGCTGTCCGATGGGCTGCCGCCTATGATAGTCGGCTGATCAGCAGAGTAGCCACGGTCAGAGACTATGTCTCGACTGAAGGTCTCGCTTCCGTAGCTTCCGTAAGTTCCGGAGCTCGGCTCTGGAGAAGGCGCTCCCGAAATGCCGGTGTTGACCGATGACTGGTCTGCACTGGCGATGTGCCGTCCGGGTCCGTGTCCACTATCGACAACATCTCGGCTGTAACTGCTGGCTGTCGTGTCGTAGCCGGCCACACCGGTGATGTTGGTGTCAATTCCGGCATCCGATACCCGCGGTTCCGCGCCGGCTATCATGGTCGGTTCACTCAGATCAGGACCCTGACCGGATATATGCCCGGCTACGGAGTCTCGACCAAGATTGACGTTTTCTCCGTAGGTTCCGGAAGACGGCTCGATTCCAGGACTATGGACCGGACCCGCACCACTGTCACTGGCCGACAACATCATACTGGTGTCATCGGGCGAGCCACCGGGGGCGACATCTCTTGCCAGATCATGGCCGGACGTGTATTGAGTGCCCATGGAATATCCGGTTGTATCGGCTCCGCGGTACTCTGCCACATCTCGGTTGACGCCGGCAGAAGTGTCCACAGGACCAATGGCGCCGGTGTCTACATTGCTATAGTCGGCTCTCAACAGATCGGCACTGCCGGTCTCCGTGCGAGCGTCAGCAATGTGAGTCATTCCCCGGTCTTGAACTTGCCCCTGGCCGGGCATGGACTCTATGCGCGCGTCCTGACCCGGCGGCAATTCTGCGGTGCCGTCGGTGCGGGCCAGATTCTCGGCCACCGGTCCGCCGGTGATATCGCGGGCGGCGTCACCTACGACATGGGCACCACGAGCGGCAGAGTCATCGGCGGCGACTATATTCAGCTCGCCTTCATGACCATGTCTGGCAAGGTGCGGATGACCAGCCGATTCTCCCGGCATATGACCGGCGTCAGCGACATTGTCCTTGCCCGGTAGACCTTCGACAGGCATATCGGCGGCGGCTATTGTCGTCACGTCATCTCTTCCGAGATTGCCATATACAGGCGGTCCATCGTTAGTTTCGCCTTTTAGGGACTCGACCTTGAGTCCATCACCGACTTCGGAACCGTCGGTTCGGGCCAGGTCGCCATAGACAGGCGGTCCAGCCTGGTCATTCTGGGCAAGTGTGGTGATGTCGTCACCCTCTGCCGCGTCTCGAGCGTGTCCCTGAATAGGCGGTCCTTCATCGGCACCGGCCATGGTCCTGTCACCCGAGCCCTCTCTAAAGCGATTCTGAGAAGCAGCAGCAATGCGTTGAGCATCGACAGCCGCACGTCGATTCTGAGCAGCGCCTTCATCCGGCACCCCTGCGCCAGGGATACCAGGATCTGCCAGGTCGTCTGCGCCGGCTCCACCCATGAGGGCGTCATCGCCGCTACCGCCAGTCAAGGCAGCTTCGAATCTAGCATCGGCAGCAGCTCCGACATCGGCTTTACCACGACCTCGACCGGTAACAGAGGCATCCGTTGCAGCAATCATCGTCAGGTGATCGCTACCGGCTTCAGAGTCTTCTTCTGCCGCTCCGGCTTTGATACCTCTAGACTTGGGATCTTTTGGATCTGCAGCATCACCCTCGCTTCCAGGAGGACCATCGCCCTCTCGAACACCCTTACCTTCCGGCACATCTTTATTGGCGTTTGCGACAGCAGCCAAAGCCAGGGCAGCATCGGCAGTCGCGTTGGCACCGTCGACCTGGCCCTCCAGAGGGGGCAACCCGACTCCTTCCGGTGATACACCCGCATTAAGCTCCGCTCCAGGTTTCGCATCAGCGGTGAAAGCTTTAGGAATCTCCGGATCTGCCTCGGCGGCCCCGGTTGGACCATCTTCGGCTCCAACTCCTGCCATGGCATTGGTCGGTGCATGAGCAGGGTTATCTGCCATGTCGACTTTGCCTGAGGCAGCATCCATAGGAATAGCCGGATCCTTGGCTTTAGGATCACCTTCGGTCTTAGGTAGAGCGGGGTTCTCCCCTTTGGGATCGCCGTCACCGCCACCCTTGTTGCCGCCGCCGCCGCCGCCACCGCCGCCACCGCCGCCGCCACCACCGCCACCTTGCTTGGCGGCTTCTGCCATCTTGCCGCCCAGGCGCATGGCTTCGGAACCGGCAGCGCGAACCAATCCGGCAAAGTCGAAGGCGAATTTGACCGAAAGATTAGCGAGGGTATTCAAAGCAAGCATTATGATAGTACCGGTCTCATCGACACCTCTGAAGGCAGCCATCAGAAGAATGACGGTGTTCCAGAAAAGAGACCAGAAACAGATTGTGATTACACCTTCGACCCAGCTCGGCAGAGCCTGGCGAAGGGACTTCATGGGCCACACCCAGAGACCGGCGACCACCGGTCCTACACACCACAGATAGTAAAGGTAAGCCATCTGGAAGGCACAGAGGATGTTCCAGGAGGTTACAAGACCGGCGTTAGAAGTATTTGCCATCAAACGGGCCGCCATGACCGATGCAGGCACCACCTCATCGGCTCTATCTTCAGGGACTATATAAACACCGACACAGGGATCGTAGATTTTTACAGCGATCAAAGTAGCTTCGAGAATAGCAAAAGGTGTGATGTTGCCCATCAATGGAATACCCATAGAATGATTGGGCAGGTCGACAGTGTTGCGGTTCTCGTCAGGCAGACGGAAGGGCATCGCTTTGATCTCGTGGCAGAGAGCATCACGGTACATATCAGAGCCGAAAAGCCTGAAATATTCCGAAGAGATAGTGTAAGTAATCGAGTTCGAGATATCGATACCATAGTTGACCACCAGATAGGTTCCGGGGATCAAGAAGACTGCCACCATAGAGCGCAGAATACCGTCGAAAGGATTTACCTGTCCTAAAACAGGATTACCCGCCGCCATGATGGCGCGGGTCTGGGTGATAACGGCACCGGGAAGAAGCAGAAGAATGCCCATGGGAACGAATATATTGTCCCGAATTCGGTTCCACTGGTTACCACCATCCACGGTGAAGTTATAGAGAAAGACACTGACATACTGAATAGCACTCTGGGCCTGGTTATGTCCTATCTCGGCTGCGACGTTGGCAGCACCGGTGGCCTGACCCATGGCACCAGCTTGGGCCGCCTGGGCTTGCGGCAGAGCCTGACCGTCCATGGCCTGCTTTGCGAACGCTCCTAACACGTTGGCGTTCACTTCACCGGCGGCGGTGTTCATACCCGGACCGGGAGGCTGGTTGCTGCCGGCTGCCTGGTGAGCGTACCGCAACACTCGACCGACCTTGGCCGGCATGTCGGCGCCGACGCTTAGAGCGGCAGGGTTTTCACTCTCGTCCAGATAAATAGCTTTCATGCGCTGCAAAGCAGCATGGTTGGGCCAGAACTGCTGAGCAATATCATCAAAAGCGTTGTCCTCTCCGCCGTTGATACTGGAGTTGACCAGGGATCTTGAAAAATCGCCTTTCAAGGCGTTTGCCGCGTCCGCTTCCACCAGACCACGATGGGCCATGGCTTCTAGATTGCCGGAGAATATCACCGCCGAAAGCAATAGAATGAATGCGGTCAATGCCCGGGTTATCTTTCTTATCTCTGCTTTTGTGATATCGATCATGGTGAAGAGTCTCTTATTCGTTGGCTGTTTTTTTCTGGATGAGAAGACGAGGTTACTTCTTGGAGGCTTCTGAAACCGCTCCTTCAGCTTTTTGCATCAGCTGAGAAACCATCTCGCCCGCCTGGAAATCAAATGGATTGAAGGGGACATAAGTCAGGATAGTCAGAAATGCGATGAACATTAGCAGCTCCCACTCGGAGTAAAGGCTGTAACCTCCCATGGCACCGAGCCATCCAAGCCTTGTGTCTATACAGAGCAGAACCACAGTCCACCAGAATCTCCACAACGAGAGGTTGACTATGGCATCGACCCAGGTCGAAAAAACCTTGTTGAACAAATTACCAAGCCCGGACGGCCAGGCATAGAAAGCCGCCGCCAGAGGTCCCATCAGCATCAGATAACAGATCATCGTTATTTGAAAGGCACACATCATCACCAGTCCCATGGCTGCGGACTCTGCCATGGTGTTGGCAAGAGTCTGGAGCATTACCGTGGCCGTGGACTGAGCCTCCACACCGGACTCGGCCTCCGGTCCCTGGGTGAGTTTGCCTAGAACAGGGAAATTGCTGGGGTGCATCACCTGATTGACCTTGTTCTCTTCCGGTGCGCGAAAGACCTGCTCGTTAGCCCAGTTGTAGATAGTTATAGGGTTTACATTCTGGCGCACTTCATGGGTCAAGGAATTGCCCACATCTATGCAATAGCTGGTAATAAGCTGGCAGGCAGGGATCAAAAATATGGCGATCATGGCCCGCAAGATACCAACAAAAGGACTGGCAGCGTCCTCGTCGTTGCCGGAGCTGAGGATACCGTGGGACACCACCCCTTTCATCTGGGTGATCACCGCTCCGGGCAGAAGAAAAAGAATCGCCATCGGTACATAGACCTCGGCGTACATGCGCTGTACAAACCATATGGCGTTGCGGTGAGTCTTGGTCACTGCAAAAGCGCTGCTGGGCGAGCCTGTGGCCTCGTTTGCTACGTTTAGAAGATTGCTCATCTGCAACTGGAGCATCGCTATCCAGGTAGGGTTAAAAGCATCCGCCACCGCATCCGATGCCCCCTGGGCGGCACCGTGTTGCTGTGATTTGGCGTTGTCGAATTTCTGCTTGGGGTCCATCCCGGTAATAGATTCAATCGCCGCCTTCTGAATGGCGCCCATTATTCTCTGTCCGGTGCCCTGTTTGCCCCCATAGGTCTGTGTCGAAGCCAGGGCATCTCTTGCCGCCATCGCTTCGGCACTGGGCATGGTGATGTTCTTGTCTATCTTGGGATAAGCACGGAAGACAGCGCGTTTCGGGGCGACCCGGTTATCGTTCGGTGGGAAGATAGGATAATGCTCGAACCATTGCATCTGGGTCTCGACAGTCTTCGACTCCGGCACCGGTTTCTGTCCCTGGGGTTCGGATTGATAATTGAGATTGAGGAGGTCCGAAGTTCCATCGCCGATGGATAGAGACTGGGGGTTGCCCGACTGTGGAATACCCAGAGACCCAGCCGATTCCACAGCGCTCTGGGTCTGCCAGTTCCACATTTTCTTACCGTAAGAGCCCAGCGCTTCTCCCATCCTGACTCGATGCTGACCAAGACTGGTGTTCGGCATCTGGGGGGTGGGCATCTGGGCGAGAGCTTCTGAATTCAGGTATACACCTAGAAAAATCGACAATACTGCCAGTAATCTTAAAAGAGGTCTGATGCGCATTCTGATGACCTTTTTGGCCGAACCGTCGTTCGACCATTTGTGAGCTCTTTGATTTAGTAAGTCGGGTCTTGGTCTTAAAGGGGCGGGCTGGAGGGAGAGCCAAGACCCTGTCTGATGGCGACTCTACGACTCTACGCTCGAATTGTGAACTTTTGGTACCCTATTGACAACCCCAAATTAATTTTTCCGACTTCCCTCTAAAAGGCACAGAAAGTACCCATCGAGATTATTCCCCGACGGAACTGATAAACAACCCTACAAAATAATATGAGATCTGCTGTTGCTCTCGCTAGTTCTGTGGGGCACCGGAGACTTCGGCCGCTTCGATAGATTTGCGGCCGACCTGACGTCCGGTGGTGAGAAGCTTGACCACACAGACTACCGGCGTGTTGGGCGGGACTTTTCCTTCAAGACCTTTCGCCCCCCAGGCCAATTTGGCCGGGATCATCATCTTGCGAGTACCGCCGACCTTCATTCCGACCAATCCGTATTGAATACCGGGAATAACTTTGTCATCGCCCATGTGAAACTGAACCGGCTGTCCCCGGGAGATAGAGTTATAGAACATCGTACCGTCGGGCAGCCAGCCGACATAATGGATCATTGTTAGCCCGTTTTCCCCGGGGGTAAGGCCTGTACCCTGCTCGAGATCGGCATACTGAACGCCGAACTGATTGGTCTTCATCTGTTCGCCGGCTCTCTTCGAGTCGTTTTTGGGAATACTGCCACCCTGGATCTGCGGGAAATAATATTTGACCGGATCCTCTTCCTGACCGGTCTTCATGTAAGAGGTCATCACGAACTTCTTCTTCGAGATAATCTTCGAGTTGTCCCACTTGAGACTGCCATCGGGATTTTTAGTAGGGTCCTTACCCTTTCTATCGATAAAATTTTTAGTGGTGTTTTCCTCTCCTTCAAGAGAGATATTAGGCTCAGCTTTCTTTTCCGGTTCATTGGAACATGAAGCAAGGAAACACGGAGAAATTATCAGAGTAGAAGCCAGAAGGGCTCCGGGGAAACTTTTGAAGAACAAAACTGCTTTTCGGTAAGCGCTCATAACGATATGGTCCTTTGAATATTCGCCCCTCCTAAATCTAACAAAGGTCACCCGGGTTGCACAAGTCCCTTTCTTTTCGGCACGTCAAAGCGGGGTTGATTCAATATGTTATGAATGAGGTACTAATCAAGTAAGTAAGCACGGTGATACAACCGGGGGATTTCAGGTCCGTGAACGACCAGAACAATTTCAACTTTGACCTTTCTTGGGTTCATTCGAGCACCACAGAGAGAACCAAGGAGCGCTTCAATGAGATAAAGACCTATGCTTATCTCGCCTTCGATGAGCTGGATAAAGACAAGAACGGCTTCATCGACGAAAACGAATTGCTCGAAGCGTTGAATTCTTCAAGTACCAGTGAAAGAGAGAAAGCCTTCATCGCCTTCCTGCTGGATAATCGCCAGTCTATAGCCGACTCCTTCGACGAAGGAATGAACCAGGACCCGGAAGGCATATCGCGCATGGATTTAGAAGCATACTTCAAGATGATCGCTCGGTTGATGTAGAAAGAACGGGATAAAGGAATCAAATATGGCGGACGACAAAAGAGAGTATATCGGCGACAGCAAAATTCACCAGAGTCTTGCCGGTCAAACTCGCCAGGAGCTCAATCAACCATCCCAGGCGCAGCTGAGACGAGCAAAAGCCCAGGCTATGCAGCAGACCATGTTCGCCATTCCGATCGCCCAGAACGCTACGGTTTCACCGGAGCAACAGGAGCGCAAAGTCATTTATGACCTCGAGATTCCTCAAATTTACAATTTCAGATTCGCCGTCCGCCAGCTAAAACTGGAGAACCGCCGCGCCGAAAAATTTCAACGTCCGCTCTCCGTATTGATCGTAGGCTTTCCCGAGTTGCCATTGATCAAAGATAAGTTCAGCTCCCATGCCGCTGATGCCTGTATCAAAGAGATAGGCAAAGCCTTAGTTGAATATGCGGAACTCGGCATCGACATCGTCTGTAGATTCGCCGACGAAAAGTTCATGGTGGTGCTTCCCGAGCTCAACGGTCCGGAGGCGACAATGATAGCCGAGAGCATCCGCACTCACTTTGAAAAATCCCTGGTCACTTATCAGCAATACAAGATTCCGATTCGTGCATCGATAGGAATCTCCTGCTTTCCCAAGCACGGGCAGAGCTGGAAAGAGCTGGTAGCCAAAGCGGATCTGGCTGTGGACCTGGTGGTGGAGAACGGTGGCAACGCCTTCCGCTTCGGACCGGTATAACTAAAAGTCCGGCGTCACCGCCGTTTTGTTGCCGCTGAACCCGAACTGTCGAAGCAGTTCCGGTCTGATATGAACACTGTCCCCGCATTCGATATCACTATAAAGCAGCCTCGGCGCGAAGCCGACTATCACTTTGAGCAGCTCTTCTTCAGCTTCAATCAAAGAACTCTTGAAGCGCTCTATAGAAAGAGTCTCTTCATTTTTAGCGCGAGCACCGGCAAAACCTTTGAGCTCTCCTTCCTCTTCGACCACCAGAAACAAGCCTTCTTTACCAAAATAATTGGCTTCGATATTTACAAGGTCACGATCGCTCCCTTTTAAATCGAAGGAGGCATTCTCCGCAGTGGAGAATGCCTCGGCCAGTTCCCTGATTGCCTTTTCGTCTTGACGATTTGCAATGCGGACTTGCATGATCTTAAACGAGGAAGCCGACCAGAAGAAGGGCCACGATGTTGAGGATCTTGATCATCGGGTTGATGGCGGGACCGGCGGTATCTTTGTAAGGATCGCCGACGGTGTCACCGGTAACCGAAGCTTTGTGCGCTTCAGAACCTTTGCCACCATGGTTGCCGTCCTCGATGTACTTCTTGGCGTTATCCCAGGCACCGCCACCGGAGGTCATGGAGATAGCCACGAAGATCCCGGTAATTATCGATCCGACCAAGACACCACCAAGGATTTTAGCGGCGGCGTACTGCCCGGGCATGGCTTGATTGAGCCAGAAATGACCGAGCATAGCGATCACAATCGGGGTGAGCACCGGCAGAAGAGCCGGTGCGATCATCTGCTTGATGGCAGAGGTGGTGACGATATCGACACAACGGGCATAGTCCGGTTTGCCGGTACCTTCCATGATGCCTGGAATCTCTCTGAACTGACGTCTCACTTCCTCTACGACCATACCGCCTGCTTTACCCACGGCTTCCATGGCGAAAGCGGAGAAGAGGAAGGGTATGAGACCACCAAGGAATAGACCAGCCAGAACGAAGGGACTGGAGAGGTCAAAGGTAAGAGCGGTTGTATCGCCACCGGCTTTGGTGATGGCGGCGTGCAACTCTTCTGTGTAGGAGCTGAAGAGAACGATGGCAGCCAGACCGGCGGAGCCGATGGCATAGCCTTTGGTAACCGCTTTGGTGGTGTTACCGACAGCATCGAGCGGGTCGGTGATGTCTCTGACTTCACTGGGGAGCTCAGCCATCTCCGCGATACCACCGGCGTTATCGGTTATAGGACCATAAGAGTCGATAGCTACAATGATACCGGCCATGGAGAGCATAGCCATGGCGGCGAGTGCCACACCGAATACTCCGCAGAGACTGAAAGAGATCAGGATACCGGCGATGATCACCAGGGTGGGAAAAGCGGTGGACTCCATAGAGATAGCCAGACCGGCAATGATATTGGTGGCATGACCGGTCTCGGAAGCCTGGGCGATATGACGCACCGGTCTGAAACTGGTGGAAGTATAGTACTCGGTGATGTATACGATTAAAGCCGTAACAACAAGCCCGACTAAAGAAGCTAAGAAGAAGTTAGACGAGCTGACCGGTGCACCATTGAGGGTGAGACCACTCATCATTTTTTCGGTGACGAAATAGAAACCGATAGCAGCACCGACACCGGCAACCATCAAGCCTTTGTAGAGAGCCATCATAATGTTCTTGCCGCTGCCCAGCTTGACGAAAAATGCGCCGAGCACGGAAGTACCGATGGAGACTGCTCCAAGAACAAGAGGGTATGTCATTACATAAGGAGCGGTACCCGCTTCGATTTGAGAATGGAATACCTGGTGAGCAAGAAGCATGGTGGCGATGGCGGTGACGGCATAGGTCTCGAAAAGATCCGCTGCCATACCGGCACAGTCACCGACGTTGTCACCGACGTTGTCGGCGATAACGGCAGGATTACGCGGGTCGTCTTCCGGAATTCCGGCTTCGACCTTACCGACGAGGTCGGCACCGACGTCGGCGGCTTTGGTGAAGATACCGCCACCCAGTCTGGCGAAAACGGAGATGAGCGAGGCACCAAATCCAAGACCGATTAATGCGTTGACGTCTTTGAAAACAAGGTAAAAAATCGTCACCCCGAGCAAACCGAGACCGACCACCAGCAAACCTGTGACCGAGCCGCCTTTGAAAGCGACGTCGAGAGCTTTGCTCAATCCGCCTTTTGCTGCTTCGGCGGTTCTGACGTTGGCCCGAACCGAAACGAACATGCCTACGAAACCGGCCAGAGCGCTGAGACCGGCACCAACCACGAAACCAATCGCGGTGGTAACGTTGAGAGTGAAAGCTATAACGGCTGCAAGCACCACTCCGACGTAGAGAATCGTCATGTATTGCCTGCTCATGTAAGCGCTGGCGCCCTCTTGTATGGCTCCGGCGATTTTCTTCATCTCATCGTTGCCGTCGGAGAGCTTGAGCACACTGCCCCCGGCGTAGCCGCCATAGAGCAGTGCTAGTGCACCACCACCTATGGCACAGTAAAGAATCGTAGACTCGTCCATCGATAAACTCCCGTGAATACAGTCAGTCGTCAAGTAGCGATTGACTACCGCGCTGATTTGGTAATAGTGCCTGGCTAAAGCGCATGCACCAGGACTCGAACCGCCCTTGCAAAGCGGTGAGCCGTAAAACTCGATGTAAATTTAGCAGGATTACCTTGCCTGCTATAAGAGTTGTATTTAATTTAGGCCTCACCAATGGTGGCAGCGGTTTTCAAGGGCACCACCGGCGAGTGTCCGGAACTATCTGAAACCCTTGCCGTCAGTGCTACAATAGCCACAAACTAGAAAGTTAAGAGACATTCATGTGGCAATGGTTATCTATTTATTTACCTGTTAAGAAGATTGTTGCGTTTTTGATGAATCGGCCTCTATTCTGGACTCTGCTTGTATTTGCTGTGTATATACAGACCGGCTGGCATACTGCGGCCGTGGCCCAGAATCAGGTTGGATATAGTCGAATCAGTTCGGTCAAAGAAGGCTGGGGAAAGAAGTCGATAACCCTGCAAACCGAAACCCCGGTATCGATTCCACGTCCGATAATAAGATTTCTGCCGGGAGAGAACGGCGACACGATTCTGGTCGCAGACTTCTATGGTCTTTTATGGAACATGCCGACCAAAGTAGTTGAAGTCAACTCCTCTTTCGCAAGCTCTTTACCTGTCACCACCGGTAGTGCAGCGAAGAGAGGAATCAAGTTGGTTCGCGTTGGAAAGTTCCAGGATATGCCCCCCATATGCAGAGTGGCCGTAATATCCAGCGATCCCGAAAAACTGAAAACAATATCTTTTGATTCGAAACCTGGCAAACTTACCATCAAATGGTCGGGAGGACTTGTCACGGGACGCAATAACAGGTCGCCTCTCATGACCGCTCCGGATTACCGCGAAAGCAATCAGGGCAATGATATTCGGGAGATAGCCACAGCGCCGCCCCTGGCCCCGCCGATAAGCGCCCTCGACCCCCATACTCTGCTCAAACCTCCCATAGGAGAGCACGCCCCGGAAGCGCAGAAACTGGCAGAAAGTAAGAATTCAGCACCAGCACCAGCACAGGAAAAAGCCAACAAAGGCATCCTTTCTCGCTGGTATAAAAAGGTAAAAAACACTTACCAGAATTTAACAGATCAAGAGACGGCCTCAGCTCCGCCGACGGCACCGAAAGCGCCCCCGGGAGCACAGGCTCCTGCAGATGCTCCCAGGGGCAATCCGCCCAGTATCGCCCTGAAAGAGAACGGCGATAGCGGCTTCGCCATCGAGATTAGATCGGACTCGCCCGAAAAGCTTCTGTACAAGACCTTTCGCCTCAGCAATCCGGAAAGATATGTGATCGATTTCGAAAATCTATCCGAAATCGCAGACAGCAGTCTGCCCTCTCCAACCTCGGCCGCTTCAGGTAAATTTGTTCGAAGCATGAGAGTAGGCAGCCCCGTTATTGGCGAGCGCGCCGTAGGCAGGCTGGTTCTCGACCTGGCCGACACTTCTACCCTCATAACGGAGAACAAGGATACTAAGACCAATACCATCACCATTCAGGTGGGCGGTCAGGGCACTTCACTGTTAGCCGGGTTGAAAGCCCCGGCCAGTTCGACGGTTATTCTCGATGCCGGTCACGGCGGCTCAGACCCGGGCGCTCAGCGCGGGGACACCGACGAGAAAGATATTACCCTTGCCATTGTGAAGAAAACCGACCGGTATCTAAAAGCCAGCGGCGTGAAAGTGCTTCTGACAAGAAGCGAAGATAAGACCGTCAGCCTGGCGGAACGCGTGGAGTTGACCAATAACACCAGACCCGACGCCTTTCTGAGTGTTCATATCAACTCGCTGGAGAGTAAATCGGATATCCATGGCATAGAGACCTACTACCAGACCCCCCAGAGCGAGAGAATGGCAAAGTTGATTCACAAGTCTCTGGTGGACGGACTGAAAGCGCCGGATCGCTCGGTCAGAAAAGCGAAATTTTACGTTGTGAACCGGACGACGGTTCCGGCGGTGCTGGCAGAGGTAGGCTTCATCTCTCACAAAGAGGAGAAGAAGCAATTAACCACCGAAGCCTACCAGGAAAAGGTCGCCGCCGCGCTAGCCCGGGGCGTCGTGCTCTATCTCAGAGAAAATAACATGGTTGCAACAAATCCCCAACCTAAATCTCAAGACGAAGAAGTAAAATCAGGAAGTGAGGGTAACCCTAAATCTAATTTGAGAAACTCAGAGAAAAAACAGGGTAATATATCCTCTTTGTCGAGATTAGCTCAAAAAGGCCTCGGCATTTAATCCGTCAGAAATACGAGATTAGTAGGCATGGACTCCAGCAATATCGAAAGCCTTCTCGGTGCGGAGAAGATCGGTTTATTTGATTCCGGTTTGGGCGGGCTCTCCGTGCTCTCCAGCTTCATAGACCCGGAATCCTCCTTAAATCGCAAGGAATTCATTTATATAGGAGATACGAAACGCTGCCCTTACGGCAACCGCTCCTATGCCGAAATCAGAGAATTCGTCATCCAACTGGGCGTCTGGCTGGTCAAAGAAGGGGCGGACGCCATAGTGATGGCCTGCAACACCAGCGCCGCCTTACTTGCCGAAGAAATAAAACAGACCTGCCCGGTGAAAGTGGTCAATCTGCTCGAACCGACAGCAGCGTATGTCAAAGAGATAGGATTTCGCAAAGTGGGCGTGATCGCCACAAACACCACCGCTCGCAGCAAAGCATTTTCCCGTGCCATCAAAGCCTCCGCGGCCAGAACCGAAGTCTTCGAGCTGGGCTGCCCCGACCTGGTGCCCATCGTCGAGAGCGGACAGTTCGAGTCAGAAGCGGCGGTAGACGCGCTCAAGCCCTACGCCAAGACATTACTGGAACACAACGTCGATTCGATTATTTTCGGTTGCACCCATTATCCTTTCCTCCGAGAAGCGATGGCGACCAATATACGCCAGCTCGCCCCCAGAAGGAATGTAACCCTCATAGATCCGGCCCGGGTCCTGACCCGCGAGCTCAGCCTGGCTGGCGGCCCCACCGATGGTGCCCCACGCCTTGATATTGCCACCACCGGTGATGCACAAGATTTTGCCGAAAAAACAGCTCTTCTTCTTGGAATAGATAAAAGCTGCCTGAATGTTCGCAATATTCCTCTATCGGAGCTCACCGCGCAAGAGACCGGATTGAGCCCGGTTCCGGTCGAAGTGATATCACCGAGCCCGATACCATAAGACCGACTTAATAAAAGCCAGATAAAATTTGTTCAACCAAAGATTTTTCTACTGGCGAGCGCAACCGCCATGAAATCAGTACTTCAAGCAAATTCTTCGATTAGTGAAATGAGGAGCAAATGGCTTGAATACAAAAACGGTGCTAAAGTAATGCCAATATTCCATCCCTCCTTATTTATGGAGGAACGATTCTAGAAAAGCCGGCAGTCGAAAATGGCTGATCTGGCAGGATAGCGAAGAAGTCAGAAAACAATTGGATATTTTGCTCGAAGAAAAGAACAAGAACATATCTAGTTGACCCCAGGGGAATCGTAATGGCAATTAAAACGGAAAATTTCTATCAGGACCTTCTCACCGCAGAACTGGCCGATGCTTTCACCAATAATTTCGGTAAAGCGGTCCTGAAACTTCCCAACCAGGGAAGAGGCGAAGTGCACGATGATGTACTGGTTTATTTCTCGGCCATGGCGATGGACCAGGTCAACGTGATAGCCAACAAGCACGGCATCACGGACCAGGACGCGCTCCATGAAATTTATCAATTGACTCGCCAGAATCTGGTCCAGGGATTTAGAATCGGTCAGGGTATGAAAGGCAACTGGAAACCCAGCTAGTTAATTACATAGCTCGATTATTTGAGCGCTGCCACCATACGCTGGATTTTCTTGACCATCTCTTTATCTTTTGCGATGTTGACATAACCGACATAGCCGACTAAGCAGATCAAAATCAGGGTGAGCAGCTTCTGGAACATCGACATGCCAGGAGAACTGGACCGCATCTTAGCCCGGGTCGAGAAGCCTTTGGACTCTCGGGTGTTGGTCCTCAGACCGGTGCCCTGCAAGTTGAATCTACCGCCCTGGTGGCGTAATTTAGTAAATTCCTGAACCGTGGGAAGTTGTCTTTGACAGTTGACACAGAAACGGATCTTGCCTGTTACCGGAGCGGCACAGAAAGGACAGTTGTCGTAACCAAGATCCACTTCATCGAGTTGATAATCGCTTTCTTCGTCATGCTCAGCGCGGCGGAAGAGTGATAGCAGCTTGTCGATGATGCTTTGTTTCTCGTCCCCCATTTCAGCTCCATTATGCTCGACTTCCCGGCTCCGATTCTCTTTATGAATAGCTGTTTCGGTATTGAATTCAGCAATCACTTGCTGCACTCCGGTCGGCTCCGCCTTGTTAGATGCGACGAAAACCGGATGTTCGCCTGTAGCCAGCGCTATCGCTTCGCTTTCCAGATCTTTGAAGGCCACATCGGACATTCGATATCGATAGGAGCGCACCTTGGGCCAATCTCGCCGCATGGCGTCCTTGAGCTCTTTCCACATGGCGCCGCAGGTCATATAGCGATTGTCCGGCTCCTTGGCCAGCGCTTTATTCAAAACATAAGTAGTCTCGTTACAGGCTTCCAGTTCCTGGGCCGATTCGGAAAAAGGTATCGGTGTTCCGTAGAGATGACAATCCATCATCTCGATGGCTGATTTTGCCTTATAAGGCAGATTACCCGAAAGGGTTTCATAGACGCATATAGCCATCGAATATATGTCGCTTCTCGGGTCCACCACCGAGTTGGAAAGACACTGTTCCGGACTCATATAAGGCGGACTGCCGCAGACATCACCGGCTTTTGTGATCTGATAGACATCCTCACCGAAAGGATCGGTCTCTTTGAGCTTGGAGAGTCCGAAATCGACAATCTTGACGTCATCATTATCGTCGGCGGTAGAGAGAATAATATTCTCCGGTTTCAAATCGCGATGCACCACATCCTGACTGTGGGCAAGATCAAGGGCGTCGAAGACCTGTTCGAATATTCTGGAGGCGCGATCGAAAGGGAGGGCCCCTTTGGCTTCGAGTTCATCTTTGAGACTGTGCCCTTCGATGAAATCCATAACAAGAAATGGCTGACCCTGTTTGCTCATGCCAAAATCGAAAAGTTTGACGATGTTATGGTGATTGACCTGGGCGACCGTTCTGGCTTCTCGGTTGAAACGCTTCAAAGCCTCAGAGTCAGCCACTTTATGCGAATGCAGCATCTTGATGGCGACGGTTCGATCCGTCTGCTCGTCATTGGCCCGGTAAACTACCCCCATGCCGCCTTTACCAAGAACGGACTGGACCAGATAACGATTCGCCAGCAAAGATCCCACATGGGGATCTTTATCGGAATCAACGGTCTTTTTGGTAGTAGACACGCCAGGGAGACCTCAAAAGGCTCGGAGATTAGTAAGAAATTGGAATCAGAGCAGGAAAAAACCAACTAATTTTGATTACTCCATACCCTAGCCCGTGGGGGCCTAAACCGACATTATATGAGATCAACAATAATAGAGTTGCTTATCGGCAGCCCCTTATCGGTTATCGCCAGTCGTCCACTATCGAAGCTAAGATAGCCGGCTTCGGAGAAACGCTCGATTGCCTTCTTTCGGCTCTCCTCCAGGCGAAATCCGTATTTAGAATAGAAATCCGAAAGCTCGATACCGGCCCGCATCCTCAAGCCAAGCATCACAGCCTCTTTTATCTCCGTCTCTCGGTCTATCTCCTCTGTGAACTCGTCTTCCATAAAGTCTCGAATATAGCGGTTGAAAGAACGCCAGTTGGCGCTTCTCACCCCGTCCACATAACGATGGGCTCCGACGCCAAAAGCAAGGTAAGACTCGTTTTTCCAGTAAGTGGAGTTATGGCGACACTGAAAGCCTTCTTTTGCAAAATTGGAGACTTCGTAATGCACAAATCCAGCCTGCCTGAGCTTATCAATTAGCAGTAGCATCATCGCGGCGAAAAGCTCCTCATCCGGATAGCTGTCGCTGTCTCTGGGAAAACGACCATACAAAGGCGACTGCTCAGCCAGCTGCAGCCCGTAGGCGGAGATGTGCTTGAGGGCAGGATAGCGCTCAGCAAGAGCAATCGCTTCATCCAGGGTGGCTTGCCAGCTCTCTAACGTCTGGGTGGGCAGACCGTACATAAAATCGATGCTTACCACAGGAATCTCAGATGTGAGGGCGAGTTCCAAGCCCCGGAGAGCTTCTTCTCTTGTGTGATCTCTGCCGATAGAGCGCAGTTCATCTTCATGAAAGCTTTCGATGCCGACCGAAAGACGGCTCACACCAAGCGCTTTCCACCGGTCGAGTTTCTGCTCCGAAACAGAATGGGGTGTCGTCTCCAGACATATCTCGAGAGCAGGTGACAACTCCACTAGAGAAGCGAGCTCGGCTAGAATAGCCTCGATATACTCCGGAGCCACCATTCCAGGTGTGCCACCACCAAAGTAAATGCTTGACAGTTTCACCGGCTCTTGCGTATTGGCTAATCGTCCTTTGATTTCTTTAGAAAGCGCCTCGAAATACTCCCCTTCTCTGTGATTGAGACCGGCAAAAGCGGCGAAATCACAGAAATCGCATTTGTAACTGCAAAACGGAATGTGAATATAAGCGGTCTCGATCATCTGCCTGTAATGCTCATTTACGAAATTCTTACCTGGTTCATAATGAACCGATAATCTGGTGTGAAATGATAGAAAAGGACTTTCATATCGGGAGGTTTCGACACTATGCTCTTTCCGGGAAGAGACAATGTTAATTGGAAATCCTTAGAGAAAGCAAGCCTGGCTGTGGTTTTGCTTATAGTGACGGCAACGCCCTGTCGAGCCGCCCTCTCCCTTGCAAAAGTGGAAGCGGAGCCAAGCGCTTCCGGTGGCAGCGCGCTCAAAATCAAGAAAGAGCCTGTCAGCCAGAAAGCCAAACCGCAAGTTCCTAATAAAGCCGATTCTAAAAGCGAATACGACGCCTCGTTAATAAGCCTTTATCAAATGGGTCTCACCCATACCGATTTAAGGTCGGTGGGAGACCTGATTATAGAGTTGCGTCGCGAAGTATCGGACAACCCCGCCGCGCCCGACCTGCGCATGCGCCTGGGGAGCTATCTCTATATAACCGGCGACTATGAAGGGGCCGCCATGGAGATGCGCCGCGCCATCGCCATAGATCCGGAAAACCATATCGGTCATCTGCTTCTCGCCAGGCTGCTGGAAGACGCCGGTGACGAAGCCACCAGTCAGGAAGAATATGAAAGAGCGATTCGATTGGCTCCCGACTTTCCTCTTTCCAGAGTCTTCTATGCCGAAAGCCTGTTGAAAAAGGGCGGTATTTCTGAAGCAATCAACGAATTCCGTCAGGCCAACGAAGTGAAGCCGACCACAGAAGGGCTCGCCGGTCTCGCCGAAGCGCTGGTGATTGCCAAAGACGAAGAAGGAGCGATCACCGCAGCTCGCCAGGCGGTCTCCCTTACGCCCCATTCCGCCTCCGCCCATATCGCCCTCACCAAAGCCCTTCTCTTAAGAGGGGACAAAGAGAGCGCTCTTAGAACAGCACGACAGGCGGCCCTTCTCGACCCGACCTCGGCGGAAAGCCATATGATGCTGGGCAGGGCTCTTTACGCTAACGGACGAAAAGCGGATTCGGTCCAAGAGTTCCGACAGGCGGTCAGCCTCGACCCGCTCAACGCCCAGGCCAGAAACGATCTCGGTTACGCGCTCTACGGCAAAGGCGACGTCGCGTCGGCGGTAACGCAACTGCAGCTCGCCTTGAGATTGAATCCCCATCTGAGCGAAGCAAGAAACAACCTTGAAATCGCCATATTCGGCCTGGCCGGACAGAGTAAATAGACGCAACTATATACAGTGCATATCGTTATACCCTGCGATGATACCAGAGATGGCACCAGCCATTTGAAATTTGCGGCGATCTCGCTAAAATAGGTTGGTACTGATAGTGAAAACTGGGCTCACTATATTCTTTCGTTTTCTCAATGACTTTTTGTAAGAGTTCGCTGAAATTCAAATACCTGAGCGCAAGCCTCTCACTGATTTCGATCATGAATTTCGGCTTGCTCTGCCCAGGCGCAATCGCGCAGAGCAAGAATGACCCGGGCAAGAACTCCCTGTCTTACGACCCTTCCGATTCGTCTGATAGCTCATCGGCTTCAGCTCAAGAGAACCTCGATGAAGCGAAAAAAATTCTACAATCTATGCCGGCGGACAAACTGAAGCGGCTTGCCCAGCTTACGCCACAGCTAAAAACCGGCTCTCCCAACCAGAAACTGCCCACCGTCAGCGGTACCGTCGAAATTAGAAAACCCTTCAAGCTCTTCGCCCAGCAGAGCTTGATCCACCATCTCAGCTTTCGAGATACTCCGGTCAGAGAAGTGATAAGCGAAATCGCCCGGCGTGGGAAGCTGAATATCATCATCGACAAGTCGGTGAATGGCAAGGTAACAGGAGAACTCAGAGATGTCACCCTGAACGAAGCCATGGACAGCGTGCTGGCATCTGCCGGTCTCGAAAGCCGGAAGCTCGACGGCAACACGGTTCTGGTAGGCACCATGCAAGCCATGGTCGAAAAAGGCTTGAACCGCCCGGTGGCAAGAGCCTTCAAATTAAGCTATGCCCATCCCTATGACGTGGCCATGATCCTGCAAGCCTCCGTCTTCAACCGCGGCTATGTGCCGGATTTCAAAACCGTCAAAAAGCTGACCTCTAATGAAGCAACCAAAGATGGTGACAGCACAAAACGTACAAGAGAATCGGGTGGGGTCGAACACTCCGGAACCGTGAAAGAACAGAATCTGAAAAGCGATGAAGACGTCGACGATCAGGTCTATAACGTCCAGGAAGAGCAGCAAATCCTCAGAGACCAGCAGCCCAAAGTAGTCCGCGGTACGACAAGACAACAGATTCAAGAAGGGGTCGGCTTCAATAACGCCGCCATAGATCCAGGTACCCAGCAGGTTCGCCAGCAACAAGAGATCAACGCCGACTATAACGTCACCCCCAATGACGGTGGCACCGTTGTAATTCCCGATGCCAAAGGCAGACAGATTTTTGTGGTCGGCACAGAAAAAGATATGCTCATCGCCGAAGAGGCGATAAATATTCTCGACCGCCGCCCCAAACAGGTGCATATCCAGGCATCTCTGGTCGAGCTCAACAACCAGGGGATAAGACAGCTCGGTGCCACCCTCAACGTCCAGGGCGAAGGACTGTCGGCTTCCGTTATGGGCAACTCCCAGGCACCTTTGCTCTCCTTCCTCCCCGGTTTGGGATCGACCACCAATAACATTGCCAACCCGCAGTTGCCCAGCATTCCTTTTACCGGTAACAACGTGACGCCCACCAACGCCGCCGGCGCTTTCACCGGCTTAATAGGCTCGCTTCTACCCGCTGCCGCCAACTTTAACATTGCCGGTATCACACCGAGCAATAACTCTCTTAGCTCCATCGACTTTCTTGGACTGGGGGCAGGAGCCGGCGGCCGCTCTAACATCGCCACCATTCCCACCGCTCTAAATATTAGATTGCAGATGCTTCTGCAAACCAATAAAGCAAAGCTAATCGCAAACCCCTCTCTTGTGGTGGTGGACAATACCGAAGCACTCATAACCATAGCGAACGAAGTGATACATAAAGTCACCTCCACGGTCAGCCTCGGTGTGGTCACCACCAACGTCGAGCTTGCCAAGGCAGGCATCTTTCTCAATGTCCTGCCCCGGGTCACCGAAGACGGTTTCATCCGCCTGCGTCTCAGACCACAAGTATCCACTCCCATAGGCGGTCCCCAGACTTTCGGTCAGGGCAACAACCAGACCACCGTCACCTTGCTTAGCGTTCGCGACGTCATCACCCAGGAGGTCCGCATCAAAGATGGTCAGACTCTGGTGATAGGCGGCTTATTTACCGAGATAGAACAGGCCCAGCTCTCTAAAGTGCCTTATCTGGCAGAAGCGCCGGTGCTGGGTGCCCTTTTCCGTACCACCTTGAAAGGTCGCAACCGCAGCGAACTCATGCTGATGATCACTCCCAAACTGGTGGAAGAAGATCCGGAAAGCGCCCGCCTTTCTGATAGCGGACGCTCACCTACACTCTAGAATTTGCTTTTACTTAGTCTTACTTACTCTTACTTACTCTACTGTCACCGACTTGGCCAGGTTGCGGGGCTGATCCACATCCTTACCGAGGAAGTCGGCCACATAATAAGACATGAGCTGCATCGGAACACAAGCCGGAATAGGCGAGAAGAACTCATCTACAGGAGGAATTCTGAAAATATGCTCGAAGGTCTTGGGGGCTTTCTCGTCTCCGTCGACCGCTACCGCCACCATTCTTGCCTGCCTGGCTCTGGATTCCTGGGCATTGGAGAGAGTTTTCTCATAGACTTTGCCCGGCACAAGCACGGTTATGACCGGCACGGTCGAATCGAGAACGGCTATGGGACCATGTTTCAATTCGCCGGCGGCATAGCCGGAAGCGTGGATATAACTTAGCTCCTTGAGCTTGAGAGCGCCTTCGAGTGCGGTCGGGAAGTTGAAGCCACGACCGATGAAAACCACGTCGTTGGCATCGGCAAGCTTTAGCGACTCCTGACGGTAGTCTTCGGCACGTCCTAGAATTTGTTCTATCAAAGCCGGCATTTGCAATAAACCGCTTTTGAGCTCTTTGAGCTTGGCTTTGCCGACCGCATCGCGCTGTTCGGCAAGATAGATGCCGAGCAGATAGAAGCAGGCAAGCTGAGCGACATAGGTCTTGGTGGCTGCCACCGATACCTCTATACCGCATTCGGTTACGATCAGGTTCTCGGTAATCTGGGCAAGATGCGAGTCCGGTCGGTTTGTGATACCAAGGGTATAAGAACCCTTCTTCTTAGCTTCTTTTATAGCAGCCAGCGTGTCGGCGGTTTCGCCGGACTGGGAGACAGCCACAGTAAGGGTTCGCTCATTGACGAGAAGCTTGCGTCCTCGGATTTCGGAGGCGATTTCGACATCCACCGGCAAAGAGCAGAGCTCCTCGATGATGCATTTACCTATGAGAGCGGCATGATAAGCGGTACCACAAGCGACAATGTGAATGCGCTCGATACCTTTGATCTCGTTTTCGGTCAATCTCACACCATAGAGACCCATTTTGTCATTGGCACCGTTACCGGTCGGTTTAAAATGCTCGACATTGAAATTGATAGGATCTTCAGCGCCGGTCATATACTTGCTGAGGGTCTGCCGAAGAACCAGAGGCTGCTCATGTATCTCTTTGAGGAGAAAATGCTTGAAACCGGATTTGTCTATTTTGTATGGATCGCTCTCAATAGAGACAGGCTCCCTTGTCGACTCTTTACCGGCAAAATCGAAAAGGCGCACCGAATGCGCGGTGATCTCGGCTATTTCACTCTGCTCGAGGCGAATGACTTTGTTGGTGTACTGACGCACAGCGGTGCTGTCGGAGGCCAGGAAGCTTTCGTTCTCGCCCATGCCTACGGTGAGCGAATAGTGATGATTGACGGCATAGATACGATCCGGCTGCTTCTGACTGACTATGCCCAGTGCGTAAGCACCTTTGATCTGTTTCACCACCTGCAGTATCGCACCAAGCAGATCGGCGCCTTTATCCATCTCTCTGGACAATAGATGTGCCACCACTTCGGTATCGGTGTCGGAGACGAAGACATAGCCTCTATCTGTGAGCTCCTGACGGAGATCGGCATAGTTTTCGATGATACCGTTGTGCACAATGGCCAGGGTGCCGTTGGCCGAAATATGCGGATGGGCATTCAAATCGTTGGGGGTGCCATGGGTGGCCCAGCGGGTGTGGCCGATGCCTACAGTTGCCTGGGGACGCTGGCTCTGCAAGAGCGTCTCGAGATTGGAGAGCTTTCCTGCTGCTTTGATTACATTGAGCCGGCCTGCTTCGATAACGGCCACTCCAGCCGAATCATAACCACGATATTCCAGTACTCTCAGTTTCGAGAGGAGCACCGGTGCTGCTTGATTGCTGCCTAGATAACCAACGATTCCACACATAAAAGCCGTGGCCTCCTAAATTTCCATAATCTCTTTGTCTTTGTCATTGACCGAGGTGTCAATCTCTTTGACATATTTGTCGGTCATCTTCTGAAGGTCATCGTTTCTACGTTTGAGCTCGTCTTCCGATACACCTTGATCTTTGAATTTTTTCAGTTCCTGATCGCAATCACGACGAATATTTCTAACGGCAACTTTTGCTTCTTCGCCGATTTTCTTGACCTGCTTGCAGAGCTCTTTGCGGCGGTCTTCGGTCAGAGCAGGAATATTGATACGCACCACACTGCCGTCATTGGTAGGGGTCAGACCGAGCTGAGCTTTGTGAATACCCTGTTCGATGTCTTTGATGGCGCCTTTGTCATAAGGCTGGACCAGAAGAGATCGACCATCGGGAGAGCTGATGTTTGCCAGACTCTTTAGCGGAGTCGGGGTTCCATAGTAATCCACTTCGACCCTGTCTAAAATTGCCGGATTGGCTCGGCCGGTTCTAACGGTCTGGAATTCCTTCTGGAGATTATCCAGGGCTTTTTGCATGCGCTCTTCACCGGAAGAGAGAACTTCTCCCGTGCTGCTCATGGTACTACTCATCACTTTCCTCCCAATCGGGAACCTACTAGGGTTCCTATCTTTTCTCCGAGTACTATACGTCTGATGCTTCCGGGTTTGGCGAAATCAAAGATGACCAGGGGAATACTGTTCTCCTGGCAAAGCGAGACCGCAGCCCGGTCCATGACCTTCAAATCTTGCTTGATCAGGTCGTCAAAACTGATCCGACCTATTTTTTTGGCGTCTTTATTCTTTCTGGGATCATCGCTGTAGACTCCGTCCACATTGTTCTTGGCCATCAAAATGACTTCGGCCTTTATCTCTGCCGCTCTCAAGGCGGCGGCAGTATCGGTGGTGACATGCGGATTACCTGTTCCACCGCCGAATATGACCACCCGACCCTTTTCCAGATGGCGAATCGCTCTCAGCCGAATAAAGGGCTCTGCCACTTCTGGCATGGCGATGGCGGTCATCACCCGGGTCTGTAAACCGCGGGAGGTGAGTACGCCTTGAAGAATAAGACTGTTCATGATGGTGGCTAGCATACCAACATAGTCGGCTGCCGCTTTGTCCATGCCCATACTGGGTCCGGCTACACCCCGGAAGATGTTGCCGCCGCCTACTACTATGGCTATCTGGATACCCAGGCTGGCGGCATCCTCAATCTCTTTGGCGATTTCCTGGATGACGTCATTGTCGATACCAAATCCGCGGTCGCCCTGCAAGGCTTCTCCGCTCAATTTGATAAGGATTCGTCTATATTGAGATTCCGGCATTTGTCTCAGCTCTGCTACTAAATTCAAGACCATTCGAAGGGATCATACAACCTCGCTCAAACCGCTTCCAGAGCCCTCTTCTCATGCAAGCAAATTGTTACCTTACAACCACCCTAGACGCCAACTCTGGTGGCATTCAGCTTAATTATCGCATTGTCAAGAAACGCCCCTGTATGCTCCATGTTAAAAAACAGAAACGGCCGGCATAGCCAATGGCTGCCGACCGCATCTAGATTGGATATACGCTCTCTTACTGGCTGTCGCCGAGAATGAAGAGGGCGAAACGCTTGGGTTTGATCTGAGCGCCCAGCTCCTTGGAGGCGTTAGTCAAAAGCTGACTGACGGTAACGCTGCCATCTTTGACGAAAGGCTGCTCGGAGAGACATCTCTCGGCAAGGATCTTGTCCACGCGACCGGCGATGATTTTCTCACGGATTTCCGGCGGCTTCTTCTCGAGGTCGGCTTTACCCGATTCGATACGACGCTCTTCTTCGATTATCTCTTTGGGCACATCTTCTTTATTGAGGTACTCGGGTTTGGTCGAGACGATATGCATGGCTAGCTCCCGGGCAAGTTCCCCGGTTTTCTCTGCGTCGACGGCTTTGTCGGCTGCCAGCTCCACCAGAGCACCCATCTTACCGCCGAGCTTGTGGATATAAAGACCGACAACGCCTTCGCCATCTACCGCGAAATAGGTTACCCGGGCGAGCTGGATGTTCTCACCGGTCTTCGCGACAGCTTCGGTGATGAAATCGGCTACGGTCTTATCTCCGCATTTTGCAGCGTTCAACTCTTCGACACTCTTGCACTTGTTATCTAGAGCGACGTCGACAAGTTTCTGACAGGTCTCGACAAACTGTTCGTTACGGGCGACGAAATCGGTTTCGCAATTTACTTCGACGATAACAGCATGTTTGCCGCAGTCAGAGACTTTACCGACGACGAGGCCCTCGGAGGTGGCTCGGGCAGCTTTCTTGCTGGCGGTGGCGACACCCTTGGTTCTGAGCCACTCTATCGCTTTGTCGAAGTCGCCGCTCGATTCAACGAGGGCCTTCTTGCAGTCCATCATTGCCGCTCCGGACTTCTCTCTCAGTTCCTTCACCATGGAAGCGGAAATCTCTACCATTACCATTGTTCTCCCGTCCTTTTGTTAAGTTCAAAAAGTGTCTACTGTCTAAATATGCTTGGTCCAGGCGGTTGATTAAGCGCCTTCGCTATCCGAGCCCGAAGCGGAATCGCTGGAATCTTTCGATTCAACGGCGCCGACCAGACTGGGTTCGAGTTCGGGCTCGAGTTCTATCTGATTAACCTCTTCTAAAGGCGCTTCAGCAGGTTTCTGAGCTTTTTGAACGACCACGTCAGGCTGCCCCGAACCCTGTCTTCCTTCCAAAATGGCATCAGCCAGCTTGCTGGTGATCAGCCGGATCGAGCGAATCGAATCGTCATTACCAGGGATAACAAAAGAGATATTTTCGGGGTCGCAATTGGTGTCAACGATAGCCACTGTGTTGATACCGGATTTATTAGCCTCGTTCACGGCTATGAACTCACGCTTTTGATCGATGATGAAGAGCACATCAGGTCGACCTTTCATGGTCTTGATACCGCCCAGGGACTTATCGAGCTTGCTGAATTCACGGTTGAGCATAGCTTGCTCTTTCTTACCGCGACGGAAGAGGTCACCGTTCTCTCTCATCTCCTCCAGCTCTTTGAGCCGGTTTATTCTCAATCTAATAGTCTCGAAGTTGGTGAGCATTCCACCTAGCCATCGACGATTGACGAAGTGAGAGCCACAACGTTTTGCTTCCTCTTCGACGATGTCGGCGGCTTGCTTCTTGGTACCTACGAAGACGACATTCTTCTTCTCGGCGGCTGCCTTACGAAGGAACTTACATGCCTCGTCCAGAGCGCGACTGGTCTGCTCCAAATCTATTATGTAGATGCCGTTCCTCTCTCCGTAAATGTACTGACGCATTTTCGGATTCCAACGGCGTGTCTGGTGACCGAAGTGCACACCAGCTTCTAACAGCTGTCTCATCGATGCTACTGGCAAGGTACTAGTACTCTCCTCTCTACAGAACATTTCTATAAATCTCTTTCATATACACTGCTGGAAGAGCGCTAACGGTTAGCGCCCACGCAAGTGCACAAACGTATCACTACTTGCGGTATATACGGAAGGCCCTACGAAGCGAATGCTTAAAGATCCATCACAGAGGCGCCCCGAAACCCGAATCCCTGACTGGTTTTGACATACCAGGTCGAAAGACCTTTTGGGAACAATCCGGCTATTTTACCACAACCCGCGCCGGTAGCCTATTTCTAGACAATCCACCCTAAAAATCGTTATAATAAAACAACGTGAATCGTCGCTAATCAAGGTAAACAGTTGTCTAAAGTATTGGTTCTTAATGCTTCCTATGAGCCGCTGAATATCTGCACCTGGCGGCGAGCAATCGTTCTTCTGCTAAAAGGCAAAGCCGAGCAGGTAGAACACAACAACAACGGCCGGTTGATCTACGCGGATACGCCACTACCGACCGTGATTCGCCTCAGGCACTATGTGAAGATCCCCTATAAAGAGATCAGCCTGTCAAGAAGAAACATTCTTCACCGGGACAGCTACACCTGTCAGTACTGTGGCGTCAGGCGCCATGACCTGACCATAGACCACATCATCCCCCGCTCCAGAGGCGGAGGTGATACCTGGGACAATGTCACCGCCGCTTGCCTCAAATGCAACGTCAAGAAAGGCAACCGCACCCCCAAAGAGGCCGCCATGCCTCTGCGCAGCCAACCAAGAAGACCCTTCTCTCATGTACTCTTCGAGATTTCGAAACATTCGAGCAGCAACGGGGACTCGGTCTGGCAAAAATATGTAATCGGATTCTCATAGAAATCCGGGCGGCTTTTACTATATTTGTTTCATGCCATCCCCGCCCACCTCTCTTTTCAAATACGCCAACGTAGCCCTGGATATAGAAGCCCGGGAGCTTCGAGACAGGCTTTTCGCCTACAAAATTCCCGAACACCTCTGGGATGAGGTCTATATAGGCTCTCAAGTATTGGTGCCTTTCGGAAACCAGAGTTCCATTGGTGGTTATGTGGTATCAATCTCCGATGATGCCCCGGAAGAACTCAAAGAGGTAAAACGGGTCAGAAACATAAGCGAGGTAATAGATGGCATTCCCTTGTTCGATGACCGTTATATAGATTTCCTCAACTGGCTGGCATTTACTTCTTGCGCCAGTCTCGCCGATGTTATAGCCGCTGCTCTGCCCTCCTTTCTTGCCCCGCGACTGAAAAGACGCATACGACTAAGTGCTCTGGGACTATCGCTTCCCGCAGCCATCCAGAGCGCCCAGAGAGGCCGCTTGCTATCCCTTTTGAAATCCGGAGAAGAAGCCCGAGAACTCTCATTCTCCGCCCTGAAGCAACGTTTTTTGAAATTGACAGGAGCCAGCCAGGCTGTTTTCTACAAAGAGATAAACAGTCTCAAAAACGAAGGACTGATTGAAATCCTCACAGATGGCGGCAGTCAAATGAAGGCCAAGACCCTTATCAGAATAAGCCCGGGCGAAAGTCCGCCCGAGACCAAAAGGCAAAAAGAGATAGTGAAGCTTCTAGAGGAAGCCGGCGGCTCTCTGGCTCAGAAAGATCTGATCGAAAGAGCAAAAACCACCCACGCGACTCTAGCAAAACTCTCGAAATCGGGCATTCTCAAACAGGAAGAAGTCGAGGTCATCAGAGACCCCCTGCCTTCGATAAGGCTGGAGCGCAAACAGGCCGAACGGGAAACCCTCGAGCTGACCGAAGCCCAGAGTCATTGCCTGGAGGTTCTCTCGAATGAACTCTCCAGACTACTGCAGGCGAAAAAGGAAGGTAATCATACCCCCGCCGAAGATCCGGTAAAGCCCTGGCTGCTCCACGGCGTTACAGGATCCGGCAAGACCGAGGTTTATCTGAGACTGGTCGAACAGGTACTGGCGGCCAATATGAGCGCCCTCATTCTGGTGCCCGAGATAAGCCTGACCCCTCAACTGGCCAGTCTTCTGGTTTCGCGCTTCGGAGAAACCGTCGCCATCTGGCACAGCGCCATCAGCCCCGGAGAGAGACTGGATACCTGGAGACGATTGAAGACAGGCTCTGCCAGGGTTTTGCTAGGGGCGCGCTCGGCGGTGCTGGCGGACCTCAAGGATCTGGCCCTGATCATTCTCGATGAGGAGCACGACTCTTCCTACAAACAGACCAGCCCGAGCCCACGATACAATGCTCGCGCCGTCGCCCTGGAGAAAGCCCGGCGGGAAGGAGCTCTGATTATATTGGGTAGCGCCACCCCTGATCTGGTTACCTACCATCAAGCCAACAGGGACGGTCGTATCCTCAGCCTGCCGGAGAGGGTTTTCAAACAAGCGATGCCGGCGGTGCATGTGGTGGACATGAGAAAGGAGCTCAATCTCGGCAATCGCTCCATTTTCTCCAGACAACTGGCCCGGGCGATAGAAGAGCGGCTTACCAGAAAAGAGCAGATTATCCTCCTCATGAACAGACGTGGTTATGCCAGCCATGTTTTTTGCCGGGCATGCGGCTATGTGGCAAGATGCAAGAACTGCAGCGTATCTCTGGTTTTTCACAGATATACTGATAAAGCGATGGCTAAAAGGCTATCGGCCCCTGACCCTGTATCCGGTATCATCGAAACAGATCGCACTCCCAAAAGTATGCGCGGATTTCTGGCCTGTCACCACTGCGGCACCAGCAAGAATCTATCTATTAAGTGCCCGGAATGTCAGAGCCCCTTCCTGAAAGAGTATGGGCTCGGCACCCAGAAAGTGGAAGAGACCATCGCCGAACAGTTTCCTGCCGCTTCTACCGTTCGCCTCGACAGCGATGTCACCACCAAAAGAGGCGAGTTCAAAAGAGTTCTGGACCGATTCAATAAAGGTGAAGCCGATATTCTAATCGGCACCCAGATGGTAGCCAAAGGACTGGATGTCCCTAACGTAACCCTGGTAGGCGTTCTTGCTGCAGACGCTTCTTTGAACATGCCGGATTACAGAAGCACCGAAAGAGGTTACCAGCTTCTCAGTCAGGTGGCAGGCAGAGCCGGAAGAGGAGTAAGGGAAGGCGAAGTGATTTTTCAAACTTATAATCCGGAGTTGCAGATCTTCGACTGGGCCAGGAAACATGATTTCGAGGCATTTTTCGAAACCGAACTGGCCAGCCGCGAAACCTTTGCTTATCCACCTTTCAGCCGCATTTTGCGCGTGGTTGCCTCTGGACCGGAAGCGGAAGAGGTCGAAAAAGAATGCGCCTCTATCGTCCTGGAACTGAAAAACTTTGTGGAAGAAGCAGAAAGTCCTGTGGCTTGCGAAATTCTGGGGCCCGCCCCCTGCATCATCGAAAAACTGAGAGGCAGCTTCCGCTACCACATTCTCATCAAAATAAAAGATGACGGTCCGGCCTTCGACCGGTTTTTCGATGGATTGTTGATTTTTTTCAGAACGAGAAAGAACCGGCAGGAAGTGCGGGTGATCGTAGACGTCGACGCTCTTGACTTGCTCTAGAATAAACCACCTATGAGAAAGTTCCTATATATAAGCGGTTCATAGAAGAGCCCCTAGTACCGGAAGTCATTATAGAATTGAAGCCTTCTCAATCGAGTGCACCGGATTTTGACCTTCATCTATCAAATCGGTTTGGCGATAGCGCTGATCTTTGTAGGACCAGTGCTTTTGATGCGCAAGAAAACTCGAGCAGGCATCTTCGAAAAGCTGGGCTTCGTTCCGAGGAAGGTAAAAGAGAGCCGCGCGGAAAACAAAGGTTGCATTTGGATTCATGCCGTTTCGGTAGGCGAGTTCAACGCGGTCTATCCCCTGGTCAAGAAGCTGAAAGAAGAGCTTCCGGCAACACCTATAGCGATCTCGACCACCACAGCCACCGGCCAGAGTATCGCCCGGGAAAAGGCAGGCGACATTGCCACCATTTTCTACTTTCCTTTCGACCTGCCATTCTGTATGGCGCCATGGTTCGAAGCCCTGGATCCGGCACTGGCTATCATTGTAGAAACCGAGCTCTGGCCGGGTTTTATAGAAGAATGCGAACGCCGATCTATTCCTATACTTTCGGTAAATGCACGCATATCGCCGAAGTCCTTTTTATGGTATCACCGGCTGAGATTTTTCTTCGGTCCCCTACTCAAGAAATTCTCTGCCATCGGCGCCCAGACTAGAAGCGAGCACGAAAGATTCACAAAAATAGGCGCCAGCAGTGATACCACTGAAATACTCGGCAATATCAAACTGGATGGTCTGAAGCCTTTGCCGGAATCGGAGTTGACGGATCTGGCAGCGTCGTTGAATATCGGCTCGGATGATTTTGTGATTGTGGCGGGCTCGACCCATGAAGGTGAAGAGGAAGCGGTGCTGAAGGTTCTGGAAGCCCTGGAAGCTCTAACCAGAAGCGAAGACACTTCGAACGCCATTAAGCTGATTATCGCCCCGAGACATCCGGAGCGCTTCGAAAGAGCTGCCACCATAATAGAACAACATGGCTTCAAAGCCAGACGTTTTTCCAAAGGCGAGAGCTTCAGCTCTGAAGGGAACGAGGTCTATCTGCTCGATGGTCTCGGTCAACTGGTGAAATTCTATTCTCTCGCTTCTGTAGCATTCGTGGGCGGCACCATCGCTCCTATAGGAGGTCACAATGTTGCCGAGCCCTATGCATATCGAGTGCCTGTCTGCTGCGGACCTAATATTCAAAAGACCAAAGATATAGCTTACGCTCTCAAAGAATGTGGTGCTCTTTTGATGGCGAGCGACGCGGACAACCTGATCAATCGCGTCAAAGAAGTCTATCTCGATAGAGACAAAGCCAGGAGCATAGGAGAAAAAGGAGCAGCCTGGCTAAAAGACAATCAAGGTGCCGTCGATCGAGCATATAAAATGATTGCCTCTGTCTATAAAAAATCGCTATGAACCTACCTGAATCAAAGACAGTCAAAACGATTCTAAAACCGGCAGCATTCTTCTACGGCATCGGCGCTTCTTTGAAGATGCAGCTATACGATCAAAAAATCCTGACACCGACAAAACTTTCGACTCCGGTTATCAGCGTAGGTAATATCACCGTCGGTGGTACAGGCAAGACACCGGTCACCATCGATATCGCTCAAAGACTGGAAAAGGCTGGACACAAAGTAGGGATTCTGAGCCGGGGATATAAAAGACGTTCCCAGGCGAGTCACGTTGTGGTAAGCGACGGCGCAGAGATTCTTACAAGCTGCGAAGAGGCAGGCGATGAACCATATTTGATGGCATTGTCCTGCCCCCGTGCCGTAGTCATATCCGGTTCATCCAGAATAGAGACCGGCAAGCTCGCCATCGAGCAGTTCGGCTGCGATGTGATAGTGCTCGACGACGGCTATCAGCATGTCAAACTGGAGAGAGATAGAAATCTGGTTCTGATAGATTATTCCGACAATCTGGAAGATGAGTCCATCCTTCCGGCAGGAAGACTGAGGGAGCCGCTATCGGGACTTAGCCGCGCCACCGATCTGATTATCACCAAGCTGCCCGAAGCGCCCGATGAACTTCATCTTTCACGCATCCGAAGATTGGTCCAGGAAGCTTCCAGCCCATCAAAAAATGAAGTCGCTGCGTATCTATGCCGATTCAGACCTACAAAACTCCGTTCTCTATTTGAAGAGCTTGAGTTTGAAAGTCTCAGAGGGACGAGAATACTTACTCTGACGGGCATTGCCAGGCCGGAGACCTTTAAGAGCACTTTGGAAACGCTCAAATTAGACCTCACCATCGCCGATAGCATTCAATTCGAAGACCACCACTGGTTCACGGACTCGGACCTGGAGACTATCGAAGCCCGGCTAAAAGCGTCGGAAGCCGACTTCATTCTCACCACCGAGAAGGACATTGTCAGACTGAATATGAAGGAGGAGATCGCAAGAAGAACTTTCGCCCTGGTTCTCGGTACGGAGTGGTTGAGCGCACCGCCTTCTTTCGAGGAGTTATGGTCATAGACAAGCTGCCCGGCAAAAGAATACTGGTGATTCGATATCGCTTCCTGGGCGATACCATTCTCACAGTGCCTTTCCTGCGCAATCTGAGATACGCGTATCCAAAAGATGAAGCACGCATCGATATGTTGGTCGGACCGGCGAGCGGGGAAGTCCTTGAAGGTTGCCCTTATGTAGACAACTTCATCGAGTATGACACCAGCCGCTTCCATAAATACGAACAGGGCAAGAGCAAAAAACGGTCTTTTATGTCCTATGCACTAGATCTAAGGAAAGAAGACTACGACCTGGTTTTCGTATTAAAGCGTTCCTGGTCTTCAGCCCTGCTCGCCCTCGCCACCGGAGCCAGATACCGGGTCGGTTATGCCACTGAGGGTCGCTCTATCATCCTCACTCACCCTGTCCCTTTCAATGAAAAAGAGCATGAGGTGCGGTCGCTTCTCGATGTAGCAAGAGCCGCCGGAATAGAGATTCGCGACGATCATCTGGAAGCCTGGATCTCCGACGCCGAAAGAGTTTCGATAGAAGAAAAGGTACCGGAGCTAAAAGAAGATGTCCCCAAAGTTTTGATTCATGCCGCTGCCGCCCATCCCGACAAAATGTATACGAAGCAAGGCTGGGTCGAGTTGATCCGGCGCCTGCACGAAGATTACAATTTTGTGCCCTTCTTTACCGGAGCGGGGCAGGATAGGACACTTTACTCCGAAATAGCCGCTCTTTCAGGAGTCAAAAGTGTTAATATGGCAGGAGGACTGAGTATCAGGGAAAGTATGGCTTTGTATCAGAATATGGATCTGGCGATATGTGTGGACTCGGGTCCGGCTCATCTCGCTTGCGCCACAGGAGTACCGACCTTCACCCTGTTCGGTCCGACCGACCCGGGAAGATGGGCCCCTTACGGAAACAATTCCCGTGCCATCTACGACAATAACCTGGATTGTCGACCGTGCAACTACAAGAAAACCTGTCAAAATAGAGAATGCCTGACCGAACTTTCGCCGGAGACGATATTAGCGTCCCTGAAAGAGAACCTGATTTTTAAGTCCGGCGAAACCGGAGGAGATGAGTTATGAAATCCAGCCTATTTCTAATGGTGGCATTGAGCCTGATCGTGGCTTCCCAACCGGTTTCAGCCGCTGATCCGACAAAATCCTCCGGTAAAAGCGCCGTCAGCGATTGGCCGAAGTGGTACTACTACGACCAGCTCGGCTTGAGAGAATGGAACAAAGGTGATAGACCGCGGGCCAAGCAATATTTCGAGCAATCCCTGCGCCTGGCGGAGAGCAGTCTTCACGGTCAGGCCAGCCTGGATCCGGTCACCAAACGCCGTGCCAAAGAGATGCTCAAGCACCAAAATTTCCTCTCCAGCTATTTCGTCAAGCCGCCGGAACAGGCTCTGCGCGGACTATCAACCAAAGAAGCCATGGCCCATGTCAGCGAAATGCAGATTGAAGACACCAAGGACAAGCTGCGCTGGATGGATAGACTAGTAAACTTCAGCGAGCAGGTTTTCGGGAAAAACAATTACGAAGCGCAAGATATTCGTAAGATGAAATCCCTGTACAGAATGAGGGTTGTTCAGCTCAAACGCGAGGTGGAGAACTTGAGAGGATGGCCGGTAGAGTCTTACGATAACGGCGGCCGCTTCACCCCGAATAAACCCTACACCGAAGTGAGCGACGAGAAAAAGACAAAAGGTCCCAAATGGTATACCGGCAGTACCAGCGAAAGCTGGAACAAGAAAAGAGCCCAGGAAGCCGACGCACAAAGGCAACAGGCTAAAAGACCGGATTGGTTCAACCGCAACTCCAGAAGTACAGGAAGTACTGGAACCACAACTTCCAGTGCGACTCAGAGCAGTCAGACGCCTGTCTACAACCGCACTTATCAGGAAGCAAAAGGGACGATGTATGTGGGAGGCAAGCCGGTTCCTCGCAATGAGATAGAGCAGCTACCCCGCCAGGGCAAGATTGCCGAAGGCGATAGCCCAAGAGAATGGGGGCATAATCCAAGACAATTCAATCAGAACCGCTCCACCAACCTCTGGGGACAGGCACCACAGAAAAGCGATCTGGATATGAACAAACCGGAAAAAGCGCCTGACTGGGGCACCGACCCCAAACCGAAAACCAAACAGTATCAAGGCTGGGGCAACGCAGGCTGGACCGGTCCACGCAATGACAGACCCAACAGTGATTCGAACTCGAACAACAAACCTACGAACAGCGTTGAGTGGAAGTGAGAAAGAGCGACTTCGATTCCAGGATCACAGGCAGCCCTCGGATCAAACAGAAAGCACAAGAGAAATAAACCAGAAATAGAGCCACAGGCTCTAGATTGTAGGTTCTTCCAAGGGCTGTGTGGGCAGCCACCACCAGACAGAAGGCCAGCGCCTTTGCCACAGCGTAAGAGAATCTCGAGAAGTTGGAAGCGACCAGGAATTTACCCAGGGCAGACTGCATCATCGTCTTCTCACCAAATGCGGTGTAACCCTGCTCACTGGCATGGGAGCGAATAGCGTCGACGAAAGTTCCGCGCACCAGAAAAAGCAGCGGTACCCATACGGGGAGCCAATTAAGTGCGGCAAAAACGATCCAGTAAGCCAGCTCAACCACTCGATCGCCGGCTATGTCCAGAATACCGCCCAGCTTAGAAGACTGATTGAACTTCCTGGCAAAAAATCCGTCCAGCCCGTCGGCCCAGATGATGAAGATGGTCAGAAAAAACGCTGCCCAGAGCGTTCTATCATCAGGGACCGGGCCGGCAGACGCCGCACCAAAAAGGAAAAGCAATACCACCACAGCGAGCACCACCCGTGATATCGTGATAGTATTCGCCACGTTGAAAGGTGGTGCTTTCATTGCCTGCCCTGTTCTAGAGGTCCAGATTCGCGTAGGTAGCGTGTTTCTCGATGAACTCACGACGCGGTCCGACAGCTTCGCCCATGAGCAAATCAAAAATATGATCCGCCTCGGAGGCGTCCTCTACGGTGACTCGTTTTAGGGTGCGCGTGTCGGGGTTCATCGTGGTATTCCAGAGTTGCTCCGGCATCATTTCGCCGAGACCTTTAAAACGCTGCACCGTAGCTTTCTCACCGAACTCCGCCAGGAGAGCTTCCAGCTTGGCGTCGTTATAACAGTACTCTGAACGTTTGCCCTTGCTCACCTTATACAGGGGCGGCTGGGCGATGTAGACATAGCCTCTTTCCACCAGGGGTCTGGCGTATCTAAAGAAGAAGGTCAGCAAGAGAGTACGGATATGACTGCCATCAACATCGGCATCGGTCATGATCACGATACGATGGTAGCGCAACTTGGAAAGATCGAGATTCTGAGCATTGGGTCTTAACAAGCCGGCGGTTTTGCCGCCGTCCTCGGCCTCTTCTTCTTTCACCGAAAGGCCAAGAGCCTGGATCATCGCCTGGACTTCAGCGTTATCGTATATTCGACTGGGCTGCACTCTTTCCACGTTGAGGATCTTTCCTCTCAGGGGAAGAATCGCCTGAAACTCTCGGTTGCGGCCTTTCTTAGCGCTACCACCGGCGGAGTCACCTTCTACGATATATACTTCGCATTTTTCCGGATCGCGGTTAGAGCAATCCGCCAGCTTGCCGGGTAGCGACATGCTATCGAGCTGGGACTGTCGCCTTACCTGATTTCTTGCTTTTTGAGCAGCTTCTCTGGAGGCTTTGGCGCTCTGCGCTTTGCCGACGATATCCTTGGCTGGTTTCGGGTTGAGTTCCAGCCAATCTGATAAAGCCTCGGAAACCACCGTCTGGGCAATGCCCTGCACTTCTCTGTTGCCCAGCCGCTCTTTTGTCTGACCTTCGAACTGAGGATCGGTAACCTTCACTGAAATTATCGCGGTCAGACCTTCCCGGACATCCTCTCCGGAGAAGTTGGACTCGCTCTCTTTGACGATGCCGGCTTTTTTGGCATACAGATTGAGAACCCTGGTCAGAGCAATTCGAAAACCGGAGAGGTGAGTGCCACCATCATGGGTGTTGATATTGTTCACGTAAGAGTAAATGGACTCCTGAAACATATCGGTCCACTGCAGAGCGCACTCTATGACGACATCATCTTTCTCTTGTTCGAAATATATGGGCGGCTTGTGCAAGCTGTTGCGCGTATCGTTGATGTACTCGACATAACTGGCGATGCCACCTTCATAATGGAACTCTTCGTGCTTGGCCTCACTACCGCGCTTGTCGGTCACCACCATTTTCAGCCCCTTGTTCAGGAAAGCCATTTCGCGCAGGCGGCCTATCAAAGTGTTCCAATCGAAATGTATTTTGATGCGCTCCCCTTCTTCGTTATAGTCGTGGAAGATATCGGGATCCGGCCAGAAGGTTACTTTGGTACCGGAAGCGTCGGAAGTACCGACCACATCGAGCCCCCCTTCCGCAACGCCGCAGGCGTAGACCTGTCGGTAGACCTTTTTGTTTCGAGAGACTTCGACTTCCAACTTGGTGGAAAGGGCGTTGACCACCGAAGCGCCCACTCCGTGCAGACCGCCGGATACTTTATAACCACCGCCGCCGAACTTACCGCCGGCATGGAGCACAGTAAAGACTGTCTCGACGGCGCTTTTGCCTGTTTTCTCGACCACATCCACCGGAATACCCCGGCCGTTGTCCGAGACCGTAACCGAGCCATCTTCGTTGACGGTAACCTGAATGGTATCGCAATGCCCGGCCAGAGCTTCGTCGACAGCGTTATCGACTATCTCCCAGACCAGGTGGTGAAGACCCCGGGGACCGGTGCTGCCGATATACATACCTGGACGCTTACGGACAGCCTCGAGACCCTCGAGGACATCTATCGCCGAAGCGTCATAGCCCTTTTCTTCGTTATCCGAATCGTTTGGAATAGCTTCATCGTTAGGGGTCATAGATCCAACTTCTTCCTTTGACATGTTTCCTCTAATTTGGCCTTGATCCGAGATAAGCGGATGAAAAACCTGTACATCCTGTACATCCTGCACATTAAGATCGGGCAGGTCAGCAACACCACTTCTCCGAGAACATCGAAACGACGTTGGAGACAGGATCAATTACTTCTTGCCCGCTTTAAAACACCACTGAATTTTAACATATTTCCGGACTGAAAGCCGCTTATTATGTGGATTCAAGGCGGTTAAGAGTTTGACATATCGAGTGTAGTCATTCTTTATTGCTTATGCCGGTCTGGTTTACAATACATAAGGATTATTTTCGCCATCTGATTCCAGTCTTGCCGACTGATGCAGGATAAAAAATATCTTGTCTCAGCCGGAACCCAAAAGAGAGCGTGAAGTGGAAACCTTTTTCGAAACCTCCTGCAAGATAAAAGAACGCCTTGTCGACGAATCGGCAATCGCTCTGGGCTTTTTCGACGGCGTCCACCCCGGTCACCGCGCCGTAATTCAGAAAGCGCTCGATGATGCCAGAAAACTGGGTGTCAAAGCCGGAATCGTCACCTTCAAGGACCATCCCCGCTCTTTGACAAGAGGGAAATCGCCTGCCCTGCTTACAGTTATCGAAAAACGGCTGGAGCTGGTGGAAGCTCTCGGTGTGGATTTCGCCCTGGTGCTCTCCTTCACCGAAGAACTATGCCAGCTAAGCCCCAGCGAATATGTCGAGAACGTCCTGGTAAGAGCCACCGGGGCGAGATCCATATCCGTGGGTCACAACCATCATTTCGGTAGAGACCGGGAAGGCGATGCCGCTCTATTGAAAAGAATGGGCAAAAACCTGGGCTTCACAGTAAACGTCGCATCTATGATCCGGGTAAATGACAGAGAAGTCTCGAGTTCCCGCATACGGGAGCATGTACTCAACGGTCAGATGCAGGATGCCGCCGAGCTTCTCCTGCGACCATTTTCCGTACGCGGCGAGATCTGTCACGGAGATGGTCGCGGTCGTACAATCGGCTTCCCTACCGCCAATCTGGAAATCTATGAATTTCATCTGCTGCCCAAACAGGGAGTTTATGCCGGTCGGGCTCGCTTCGGAGACGACGAGATTTTCGATTGCGTAATCAATGTGGGTATGAGACCGACTTTCAAAGAGGACGGCAAAGAGAGCGAAGCCAGACCGGTGGTGGAAGCCCATCTATTTGAAATCGAAGCAGGAGCCGATCTTTACGGACGAGAGCTGGATCTTCAATTTTTAGACTATATCCGAGAGGAAAAGAGATTCGATTCAAAAGAGGCGTTAGTCGAACAGATTAAGCAGGATAAAGCCCAGGCGGTAGCTTATCTAAACGGGTTAAAATCTGACTCTGGAAGAATTCTCTCAAAAGAAGAGAGACTCCACGCTTAACATTCGAAAGACCCACGCACCCACGTATGCACGCCAGAAGAGTAAGAATAAAGGACTTCCGCAACTACATAGACGAAGAAGTCTGCTTCAACAAGCATCGCAACCTGATCGTGGGCCAAAACGCCCAGGGCAAGACCAACCTGCTCGAAGCGATAGATTTCGTCTCCCGGGGTAAGTCTCCCCGAACGGCAAACGATTTCGAGCTGATACGCTACGGTTCGCCGGCATTTTCTATAGAGCTTGATTTCGAATCGGTCCAGGGCGAAGAGAATCTATTTGTCAGCGTCGCCAAGAATCTGACCAAGACGCTCAAATCAGGAGCCTGCGCCCTGGAAAAACGAGCTAAGATAAACGGCGCTTCATACAATTCGACCCGCAAGCTAGCCGGAAACTTCGTCACCGTAAGCTTCAAGAGTGAGGACCTCAATCTACTGCGGGGCGGTCCTAAATATCGCCGGGACTGGCTCGATAATCTCACCTCCACGCTTAAGAAAGCCTATTCTCAGGACCTTTCCAAATACAACCGTACCACCAGTCAGAAAAACAGACTGCTTAAAGACATCTTCGAAAAAGGTTTCGGAGCAGGATCTAATGAACTGGCGGATCTCGAACAGCTCAAGACCTGGAATCAGCAGGCGGCATTACTGGGAGCCCGGGTGATCAAACAGAGACTGGCAGTGCTCAACAACCTGCTTCCGGTGGCTATGGAGGAGCACTCTAAAATATCCGGCAAGAAAGAGATTCTGAAAGCGGAATACTATCTGAAAAGACCCGAGGATGAAGCCGATGGAGAGGATGGAGATCTCGAAGAGATCTTGAAAGCCGGAATAGAGCCGGACGAAAAGGACATAGCCCGGCGGCTCTACAGACTCTATCAAAAACGCCATAAAGAAGAGATCGTCCGAAAACAAAGCCTGGCTGGTCCTCACCGGGACGATATCCGCCTCACCTTAAACGGCGAGGATGCCACCGCCTACGCCAGCCAGGGGCAGCAACGCAGCCTCGTCCTTGCCCTGAAGCTGGCCGAGCTGTCTCTTGTCCGGGATCACATAATGGAGGCGCCGGTGCTGCTCTTAGATGACGTCCTTGCCGAGCTGGATTTAAGTCGCCAGAGCCACCTGATGCAAGCCTGCGATCAAGACATGCAGACCCTCATAACAACCACCCATGTGGACGCATTCGAGAAGAAATGGCTATTGAACGCTCGTTTCATCGAAATCAAGGAAGGAAGAGCGCTGGAGCAGGAAGAGGAGCCTATAAATATTTAGAAGGGCCATATCTGATTACTATCTGGGCTGAGCGGGTAAATTAATATTGCTTAATGCTGCTCATACAAAACCCCCTACCCCTGCTTGAATCCTCTGCAAACCTACCAGAAATGACCTCCTCCACCGGACACATACACGAAGATCTGGACCGCAAGGTCTGTTTGGAATGCAACCGGCAATTCACGGGAATTGTGGCGGCTTGCCCCCACGATAACAGCATGCTGGTTCCGATTGCCCAGGATCCTCTGATCGGCACCAGATTAGCCGGGAAGTACGACATTGTCTCGGTACTGGGAACAGGCGGCATGGGGGTCGTATATAAAGGACGCCAGGACGTCATGGATCGGGTGGTGGCCATAAAAATGCTCCAGGCTCACCACCTCAATGACTCTATGTCGGTGAAGAGATTCCAACAAGAGTCCAAAGCCACCTGCAGACTCAACCACCCACATATCATCACGGTTTACGATTTCGGGATATCACCCACCGGACAACCATATATCGTTATGGACTATCTGGAAGGCAAACCCCTTTCGGACATCATCAAAGACGAAGGCCATGTCGGTGTGGATCGGGCTCTCAAAATCGTAAGACAAGCCTGCGATGCCCTCGGTCACGCCCACAAACAGGGAGTGATTCATCGAGACCTCAAACCGAGCAACATCGTCCTTATCGACAGGGAAGGCGACAAAGACTATGTGAAAGTGGTCGACTTCGGCGTGGCGAAGCTTATGGAAGAGGGCACCGAAGGTCAGAAGCTGACCCAGATGGGTGAGGTCTGCGGAAGTCCGGTCTATATGTCGCCGGAACAGTGCCAGGGTCTGCCCCTGGACAAACGTTCCGATATTTACTCCATGGGTATCGTGCTCTACGAAACTCTCACTAACCGTCTGCCGATTCTGGGCAAGACCATGGTCGAGACGATGTCGAAGCACATCAACGACTCACCGCCGACTTTCCAGGAAGCCAGACCCGACTTGTATATTCCGGAAAGGGTTGAACAAGTCATTCTCAGAGCCCTGGCAAAAGCTCCTGAAGATCGGCAGCAGAGCATGGAGCAACTGGCCACCGAGCTGGAGATGGCAGTACCTAAACCTGGACGCAGTCAGGTTTTGCGCACTGTCGATCTGGATACGGAAGAAGGAGAAAAGGAAAGCGAAGCAGGCGAAGCCTGGTGGAAGAAGATGACTCTTCTGCATTGGGGGCTGGCAGGGGGAGCCGCGCTTATAGTCGGCGCCATTATTCTTGTCTCTATCTTCAGTCAACTTTCCAAGAAAGAGGCTGTTAAGACTCCAGAGTCGAAGCCACCCGTAGATAATAAGACCATCGATAAACCGGTCGAGAAGCCGGTTGCAAAACCGGTGACCAAAGTGGAGCCTGACACCACCGATGGTGAATCCACCGGCTCCGTCAAAGAGCCGGTTAAAACGCCTGAAAAAGTTATCGAACCGAAAGATCCAGTCACCGAAGCGAAACCGAAACCGGCCCCCAGACCGAAACCCAAAGTGAGCAAGCCGGCAGCGGTGAACAAAGCTCCGGCGCCAAAACCCAAATCCAGCTCTAAGCCTGCCAACAGCATATGGAGCGATCTTAAAAACTCGAAGTCCTTTTAAGAGCATCCTAAAATAGGACAAAACAAAAACACCACTCAGATAAATCTCGAGTGGTGTTCTGCTACTTTCTGAACTGCCCCTTGCGATGGGCAAAGTATTTCAAACGGTCACAGACAGAATGTTCCCGAATGCGGACTCGCCTGCTGTCGTCTCCGGTCGACGTCGATCTGACGTTTCGGCAGGGTCCCTGGGCTCACGGCGCTCTACTGAAATAAAGCACTCACCCTTGGTTCGCTGAATATCATAGCAAGGCGGCAGATATTTAGAAGTACCCCATTAGACATTTAAGAATGAGTATATACAATCGCCAGAGAATAAAAACTCGAAGACCTTCGACAACCTGATTTCCTAATTGCAACTTGAACCAGAATACCTGTGAGCAGTGGCATATACAGTGCCTCTGTCAGCGCCCCGGCAGACACGACAAAAGCTGATCGCATCTTTTGAGATCGATCTTGTTCTGCCAGCGACCATCATGCTTGACATAAGAACCGATGATCAAGGCATCAGCCAGGCTTGAGAACGCTGCTATGTTTTCCGGAGAGACTCCGCTTCCGATCAAAACCGGCAGTTCGACAGCGGCTCTCGCTTCTTGCAACTCTTCCAAAGAGGGAGCGCTGCCGGTCCTCACTCCGGTCACCACCACTCCATCGGCCCTGAAGAAATCGGCTGCCCGGGCGGTTTCCGCCAGGTCGACGTCTTCGGTGAGAGCATGGGAGGCATGCTTCTTCTTGATATCGACATAGATTCTAATAGACTGGGCCTGTAGTTGGAAGCGTCGGCGAATCAACTGCGGAGCACAGGCCTCGTGAATCCCCTCATCGCCCACATGGGCGAAGACAAAACCCTCGGCGCGAATAAAGTCCAGCCCCAGAGAAACAGCCACAGCCAGAGCCTCCAGATTGGCTCCAGCCAGAATTTGAAGCCCCATCGGCAGCCCGACCTCATGTTTGATCGCTCCTGCAATTACGGTCATGGCAGCCACCGTTTCTGGTTCCACTCTCCCTTTCAGATAGGGCGTGTCATGAGTGTTTTCGACAATCAGTCCATCGAAACCGGCTTTCTTATACAACTGCGCTTCAGAAAGCGCCTCCTCGAGAATAGCTTCCATAGAACCGCCGTAGCCGGCCGCTCCCGGTAGAGGCTGTAAATGAACGGCCCCTATTAAGGCACAGTTTTTGCCGTAGATCATGGCTCTTGCATCTCTCCATATTTGTAGATTCAGCGAATTAAAACGGCACGCACCGGAGACGCCTCCAGCTCCTTGAATTTGAGAGGTAAAGCGATCAAATTGTATTCACCGGGCAGAACAGCGCTGAGGTCGAGGTTTTCCAACCAGCTCAAGCCGCCGGAATGCAAAATATGATGACTTCTGAGATCCTTGGAATCGGTATGGTCGACCGACGGTGTATCGAGGCCAATCAGCTTCACGCCGCCTTCCCGCACCAGATACTCTGCCAGCTCTACGGCAATGAAAGCATAATCAGATTCGAAGACGTCATACCGGATATGGTGCCTTGTCCGAAACAGAATTCTCTCAGGAAGCTTCCGCCCTTCGAGCTTAGTAAGAACCTGCTCAACGCCTATACCGCCATCGAATGGAGCCAGATCAATTACCGTCGCCGGACCAAGAAAGGCTCTGAGCGAGAGCTCCGACGCCGTTCCGCAACCAGCATCGAGATTGCCTTTCATATGCACAGGAGCATCGGCATGACTTCCCACATGGGGACTCATTGTAAAAGCCGTTAAGTTGACGACACCGGAGTCGGCAAGGGTCAGGGTGACCTCTTTACTGAAGGGCACATCCCCTGGAAAGCAGGCTGTTTTGGAGTCCACCGGCTGCGAGATGTCAAATATTTCAAAGCTCTTGTCACTGATGTCCATTCCAAGAATTATATCTGGAATTATATAAGGATCGAAGAGATTTAGTAGAATAGCGATTTCGAATTGCCCCGAAGCATCGAGGAGATAATCGTGCCGGACTCGACTGCCCGCAGCGACGCCAAAATCGCTTACAACATCACAGGCAAAGCGCCGAGCCCTTTAGGAGCATATTCCCATGCGGTATCCGCCGGCGGCTTTCTCTTCGTCTCCGGTCAGGGTGCCCGAGATCCCGATACCGGAATTGAAGAAGGCATCACCATCGATGATAACGGCAAAGTAATTGCCTACGATATAAAAGTGATGACCGAAGCGGTGATCAAAAACCTGAGAGTGGTGCTTGAAGAAGCCGGACTTTCCCTTGAGAACCTTGTCGATGTGACGGTCTTCTTGAAAGACATGAAGGACTTTCCCCAGTACAACGAGGTTTATTCAAAACACTTTTCCTTCGACAGCCCCCCGGCTCGCACCACCGTCCAGGCTGCCGATCTTCCCGGTCGAAACTATATAGAGATCAAAGCGATGGCTTACAAAGGAGGCTAACCCGATGACAGCGGCAACCACACAGAAAACTGTTCAGATCAAGAACTATATCGATGGTAAAGCGGCTTCGGCTCTGGGCGGAGAGACCTTCGAAACCCTTAACCCTGCCACTAATAAAGTGCTCGGTCAGGTCGCCCTCGGCGGTGCCGAAGACGTGGAGATGGCGGCCCAGGCGGCTAAAGAAGCCTTCGACAAAGGTCCCTGGCGAAGAATGTCGGTGGCGGAGCGTGCCGAGGTCATAAGCAAAATTGGCGACCTCATATTGGAACGCAAAGAGGAGCTGGCCACCGCCGAAAGCCTGGATACCGGTAAGCCGATATCAGAAAGTCTAACCGGGGATATTCCCAGATCGGCGCTCAACTTTCACTTCTTTGCAAAATTCGCCGCCAGTCAGGGAGACGAACTCTTTTCCAACAGCATTAATGGAACCGACGAAAGACATCTTGCCATTAGAGAGCCTCTTGGTGTCTGCGGTCTGATCACCCCCTGGAATCTACCGCTTTATCTGGCTACCTGGAAGCTGGCGCCGGCACTGGTTATGGGTAACTCATGCATCCTCAAACCGGCGGAGTGGACTCCTTATACAGCCTTTCTCTTTTCCGAGATAGCAAGCCAGGCAGGCTTGCCGCCCGGGGTGTTCAATCTGGTTAACGGCTTCGGACCAGGTAGTGCCGGCGAAGCCCTGACCCTGAACAAAGCCGTGGCTTCAATCTCTTTCACCGGCGAGACCACCACCGGTAAAGCAATAATGAAAAACTGCGCCCAGAGCCTGAAAAAGGTCTCTTTCGAACTAGGCGGCAAAGGGGCGAGCATAATCTTCGACGATGCCGATTTAGATGCTGCCATAGAGACATCGCTAAGAGCGGCCTATCGCAACCAGGGTCAAATCTGCCTGGCAGGCTCCCGCCTCTTTGTTCAGGAAGATTCATTCAAGAAAGTTCGCGATGCGATGAAAACGAAAGTGGAGGCTATAAGAGTCGGAGACCCTCTCGATTCCAATACCGAGATGGGCGCGCTCGTCTCTAAAGAGCACCTGGAAAAAGTACAGTCTTATGTAGAACTCGGAAAGAAGGAAGGGAAGCTTATTACAGGTGGCGAAAGAATAAAAGAGCTGGGAGAAGGCAACTTCTTGAGACCGGCGCTCTTCGAAGGGCTTCCCTATGACTCAAGACTCTGCCAGGAAGAGATCTTCGGACCGGTTCTGCCTATCATCCCTTTCAAGACCGAAGAAGAAGTTCTTGCAATGGTCAACTCTACCGACTATGGTCTTTCCACCTCGATCTGGACAGAGAATGTCAACCGCGCCCACAGAGTATCCCGAGACCTCGAAGTCGGTCTGGTCTGGGTGAACTGCTGGTTTGCCAGGGATCTGAGAACTCCTTTCGGCGGGCAGAAATCTTCCGGTATCGGCCGGGAGGGCGGCAATCACAGCCTTGATTTCTTCTCGGAGACCAAAACAATTTCTTATAGATACAAATAAAATCAAGGGTCCCAAGCCAGCACCACCCATGGTGCATCGATTTGAAAGGAACAAAGAACTGATATGGAACTGGGAATCAAAGACAAAAGAGCTCTGGTCTTAGGGGCCTCTCGCGGCATCGGCAACGCCATCGCCCGGGAGCTGGCAAAAGAAGGCGCCAGGGTGATGCTGGCTGCCCGAACTGAAAGTCGAATTCTTGCTGCAGTGCAATCTATAAAGAAAGAGATTGCAGACAATTCTGAAGTGTACGGATTGGCCTGCGATCTGGATCTGGGCGAAGCCAGAAGTTCTTTGATAAAAGAAGTCGAAGAGCGCTTTGGAGGCGTCGACATCCTGGTCCATAATACGGGCGGACCCAGCCCTTCTTTTGCCTCGGAAACCTCAGAGGAACAATGGCAGACTGGATTCGACAAACTTTTCCAGTCTGTAATCGAGCTCAATCAAGCCTTTTTGCCCGGCATGAAAACCAACAACTGGGGGCGCATCCTCTGTGTGACCTCTTTGAGCGTCATGGAGCCGATCAAGACCCTGGCTGTCTCCAACGCGATTCGCTCGGCGGTTACATCTATGCTCAAATCCCTGGCTGATGAAGTGGCCCCATTCAACATTACTGTGAACTGCATCGCTCCCGGAGCGATAGCAACCGAACGCCTCAACGAACTGATGGAAGCTCGCATAAAAAGAAGCGGTCAAACAAAAGAAGAGTACAAGAGAGAATATCTGGAGAGTATTCCGGCAGGACGACTGGGTACCCCGGAAGAGTTCGCCGCCGCTGCGGCATTTCTGGCTTCGGAAAGGGCGTCTTATATAACCGGCTCGACCATCTGTGTAGATGGCGGAAAACGCCGCTCGACCTATTAATCGCAAGGAGAACCTCGTGAGATTTCTGATTCTTGGAGCCGGACGGCTCGGCTATTCGATAACCCATGATCTGATTCGCAGCCCCAGAACCGAGATGGTGGTGCTGGCAGACAGAGACGCCGACACGGTCAAGAAATTGAAAGAGACCATGGCCGACGAAAAGATTGTCCCGGTGGAACTCGATGTCTCCCAGGAAGAATATGCAGCCGAGTTGATGGCCAAAGCCGACGTGGTGATCTCCTGCCTTCCCCAGTCCTTGCACTACGATATGGCCAAGCTGGCCCTTTCGGCAAAAACCAGTTTTTGCGCCGTCGAAAACAGCCCGGATCCGGAGCTGACCGGCAGGCTTCAACTGCTTGACGAAGTGGCAAAAGACGAAGGTGTCGCCATCATCCCCTCCATCGGTCTGTCCCCAGGCCTTATCTCCATTCTGGCCATATCGGCGGCGGATTCCCTGGATGAACTCTATGAAATCAAAATCCGCCTGGGTATCCTCCCGGTCGAAAACGAGGGGAATTTAGACGAATTTAGGATCAAGTCCTTCAATTCCCGGGAATTTCTCCATCCCGTCAAATTGATCAAAGAAGGAAAAGTCCTGGAGGTTCCTGCTCTGACGGAACAGGAAAGTCTGGACTTTCCTGCCCCCATAGGCAAGACCGAAGCCTTTCTCAGTTTCGGAGGAGCAGGCCGACTGCCCGAACTATATAAAGGTCGGATTCGTCACCTCGACTTCAAGTCCATTCACTATCCAGGCTATCTGGACAGAGTCACCCTCTTGAAAGAGCTCGGTCTCTTTTCGAATCAGACGCTCCAATTGCCCTCCGGAATAGAGGTAGTTCCTTGCGAGCTTACCGAAAAGCTCCTCTCTCAGACCGCCGCAGAACCGGCCGACCTGGTTGTGATAAAGATCACCTCCACCGGAGTGAAAGACGACAAACCGATTCAGCACGTATTCGACTGTGTGGACTACGGTGATCCGGCTGAGCGAATAGGAGCCTGTACCAGAATGACGGCATACCCGGCTTCCATAGTGGCCCAGATGCTGGCCCGGGAAGATATAAAAGGCAAAGGGGTACTTGCTCCGGAAGAGGTAGTGCCGGCAAGGCTTTTCCTTGCCGAACTCGATAGCCGCGGCATCCGATTGACCATGACCGAAAGGGCCCCTGTCGTTAAAGATTAAATGATCTCGACTCTGTCCAAAAACTTTGCAGGAGGCATATAGACCTCTTGAACGGTTGTCAATGCAATGTAAATCAAAGCTGAACAAAGTTTTTTGATTAAAGCCAGGAGGAATCAACAATGTCGTTGGGAAGAACATCTCTCGAAGTAAGCAGTCTGGAGTCGGGTCGTGAATCAGGTTCCAGTACTACGCCGAACTTCAATCCGACAGATTTCCAGTCCGGCTCCAATCTTGCCGCCATATCGGACGCCAAGAGTTTCAGCGGCTTCCAGCTCCCGAAGTTCGAAGTATTCGAAGCCTCCGACAGATCTACTCAGCCGGAGAAAGCGGATCTCACCAAGTTCGAGAACAAAGCCTTCGATGCCTATATGGACGCCCTGGGCAAGACCAGCGAAAACGGATACGGCGAAAAGTTCACCGTTCTGATGTTCACCCGGGAAAACTGTGGTTTCTGCGAAAGAAACAAAGAGCAGCTAGCCAAAGAAGGCGGCAAGTACGCCGATAAAGCCGTGTTCTCCGTAAGCGATCCTACTAAAGATCAAGGCGGCAAGCAGCTCTTCGATGCCATCGAAGGCAAAGCCTATCCCATAACCGTGGTTCTTGCCACCTCCGACCGCACCATCCGGGTTGCCGGTCAGGCCGTGGGCGAACTCGATGCCGCGCAGATGAATAAATTCCTGGCGGATTCGATGAAAAAGCCGATGGTTGCATACAGAAAAGAAGGCTCTGTCGACACCTCGGCCATGGCCTGAGTCTAATCAGAATCAATAACAGTATCCAAATCCGATGTTGAATAAGAGGGAATTACTGGAGTATTCTATGGGTCTTGCAGAACTCGACCCGACTCCCGGAGATTCCAAT
>CAZCBH010000006.1:73442-116219 GCA_964496875.1 uncultured Candidatus Obscuribacterales bacterium | reverse complement strand
GAATTGACAGCCTGCTGAGCGGCGGACTCGGCAGCGATGGCGGCGGAATTGACAGCCTGCTGAGCGGCGGACTCGGCAGCGATGGCGGCGGAATTTACAGCCTGCTGAGCGGCGGACTCGGCAGCGATGGCGGCGGTATTAGCAGCCTGCTGAGCGGCGGACTCGGCAGCGATGGCGGCGGTATTAGCAGCCTGCTGAGCGGCGGACTCGGCAGCGATGGCGGCGGAATTGACAGCCTGTTGGGCCGCTTCTTCGGCTGCTAAAGTGGCCGAAAGAGTCGAAGCCCCTGCTGCTGCCTCGATAGCGGCTGTGTCAGCCGATGCTCCTGGATTCACCGGTGAAGGAGCACTGCCTGCAGGCGGTGTTACGGATTCCTGGGCACCGCTCTGGAGCGGCAGGGAGTAAGACAGCACTATTCCCAGAGTTCCGCATCGAACCAGGGATTTCAGCCTTTTGGAGAGATTCATCGGGATACCGTTTTTATAGTTTCGCCTGGACCTGCCACAGTCCACTTCTCTAAATATCACACAAAAGTGTGAAATTATCGTGAGATAAGAGCTAACTCTTTTTATTTATTATATGAAAAGAGGGCGTAATTCAAAATCGGTCGGTTTACCTATTTCGAAATTCTCTTTTGGGCGGATTCAATCATTTGGATCCTTTCCCTTTCTGTTTCAGGTAATTTTCGGGCAGGATCACATAGATCTCGGTACCTGCGTCTTTTTCGCTTTTACAGCCGATACTGCCACCGTGCTTCTCGACAATTTGCTTGCACAGGTAAAGTCCCAGACCAGTTCCGGCTTTATTCTGGGTGTGGCTCTTGCCTTTTGAAAATCGCTCGAACAGGAAAGGCAACTCGCTTTCCGGAATGCCATAACCGTTGTCTTTTACAGTTATTTTCACCATGTCTTCAACTTGTTTGCAGGAAATGGAGATCGATCCGGGGTTGCTGGTGAATTTGATTGAATTGTTGATCAAATTGGAAACTACTCGTCTAATTGCCATTTTGTCCGCAGTTAAGCGGATATTTTTTTCAAGATAGGGAGCATCGATTGTCAGGTCTCTGCGTTCGGTAAGCGGTTTGTACTGGTTGATTATCGAGGCGATTTCATTGTGGAGGTCAAATTCTTCCGGTACTAGTTTCTGGTTGCCATCTTGATACCTGTATACGTCAAGGAGCATCTTGATCAGGTCCAGGACTTCGGTGGTACCGGAGTGGACAATGGATAGGACATCGAACTGAGCTGCGTTTAATTGACCCAGTTTGCCTTCCAGTAAGCCTTCCAGGACATGCAACTGGCCTATTAATGGATTTTTCAGATCGTGAGAGAGTGTGGCCACAAAGTCTTCTTTCTGTCTTGCAAGTTCTACCCTTTCCGTCACGTCGATAGTAAGAATAACCAGTCCATCAGGCTTTTCAGTTTCATCCATTACTGGCCAGATAGTAAGGTCACAGAAATTCTCCTCTGTGCTTTCCTGTTCGATAAGATAATTATTTCGGTTGAAAGGTCGACCTTCTTCCAGCACTTTTGTAAGCCATTCTTCCGGTATGCCGGTTGCAAGTTGAAATATTAATGAGCCGATTGCGTTGTTTCGTTGTATTGCGAATTGATTGCAGAAAGCCAGATTTGCCTCCGATACCGCTAGATTCTTGTCCAGCCAGGTAATGCCTATCGGTGCATTCTCTGTTATTGCCTGGCCGATCTTTAGCTGGGCTCGGGTAGCCTGCCTGGCCGTCTCTTCTGCTTTCTTTCTCTCTATAAATTGACCGATGTGGTAACAGAGCGGCTTCATCAGGCGGTCTAACATCGCTTTGTTGTGATCCAGGGATTCGCTGCTGAAGAGTTCTATAACCGCCAGGCGCTGGTCGCCACTCTTCACCGGGTAGGCGATGACCGATTTGAGCTTAGCTTTGAGGGCGGCATCTTTTCTGTCGAAGCCCCCGGCGCTGCCAATATCGTAGTAGGAAACAGTTTCTCCGCTTTCAAGGACTATGCCGGGAAGAGATGTTTTGCGGGAAAGCTTTTGCCGGCTCGAGCTTTTGGCGAATTTTTCTACTTTTTCGTCGCCGGTATTGCTGACAGCAAGGCAACCAAGGCTGGTGCCCAGGGTATCAGGTAGCCAAAAATCAACCATATCCAGTTGTTGAACTTTTCTTAGCTCATTGAGAATTCTGGGGGCGACCATGGCGATGGAATCGCACTCATTGAGAATTTCCATTGCCCGTGTGTGGGTTTTTTCAATCTTTTCACTCAACTTCTGGGCGGATATATCTCGCACGATCATCGAAGTTCCGTAGACCGAGTTGCTGTTATCCTGCAGCGCCGAGACAGTAAGGGCAACCATTTGATATTGCCCGTTCTTCTTCCTGGCTGTGAGCTCCAGTGTTTCAACACTTTTACCCTCGACAAGAGCATTTTGAATCGATTCTATCCTCGGATTATTCTTCTCAGGTAAAAAGAGTGAGATGTCTTTGCCGATGGCTTCTTCGAATCCGTATCCGAAAATTCGCTCAGCCGCTTCGTTCCAGGTCTTGATCTTACCGTCCAGACCGCTACTGATAATGCCGTCTTCGGAACACTGAACTATATTAGCCAGAAGAGCACGGGCCGCCTCGGACAGTTTCTTGTCCAGTCCCATGGCTATTTGCTCCGCTAAAATCTTCAGGGATGGTTGTGGAATAGTATCTACATTGGATTGCATATGCAGGGTCAAGAATCCAAAAAGTCGGTCATCGCTTATCAGTGGTTCCACCACCAGTACTGCGGCCCAGTCCCTGTTTGAGTTGATCTCGCATCGCTCGATCGTTTTTTTTGCCAGCAGGTCGGTTATTTCAGCCAGGGCTTCGGTAGTGAATTGATGAAGATTTTTTGTGTGATGAGATACGTAGGTTGATCCAGGTTTTATATCTCTGCATTCTCCACTGACGGCCTGGAGGTGAATCTCGTTGAGATGATCGTTCAATGTCCAGATGTGAGCATGAATAAGCCCGAGATGCTGATGCAGGGCTTCGGCACATTTTTCCAGAAAGTCAGTGACGCTGTGGCAGGTAATCAGGGCTTCGCCTACGGCTGCGGACAGTTTGTTCAAACGAGTTTTGCTCAGCAAGTTGTCCCTGGTCAGCTGATGTTTTTTTGCTTCTATGGCCAGGTTGATAGAGCGTATCAGCAACTCTTCGTTCAGTTTTCCTTTTACTATATAGTCGTGGGCACCAATTCTCAGCGCTTCTATGGCGCACTCCACATCTTCCAGACCGGTAAGAACGACAATTGGCAGCTCCTTCCGCTGCGCTATCAATTTTGCCACCGTTTCTACCCCCATACTGTCAGGTAGCGCCAGGTCCAGAAGCACCACATCTACCGGGGTGTCTCTTACGCACTCCAGGGCTTCGGCCAGGCTGTTGGCAGCGATCAAAGAGTATTGCGTAGCCGGCAATAGCTCTTTTGTGTATCGCGCATCGGCAGGGTTGTCTTCCACTAGAAGGATTTTTGTGGATCTGCTATTCATTTTTTGATTTCCCGCGGAAACTTTACCGCCGAGAACCAGAATTCATCCAGAGATTTGATTATCTTGATAAATTGATCGAGATCAATCGGCTTGGTGACATAACAGTTGGCATTCAGCTTGTAGCTCTTAAGAATGTCCTCTTCCGATTGAGAAGTGGTGAGGATTACCACCGGTATGGTCCTGAGTGACTTGTTCTCTTTGATTTCGGCCAGGACTTCTCTACCATCTTTTCTCGGGAGATTGAGATCGAGAATAACCAGATCTGGATTATTTCCTTCGCTGAGCAGGTATTCCATCGCTTCCTCGCCATCCCTTGCGATATCCAGATCGACCATTATTTTTTCGTCCCGGAAGACTTCTGTTATTAATCGTGCGTCAGCTTGACTGTCTTCTACAAGCAATACCTTTATCGTCTCGGCCATTTTTCGCATCCTTATTACCGTCTATTTGAATTTTTTCAGGCTGAATTCAAAGGTCGTACCGAGGCCTGGTTCAGAGTTGACTGTCATGTCCCCGCCATGTCGTTCAACAATTTTTTTACAGACTGCAAGACCTATGCCACTGCCGGGATAACTCTCTTTGGGATGAAGTCTCTGGAAAATCACAAAAATTCTCTGGGCATACTTCATCTCGAAGCCGATACCGTTATCTTCTATACGGAATATCCAGGAGTCCGGTTTCTCTTCCGTGCTTATCTTTATGACAGGCGGTTCCTGGCTTCGAAATTTGATGGCGTTACCGAGTAAGTTTTGGAAAAGCTGGATCAACTGGGAGTCGTCTCCCAGTACTGTGGGTAGTGGCTCGTCCACAATGGTGATTTTGGCATCGTTTTCATTGATGGCCAATTTCAGGTTGGCCATCGCTTTCTCTACCACGAAAGAGCAATCGGCTTCTCTCATTTGCTGTGCTCTGGTCTGAACGCGGCTGTAGACCAATAGGTCGTTTATCAAGATTTGCATGCGGCTGGTGGCATCGGTGATGAACTCTATGAAATCATCGGCGTTCTCGTCGAGTTTGCCCCGATATCTTCTATCCAGCAGTTGGGTATAGTTAGAAATAACGCGCAGTGGTTCCTGGAGATCATGGGAGCAGACATAAGCAAATTGCTGCAGGTCTTCATTCGATCGCTTGAGCTCGACCAGATTCTCTTTGAGAATCTTTTCTGCCTTCTTTCGTTCGGTGATATCCACCACCGAAGCGACCACATAGCGCTTGTCTCCTGATTGAAGCGGATTTAGACCGATCTCCACCGGAAAGAGACTGCCGTCTTTACGCAGACCGTTCAAGTCTCTTCCTGCCCCCATGGCACGTGGTTCCGGGGTGTCGAAAAAACTCTTGCGGGAATGAGGATGGCTCGCTTTGGCATCGCCGGGCACCAGAACTTCGATCAGTTCTCCCAGCAGCTCATTCGACTCGTAGAGAAAGAGATTCTCCAGCTCTTTATTTGCCAGAACAATTCGTCCGCTTTCATCTACCATGAGAATGCCGTTGGGAGCGGTATCGAGAATCATGCGAAGGCCGTCCAGGTCAAGTTGAAAATGACCGTTCACTTTATCTTTCATTGTCAGTTGCGCATGGCTCTTTGCTGCTAGAGCTGTTGGTGGGCTAGCAGCAATAGGGATTGGGTTACCATCTGGATACCATTACTTAGATTATAGAGTAGCGTGGCTCTTCCAGGCTGACAGAAAAATAAAAATGCGATTACTTATCTGTCGAATGACGCCGGAAGCCTTTTGATAGAGTTAAAAGAACAATCAGTGAGAGGGCTTAATTCTGGTGCTTAGTCCTATTGACGGTGGCATCGCCGTTAATAGTGCTGCCGCGTATAAGAATAAGAGCAGGAGCGATTGGAGCTAAATTGAAATGCTCAATAAGTCAGCTTTCAACTCCTTCATTTTCTGCGGTCGAGAAGAGCTGTTTTTATTCAGTGTTTTCATTACCAGCCCTTTCAGCTTTTCGGGCAGGGCAGGCCCAATTGAAGTGGCGGCAAGGTCTTGCGGAATTTCATAGACATGTTTGTACATTACCTCCATGTAGTCTTTTCCATTTATCGGTGGTTGACCTGATAGGCATTGATACATCAAGCATCCCAGAGAGTAGATATCCGAGGCCGGGCTCAGAGTTCTCGATTGGCATTGCTCCGGACTCATGTAGATCGGTGTCCCCAGAACCTGGCCGGCCTGAGTTCTGGTAATGTTATGCAGGGCGGTGTTCTCATCCTGGGATTCTCCTTTTAGAATCTTGGCTGTACCGAAGTCCGCCACTTTGGCAACGGTGGTCTTGTTACCCATATCGTGTATAAGAATATTGCTGGGTTTCAGATCTCTGTGCAGGATTCCCTTTTCATGGGCTGCTTGCATTCCGTCACAGATCTGGGCAAAGATGACAATCGCCTTTTCGTATTCGAGAAGGTATTCCTTTTCGAGGATTTGATCCAATCCATTGCCTTCGAAGTATTCCATGATCATGAAGGCATCACCTTCTTCTGATATTCCGAAGTCTTTTACCGTAATTATATTAGGGTGATCCAGCGAGCAGATGCTTGCTGCTTCCAATCTAAATCTATGAAGCAGCTCTAGATTGCGCATCAGATCAGAGTGCAAGATTTTGATTGAAGCGAGAAACTTTAGATATCGGTGTCTGGCCTTATACACAGAGCCGCCTGTGCCGGAGCCGATCAAGGATAGAATTTCATAACGATTGGCGAAGATGGAACCGATTCGGTTGTCTACGATGGCTGTCTCGCCGTCTGCCGGACAATAGTCGTATTCGAGAGCAATTTTGCTGTGGCAGAATCGGCAGCGTTTGGTCGGTTCATAATCGGATGACAGGTTTTTCGTAGAGGTAGAGTTAGAGATTCTTTCTTCTTCATTGATTTGGCTATAATTTCTTTCTATTTTCTCAGCTTTCTCTGCTAATTTTTGCAGGACGGTTTTGGTTGACTCATGGACCTGGGCAGAGGATATATTGAGTTCCTGGGCGATTACTTCGGTGCTTTTCCCTTCTAGAAGCAGATTCAGCAACTCTCTTTCTCGATGATTGAGCAGGCCCGGCTGAGATTTTCGGAAAGTTGTGCTATCGCTTGTCTTAACAGCGTTTATCACTCGTCTTGCGATTGTTTCGTCCAGCCAGGTGCCGCCACTGGACACGGCTCGAATTGCCGCAAGAAGGGAGTCTTTACTCAACTCTTTAAGGCAATATCCATCTGCACCGGCTTCCAGAGAGGGATAAAGGCACTCATCTTCTCCATGGCTGCTCAGAATGAGAACCTTACTCTTACCTTCGGTCTTGATTTTTCTTGTCGCAACGATTCCATCGAACTCAGGCAGCCCGATGTCCATGAGGATCAGGTCCGGATTCAGGTCTCTTGCCAATCGGACAGCCTCGGGGCCGCTGGTGGCTTCACCAATCAGTTCCAGATCTTCGTGACCTTGCAGAGAGAGCTTGACGCCCAGGCGCAACATCTCTTGATCTTCGACCAGGAGAATGGAGACGGTTTTTTTGCTGCCAGGCTCTGGCCCAGATTCTTCAGGCATTCCAGGCTACCGGATATAAAAATTGGTTTGTGCAAGGTAGTTTTAACTTCATGGTATCAGACAATCTACCTGTCATGTTGAAAAATCACACTATAGGCTGACTTTCGGCTTCGCTACGAGTTAGTCAGACCGCCTGAAGTTTAGCGGTTGGCGGCTTCGCTTACAGGTGCCAACGTCGCTTTCAGCGCTTCTTCCACTCTGACCATGTCTTCCTCGAAATACTCGCCGGTCCATTCGTCCATGAAGAATTTCTTGAACTCGACGGCAAGGCAGCAGCCGGTTTCAGGATAATTCTCATGAATCCAGGTAGAAAGAAAGCCACCCTTGAATTTGATATTTTCTCTCACATCCAGATGGCGGCCGTTGTAATCGAAATCACGAATCGTGTCCATAAATGCGTCAGCCACCTGGCCCCAGCGCGATTTGTCCAGGGTGCCGGTGCCCAGATTGACCTCGGGATTCGCTTCTTGCGGCTCAGGGGGCGCATCGGCACCGTTTCTGCGGTGGTTATAAGAGTGGATGTCATAGACGACGAAGCGGTTGAATTGAGCTTGGAGCTCATCGAGTATGGTCTTCAGCTCTCTGTAGAAGCGGTCGTATTTCGTCAAAGATAGATCGACCACCTCTTGCTCCAGCTCCTGGTCCCAGATATTCAAGCCCCAGGCATCTTCCGGCCTGGCGTAGACAGCTTTTTCCCGGGGGCGGTTCAAGTCGACTTCGAAGCGGGAAGTGTTGAGGATAATTCTGTTCTCGGCGATGGCGGTCCATCTTCCGGTATAGGGATCTTCTTCTCTCAGTCTGGAAGCATCGGCCAGAATCATCCTTTTTTTCAGGTCAGCCCTGACTAGATTACCGTTATGAATAGCGGTGGCAAGAATCGGCGACGATCCTCGTGTGATTTCCCAGTCAGGCCTGCTCATCTCTTGTTACCTCTGCTTTTCCATCCGTGCCTAGAGGGGAAGTTTAACAGTTGCAAATCCCTGCCGGTACATTGACATCCGCTCCTCTTTGATGCACTTAGAATGGGAGATAATCTGAATGGTGGACACCATAAACCATCTCCTTTTCTGGAGCCTTGGTGGAGCCGTGCTTTTCCTTCTTATAGTCTGTTGCTATTACTGTATGCGACAGTCAAAGCACTTGCTTTTCAGGCGCGGCCTCCGGCCTGACCAGAGACAACCTGGGGCATTATTCTCGTTACCTTAAGAGGCAGTTCAGCCGCTTCTACACCATCGATTTCCAGGGTGACCATATAAAGTCCCTCCTTCTCGAATCCGAGTCCGTTGAAGGCGCTGATTACCTTATGGCTTGTGGTCTCGTCCGTACCGGGTTGAGGATCGACCCTCGATTTTTGCGAGAGAGCGACGATATTTCCTTCGCCATCGAGAATCTTGTACTCGTACTCGAAGGGACCTGATGCTCCCGTTACCTGTGCGAATGCGTAGGCCACCGGCATCAGCATAGGAAAGCTCTGGGCAGAGAGACCGTTGAAGATGTTTACGCAGGTAACCGCGTCTCGATTGACAAGATCCTGTAAAACTCGCTCGCAGAGAATCAATCCGCTCGAGTGGGGACCATTCTTCTTCGCTCTATTAACCATTGCCAGCCCTCTTTAGATTCCATTCTCCGGCAGTATAGATAATCCTTCATCGCTTCTTCAAGTCTTGCCAGGGGTCCGTGTCATTCTCTGCGCTATGCGATACTCTTAGAGTAAAACGCGATTCGGTCCGGTTTCCGATATTGAAAAGTTCGAATTTGACAGTTGCCAGGTTTTTTCTACCTCTTTTGTGGGGAATTGTCCTCTCTATCAGCTCTCCTTTTTCGGTTGAGGCTAAATCTGAAGCGGACAAAGAGAAGGAGTTGGGTGATTTTCTGTATTTTCATGGTGATCGTGACGAAGCGATAGAGCGCTTTGAACATGCACTGGAGCTTGAGCCGGACATGGTTGATGCTCATTTGAGTCTGGTCAATCTGTATCTGATGAAAAAAGATCGCAGCGCAGCTATCGAACACGCTAAGGCTCTGGTCAAGCTTAAGCCCGAAGACAAAAATATGCACATGCTGCTAGGCAATCTCTACCGGGGCGAGAAGCGATATGATCTGGCCGTGAAGGAGTTTGAGGAGGCAATTGTTCTGGGGGCGCCGGAAGAAGCGGTGATGAACATTCTCGGTTACATCAACCTCGATCTGAAGCAATCGGAAAAAGCGCTGATCTGTTTCGCCAGGGCAGCAGGCGGCAAGGACCGCAAAGCGGCAACAGATGCTAGATTGGGTGCGGCGGTGACCAAGTTCAAATTGAACAGGGGCGAAGACGCCCTTGCCGATCTGGATATTCTGATTAAAGATGGTGGTGGCACAGGCAGTGCTTATCTGACCAGGGGGCACTTGCGGGCCAATCTCAATAGACTCGATGGCGCGCTATTAGATTACAAGGCCGCTCTAAAGAAGGAGCCCGAGAATGCAAAGATTCACGAGGCTCTCGGAAACATCTATTATCGCCAGGGGCGAAAGGAAGAGGCTGAAAAAGCATTTTTGAAATCGGTCGAGCTGGATAAAAACAATGCTCCGGCTCATTACTCTCTGGGCACCCTAGATCTTGAAAGGCGCAGGTTCGAGGAAGCGGCGGCTCATTTAGAGCGTGGAGCATCTGTGGACGAGAACGTGGAGACCAGGCGAAAGATGAAGGATCTGGCCGATAAATTGAGATCTCCTTCTGGGGCAAAGGCAGCCAGTCAAGCCGATTCTATAGGGCTAACTTCAAATCCCAATTTTTTTAAACTTAACTACTGCGACCTGCTGGTGGCGCCGGCAACCATCTGGCAAGAGTCAAAAGACAGGGTCAAACTCGATAAACCGAATATGGTGCCAGGGCGCTCGCCCTGAAGTCCGTTCAGAAGATCGCGGATGTCAGGTGGAGGGGCTGTTGGAATAATCTTAATAACCCTTCTGTTGGCGTCTATCTGAGACAGGGCACCGCTTATCAGGACTTGATCAGATGCCCGCGCCGTGCTTGAGCATCCCCGGTGAAGTCAAGGGATGGGCTATTGCTTGTCGCTTCGGTTATCATGAACTAGCTTTCCGGCTCTGGAATTTACTAGAACCTCTGTAAAATGGAATCTCTCGGTATTCGTTATCTAATTTCTAAGACTGGCTTGGTGATGCTCTTTACCGGGGCCGCGTTCTGTATAGGCAGCGGCCGGTCTGCGTTTGGTCAGGACAGTGCCGGACTCAGTCCGATAACTTTGACCGGCCGTACTCTGGTGGCGCAGAATTTTGGCGGCGGCGACCGCACACCAAGTCCAGCAATTATTCCGACGGACATTACTCCCACCAGAGTCGGGGACGAAAGAGAGCTGATTCGACCGGGCTACACGTTTTATTTGAAGCAGAAGCTGCCCGCTCGAATGTGGTTCAGTTCGGTCACCGAGGTTTCTCAGCGTTTCGAGAGCAACGTCCTTTTCACTCGCCGTAATCCGGAGAGAGATTATGTTTTTCGAGTCCAGCCGAATATTACTCTGGGCTATAACTTTCTGCCGAATTCAAGCATTTACTGCAACTATTTTATGATCAAAGATGTCTATGCTCGGCATGGATTTTTGACCTATCCGACTTTTATGTCTCTGTCCGGAGGTCTGAGGCAGGATGTGCCCATTGGCACCAGGTCTAATCTTCAGGCTGACTTTCAGGTCAGGCAGTTATGGCAAGCAAGGAATCTCAGGCAGGCAGACCTTCTGCCCGGTCTTACCTACACCCATGTTTTCTCTCCTAAGTTGATCGGTTTCGCTAATACCCAGCTGCAGCTTAGAAGCAGAAATATTTTTGCAACCGGCACTTTTAGAGAGATAGATCCTTTCTTCACGCTTGGGGTTCTTGGGCGGTGGAAAGACTGGAACGCCATCGCCACTAATACCTTTGTCGCCAATTTCAGGTATCCGCAAGCCATTCCACCCCAGCGCAATTATGCAATGATCAGCTCTTTCGAGCTTAATCGACCGATTTCGAAAAAAGTACCAGGTACGGTGGCATTCTTTCGGGCGGAGCCTATCTGGAACTTCGGCAGCAATAATGTACCGGGACTGAGTGGATTTGATTTTCGGATTTTCGGCGGTATTCGCATGAGCGTGATCAAGCCCTCTTACTATGCCCAGGTGGATAGGTTGCGGAAGCAACTCGATAAAGTAACCCAGGATGCGACCAGGCAAAAAACTATCTCGAGCGATAATCAACCGTTCCGTATCGCCCAGTCTCTTCCGGAACCTTCCGAGCTTCCCATCGAGATGGCTATCGATATAGCCAGGGATGAAGCTCTACTGCCGGATAAAGATAGCGGCGCCGAAGAGCCGATTCTAGTTGAACAGAATGAAGTTCCTTTGCCGACAACTGCTCTATTGCAGATTCACCGTCAAGTTGAACTAGACTAGGAGCAACTTTTTCTAGTTCGTTTGTACCGTGATCTCGCCGTCGGTCAGATCAATCTCAATTCTTCTTTCGGTCTCTGACCCACTGCCATTCTCCAGAATAAGCTCGGAGATAGGAACCTGAATAAGATTTCTGATCATTCGTTTTATAGGCCTGGCACCATAATTGGTGTCGGCACAGAGTTCCGCTATATGCTCGACCGCCCGGGGGCTGACAAGGAGGTCATGTCCGTTGCTTTTTAGCTGACGGCGTAGTTCATCTAGCTGTAATTCGACAATGCTGCTCAAAGCACCACTGTTCAAAGGCTTGAACAGGACGATCTCGTCTATCCTATTTAGAAGCTCCGGTTTGAAGACCTTTTGTAATTCGTCTCTGAACGCAGGAGGAAGGGTATCGATTCCCCGGGAGCCTTTTAAATCGACACCTGCTCTGGGGTTTTTTTTGACAGAAGTCGTCTCGGCTTTTAAATCCGCACCGACATTGGATGTCAGGATGATAACCGTATTTCTGAAATCGACCACCCTGCCTCTGGCGTCTGTAAGCCTGCCTTCATCGAGAATTTGTAGGAGAATGTTATAGATATCGCAATGGGCTTTTTCAATTTCGTCGAAGAGAACGCAAGAGTAAGGATTTGCTTTCACGGCTTCAGTCAGTTGCCCTCCGTCTTCGAAGCCTACATAGCCCGGGGAGGCGCCGATTAATCTCGCGACCGTATACTTGTCGAAGTACTCGGACATATCCAGTCGAATCAGGGCTTTTGCGCCAGGGAAAAGTGCTTTCGCTACGGCTTTGGCTACCTCGGTCTTGCCGACACCGGTGGGACCAGCAAAAAGGAAACTGCCTATCGGTCTTTCTGCGCTGGCAAGACCGGTTCGCGCGATTCTAATGCTTTGCGCCACCGCCTTCAGTGCTTCGTCCTGGCCCACCACCGAGGCGTTCAATTCTTGTTCCAGGGAAAGCAGACGGTTCGTCTCGGTTGCCTCTAGGCTGCTTACTGGAATCCCCGTCCATTCAGAGAGCAGTCGGGCAATATCCCGGTCGCTGACGAAATCTTTATTAGAATGGCAGCTCTCCTGGACCTCTTTATATACTTTCTCCTGATCGGCCATGGACCTCTCTAATACGGCGGCTTTCTTGAAATCTTTATCTCGCTTGGCTCTGGCAATCTCGTTTTCCAGTCTCTCCATGCGTTTTTTCAGAAGACCCAGCTTCTGGTGCCCTTCTCTCGATTGCCTCCATGCCAAAGTTATCTCATCGCTTTTAGACTTCAACGACTCGACGAGGCTGTCTATCTCGGATAGGCGCCGGCCATTTTTGGTCTCTTCATCTTTTTCGAGAGAGGCTCTCTCCAGTTCGAGGTGCAGCATGTTTTCGTTGATGGAATCAAGCTCAATCGGTGTCGAGTCGAGTTCCATGCCTTTTCGCGAGGCGGCTTCGTCTATGAGATCCACTGCTTTATCAGGCAGCTTCCTGTCTGTCAGATATCGCCCGCTCAGCTCTGCCGCCGCCACCAGCGCCGAGTCGTGAATTCTCACACCATGGTAGCTTTCGTACTTGCTTCTCAAACCCCTAAGTATCGAGAGGGTCTGGGATGGACTGGGCTCTTTGACCAAGACCTTTTGAAACCGTCTGGCGAGAGCGGGGTCTTTTTCGATATAGCGCGAATACTCACTGATGGTGGTGGCGCCAAGGCAGCGGATCAGACCTCTTGCCAGGTAGGGCTTAAGTATGTTTCCCGCATCCAGGGCGCCATCGCCTACGGCGCCGGCTCCAACCAGCAAGTGTAACTCGTCTATAAAGAGAATCGTGTTGCGACCGGCTTCTGTTGCGGCTTCAATCAGGTTTTTGAGTCTGGATTCGAACGCACCGCGCATGGCTGTGCCGGCGACCAGGGAGCCAACATCTATGCTCAGGATTCTGTGACCTCTGAGACTCACCGGCACGTCCCCGGCAGCGATTTTAATCGCCAGTCCTTCGGCTATGGCGGTTTTGCCTACACCGGCTTCACCGACTAGCACAGGATTGTTCTTTGTTCTGCGCGCCAGGATATTGAGGGCTCGGCGTATCTCTTCGTCTCGGCCGATGACCGGATCCAGCTTCGCTTCTAAGGCGAGTGCTGTTAGATCGATGCCGAATTCATTGCCGTAATCGATTTTGTCATTGCTGCCCTGGTTATGATGTGCCCTGGTTTCAAGGGTGGTGCCGGCTTGCCTCGAGTCTTCATGAAGAACCGAGATCGCCTGGGCAATTAGATCGGCGTGCATAGCGAGATCTTGCAGAATCTCGAAAGTGACTGTGCCCGTAACTCTGGATAGAGAGCAGAAAACGTGCTCCACTCCCAGTTTTTCGTGACCGAGAATTGTTCTTATTTTATCGGCGTCGATAAAGATGAAGTCGGTTATGTCCTGCCACTCCGCTTTGTCATAGCTTGGATTCTTGATGGAGGTTCCGCCGGAAAGAAAGCGCACCACGCTGCCTTCCAGATAGCCGAGCTTGAGACTCAGTAAATTAGCCAGTCTCGAGAATATCTCACAATTCTGGCGCAGGATTGCAAGCAGAACATGTTCGGGCATGACCTCAGGGAATGGATAGTCGTTGAACGCTTTTTCGATCTCGCTCGAGATAAGGGCCAGGTTCTCGTCAAATACCAGGCTATCCATAGCTTACTGAGAAACCACTTCGCATTGGGGCAGGGCTTCTCTCAGTTTATCTGCTGCTTTCTCGGTTATCTTTGTGTCCCGTAATTCGATGTAGGAGAGGCTCTTCAAGGTACTTAGCGCCGGTATCCCTTTGTTTGAAATTTTCGTTCCGCTCAAGAAAAGAGTAGAGAGATTGGTGAGTTCGGCAAAACTGTCCAGGCAGCTATCGGTGAGGTTGGTGTCGGATAGATAGAGAGCTTGCAGATTTTTCAAGCATTGTATAGAACGCAGCCCGTTGTCGCTTATTTTGCTGTTTGAGGCGTCGAGATGGAAAAGCTCTTCTAAAGGAATCAGCTCCTCAAAACCTTTGTCGGTTATTTGTCCCGGCAAAAGCAGGGTCTTCAAGCTTTTGAACTCTCTTAAATGGCTGAGACCGGCATCGGTGATTTCGGTGTTTTTGAGGACTAGATGAGTGAGAGACGGCAGAGCCGAAAGATTCTTGATGCCTTTGTTCGAAATGGCGGTGAAGAGCAACCAGAGCGTAGAGAGTTCCGGCAGAGATTTCAGAAACTGGACATGGTTGTCTTCGAATGGAGTGAAATCGAGCCTCAACTCTTTGATACGCTCGAGCTGACTGATTGTGGAAATAAATTTTGCCGAGTATCTTACCGTGGAGAGATCGAGGGAGCTGAGAATGCTCATCGGACCGGCCAGCTCCTCTAGCATCTCTTCCTCTACCTGACCCGAGAGCGCCAGACCCAGCATCTTCCCCGGGGGAATCTCCAGAGAGAATTCTCCGGCTGCTTCTCCGAGCCAGTTGCGCTGGTGCGGAAATCTCTCTTCGGCAAAATAGAGATTCCCGAGGGATATCTTGGTGGGAAATGTTGCTTTGACGGTCATAGAATGGGATTCCTTTCCCTTTGGCGAGGATTTCGGCAATTCTAATAGATTTTTGCCATTTATCCTAGGCTGAGTTATCCGCAGGCTATCAAGTCGGACTTGATTTCGTTCATAGATTGATATCGACTGGCCTGGCTTTGTTCTGTACATTTCTGAACGATGCGGTCCAGGGCTGTGGATGTTTGGTCATTGAAGAGCTTTGGTGACGAGACCGTGAGCGCTTCGGGATCCTTGGCGGTGAGCAGGAAATGCAGAGTGCAGCCGAAAGCGTAGATGTCGCTCTGGGGAGATGCTTCGCCGCGAAATTGCTCCGGCGGAATATACGGGTGCTTGCCGGCTACCCTTTTGTTGCAGTCCGCTTCCAGCTGCAGGGCTATGTTAAAGTCGGTCAGTTTGAGCACGCCACCCTTGTCAAGGATTAAATTGTCCGGGCTGAAATCCCGATGAATGACAGGAGGGCTTTTTCTGTGCAGATAGCCAAGGATGTCGCACATGACCAGGGCGAGATCGGTCACCTGTTTTTGATCGAGGGGATGCTGGCTGCTTTCTACCAGAGCTTTAAGTGACTGGCCCTCGATATGCTCTAGAACCAGGTAGGCTCTCTGGTCCTCGGCAAAGAAATCTAATAAGCGGACTATATTTGGGTGGCGAAGCTTTCTCCACAGGACAGCCTCTGCCTTGATGTTCTCCAGCACACGCTGGCGAGCGTTGACTCCGGCCTGGGCCGGGAGAATAAACTCTTTCAGTACTACCTGTGGTGAATCGCTTTTTGACAAATGCGGTTTTCTGTCTTCTAGTTCCAGCGGTGCATTCATCACCGCCATGTCGGACATGTCCACCAGGGTTTCATTTCGGGCCACGCCTTCCAGTCCCATGCTTCCTGGAATAGGCTTGAGCAACTCGGCACGGTATACCCGGGCTTCGCCTCCGGAGCCAATCTCTTCTACAACCTTATAAGTTTCATTGCTCAGTAGAACCCCGGTGGTGATACTACCGTATGAGGAAGTCGTTCTGGAAGCGGACAGTGTATCCAGCCATATATCGGTGTAGGAATCGAACTTGATATACATGTTTAGGTCATCGGCTACTTTGGGTTCGATTCTATAAGAGGGCAGGAATTTTTTTAAGGCAGACTGAAGCCTTTTTCTATCGTCACTGGATGCGATACCGTTTATATTCAATTTGAGCAACGGTCTGTCGCTGCTTATCCACCCCCAGCTCAAGACTGGGGCCAGGGCTGCAAAAACGATTTTGTCCAGGGCGGATATTCCCCTTGCCTGAATATTGAATTCCACCTCGACACTCAGGGTTTTAAAGACTCTTCGATCCGATGTCGTTACATGGGAGACCCTCTCCCAGTCTATGTTGATGGAGGAAGCCTGAAGCCAGTGCCTGATCCAGTGCAACCGGATACCGGATTCCGAGAGCTGTATATGGGTAGGATAGAGATAGCGCATCAGCAAATTGGGAGCCATTGCAAAGGACACCACCAGACTGATGAACCACGCCAGGAAAAGGTAGAGTGATAGCGATTGAAGCGGAACTATAAAATAGGTGACTGCCAGGCCGAGAAAGAGGATGAGGGTGGTGCTGGTGAGTACGGACGCCAGTTTGCCGGTCGCTTTTTGATCGACTCTCTCCGGTTTGTAGCGAATCCAGAATTCATCATAGTCTTGTGGTCTGACAATGTTTCTCGAGATGAAATAGCGCTTTGCCAGTGAACCTCGCGGTGATCCGGGATTCTGAACCTTGTCCTCTGCTTCTCCTCCGTCCATAAGGCTCAGTTCTCCCCAGAAGGACAAATGTCTAGAATTGCGCCGCCGCCTTCTTCAATCACCGTTTGAATTCGAGCATGTAAATCCTGGAGAGATTGGGCTCGATCTTCTATCTTCTGTTCGGTGCAAGACGCAACTATGCTGTCTGTGACCGGAGAGACTTCTTTGTTTGTTTTTCTGGGACTGGAACAGGTCAGAGGATTCGGGTCGACCCCGGTAAGTAGAAAAAAGAGGGTGGCTCCTATGCCGTAGATGTCGCTTGCTTTACCGGCTTTGCCTCGAAATTGTTCCGGAGCCATATAGGCTTGTTTGCCCACCAGGGTTCCGGTGGCGGTGCCTATCAGTTCGTTCGCTGCGCCAAAGTCTATCAATACTAGAGAGCCGTCTTCCTTTACGACCAGATTGTCCGGGCTTAGATCCCGGTGGATAATCGGAGGATTGAGGTCATGGAGATAGCTTACCAGAGCGATCATATCGAGGGCGTATTCCAGGGCTTCACTCTCGCTAATAGGTCCATACTGGGCCAGTTGCTGGCGGAGGGTATTGCCGGCTATAAAGTCGAGCAACAGATAGTCTCTGCCGTTCTCGACAAAATAGTCGTGTACCCTGGCAATATTAGGATGATTGATCTTCTGAAGCAGGCTGGCTTCCCTGGAAAACATCTCGCGGGCTTTCTCCCGCAGACTGACACGTTCGGGAATAACCGCTTCTTTCAATACACGCAGCTCTTTGTCCCGTGACTCTACTAGATAGACCGCCGAAAGACCACCGGAGGAAAGTGGCATCACTACCCGGAAGCGGCCTTCCTGTATGGTGTCACCTTTTTTGAGAGGGATGAAGTTGGTGGCAGAAAAGTGATCCTGCATCTCTTGTTCCCAGAGTTCCGTATAGGTCTGGGGTAATTCCAGTGCTGCTTCTTTGCCGCTATTCTGCTGGTTCTTGCCGAAGCTGTCGTTATTCTCTTCGATCTTCTGCCTGGGAATAGGGGCGCGGCTGAAGTCCAGGCACCATGATTCGATGGCTAGAAATAGTTTTTCCGAGTCCTCCTTCGAGAGGCAGGTCAGATCGATAGCGGCATGACCGCCGGATTTGAAATAGATAAAAACCTTTCGTTTGTTCTTGGCCGATTCGAGTTCGTATTCATAGATGCCTTTCTTGCCTTCCACAAACATGGTGCCTAGTAAAACACCGGCAATATCGCTCCAGCTGCGGCTTTGTCGGAAAAGTAGATCCGGTGCAAAACTCGATGGAAAGGCGAGTCCTTCGGAAGTTAATCGGATCAGATTTCTTTTCCCTGGTGTCAGTGGTAGTAGCAGAAGAGTCAGCCAGCCGAGCAGTGCTACGGTGGCCAAGGCAATAAAGAAAGGCGTCGCCTGAACCGGAAGTGAATTTCCTGAGAAAATGCAGTAGGCGCATAGGACAAGGATAAAAGTTAGCGCCGCCAACCAGAGCAAGTATAGTTTTCGGCAGACCGGTTCGTACTTGATTTCGAATTCATCAGATTCTGAAGAATCTGACGATTCGATAGAATCAGGTACGAGTTTATCGTTTGTCTTCTCCGGCAGGCTCATGCCATGATTATAACGAAAATGCGGACTCTATTTCGATAGAGGCGAGATATCCATGAACTTTCTCTCTGCCAGCAGAGAGTGGGCCGCTTCGCCCACCGTTGTTGGGAAGACTTCGCAGCCACTCTGATATTCCACAGCAGTAGAGTCTTTCTCCAGCTCTTTCAATTGTTTATCGGCGCTATTCTGATCCCGGCGCATCAGAACCATGACCAGGTAGATTTTGCCAGCCGGTGTGGATCTCTTTATAAGGTCGGTTAGCAGATTTGGTTTCAGGGACGTGTCATCTAGCGCTCTTTTGAAGATCGGGTAGATGGTAGATCTCTCGCCTTCTCCTATGGTGGCATCAGTCAATCGTTTTGCCTTTGTTAATGGTTTTAAATACGATGGCGTCACCGATTTTAATACTCTGTCGATATCTTTGAAGACCTCCAATCTGGGTTGGGGACTTACGCTGAATCCATTTTTGCCGTCAAACCAGTCGATTCTTTCTGTCTGCCCGACGCCTGTGACAGGACGAACCGAAAGTCCCCAGTTGTTGCCGGTATAAAAACCGCGCTGTTGTTTGAGAAAAACCAGTGCTCGCCCCGCTTTAAACTTGACCTGAGCGCAGATGAAATTCTCGTCGCCGAGTAAAACCGCATTTTTTTGCAGGCTGCCCTTCAGGATTTCGATAGGTTCGGCAATTGCTTTTTGACCATAATCAAAGGGTTTGCCGGGCGTTTTCACTTTCTCGACTTTGACAATATTCACCAGAGCGATGACGTCGGCACTCTTGATCATGCCCTCTTTAGATTGGAAGGCCGCTTTAGCCGACACCGCGGCAGGAGCCATCGAGCAAAGAAGAAGAATCAATACCAGAAGCATCATCAAAAAATCAGCCGGCAGCTTCGACCAGCTCCAGTCTGTTGAAGACCGGACCGGTATTGCGCACTTTTGCTCCGGGTTTGAGCATGTCGAACATATCGTCGTCTTTGCGATCGCCTATAACCCCGATGTCATCATCGTTGCCCAGTTGATACCAGATTTTCTGGGCTAGTGCCGGAGTGAAAGGATAGATATGCATGGCGGTGCGTCGCAAGACTTCCATGCAGGTAAACAGCACCTCTTCGCCCTCTTTCTTCTTGCCTTCTTTGAATAGGGTCCAGGGCTTCTCGTCGTTCATGTATTTGTTCGCCTGGTCTACTAAAGCGAAGAGGGCATCAATCGCTTTGGCGAATTCCAATTTCTCCATGTGCTGGTCGAAGACCACATGTATCTCATTGGCCTGCTTGCGAAGGATGTGCTCGGGATCTTGATCCGGTACGATTCCGTCGCAGTTTCGGTCGACCAGGGTGAGAGTGCGGTTCAAGAGGTTGCCCAGGTTATTGGCCAGCTCTGCATTGACACGCTTGATGAAATCTTCGGTCGAGAAATCTCCGTCGTTGTCGAAGGGGGTGGCAGCCATCAGGTAGTAGCGCACGGCGTCGGCACCATACTCGTCTACTAAGGCGTTCGGGTCGATGACATTGCCCAGGGATTTGCTCAGCTTCTTGCCGTTGACGGTGATGAAGCCGTGGGCATAGACCTGCCGCGGCGGCTCTATCTCGGCAGCCATCAAAAGTGCGGGCCAGAAGATAGAGTGGAATTTGTTGATGTCTTTGCCTATCAGATGCAGGTCGGCAGGCCAGTAGCGTTTGAACTTCTCCATGTCGTGGGGATAGCCGATGCCTGTTATGTAGTTGCTCAGGGCATCGATCCACACATATATGACTTGCTCGGTGTCTCCGGGTACCGGCACTCCCCAGGTAAGAGAATGTCTTGCCCGGCTGACGCTGAAATCGCCTAGCTCGGGATCGTTTAGTTGATTGAGGATCTCTTTTTTTCTTCCCTCCGGTTTGATGCAGTCCGGATTGGCATCGATCCAGTGTCGAAGTTTATCTTTGTATTCGGTCAGCTTGAAGAAATAATTGTTCTCCTCCAGTTTCCTGGGCGGTTTCATATGGTTGGGGCAGTTACCGTTTTCATCCAGATCTCTTTCTCTGACAAAGTCTTCGCAGCCTTCGCAATAGAGACCCTCATAGGTACCCTTGTATATGTCGCCTTTGTCCAGAAGTTTTTTGAAGATTCCTTGAACGGAGGCTTCATGGTAATCGTCGGTGGTTCGAATAAAATGATCGTTCGATAGATTCAATTTTTTCCAGGCAGCCTCGAACTTGGAGGACATATCGTCACAGAATTCTTTTGGTTCTTTTCCGGCGTCTTTTGCGGATTTCTCCACCTTGGAGCCATGCTCATCCACCCCGGTCAGAAAGAAGACGTCGGCGCCTTTCATTCTGTGATATCTGGCAACAATGTCGGCGGCAATTTTTTCGTAGGCATGACCGATGTGCGGCGTCGCATTCACGTAGTCAATAGCAGTAGTTACGTAGAACTTATTCATTTAAGGGGACCTTATTGATATTCTGGATTTGTTCTCCGGAGCGAGTCTCCGAAAAGAGCCCTTGATTTCCAAAATCTATCTATTCGATTTGGTAAGTATTCGGCTCTTTGAAGGTAGCCTTATCCTTCAAGAAGAATCATAATAATACAGGGAATTGAACTTAAGGTTTTTGGGTTTTTAAATTTATGAAAAGTAAGGGTCAGACCAAATCTACCGAAGCCGCCAGCGCCCGGAGGAAGTCAAAGGTGAAGAGCAACAAGGAATCTTTCGAGACCTTCGCGCCCCTGGAGAACAAAACCATCGTACTGGGAGTCTCCGGTGGAATCGCCGCCTACAAAGCCTGTGATGTAGCCTCGATGCTCAGACGAGCCGGTGCCGATGTCCATGCCGTGCTTACTCCCAACGCCAGAGAGTTCATCACTCCACTAAGTCTCACCACCATGACCCGCAATCCTACCCATTGCGAGCAATACGAGCAATCTTCCAGCTGGAAGCCCGAGCACATAGATCTGGCTAAGAAGGCGGATTTGATTTTGATCGCTCCTGCCACAGCGGACATTCTGGCCAAACTGGCAGGCGGTATCTGTGACGACTTGCTTACTTCGATGGTGCTTGCCTCCCAGGCCAAGGTGATGGTGGCTCCCGCTATGAACCCTACTATGTATGGACATCCGGCTACCCGCCGCAATCTCGACATACTCCAGAATACTTTTCGTTATGATGTCATCGCTCCGGAGTTCGGCGAAGTCGCCTGTGGCGATGTTGGTTCAGGAAAGATGGCTTCGGTCGAATCTATTACGGCGGCGGTGGCATCTCGTTTGCTTGCCCATAAGACCCTGATGGGCAAAAAGGTGTTGGTCACCGCAGGCGGTACCAGAGAGCCCATAGATCCGGTTCGCTTCATAGGCAACCGTAGCTCCGGCAAGATGGGCATCGCCATGGCCGATGCCCTGGCCGGCCGAGGGGCGGACGTGATTCTTGTCTCCACCGTGGAGGTCAATCGCGCTTATAACGTCCTGGTCGTAGAGACCGCCCACGATATGCAGGAGGTGGTCGAGGCAGAGTTCGATAATTGCGACGCTCTGGTGATGACTGCGGCTGTGGCTGATTTCAGGCCCCTGAGGGTCACCTCTCATAAAATCAAGAAAAGCGAATCGGGAGATCTCGTCCTCGAACTCACCCAGAACCCTGACATCCTCGATCTGCTCGGTCGGATCAAGCGAAAAGATCAGGTGGTGATTGGCTTTGCTGCAGAGTCCGAGGGTTTGCTCACCCATGCCGCCGACAAACTGCAACGTAAGAATCTGGATATGATCGTCGGTAATGACATCACCGTGCCGGATATCGGCTTCGGAAGCGATGACAATGCCGTTATCATCCTGGGCACAGACGGTATCAGGGAGAGCCTGCCCAGGATGCCGAAACGCGCCATAGCTGAGCATCTTTGCGACCATCTGGTGGAGCTCATTGCCAGAATAGACGAGTGCAAGGCAGAAGAAGAGAGCGATGAAGGGGACGAGGATTAAAAGTCTTCGAGAGTCTCCAAATATTTAGATTGAAACAATAAGCTTATATATTCAGCTAATAAGCTGTTAATTTGGTAAAGTATTGCTTGTCTCACCTAGGGTGAAACTTGCTTGAAAAACTACTGGAGAAGTTAGATGAGTAAGAAATCCAGCGAGAATAATTCCGGCTCCGGGCTCCTTTATTGGTTGGCCGGTCTTTTCGTGGGAGCCGCCGGTGGTGCGACCATCGCATTCCTGGTCGCTCCGAAGTCCGGAAACGAAGTTCGCGGAGAGATCAGAAAAACCGCCAAAGATATGCCTGAAAAGATGGGTGAAATCGTAGACGATTCTCTCGACCTCTATGCTTCGACCCTGAACTACTGCCAGCTTCTGGTAGAAGAGCAGGCTTCCCGAATGAAGCGAGCTGTGGCCGCAGGTAAGCTGGCGGCAGCCAAAAAACGCGAAGAGATTGAGCTGGGCGGCGGTGCCACCGTCTTCCCGTTACAGCACAAGTAAGCTTTTGAGAATAGCGAATCCACAGCGGGGCAATTATTTTGGACGTGAACGCAGCCGCAATGAGCAGCAATATTGACCTGGTTATTGTCATATGTTTTTTGATCCTGGTAGTTCTGGGAGTATTTCTGGCAATGCCGATTGCTCGGTTATTAGAGCAATCCACCCGGACCCTTGGAGCGACAGAGAATCTGATCAACACCCTGGATCAGGAGCTAGGTCCGACCATCAAAGAGGTTGACAACGTTCTAATCACGGTCAATGAGTTTCGTTCCATAGCCCAGCGTGGGATAACTGATGTGGGTACCAAGGTCGAGGATGTCACAGGCAATATCGGCAAGGTGGCAGACCAGGCCAAGCATGAGACCCAGGTGTTCGGTCACGGTCTCTTCGCTGGTATAAAAGCGTATTTTTCTGGCAAGACAGATAAAGAGGAATCCTCTTCAGCCGGCTAAGCATTATTTAAGGAGAAGATAATGGCTAATAACACAGGTAGATTTTTTGAAGGTTTGGTAGTCGGAGGATTGCTCGGCTTCGTTTTTGGACTTCTGTCGGCTCCGAAATCCGGTGCTGAGCTGAGAAGGCAGATTGCCGACGGTTCCGAAGACCTCTACAAGCAAGCTTCGGATTCTATTGATGATTTCAAGTCCAACGCCGGTCATAGAATTACCGAAATCAAAGACAAGACCGAGAATGCCATCGGCGATCTGAAAGGTAAGAGCACCGAAGTCATGAAAAAAGCCGGTGATAGCGTCCAGAATACCAAGGACGAATTCGCCAACAAGCTTCAGGAAATGGCTGGCAAGAGTACCAAGGTGCTGGTCGATGATGTCGAGTCGGCTGCTTCGGGTAACTGAGATCCAGATGTAGTTAAAGAAAGGCTCTGAATCTCTCAGAGCCTTTCTTGCCTTTTGGATGATAATTTTTGATGCGCTCAGTCTTCGAGCCAGCGCACTTTACCGCTTTTAAGATCCCTGACCGCACCTTTGACCAGGATCTTTTTCTCTTTCACGGCTTTGGCTATGCCGGGACTTTTCATGACGTTTTCGATAGAAAGTCTGACATTCTCCTCAATCGCTATATTTGTCAGGTCCTCGCCTTTGGCATCCGGAGAGGCTTTGCGTGCTGCTTTCACCGCCGGGCTTATCTCTTTGATCAGAAGCGGCAGGGAGCCTTTCAGTTTTGCCTCGTCCACCGCCGCCTGGACCGCTCCACATTTCGAGTGACCCAGTACCACTATTAGTGGTGTGTTCAGATAGAGAGAGCCGAATTCTAGAGAGGCCAGCTCCGCGGTATCGCAGATATTGCCTGCTACCCGCACTACAAAGAGGTCTCCAAATCCTTTATCGAATATCATTTCCACAGGGACCCTGGCATCGGCACAACTCAGGATGCTGGCGATGGGTTTCTGTCCTTTCTTTGCGGTTTTCAGCCTTCTGGCCGGGTCTATGCGAGGGTGTTTGCTGATGCCCTCCAGATATCTGCCGTTGCCGAGTTTTAATTCGGTGAGGGCTTCTGAGGGAGTCGGTGCCGTGGAACTTTCGGGTGCCGCCTCCGCTTTTGCCTGATTCAGACCACCGATGAGTAGCAGGGAAGCCAGTAGCAATGATGTTTTTTTCAATTTTCTCCGCCTTCTTTTGATGAATTGAAAGATTATAGTAGGAAGCAGGCGGGACCGTCGCTAAAGTCTTTAAAGTCGTTAAAATAGGTCGGTATTCATTGGCCCTGGTGAAACTATTGCTTCCTGACAGATACCAGATTGATTGCAAACTTGGAGAAGGCGGCATGGGAACCGTCTATAAAGCCAGAGATCTATCTTTGCAAATAGATGTGGCTGTGAAAGTACTAAGGAGCAGGCAGGCGCCGGAGCAAGCTCTCGCTCGTTTTCAGCAGGAGGCTAAAACCGCATCCCGTCTCAAGCATCCAGGTATCGTAACGATTCTGGATTTTGGCGTAGTCGATGGCGAGATGCCGTATATGGTGCTCGAATATGTGGATGGAAGCAGTCTCGAAACGCTCCTTCAAAAGCGGGGGGCGCTCTGTCTGGAAGAAGCCCTGCCCATTTTTATAGCCACGGCCGAGGCCCTAGCCCATGCCCATGGAGAAGGCGTCTTGCATCGAGATTTGAAGCCCGACAACGTGATGGTGCTCGGACAAAATCAAATCAAGCTCCTGGATTTCGGTATCGCAAAATTTGTAGAGAGAGAAGGGGCGGGGGCGGTCACATCCACCGGTGCTCTCGTCGGCAGTCCGCTTTATATGAGTCCGGAGCAAGCCAGGGCTCGGGGAGGGGAAGAAGCAGTCGATTGTCGCAGTGATATTTACTCTCTGGGTGTGCTCATGTTCAAGACTTTGAGTGGTCGGGTGCCCATACAAGCCGATTCCGTTATCGAGACCATCTCGCTTAAAGCCGAACAGCCGGCTCCGCTTCTCTCTACCACCGGCGCTCCTTCGAACGAAGAGCTCGATCGAATTCTGGCGCGCTGTCTCGCTATGGATCCGGAGAGTCGATACTCCTCTGTTGAAGAACTCCTCAAGGATTTGACCAGTCTGTATGTCCAGGAGGAGTTCCCTTTTGATCTCTCTGAAGCCAGCACTGATAATGCCGAAGATGTTAAATCGATGTCCGGAACCAGATTCGACTCTAGAGCGTTACGCTATCTGGGGGTGTTCTTTGTTGCCACGCTTTTGACTCTTGGAGGGGTTCTCTTCTTTCAGTTGCAGAGACCTGATTCTTCTCCACCGTCGGTGGAAGTTGCAGATCCTTCCGGTCTTGAATCAGCCGATTTTCTCACCGATGAGGGCGGTGGTCGCTGGACAGTCTCCCAGGGCGCCGACCCGAAAACTTTTGCCATACTAGCGGATAAGCCGCAGCTCAAAGAGGTTTCGATTAAACAGTCCGAGATCACCCGGGCGATGCTGGCGCCCCTGAAAAGAACCACTATCGAACAGATCACGCTGGAGGATGTAGGCAACCTTTCGCCTCTCACACTCAAGGAGATCGCGTCCATCTCCAGTCTAGAGAGGTTACGATTCGTTGACTGTTTTGGTATAGATAGACCAGGACTGGAGGCGCTCTCCGGGATGCCGGAGCTAAGGCGTCTTTTCCTCGAGTATTGTCAGAAGGTTGATGATGAGTGTGTTCCTTTGTTCTCCCGCTTCCCCCGTCTTAATCGCCTGTCTTTGAGGATGTCTCAAGTCAGTCCTTCCGGGCTGCGGATGCTCCCGAAAGACAGGATATTTCACGAGCTCGATCTTGCTCAACTCGGGCTGGTAGATGCCGATCTGTTTTGCCTGGAGAATCTGAATTTGAGAAGTGTGAATCTCTCGGGCAATAAACTTACAATCGATGGAATTCGCAGCCTTTTAAGCCGTTGCGGTACAGTGACGGAGCTTACTTTGAAGGCCGTAGATATAGCCGTTTCGGAGAGACTGCAAATCAGCACTGAATTTCCTGAGGTGGTTTTTCATTTCGATGGTGAGCATTACCATCGCGGCGCGCGATTGAAATAATTGATGAAACTACCAGCGGTGCGGAGGTTCTGCCATGCTTTTGTGCAGCTTCTTGTGTTTCTTCCTTTCTATAGCCGGATCTTATAAAATAGGATCATGCGAATAAATAGAGCGCTCGCTTTGACCGGTCACTGCTCCCGGCGTAAAGCGGATCAATTGATCGAAGAGGGCAGAGTTTGCGTTAATGGAGCGACGGTAAAGGATTTCAGTCTCTCCGTCGACCTCGATCTTGATGTCATTCTGGTGGACGGGAGGCCGCTCACCTCCAGAGCATTGCAGTACATGATTTTGCACAAGCCCAAGGACGTGATTACCACCTGCGACGATCCGGGCGGCAGGAGGGCTATTCTCGACATTCTGCCAGGCCATCTCAAGCACCTGAAGCCGGTGGGGCGTCTCGACCGTAACTCGGAAGGATTGCTTATTCTTACCAATGACGGTGACCTGGCCCAGAAGCTGGCCCATCCTTCTACCCATATCTGGAAAACCTATAAAGTTACCGTAAAAGGTAACGTCAGGGACAGGGATCTCGAAACCCTGGTCGAAGGAGTAGACTTGTCAGGTGGCAGAACTCTCCCGGCTCGATTGAAGCTGATAGCCAGAGAGGACGAAAAGACTATCTTTGAAATATCGATCAGGGAAGGAAAGAATCGTCAAATAAGAAGAATGTGTGCGCAACTTGGATATCCTGTGAATCGTTTGGTCAGAGTTGCCATTGGTAGGTTACAATTAAAGCCGTTGGCTCCCGGTGAATGGCGACTGTTGTCCAGGGAAGAGATTGAAAAACTCTGTGGGGTCCGAAGGTAGGTGCAGGTGAGCGTTTTCGAACAGATTGGTCAAAAATTGAAAGCGGCACGGGAGAGCCGTGGTCTTTCTCTTGGTCAGATTTACGATAAGACCAAAATTTCCACAGCAAATCTGGAAGCGATTGAAAGTGGCGATATCGACCAACTCCCAGAGCCTGTCTACGTTTCCGGTTTTATTAAGCGTTATGCCGAATGTGTCGGTCTGAACGGCCAGAATCTGGTGGCAGAATACAGGCAGGCTTTCGACGATTATGAAGACCGCAGCGAAAAGAGTCACTTCGGTGGTTTTCGCAGTAAAGGCGTGGCTGTTCAGCAGGCCCCCATCGTCCAGACCAGTTTAACTAAAGCTAAACTGGCACCTCCCAAGCCCAGTTTCGCCAAATTGGTTTTCTACCCGGCTTTTCTAATAATCATAATTGTCGGTTTGATCAGCTACCTTTTCTACTATCAACAGATGCAGTTCAAGTCGCAGCGCGATCCTTCCATAGTCGCCCTGGAGCAGACGACCTCTCGATATTCTCCTGCCACGGTTGCGGATTCTTCCAGCAAGGAAGAGGGCAAGGGCGATTCGACAGGAGGAGGCGAGAAGAAGGCCACCGGTGACACCAGCCTCACTCTGAATGCCAGCCGCCATGTCTGGGTCGAAGTCAAATCTCTGGAGAGTGGCAATTCTCTCTTTACCGGTTTCTTAGAAGCAGGTGATCAACGAGTCTTCCAGGATGCCCAGGGTCTCAAAGTGCGCGCCGGAAACGGTGGCAGTTTGAACGTCTCTTTCAAGGGTAAGCACGAGACTTTCGGTGAGAACGGTGTACGCACCGACCGCACTTTTCAAACCGCTTCCGATGAGGCATCCGGAGACAGCGCCGGCGCTACCGACACCGCCGACCGGGTAGAAGGTGAAGCAAAACCGGCTCCCAGATCAGTTAGTACTCCCAAGCCGGTAACGCCTAAAAAGGTCGTGAAGACTCCCAGCAAGCCGAAGCCGACCCAGTATCGCAACCTCAATGCGTCTCCATCTCGTTACATTCCAGGGGAGTCTCTGGGTGGATCCAGATCAATTGGCGTACCTTACCGTTATACTGAAGGACGTCTTGACAGCGAGTAGGTCGCGGGCACCATCCACGGTTAACGCGGCTTAATCTCCCGGCAAGATCTTTCATAAACGGAGCTTGAGCTATGCGTAATCCGAAACTTGGCGTCGTCTCTCTGGGCTGTCCCAAGAACACCACCGATACCGAGGTCATGCTCGGACTCTTGAAGGAGTCCGGTATCGATGTGACCTTCGATAACGACGAGGCGGATATGTGCCTGGTCAACACCTGCTCTTTCATCGGTGATGCCCGAAAAGAGTCGGTGCGGACCCTGGTAGAACTTGCCGATCAGGGCAAGGAGCTGATTATTGCAGGCTGCCTGGCTCAACACTTCAAAGAAGAGCTTTTAGAAGAAATTCCCGAGGCAAGGGCATTGGTCGGCACCGGCGATATCCACAAGATTGTCGATGTGATCCAGGCTATATCGCGAGACTCCAAACTCCGGGTGATGGAAGTTTCGGAGATCCCCAACGACTATTCCGACGAAGTTTTGCCCAGGATGATGACCGGAGTCGGAGCCAGTGCCTATTTGAAGATCGCCGAAGGCTGCGATCATGCCTGTAGTTTCTGTATCATCCCGATGCTGAGAGGCAAGTTCAGATCCCGTTCGATTGAATCTCTTACAAAAGAGGCGCGCATTCTCGTAAAGGCCGGAGTGCGCGAGATCATCCTGGTCTCTCAAGACTCCACCTATTATGGTCTCGATCTCTACAACCGACTGGCTCTACCCGAACTGCTCGCTTCCCTGAACGAAATCGAGGGTCTCGAATGGATTCGGGTGATGTACGCCTATCCTACAGAAGCCACTGTGGAGATTCTCGAGGCGATTCGAGATCTTGAAAAGGTCGTCAAATATATCGACATTCCCCTCCAGCACAGCGATCCTGCTATTCTAAAAGCGATGGCGCGACCGCTCAAGCCGGAGAGCGTGGTTGAGAGAATTCGCAAAACCATTCCTGATGTGAAAATCCGGTCTACTTTCATTGTTGGTTTCCCGGGAGAGACCGAGGAGAATTTCCAACATCTGATGCGCTTCATCGAAGCATCTCGTTTCGACCGGCTCGGGGTTTTCGGCTATTCCAAACAGACCGAAGTGCCCAGCGGCAACATGCCGGGTCAGATCTCTCAGAAAGAGAAAAATCGCAGACGGGCAGAAGTGATGAAGTTGCAGCACGGTATCTCGAGCGAACTCAATCAAGCCATGGTCGGCAAAGAGATAGATGTTCTGATTGAGAGTTTCGACGAGAAGAAAGGCATCTATATAGGACGCAGTCAGTGGGACGCTCCTGATATAGACAACCTGGTCTATGTGGAAGATGCCGATGACTCCTTTGTGGACATGGGTGAAATTGTCCGGGTTCGTATAGATGAAGCCAGACCTTATGACCTTTATGGAACCGCCGTGGGCAGTACCTTCGATAGAGAGTCGCCTGGCTCTGTCGGCGCCGGTGAAGCTTTAGTCCGGAGATAGGAATAGGATAAGGTCTCTTTCAATCGCAATTTGAAGCCCCGAACTGGGAATATAGATTCTTAGCGGGATCAATTTCCGTCGGCTCTCTATTTAAGCTTCGATTATGCCAGTGAACGAAAAATATCCGGCAAGAAGAAGAGTGCAGAGCCCGGGCAGCGGTATCGGGTTCTGGGCAAGTCTTGGCTTTCTTGCCTGGCTTCTTGCAGGCGCGCTTATTTCGCGGGTCTTTGTCACCGGAGACCTCTGCACCCAGGTTCTTGTATTTTGTTTCGGTTTTATCTGGGCGATTTTCGGTCCGTTCTCTCTTTCGTTTTTCCTTTCAGAAGCTGCCGGGCGGGCGCTTTATGAAGGAGACTTCAAGCTTGCTTATAAATTAGCCTCTCTAGGCGTCGCTGTGGATAGAGCGGTGCTTCCCCTGGTCAATCTTTTTGGCATCTATGACACACCATTGGCGGTGATCAACCTGCTTAACCTGGCCAACTCTCAACTGTTGTTGTCTCGCTTCAAGGAGGCCACCGAGAATCTTGAAGAGTCTCTGGATAAAAGCCAGGGCACCTTTGGATGGGACAATCATCTGACCAGATTAATCACCGGATTTCTCGCCACTTCCTATCTCTATCTCTCTCGCTTAATAGAAGCCGAGTCTTTTTACCGCAAGACCATCGCCGGTAATACCAGGTTGCTTGAAGAGTTGAAGGAGCAAGAGGAAGAGCCGGCTCAATTCGAGGTGGTCAGCACCCTGGCATCGCTTTCTCAAGACCGATACGGACTGGCTCGGGTAAAAGAGATTCGAGGGCTGGTAGACGAGGCCGAAGCTATCTACCGGTCTGCGATAGAGACTATATTCGATAATACCGAATACGATACCGACATGCTGGCGAATCATATGATTGCTCTTGGAAATCTTCTGATTGATAAAGGCTCTCTTGAAGAAGCGGAGAGCCTGATTGAAAGAGGGCATGAGATAAGAAAGGAGATCTTCTCCGAACGGCACTATATTGTAAGCGGTTCCTTCTTGGCTCTGGGTAGGTTGCGTCTTGCCCAGGGCAGGCTCAGCGAGGCCGGTGATTTATTGAGAAAGGCTTTGGCTATAAGAGAAGACTTCGAACTCAAGAGGCATCCCGAAGGAGCTGAAGCCATCTGTGCCCTGGGTGAGCTTGCCTTTGCCAGAGGAGAGAATGAAGAGGCCGAAGCGATGTTCAAGCAGGCGATTGAAATCTACGAAGAGACCGTTGGCGAGAATTTTTGCGATATCGCCCTGGTGCTTGAGCCTTATATAGAATTGCTCGAGAAAGAAAAGAGGGAGGAAGAGAGTCTCGCTTTGCGGGCGAGGCTTACTTATATTCGTGCGCTCTATTGCAAGAGCCTTTAGACTTTAGTTAGATTGAGCGCCACTTTGGAGTGTTCTATCGCTATCTTGAAAAGATTCTCGGCCATGGAGAGATGATCATAGTCGAAATTGGTCAGGAAAAGATTGAGTTCATCGAGACCGTCTGCAGCCTGGGCGATGGAATGGCGCATCCACTGTACGGCAGGACCGAGCGAATCGGGGCATTCTTCTGCTGTGTAATTGTTCGAGGCTTTCAATAGAGTCTCTTCCAGTTTTTCGACATAGGCGGAGAAATCTTCAATCAGGAGTTCATCGTAGATGTCTTGAGAGAGATCTTGTAGTCTGGAGCCGTATTCTTTAAGGGTTTTGACCACGGAGCGCCTTATCGGAATGAACACCTTTTTGAGATATTTTTCTCTCACCGCATCGGACTCGAAGCGGCCACCGGTACTGGGAAATCCGGTGCCGCTCACCCCCCGGCTTCTAGCGCTCGCTCCTGCTCCCACTCCCATCTTGAAGTCATAGTCGAGCCGTTTGTTTTTGTCCATCAACGTCTCGTAGGCTTCGTTGATGGACTGCATTCTCTGGTGGGCCAGGCTTCTTTGTTTCTCGTCCTGTTTCTTGTACTCGATATCGGGATGGCATTCTTTTACGAGCTTGCGATAGGCAATTTTGATCTCTCTGGCCGAGACATTCGGTGAGAGACCTAGTACTTCATAGAGGTTGGGTTGCCTTTTTCGCATGTTTGTCGCGCAATTGAAGAAGAGATTTTAATCATCAGCCGGACTGTTATCTATAGCTATTTTGCCATCTTGACCGCCGAATTTGAACTTAACGCGCCGTGAACAACCGCTGCGGCATTTTCTCCTTCGTTCTATAATTTGTCCATGTTCTGTCCATACTGCCAGATGAAAGATAGTCGTGTTCTAGAGTCTCGGGTCACCGGCGAGAAGGCCGTGCGCCGCAGAAGAGAGTGCGAGTCTTGTGGAAAGCGCTTCACCACCTACGAGAGGGTGGAGGTCATGCAGATTCTGGTGATGAAAAGATCAGGCGGAAGAGAGCCTTATTCTCGCGAGAAGCTCCGGGCAGGAATATCGAGAGCCTGTGCCAAAACCAATGTCACCGCCGAAGAGATAGACGATCTGGTCGACTCGGTGGAGAACGAGATGGCTACCCTGGGTAAGCGCGAGATCCCGGCAAGCACGGTGGGCGAACTTGCTCTCAAATTGCTCAGTAAGCTGGATGAAGTTGCCTATGTCCGCTTTGCATCTGTTTATCGGCAGTTTCAATCTATGGAAGATTTTGTCAGCGAACTGCGCCGACTCAAGGATGAACTGACCGTCTAGCTATTTGCTTAGCTTTGTCTAATGTCAGTATATGAACCTTTTTGAATAGCTCAAAACGAAGGAATTGTATAGTTCCGGGGTTTGCATGATAGAATTTTGGACCGCTTTGCATAAAAGAGATCAGTTCACTGGTGAGAGAAAATGAACCAGACCATTCGAGATATTGAAAGTTCCTTCCTCAAGGACAAAGAAAGCCTCCCCGAACTCAACGTCGGCGATACCGTCAAAGTATTCGTCAAGATCAAAGAGGGCGGCAAAGAGCGTACCCAGGGTTATGAAGGCGTCATCATCAAAAGACGCGGCTCCGGCGTCAACGCCAGCATTACCGTAAGAAGAGTATTCCAGGGAATCGGCATCGAAAGAGTCTTTCCGCTGCACTCTCCCCGGGTTGAAAGCATCAAGGTTCAAAGACGTGGATCGGTCAGACGCTCCAAGCTCTACTATCTGCGCAACAGAACCGGTAAAGCTACCAGAATCAAAGAAAAAGTCGTAGCCAAGAAAGACGCTGGCAAGAAAGGCGAAGTCAAGAAAGCTGCCGCCAAGTAAGCTAGTTATTCAGTCTCATGACTCGTTCGCGCTCTGGCAGAGATTCCGAAAAGCAAGCCAGAGGTTCTGGTTCACCTTCTAGTGGCGGCGAAAGTAAGAAAAAGCGGAAGCCGAAGCAGAAGCCGAAGCAGAAGAATTCTACTTCCGGCTCTCGCAACTCGTCTGCACGTTCTCCGCGTACTCCGTTTCAGCATATCCAGAACCTGATCAAATGGGTCGATCTGGTTATCGAGGTAATAGACGCGCGCTTGCCCGATTCCACCAGGCATCCCAATGCCGATGCCATCTTCGGATATAAGCCCAGGTTGTTCGTTTTCACTAAAGAAGATCTCGCCGATCCAGAAGCGGTCCGGGCGGTTCTCGATCGAATCGATGTTCCCAGTGCCCTGGTCTCTTTGAAGCGGTCATCAGGAAAGGAAAAAATCATCAATATGGCTATCGAGGCAACCAGAGCGCAGCAGGAAGCCCTGGTTCGAAAAGGAATCTTGCCTCGACCGATGCGTATCTGTATTGTCGGTCTGCCCAATGTCGGTAAATCTTCTCTAATAAACTGGCTGATAGGACAGAAGAAGACCAAGACCGGCAACCGACCTGGTATCACCCAGGGCACCCAATGGGTCCGGGTCCATCCCAAACTAGAACTGCTCGATACCCCGGGCATTCTGCCCCCGACCGGTTTTACTGAATTGACCCGGGACAAGCTTGCCGCCCTCAATCTCCTTCCTCAATCCAATTATCAGGTAGAGCCGGTGGCGGAAGAGGCTTTGCGTCTGCTCTCGGAAAGTTATCCGGAGCTGCTCGAGCGATATATGGAAGGTCTGGTTGATGCAGAAGACGGCTTCGACTACTTTGCCCGCAAGCGCAATTTATTGAGTCAGGGGGCAGTTCCTGACAGGCTCAGAGCTTGTAGTATTTTTCTTGCAGAGTTAAGGGACGGCAAAATCGGTCGGTTGACTCTGGACTAGTCTCTATTAGAAAAGGGAACTTTCACAGTCGATGCCTGAGTCTGCGAAAAGAAAAACCAACAAGAATAAAAGCCGGAAGAAAAAGCAAGAGAATAGAATCGAAGCGCTGCTCAAATTCGACCGCGATATTATATACGGTGCCGCCGGCGGCCAGCTGGAGCTTTTCAAACGTCAGCCAAAAGCTATAATCGGAGTCGATGAAGTGGGCAGAGGCTGTCTGGCCGGTCCGGTGGTGGCATCGGCGGTAATGCTGAAAGAGCTCTCTTGCGATACTCTTTTCAATATGGAGCTGGCGGATTTGGACGATTCAAAGAAATTGCCTGTCGAGATTCGTGAAAAACTTTCGGTCCATATTCGCTCTGGAGAAGGAGCTGAATATGCCATCGCCGAATGTTCGGCAAAAGAGATTGATCGAATCAACATACTTAAAGCCAGTCTGTTAGCCATGAAAAAGGCTGTGACCGAATTGCTCTCCCGGCTGCCTTATGAACTCGAGGAGGTTGTTTTATTGGTCGACGGCAATAAGCGTATCGATTTCAAAGACTTGAAACAGATTACGGTTATAAAAGGGGACAGTCACTCCGCCTCGATTGCAGCCGCATCGGTGGTGGCAAAGGTCTATCGAGACTGCCTTATGAAAGAGCTTGCCAAAAAATATCCTCAATATCTCTGGCATTCTAATAAGGGCTACCCGAGTAAAGCCCATAAAGAGGCGATTGAAACTCACGGCCTGACAATATGGCACCGTAAAACTTTTCGCTGGCAAATAAACGAAGAAGAAAATCTATAGATTGCTCGTTGCTCTTGTCCTGGACCGAGCCCTTACATATTGGGTCCGGGTTTGGCGGGCAAATTGGCTCCGGTGGGATTTATCTTTTTCACACTGGTGACCTTCTTCTCGGTCTCGCTTACACCGTCGAGAATCTGGGTCTTGGAGAGCTGGTCGACAATATAGTCGACACCGTCGGCAGAGATCATGAAGAGTCTCTCTCCCATCTCGATATAGCCTTTCTCCCGCAGATACCAGATGGCGAATTCGACACCGGCCATATCGTCGGTGCCCAGGACATCCATGATGATCTTGGGGTTGGCACCACCGGATTTAGGCTTCTGTTTTCTGGCTTCGAGCAGAATCTGCAAAATAGCCAGACGCAATTCTATTTCGTTCCAGGAAACACCGGTTTTCGGTATCTTGGGAAGTCCTTTGCCAATGCCGGAATGCACTTTGGGACCGGAAGAGGGAGCGGCTCCGGGGGCGCCGCCACCGCCGCCTGCTCCTTCGGGAGGCAGGGAGAGATCATAGGCTGCCCGTTTGCCTTCGTCGGATAATGTTCGGAAGGCTTCGGTAATGGTACGGAACTTGTCGGCGTCGCCGCTTTCGGAGTTGTCCGGGTGATACATCGCCGCCAGAAATCGATAGGCGTATCGGATGATGGTGGGGTGGGCTTCTCTATTGACCTGAAGCAACTGGTAGTAATTGAGATTGCTCCAGTCTTCAGCCTGGGCTACTTGGGGAGGGGCTCCCCCGGGCGGTTGTTGAGGCTGACCGCCTGGTTGACCCTGGGGTTGAGGCTGACCACCGCCGGGCGGCATCTGCCTCGGTTGTCCGGGACCGCCGGGTTGAGGACCGCCGGGGGCGCCTGGACGGGGAGGAGGAGGGGGTGGTTGCCAGTTCATAGACTACTTTCCTTTTATCAAATTGCTAGCTATTACCAGTCTCTGGATCTCGGAAGTCCCTTCGTAGATCTCAGTGATTTTAGCGTCACGCATATATCGCTCTGCCGGGTAATCAGTAACATACCCATAACCGCCGAAGATCTGAACACATTTCACGGTAGAGCGCATGGCCACTTCTGATGCGTAGAGTTTAGCCTGGGCTGCTTCCTGGGAGAAGCGCTCTCCTCTATCCTGTGCCACGCTGGCGTGATAGGTAAGCAGTCTGGCCGCATCTATTTCGGTTTGCATCGTTGCGAACATGTGTTTGATTGCTTGAAAGTTATTTACGGGCTTTCCGAAAGCTTCTCTCTCTTTGGAATATTTGAGAGCATGGTCAAGTGCGCCCTGGGCGATGCCGACTGCCTGGGAGGCGATACCTATTCTGCCACCATCGAGGGTGACCATGGCCACTTTGAAGCCTTCGCCAATTTGACCGAGCATATTGGCTTTCGGTACCGGAGTGTCTTCAAAAATGGTCTGGCATGTAGAGGAGCCCTTGATGCCGAGTTTGTCTTCGAGCTTACCAAAAGAAAAGCCTTCCGAGCCTTTTTCGACTATCAATGCCACCAGTCCCTTGTGCCTGAGCGATGTATCGGTCTGGGCTATGACAAGATAATAATCCGCTTCGATACCGTTGGTGATCCAGTTTTTGGACCCGTTCAATATAAAGTGATCGCCTTTGTCTTCTGCCATGCAGACCGCAGCAGCAGAATCGGAACCAGAGCCGGGCTCTGATAAACAGAAAGCGCCGAGCTTTTCGCCACGGTTCATAGGCATGAGAAATCTTTTCTTCTGTTCATCAGAGCCGAAAACATCAATCGGGCAAGAGGTCAAAGAGACATGGGCCGAATACATCACCGAGGTGGTAGCGCAGGCTTTGGCCAGCTCCTCCACAACTATCGCGTATGAGACATGATCCATGCCGGCGCCATCGTATTCTTCGGAGAATGGCAGTCCGCAGAGGTCGGAAGCGGCTAGCAGTTCCCAGTTCTCCCGGGGGAAGCGATGGTTTTTATCCACTTCGGCGGCTCTGGGGGCGAATTCTTTCTGGGCGATTTCGCGCACCATTTGCTTGATCAGTTCCTGCTCTTCAGTCAGTTTGAAGCTTATTGGCATGTTTTCTGTTCTGGTGGTGGTTTGCATGGTGTTTTCCGATGCCCCGACTTTTCGGTTGGCAAGAGTAACTACATATAAATTACAGGCTCAGATCATATCATCCTGGCTTCCACTGTTGATTTTGATCGTTCTTTGTGGACAGCAGGGCAAACAAGATTCGAATTACACTGTAAAATGCTTTCAGTAAGTTCAGGTTTAAATAATAAGTGATGACTGAAACCAAGGTAATTTTAGTAGCGGACCCCAAGAAGGTCCCCTGGGATAAGAAGAAACTGAAGGTAGAGGACGGTGTCCGCCTGGTTCATTGTGACGGTGCCTTCGATGCACTTGACGAGCTTGTCTCGGATGGAGCCAGCGCCATAGTATCCACCACCGCGCTTCCTGATATGAGCGGCTATCAACTCTGCGCCTTCATCAAAACATCCCTGGGTCTGATGTCTTTGCCGGTTGGTCTGGTCCAATGCGATGATGAAGATAGCGAGATTAGAGGGGCGTTCTGGTCCACCGCCGCCATGCCCGATGAGATCGTCGCCCAGGCTGAAGTGGCCGGCGACGAAGAGTCCCTGGGGGTTTTAATCGCCAATCTGGTCGGACTTTCTAATGATATGGGCTGGAATCCGGAGAATGCCAGCGGCTATTTCGATGATCCGCTCAATTCCAGAGATGTCCTCAAGAGCTATGGCAATCTGGTAGATGATCTCTTGACAGCTCGCCTGGTCACCGGAGTAATAAGAATGCTATCGGTGGCGGCCCAGGCTAAAATGGAGTTTCTCGAAAGCTTCTTCCGGCTCACCGGGGCGCTTGCTCCCACCGATGCCGTCGGAGTGGTTCTTAATGGCGCTGCACCATGGGCGGTCATGAAAGTATCGGATCGGGTCAATGTCACCGATTCCGATACCATTAGAGATTCTGTTTTGAAAGAGCTTTCCTTCGCGGGCGACCTGGAATTTACCCTGAGCGCCGGTGAAGAAAACAGTGGCAAAGATTCTATCGAGAGTTTCGAGGTCTTTCCTCTTTATTCTCAAGAAGGTCTTCTTGGAGCTCTTATCATCGGTACCTGCGACGCTGACGGTTTCGAGCCTGCGCTGCTGCGCTTCTACGAAGGGCTGGGCAATGACCTTGCCACCATATACGGTTTGCTTGCCAGTCGTGAAAAGGTCACTATCCTGGAAAAGCAGGCTACTTACAGTGCCTCTGCCGACTCTCTTACAGGGCTTTATAATCTGGAGTTCTTGATAGGCTTTTTACAGCAACAGTTGCTCTTCTCCTTCCGGCAGAGGCTGCCTGTTGGTCTGGCCATCGTGGACATCGATGGATTGGCCGGTATCAACCAGGAACATGGAACCGATATAGGAGACTTCGTTCTCACTTCCGTAGCCAACCGGCTCTTGAACATCACCAGATCAAGCGATCTGGTGGCGCGTTATAGCGGTGACGAATTTGCCGTGGTGCTGCCTAACACAGATGGTGATGGAGCCCGTGTCCTGGCCGAGAAAGTGCGCACCGCCATTGAAGGACATTCATTTTCTCCGGATGGCTCTAACGCCGGTCCGAAGGTGACCGTCTCTATCGGATGCGCTATGTTCAATATGGAAGACCTCAATCCTGAAACTATTTTGCGCGACGCCAAGGTCGCTCTGCAAAAAGCAAAAGAATCCGGTCCGAACAGCATCTCTCTGGATGGCACCGCAGAGTAGGATTAGGTTAGGTTAGGTTAGGTTAGCCCTGAATCTCATCAGATTTAACTGGCGCTTACCTGATGAACTCAAGCGGAATATCCGGGAGAGACCAGGCTGCTGTAGGATCTGTCTATTGCATCAAGCAGGGTTTTTTGATCTGATTTCTCAATCAGATTTGCCAGGGCAATGCTGGCACCGGCGCCGACTCCCTCTTTGACATGACCTTCTTCATAGGCTTTCAGACCATCGTGAACGGATTCGCCCAGGCTGAAAGTGGTGCAAGCCAAAGGCGCATCCAGCGCTTTCGCCAGTGAAGGAGTATCCGCCTTGCGATCAAATGCTACCCAGCGCGTGGTAATTACCAGGCAGTTCTCTTTGAAATTCTTCTGATTCTCTTCTTGCATGCTCGCGGCGATTTTTTCCGCCACTTTGTGCACCGCCAGCATCTGGCTGCCGCCGGCCAGCACAACAGTGGCGGTGGCGGCGGCACCTATGGCGCAACCTGCCGCCACAGGCTGCATCGGATCTCCGACTTTAGAAAGCAGAATAAATGGATCCAACTCTTCCAGTATTCTTTTCTCCGACTTCAAACCGGCTTTTTCCAGACCTTCATTCACCAGCATGAATCGTCTTTTAATGTCCATCTCTCTTTCTCCTGCAGGGATGCTGCTGGAGATATAATCGCTCACTCTATTGCCCAGACCGGTTAGCACCGCCATCGCCGTGGTGGTGCCACCGGGAACGCATTCTGCGATAACGACGGCTTGTTTGCCGGCAGCCGCCCGGGCGCCTATCTTGAGACCACGCTCGAAAAGATCATAGACATGGTCTAGTGGGAGGGCATTGCCGGAGGATACGCACTGGGCTGGTAAAGTGCCGACCTGAATCTTCTCGACCCGTGGTGGTGCGAAAGTGCCGCAGTCGATGATCAAGCGCTCGCTTCTTAGAATCTCGAGGCAGGCTCGTGTCAGCACCACAGGTGATGCTATGCCGAAGGGAGAAACGGGAATGCTGCTGCCATCAGCGGTTCTGCCAAGCATCAACGCCTCGGCGTCGAATCTCGGGGTCAATCTGCGATCAGCAGCGGTGGCGCCGGCGGCTGAGATTCCTTCGAGATCACTGGTCATGGTGCTGCCCAGGCAGAGAAGAAAGGAAGTCTTGCCGGCGGATTCGAGGCGGTTCAAAATGCGCTCGAGGCCATCGTGGGGATTGTTGATGATCTTTATCAAATCGCTCACTGACTCTTTTCTCCTCGGAGCAATTCACAGGGCAGTGTCAGAGCAAGGGGCCAGATAACTATCGAAATCGAAGCGTGGAAGACCGCGTTCAAAAGTAGAAAGAATAGTTGTCCATAATAGTTGGCGGCACCATGGTTCATGCTGTTGAATACAGACAGGGCGAATTCTCCGGTTAAATAAAGCAGACATAGAAGAATGAAAAATGTTGAAAAAATAGATACCGCCGGTAGTGTCTTAAAAGTCATAAAAAATGAATCGAGGGCCACTTTCCTTGATGACCGGTAAGAAAGAGAGGAAAGTGGCATGGCGATTAGAAAATGATTCAGTAGAATTATTGCTGTTATCACCCCTACGACCCACGCAGTGTTGGTGACTTCCTGGCTGAAAGGCGGAGGCACCGGAAGCGCACCGGGGATTGAGAAATAGATGAGAACGAATGCCGTGAAAAAGACTGTTGCCGGAATAAGCATGATTAGAGAATAGAAAATCCAGACCAGGAGCAAAAATAATTTCCTGCCTTTTACGAATTCCACCGCTTCTCTTTGACGACCTTCTAAATTCTTCGAAAGATTTTTCGGCAGATTTTCATCCAGGGTAGATTCCTGCAAATAGGCTCGACAGAATCCTGTAAGCACCACTATCCACAAACCGACCCCGAGGCAGACAAAAATCAGGGCAGAGCCTCCGAATACCAGCATCATAAGAAGTCCCTGACCCAGAATTCCAAGAAGTTCGTAAGCTCCGGTTATCGGCTCCCCGGTGGCGCTTCGTTCCACGATGCCTGCAAAACCAAGATAGAGACTGAGCCACATGCAACATTCGCCGATCAAACAAAACAAAGCCGGTTTGAAAGACTGTTTGCGAAAAGTCCAGATAAAATTCCAGGTCCTCGACCACCACCTCCGGTCCATAACCAGGGCGAGTTTGTCCAGACCCGGTCCTTTGACCGAAGGCTCTGGGAATAAATACACTTTTGTCGGTTCAGCCATTTCGACTTTTATCTTCTTTCGCCCATATTTTAATTTGACCTGCGGGCACCGAGCCAGCCCATACTTTAGCTTATCGAAGCAGCTCTAACAGAATTTTTTCAAACTCTCCTGCTAATTCAGATCGGATTGATTGTAATTTCGTCGGTTGCTCCGGGGGCTGCCTCTGGCTGCTTTACAGACGTTTACTGCTTGGATTCCGGGGGCTTTCATGCAAATCTTCATTAAAAGATCGAAGCTGGGCGGGATCCCGGCGATGGGCGACGCTAGATTACTAATTACCGGTAGCATATCTAATCATACACCTTGACAAAATATGCGATGATCGACAGTCATCCTTTATAAGCCGGGGATTTCCGGGGGTTAAAGCTAGTTTTGATACTGATTCTAAAGCCTGAGCTGGATAGCGAATCCGAAGACAGAGTGCTCGACAGACTGCATGAACTGGGAATTAATGCCCAGCTTGTCCGGACCTCGGGTCGGGCTGTGGTCGTTCTGAAAAGCGATGTCACCGAGGAGCCCAATCATCGATTTACCCAGATCGAAGGGGTGGTGAAAGCGGTCAGGCTCAGTCCCGGTTACTCCCTTGCCTCATCTATCAAGAATAAGAGTATCTCCATCGTTGCATCTGCTGCCGGTTATTCTAAGAAGCAGAGTTTGATAGGCTCCGGGCACATGCCTCTGGTCATGGCCGGTCCCTGTTCGGTCGAGAGTGCTGAACAGATCCTGGAGGTGGCTGTTGCGGTTAAAGATGCCGGCGCCAGTGTTTTGAGGGCCGGTGCCTTCAAGCCCCGAACCAGCCCCTATGAGTTTCAGGGATTGAAAGAAGAAGGGCTCGAATATCTAAAAGAAGCCTCTAAGCAGACTGGTTTGCCGATAGTCACCGAAGTGCTGTCTCCGGACAAAGTGGAGACCGTGGCTGAATTCGCTGATATTCTCCAGATTGGCACCCGTAATATGTACAACTATGAGCTTCTACGCGAAGCGGGACGGCTGGGCAGACCTGTCTTGTTGAAGCGGGGCATGTCCGCAACCATCGACGAGTTGTTGTACGCCGCTGAATATGTTTTGAAAGAAGGCAATGAGCAGGTAATTCTCTGTGAGCGCGGAATTCGAACCTTCGAGAGTCGATTGCGTAATACGCTCGATTTGAGCGCTGTGCCTTTGTTGAAGTCTCTCTCCGGATTGCCGGTGGTTGTGGACCCGAGTCATGCCACTGGATTGAGGGCGATGGTTCGTCCGATGGCGAGGGCAGCCGTTGCTTGCGGTGCGGATGGTCTGCTCCTGGAAGTTCATGATAGGCCGGAGCAGTCGATAAGTGATGCCGAGCAGGCTATAGATCCTGGTGAATTGGCTTCTGTGGTCAAAGATATGGTCTCGATCGTCCTTGCTCTGGGGCTGGGTGCCGGGAGTGGTGATAGCGAAGAGTCTGCCGGGGAAGAGGATGCTCTGGGAGCTGTTGCTCCTTGTGCTTCGGTTCGTACACTTAGTGAGTCTATCTAGCAAAGGCAAGGTCTCTGGCTTCTATCATCAGCTCAGGACAAGCGTAGTACTGAGGTAACGATAGAACGTTCTAGCACCAACTCAGGAGCAGAGTACTACTGAGGTAACGATAGAACGTTCTATCACCAACTCAGGATCAGAGTACTACTGAGGTAACGATATAACGTTCTAGCATCAGCTCAGGAACGGAGTACTACTGAGGTAACGATATAACGTTCTAGCATCAGCTCAGGATTAAGAGTATTACTGAGGTAACGAGAGAGCGTTCTAGCACCAACTCAGGAGCAGAGTACTACTGAGGTAACGATAGAACGTTCTATCACCAACTCAGGAACGGAGTACTACTGAGGTAACGATAGAACGTTCTAGCACCAGCTCAGGAACGGAGTACTACTGAGGTAACGATAGAACGCTCTAGCACCAGCTCAGGACCAGCGTGCTACTGAGGTAACGATAGAACGTTCTATCATCAGCTCAGGTACGGAGTACTACTGAGGTAGCGATATAACGTTCTAGCACCAGCTCAGGACCAGCGTGCTACTGAGGTAACGATAGAACGCTCTAGCACCAGCTCAGGAACGGAGTACTACTGAGGTAACGATAGAACGCTCTAGCATCAGCTCAGGACCAGCGTACTACTGAGGTAACGATATAACGTTCTAGCACCTGCTCAGGAGCGGAGTACTA
>CAZCBH010000006.1:0-73342 GCA_964496875.1 uncultured Candidatus Obscuribacterales bacterium | reverse complement strand
GTACTACTGAGGTAACGATATAACGTTCTAGCACCTGCTCAGGAGCGGAGTACTACTGAGGTAACGAGAGAGCCTTGCTCTTGTCAGATCATGAAAACTTTTCATGATCTGGCATTGAACTAATCACAATCTCCTCCCGTCTTTAGATTCAAGTGAATCGGGGGAGGTGAATGAAATGGATGATCTCTATACCCTTCTGGAGCGGGCAGAAACCAACTCTGATTATCGGTATATTTTGGAGAGACTGCGCTGGTTCGATGGCTTCCATTGTCCGAATTGCGGCTGGGACCAGTACTATCCAATTAAGACCCGAGGGCTGAGGGAGTGCAAAAAATGTGGTTTACAGGTCTCGCCGACATCCGGAACGTTTTTGCACAAAGTCCGTAATTTGAGGTCCTGGGTGAGGGCGATTTTGTTTTTTCTTCAAAAAGATGAACTGTCCAGTGTTTCGATAGCGCTTATGTTCAATAGAAGTTATGCAACAGCCTGGTTCATGATGCATAAGATCCGCTTTGTCCTGGGGCAATCACTGGACCATGTCTTTTCGACTGAGCAAAGAGAGTTTTCATGCTCGGCTATGAGAGCGGCGCTCTTCAAAGCCAGTTCCGGCGATGTGCTGATGCGGCCTGCCGCTGAGGTCTTACCTGAGCAGGACGCCGATTATCGTGCGGATTTCGACTTCGAAGATTTTGTCCGGCTACAGTACTTTCTGATATCTATGCTTGTGGTATTTCAGGGTGTCAGTCGCAAATATTCTCAGTTATATGCCTTTGAGTTTTCACTACGTCGTGACCGTCAACTTCTCGATCCTCTCAGGCTTCTGGGGTGTTTTGTCCGTGGCAGTCCCCTTGCCAGGAGCCGGCTCAAGCAGTATCTTGCACCATATATGATTCGATTATGATCTCATGCTCTAATTGCAGAATCTGCGAGGCAGAGGTTGTTTTTGAATGATTGATTTTCTGGTAATCGGGGAGGAGCCTTATAATTCGCCCTCCCAATGGTGCTCAACTCTTCCGGTTCGCATCTATCCTGTAGAGTGCGTCGATATGGTTGAGCTGCTTTCGGGTTCGGTGCAGTTTTGCCTTCGCATCGAATACGGTGTCTTTGTGTCGAACGGTTTTTAGCCTTGGGCAAGACCCGCTTAAGTGCACCGAATGCCTAATTAATCTTGGCTGAAAATCTTTTTTGTCACCTCCTTGAATCAGTACATCAGTTTTTCTGCCAATAGCTGCTCGATCTTGGGTCTGAATTTATTCAACACAGCGCCGTAGCTCATGGACGGCTCTATGCAATCAGGAACCTTTCCGATCACTTCTTTTACTTGCCGCTTGGGTTTCTTCATGCCCGGCAGCTTCACCATCTGTCCATCCTGGACCACTGGTGTCAATATGATGGCACCGACGATTCGATCGGTCATTTCTGCGAATCTGAATAGTCCTGCTCCATCGGGACCGATACCTTTCTCCAGTCTGCTCACGTCCAGAAACTCCGGCGTTTTGACAGCATGGCGAATGGCGCTCTCTTTCGATTGGCCTGGTCTTGTTTTGGGTTTTTCGCAGGCGTCGATTCTGAGAAGCGGCCTGTCTGAGTCGAGAAAGAAGAAGATGGAGCCGTCTCTGGGCAAGTCGCCACTTTCGTGTCTTTCAAGGATCTCTTTGATAATCGGTTGATTAGCGATTTTTTCCAGTCGTTTGAACTGTTTGGCGTCGATCGCTTCGATCTTGATATGCAGGTGTTCACTGATTGTTTTAAGGCGATCGATTCCGCTCTGACTCTCCGGTTTTTCCCGGGGCAGATCTTCGCTTCTACCCGGAATACCTTTCCAGGAGGTTTCCACCGGCTCCATCATGGTCTCTACAAAGGAGATCGAGCCATTGAGAATCAGATCTTTCATCACGATCTCTTCAGCCGATTCCATTGATTCTATGATCACTTCGCAAAAGTTTCTCAGCGATTTGAGAGCCCTTGTGTACTGCGGTCTGGCTTGTCTCGCTTCCGGGGCTAGCGCTCTCAGTCGCTCTTTGGTCGCTTCCAAAAGCTCGAATCTTTCTTTCTCGCTGGCGAAGCGGATTTGATTACTCTCCAGCTTGACCAGAAGCTCTTTTTGTTCTTGCTTTTCTTTTTCGATTATATAGGGTCTGATGTCGCGCACCACTGTGTCGCGCGCTTCTTCTATGCGGCTACTGTGCTCGCTTATTGGAATCTCCAGGGCGCTTATTCTTGAAACGCTAAGGGAGCCCGCTAGATTTATAAGGGCGCTGTCAGCCTGCCAGAGGGCGCTGGGCTTCGAGGGATGTATGTCGCCCCTGAGATCGTGGACAGCGTTTCTGTCCAGCTTCGTCCTGGCCCATTCTCCGAAGAAGGAAAAGACCACAGCTTTTCCGTCCTGTTTCATCGATTTTGTCGCGATGAATTCTTTCTCTGCACCGAGGGCTCTTGCGGCGTCCAGGCTCTTACCGATTATGTCTTGATGAATCTGAGTCATTACTCGCTTCCGCTCTTTAGTAGTCGATTAACTGGGATGTTTATCCTTCACGCCCTCAGTGTATGCGCTAGCAGCTTGCTTAGCTATTGGTGGTTTTCCCCCGGGTTTGCGTAGTTTTCCCACAGCGGGCTTGACGCGCCACAGGCGCGCTGTTCACCTCTTTCGTCAGGCTCATACATTCTCTAATCAGGCTCTTTTGCTGGCGAGCTTCAGGTGGATATTCCAGGAGACCTGGTGTTTGGTTTCGGCGTCGCCCCATATAGACCGGGCGTGGTCGAAATACTGCTCTGTCGGGTCGGTCCCGACTGTATCTATATAGTTCTGGCAGGCGGACCAGCTTCTCAGAAATCCAAGGCATTGATAGAGGTCCCAGTCGAGGGACATCTTCATTCTGGGGGCTTCCACCTCAGTCAGCCCGCATTTGCTGAAGTCTATATTCTGGTAGTGGTCTCGCACATCTTTCAGTTTCGCGGACCAGTGTCCGTCCATGGCGTTGTAGATAGGACTGAAGGCTTCTTTATATTGCGGAGCTGTCTGGAAGGCTTCGTAGCACCAGCAGGCCAGAATTCCTTCTGGTTTGAGGACCCTGGCCGCCTCCTGGAAAAAACGCTCTTTATCGAACCAGTGCAGTGCATTGGCGGCTGTGACCAGGTCGGCGCTGGCCGAAGCCAAGCCGCTTTCTTCTGCTGTGGCTACCCGAAACTCTACGTTGTCTAGGTTCAGGGCGTTTTCAATCTGGGCGCTGCTGGCGTCTGTGGCGATGACGCGATCGAAATAATCAATCAATTTTGCCGCTGCCTGTCCGTTTCCGGTGGCGCAGTCCCAGGCAAGAGCGCGACCAGGGCATAGCGCGGTGATATAGTCGAAGAGTTCATCGGGATAGCCCGGGCGAAACTTTTTATAGCGGTCTGCTTGTTTAGAGAACTGATCTTCGAAATCTGACACTGGCATGGTTCTGATTATGGCTATATGTATGGATTCGGTTATACTGGCGTAATGAGCGGTCGGGAATATCCAAGGAATCTAGATACTGTCGATGAGTTTATCATTGTATTGGCTTATTCTGTTTGTTCTGCTTGCTATACTTGGGCTTTTTCAAGCCGGCCCGGCAGAGTGCGAAGCGTCTAGAAAGAAGTTTTCCATCACTGTTGATAAAGCACCACCAACGGTGCGGATATACTATTTTGATCCACGCCATCCGCCCCGGGATCTTCCCCGGTTGCGTGCCGGCGAGCGGGGAACTACTGTGGCTCGCTTTAGCCGGGTGTTCAACTTTGATATTAATCTGGTCTCTGAGAAGAGAGAGGAAGGCGTTACCCGGGTGATTGTGGTGCCGAAGTCGGCCGCTATAAAGCTTTCTTTGCCGATTGCGATCTGGGTACCTGAGCATGCGCCTCGAAAGCTGCTGCGTCATGAAGATGGGCACCGCCGCATCCACGAAGCGGTCTATAAAGACGCCGGCTCGCTGATCAAATTTTATGGCGAGAGACTGAAGCGTGCCAGGTTTTCAGGACGGGGCGCTGATTCCAAGCAGGCGGTCGTCAATGCATACCAGGCCCTGGGTGAGGATTTGAGTTCTATATATGAAAGATATGTCTACGACTATTCGAGGGCTGTCTCAGAAGAGTACGACCGTTTGACCGGGCATGGTACCAATGCAATGTCCGAGGAGGAGGCGATTGAGAAGGCTTTTCGTAAGCATGCCTCCTATCGAGTCGAGTTTGACGAGGTGCTCGACTATTACCAGCGTGCAGCAAGAAAATGAAAACGGACTCGGAATAATAGAGATATAGATATGGACTATAGCTGCGGATGTCTTGTTCTATATCCATGCCATATCATGGCTTGACAGCGCTATCTTCCACAGTCGATCATTACCTTTTGATCTGACTCTTACTGATATTAATGTCGTTTCTCACCCCTTTCCTTATCATCCTGGTCTTTCTGTGCATGGCTGGTCTCATGTACACCAGGCGAGTGTCGGCATTGCTTGCCTTGCCGATAATGGCCCTTGCTATAGCGGTAATCGGCGGCATTCCAGGGCACGACATTCTCACCGAGGTGGTGGGCAAAGGCTCGATGAAGCTGCACAATGCCTATACCACTACCATGTTCGGCGCGATTCTTGCCGAACTCATGAATCGCCAGGGCATTGCCAGGGCTCTGGTGCGCTGGGTGGCTGAGTTTGCCGGGGACAATCCTTATATCCTGGCTTCGGTGCTAACTCTTGTTACGGCTCTTCTTTTCTCCACATTAGGGGGATTAGGTGCGGTGATTATGGTCGGCACTATTGTTCTGCCGGTGATGCTCTCTCTGGGTGTCTCCAGCGCTACTGCCGGTGCTTTATATTTATTCGGCATCAGTCTGGGAGGGATGTTCAATCTGGCCAACTGGGCTCTTTATATAGATGTGCTCGGAGTGGCTCGAGAAAAGATTATCGCTTTTGTCATTCCCTTTTCCTGTCTGATTGCCGTGGTTATCTTGCTTTTCCTTGCGCTAGAGTTGAAGAGCTGGAAGAACTCTATCTATCTTGGCATAGGATCTGCTCTTTCCCTGGGCGCTGCCTTCTTCTTGAGTCGTGCCTTCGATCCGTCGGCGGCCGGGGCGGCTGCTGCCAATCTTGCCGTGTTAGATGGTTCCTTCAATGTAGCCGTAGGACTGGTTGTGCTACTCTCGCTCTATGCCTGGCGCCGCCAGAGCGCAGGCCAGCAATCTCAATCTCAAGGAGATATTCCCGGCTTCGCTCTCTTTACGCCAGTGGTGCCGTTGCTTCTCGTTCTTGGTTGTGGTTGGGAGATTATATCGGCTTTTGTATTTGCCATCATATATGGTGTGCTTGCCACCTGGAACAAGGCTTCTATAAATCAGATCACACGCTCTATAATAGATGGCATAACCACGGTCATACCGGCTGTTTTTCTGATGGTGGGAATAGGCATGTTGATAAACGCCGTCAGCAACGAGGCCGTAGCCGGAGCGATCAAGCCCCTGATTGCCTCTTTTATACCGACCGATCCGATAAGATATGTTCTGGTCTTTACCCTGATGGCACCGCTTGCGCTCTATCGAGGACCGCTCAGTCTCTGGGGAATGGGTAGTGGACTGGTAAAGCTTATTCAGACAGGGACGGCATTGAGCGGTCAGGCGATTATGGGGATGCTCATGTCAGTCGGGCAGGTCCAGGGCATCTGTGATCCGACCAATACCCATAACATCTGGATTGCCACCTATCTGGGAACCGACACCCATGCCCTTTTGAAGAAGACTATTCTTTTCGCCTGGCTGGCGGTGGTGGGCGGTCTGGTTTTGGCTTGCTGTCTGGGGTATGTCTGAAATGGTCGATGATAGGAAGCAGGCTATCTCGAGCGCTATTCGTATAGGTATCGACGTGGGCGGTACATTTACCCATGCGGTGGCGATAGATACTCGCACCATGCAACTGGTCGATTCGGCCAAGGTTCCTACCACGCACCGGGCGAAAGAAGGCGTGGCGAAGGGCATCATAGAGTCTTTGAGGGTTTTGCTCGATAAGTCCGGGGTCAGCCCGGAGCAAGTCGGCTTTATCGCTCACAGCACTACCCAGGCAACCAACGCTCTTCTTGAAGGGGATGTGGCACCGGTTGGAATTCTCTGTCTGGGGCAGGGGCTGAACGGAGCTATCTCTCGCCAGGTTTCTGACTTGAAGAGAATTGAGCTCTCTGCCGGAAAGTTTTTGAAAACCGAGCACCGCTATGTTGATATCGCAGGCGGTATCGATGAAGACAAGCTGAAGAGTGCCATAAGCGCCCTGGTGGAAGCCGGCTCTGGCGCTATTGCCGTCACCCAGGCGTTTTCGGTAGATGACCCCGAAGCAGAGAAGACCGCGGTGGAGCTGGCGCGCTCGATGGGCATATTTGCCACCGCCGGTCACGAAGTCTCTCAACTTTATGGCTTCAAAGTGCGAACCAGAACCGCTGTTATCAACGCTTCGATGCTGCCCAAAATGATCGAGAGCGCCGATATGACCGAGAGCAGCGTCCGGGATGCCGGTATTGCTGCGCCGGTCATGATAATGCGTTCGGATGGCGGCGTGATGGATATCGACTCTATGCGTCGTCGCCCGATTCTGACCATGCTCTCCGGACCGGCTGCCGGGGTGGCGGCGGCGATGATGTTCCTCCATATATCCGACGGCATCTTTCTAGAGGTCGGTGGAACCAGCACCGATATTTCGGCCATCGCCAACGGTCGGGCAAAAATCCGCACTGCCGAGGTCGGTGGGCACCGCATCTATATGAAGACTTTAGATGTGCGTACCGAAGGGGTTGCCGGCGGCTCTCTGCCCCGGCTCGATAAAGCCGGTCATGATCTGATTGCGGTCGGTCCCAGAAGTGCGCATATCGCCGATCTGGCTTATTCATCCTTTCAGGATGAACTGGCGGCTCCCTCATTGCTGCTCGATCTCGATAGGGTCAGTCCTATAAAAGGCGATCCCGACGACTATCTCGCCTTTAAGATTCGAAATGCAGGCGATAGCACCGCCCTGGCCAGGGGCTATGCCGTAACCCCCACCTGTGCTTCCAATCTGCTCGGATATGTACCGGATGGAGATTGCGCCCTGGGCAACCCGAAGTCGATAGATAAAGCCTTCTCGACTCTTGCGGTAGCCACCGGCAAAGACAAGAAAGCGCTGGCGGAAAGAATACTGGATCTCAGTGCCGACAAATGCATACCTGTGGTCGAGGCCCTTATCAAAGATCATAAGCTCGATAGAGAGATGGTCACCCTGGTGGGTGGAGGCGGCGGAGCGGCTGCCATTGTTCCGCATGTGGCCAAGCGTATGGGGATGAAGCACAGCCTGGCAAGGGATGCCGATGTGATCTCGGCTATTGGCGTGGCCATGGCTTTGATCCGGGAGTGCATCGAGCGCCAGTTCGTCAATCCTACGAATGACGATATTCTCAAGGTTCGCCAGGAAGCCCATGCGGCGGTGGAGGCGATGGGGGCGGATCCCTCCACGATAGAAGTCCAGGTGGAGGTCGATGCCAGAACCAATGTGGTTCGGGCCACGGCCTTCGGCTCTACTTCTATGGAGGATGACACCGAAGTCGGCGAAGCTAAGCAGAAACAGCTCGATGATCAGGCTAAGCTCACCCTTGCCGCCGATTCCATGCGGGTGCCGGCTGCTTCTGTAGATACCGTATTCGATGGCAAGTACTTTCGTGTCTATCGCAGTCTCCGAGAAGAGAAGCAACTATTCGGGCTTGTTACCCGGCGCATGAACTCTCTGCGCGTTATGGATAGAGCGGGCTCCATCCGCTTGCAGTTCAAGCACGCCGTCGCCGAAGCAGGACCCGCCAGCGAGACTCTCGCTAGTCTCGAGCGCTTATTAGAAGAAAACGCCGATTGGGGCGATGCCGGCAAAGTGATACCAGATACGATGCTACTTGCCGGCAATAGGATACTGGATTTTTCCGGGCTGCCCGATGTTACGGCGGTTCTCAGCCTGGTGAGAGCGGAGCTGGAGCTTGTGCCTGCCCAGACAGAGGTGGTGATTTTGCTTTGTCTGAGTTAGTTGAGTTCTTAGGTTCCGATCTGCCGCCCCATTTGCAGGCGGAGTTTCGTCTGGGCATCGAGCAATATAACAGAAGAGAGTTTTTCGATTGCCATGAAAGCCTGGAGTCAGTGTGGAAACAATACTTGGAAACCGACCGGGAGCTCATCCAGGGAATTATTCAGGTGGCGGTCGCCTATTATCATCTGGAAAGGGACAATTTTGAAGGTTGTCGAAAGTTGCTCAGCCGAGGGCTTGGCAGGCTGAGAAAATATCGACCTTCCCACCTTGGGTTGAATATGGAAAATTTTGTTGCGAAAGTCGAAGCCGACTATCGCCTTTTAGAAAGCGAAGTTTGCCTGGAAAAAGACCGCTTCGCCGTTCCAAAATTGCAATTTATCTCTCGCCGGGGCGATTGTTGATAGGTCGTCAAGGGGATATTATCACTACTGGGCCTTTCAGACTTCAAGTGATGCGGCAAGTCCGACAGGTTGCAAGAAGATGCCCAGGCGTCACCCGCCGCTTTAGTATGTAAGGAAATTCCGTGAAGACCGGTCACAAGATCTTAGTAGTCGACGATGAGCAGGCGAACACGATTCTCTTGAGCGAGGTGCTCAAAGAGTCAGGCTATGGGGTGGACACTGCCAACGACGGATTCAAAGCCATCGCTGCATGTAAAGTGCGTACTCCCGATGTGATCATTCTCGATCTGAACATGCCTCTCATGGGTGGTATGGCGGTGTTTCAACGCCTGCGCAAAGAAGAGAAGACTCAAGATATTCCGATTATTTTTCTGGCTGCCCGGGAAGACCAACTTCCCAAGACCGATAAGATCGAGGCCGAAGACATCATATATAAGCCCATCAAGAGCGAAGAGCTTCTTTCGCGGGTGAAGAGCATTCTCAGAGAGAAGGCGCTTCGAGACGAATTGAAGCGCAAAGAGCAACAGCTTAAAGACCTTTCTCTAACCGACCAGCTCACCGAGTTGAAGAGCGCCCGTTATCTAGGCGAGTTTCTCGGGCTCGGCATTAAGCAGGCTCGCCGCTATGGAGTGCCGCTCAGCGTTGTCATTCTAGAACTCGACAATGTAAAAGATCTTCTCAAGAAGCTCGGTCAGAAAAAATGCGATTCGGTGGTCACCCAGATAGCGGTGATTGTGGGGAGGCAGATGCGTGATTCGGACATTGTCGTCCGCTCCGGCCCCTTCGAATTTACCGTCGCTTTGACGGTCACCCCTAAGGAAGGGGCTATCGAAGTGGCTGAACGTCTTAGAATGAGCTTACTGGAAGCGACCTTTACCGCCGAAGACGAAATAGTCAATGTAACGGCTTCGGTGGGTATCTGTCAGTTCGCCCCCCATATGGATGATGAAGGCAAAATTCTTATGTCCCACGCCCGGGCGGCGGTGGAGCAAGCCCATAAAGAGGGCGGTAATCGCAGTTTAATGGCGGAGTAACAATTCCTACCCGGGTTGCTTCTTCCATGATAAGATAGGTCCTCTGTCGGGGCGTAGCGCAGCTTGGTAGCGCGTCCGTTTCGGGTGCGGAAGGCCGGAGGTTCAAATCCTCTCGCCCCGATATTTTTTAATCCTGCCTTCCTACATGTATTGATCTGGCCATGTATGTTCGCATTTCTGAAAGGTAGCATTCATTCCAAGGATTCCAGCGGCGGACCGGTGGACAGGTTGGTGCTCGATGTTTCAGGGGTGGGCTTCGAGGTCTGGATGGCATCGCGCAATCTTGCCGAACTGGGGGTTCCCGGTGACGATGTTATGGTGCATACGTGGCTGGCGGTGCGCGAAAATGACATGACCGTCTTCGGCTTTTCTTCAAAAGAGGAGCGCAAGATGTTTCAGCTTCTGATGACCGTCAGTGGTGTTGGACCGAGACTGGCTCTGGCTGTGACCGGCAGCTTTTCGGTGCGTCAGTTTGTCGAAGGGGTGAAGAGTGAAGACAAGAAGCTTATCTCCCAGGCTCCAGGTGTCGGTCAGAAAGTGGCGCAGCGTATTGTGCTGGAGCTCAAGTCGAAGGTGGATGATCTTCTGGTCGGAGAGATAGATGGTGCTTCCTCTGAGCGTACCGGTTTGTCCGGTCAGGAACATGAAGAGGTCAGGGATATTCTTGCCGGTCTCGGTTACACGGTGACCGAGATTAATACTGCATTGAGCGAGGTTCAATCCGCCGATGCCGCTTCTGAGGATATCGAAGATCTGGTGCGTAGCTGTCTCAAGATTCTTGGCTCTCTGTCGAGAAAGTGAGCCCGATGGGGGATGTGCAGATAAGCCAGACCGACAAAGCGGCGCGACTGGTAGGTGCTGCTTTCTTGGGGCTACTTCTGGCGGTGGTATTGATAGTGGTGCCAATTGTGGCGGTGCGTCGGGAGTCGAAGATGCTTTTGCTCAATGCCGAGGAAATCGTTCTGGTTGCCTCGGCGCTTACAACAGGCTTGCTTGCCGGTGCTCTGATTATGAGGCGACGTTTGACCCTGTCTGAAAACATCTATGCCTCTACGGTCAAAATCGAAGCGATAGATAGTGAATATGATCTTGCCGCTAAATCAGAGGGGTCGGCAAAGGACAGGCGGCGCTTTTCTTTTAAGTTCGGACCGAGAACCAGACTGCTTGCCCTTTTTGCCTATCTCATGCTCTATGTCAATCTATCGGCGCTCTGTCCGCATCTGCGTCTTGGCATATTCGATTTTGGTGAGGGCAATTTATATATAAGGATTACCGGAGCAATTGTCGCCATAGTCGGCCTGTATCTGCTTTTAAAAGGTCTGCGCTCGGCCAAGTCTATTCTTTATCTGGCCGAGTCTCCATATTATGAAGCGGAGATCGGTCTTTTTCCCGTTTCGTCCGAAGATTCGGAGGAGGTCGAAAAGAAGACCGAGATTCAAGCTCTCTCAGACATGGAAGTGGACAGAGGGCATATTCCGCCGGTTTCTCTCAGCTTCTTCAGGCGTCATCCTGTTTGTCTTGGTTGGATTGTCTTCATGGCCGGTCTGCCATTGGTTTTTCAGGCCTGGTTTCCGCTGCTTGCCATTCCCGGTGTTTTTGTCTGTTTCAACTGGCTCTTCGAGGGGCGAAAAAACAGCTGAAATATGGCTTTGCGTTAATCTAGCCAAATTACTTAGCGCAACTCATCTTTTGAAACTATTGTCAGTCATGGCTTTTGGGGATCTTACCGACTGCTAATCGAAAACCCTGTTGTCAAGCGTTGCTCGTTCTTGGGAAGTCCATAGAATAAAAATTGTGCCTTTGCTCGAACTGACAGGAAATTTGTCCGCCTCGACGGAAATTCAACTAATCCAGAGCAGTAAGTAGAGGTTTCAATAATCCCCCGGGTGCCGACCAGAGCGGGCCGGGGAAGTGAAGCCGGATTCTCCGGAATTCGAGTGAAGCTTCAAGAGTTTACTCTTGTAGTTTTCTCGGGGATCCGAGTTTCTCTATCAGGAACAACAGGAGTGCTAAAACACATGAATGATGAAGTATTAACAGCGGATGAACGTCGCTGCCTCCGTATGTGGTTTCGGCAAGCCATTGCTCAGGCGGAGCAGCAAGATGTTGCAGCGACCCTCTACAACGAGCATTATGGTAACGAAGCCGAAAGCGATATCCCTGCCACCCATCGCCATACCGTGGCGCGCAGGCGCTCGAGAAAAAGCCGCATGATCCCTCACTTGAGAGAGATGGTTTTTTAGTTTTTCAATTAAATAGAACACCCTTGCAAGCCGGCTCCGATGTCACAGGGGCTGGCTTGTTTTTTTGATCAGGGGACAAAAAGTTGCTTGCCCAGGGCAAAGAACACTATGCTGTCGACGGTGAGCGCTATGCCTAATAACGAAATCGTTGCGGCTACAATTAGATGTCCCCATTTAATGAGCTTCTCTTCCACCGCCGAAATCACCTCCCGGGCTCGTTCCTGGTTGATGGCGTAAAGGCTTACGATCAAGAAAAGCGGCGCGGTGCGCATCATGCTGTAGGCGATTGAGCTTGCGGTTATGGCGGTCAGATCGGCCTGGGAGCGGGCCAGTTCGTCTGCCAGGGCCAGGAGCGGAATATTGGTGGGCAGATCGGTTACCGTAAAAGTACCGCCGAGAACAAGGCAGGTGATGGGATTTACTTTTATCTTTATAGGGTGACTTTCTTTGCGGTGAGAGAAGTGATACCAGTAGTGGTATGAGCCATAGGTCAACCCCAGACCTACTAAAGCCTGGAAGATAAAATAGGGAGCGTTGGGATGGGCCATGATACTGTCCAGCTCTTTTACCGGACCCAGGGTTATTACTACTCCGCATAAAAGAGTGGCGGCGAAAATGCCCAGGATAAAGCCAAGAGAGTTGAGCAGGGCTCGCTTTGTTGTCAATAAATAAATCTGGACTGATATGGAGAGAGGATCCAGGCAGTCGGTGGCGGCAAAGGCTATGGCGGAGAGTACTAGTTTAATCATCGCTTCTTCAATCGTTTAACTATTTTGACAGATTGGCCTGATTTCGGCGAATTTGAACTTTAAGAGTGGAAATTACGTATATATTTCTTGAGTCACTTAGAAAAATTGACGCTAGAATTGTTATACGAGGTCGGCCTCAGTGCTTGCCTCAAGGATAAATTGACGCCCCGGCTCTTTCAGAAAGCCGGACCAGCTTTTTAGAAGAGCGTCGGTTTTTCACCGTTTCGGGCCCGTTTCAGAAGAGAAGCTTGAGGTTTTGTCGATGAGCCCTCGTCCTTACGTACCCCTTCATCTACATACGGAATACAGCCTTCTCGACGGCGCCACCAAGATCAAAGATCTGGTCAAAAAAGCCAAGGCTGAGAATATGCCGGCGGTGGCTATCACCGACCATGGTGTCATGTATGGTGCGGTAGAGCTCACCAAGACCTGCCACGAGATGGGCGGCGTCAAGCCTATTATCGGCTGCGAAGCCTATATTATCGATGGCGATATCGAAGAGCGTAAAAAGACCGAACTCTATCACCTGACCATGCTGGCTCAGAACAAAACCGGCTATCAGAACCTGGTCAAGCTCAATTCTCGAGCCCATCTCAACGGCTACTACTACAAACCGCGCATCAACAAAGAGATGCTGGCAGAATTCTCCGAGGGCTTAATAGTACTCTCCGGCTGCCTTGGCGCCCAGTTGTGTCAACATCTTCTCCGAGACGAATACAAAGAAGCCCGGGATGCCGCCGCCTGGTACCGAGACACTTTAGGCGACAACTATTACATCGAGATCCAGGATCACGGCGTGCCCGAGGACAGGAAGGTCAACAAAGACCTGGTCAAAATCGCCCGGGACCTGGGTATCAAGCTCTGCGCCACCAATGACTCCCACTTTACAAACAAGCATGATGCCAGAGCCCATGACTGCTTGCTCTGTATGTCCATGGGCAAGCATGTCACCGACGAAAAGCGTATGAAGTTCACGGGGTGGGAGTACATAAAAAACGGCGACGAGATGGCCTATCTCTTTAGAGACCACCTCGACAGCGAGCTGATTGAAGAAGCAATAAGAAGCACCCTCGAAATTGCCGACAAAGTAGAATCGATAAAGCTCCAGGGGGCGCCCCGGTTGCCCAAGGTCGATATGCCTGCCGGTCATACCGCCGAATCTTATCTATCCAGTTTGGTTTTCGATGGCATCAAGACCAAACTCGAGGTTGATGAAATTCCCGAAAACTACGTAGAGCGCGCCAGAACCGAGCTCAAGGTTATCGAGGATATGGACTTTCCGTCCTATTTCATCATCACCTGGGACTTCATCAATTTCGCCAGACAGAACGGCATTCCTGTCGGTCCGGGCAGGGGGTCTGCGGCAGGCAGCCTGGTCGCCTATGCTCTTGGAATAACCAATATCGACCCGATCAAATACAATCTGCTTTTCGAACGTTTCCTCAATCCTGAGCGAAAGTCCATGCCCGATATCGATACCGATTTCTGTATCGAACGTCGCGACGAAATTCTCAAATACTGCGCCGAGAAGTATGGCGATGACAGGGTTGCCCAAATAATCACCTTCAACCGAATGACATCGAAGGCTGTGCTCAAGGATGTCGCCCGGGTGCTGGAGTTTCCTTTTGCCGACTCCAACAAACTGGCCAAGATGATTCCTGTCACCCGGGGTAAGCCGACTCCGTTGAAAGACATGGTCGGCGAACACCCGGAGTTCAAGCAGGTCTACGAGTCAGAAGAAGAAGTCCGTCAGGTGGTGGATCTTGCCCAGAAGCTGGAAGGGGTGAACAAGACCTTCGGAATGCATGCCGCCGGTGTGGTCATCTCCGATATTCCGCTCGAAGATCTCGTTCCTGTTCAGCGCAACAATGACGGTGCCAAGATAGCGCAGTTCTACATGGAAGATCTTGCCTATGTGGGTCTGGTCAAAATGGACTTCTTGGGTCTGCGCAACCTTACAATGATCAATAAAGCGATCAAAATAATCAAGCAGACCCGGGGCATAGAGATTGATCTCGACAAACTGCCTCTCGATGATGAAAAGGTCTTTCAGGTTATCTCCAACGGAGATCTGGCCGGTATCTTCCAGCTAGAGACCAGCTCGGGTATGCGTCAGGTAGCCAGAGACATGAGACCCTCTAATATGGAGGACATCTCGGCTCTTATCGCCCTTTATCGGCCCGGTCCGCTCGACTCGGGCATGATCGACAAGTTCATCGATTGCAAACACGGTCGCGCCAAAATCACCTATATGACTCCAGAGCTGGAGCCGATTCTAAAAGATACCTACGGTCAAATAGTCTATCAAGAACAGGTCATGATGATCGCCCAGCAACTGGGCGGCTACAGCCTCGGTCAGGCGGATCTTCTACGTCGAGCCATGGGTAAGAAGAAGCCGGAGGAGATGGAAAAGCACCGCGGTATCTTCTACAAAGGTTGCGCCGATAACGGTATCAAAGCCGAGATTGCCGAGAAGCTGTTCGACACCATGCTGCAGTTCGCCGAGTACTGCTTCAATAAATCTCATTCCCAGGCTTATTCTCTAATCACCTATCAGACCGCTTATCTAAAAACCCATTATCCGGTCGAGTACATGACCGCCTTGCTCTCTTCGGTGGCAGGCGATCAGGAAAAAGTGCAGGGCTATATCGCCGAATGTCAAGCCATGGGAATAAGCATATTTCCGCCCGATGTAAATGTCTCCGGTTCGGACTTCACCGCCGATGGTGGCGCAATTCGATTCGGACTTTCTGCGGTCAAGAACGTCGGCGAGGGCGCCATTCAGGAGATAGTCAGTCAGCGCGAGACCGCCGGTGAATACAAGAGCTTTCAAGACTTTCTAACCAGAATAGATCTGAGAGTGGTCAATAAAAGATGCCTGGAGGCGCTCATCAAAAGCGGTGCCTGTGTCAACCTAGGCATTACCCGCAAACAGGCTCTCGATAATCTAGACGATCTGGTCGACCGGGCCAGCCGCCAGCAGAGCCAGAAGGCGAGCGGTCAGATGAGTTTATTCAGTATGGGCGATGGCGATGCCGGCGGGGTCACCCTCGATCAGCCTCTGAAAGGAGACGGGGGCGAGTATCCTGAAGCCGAGCTTCAGTTCATGGAGCATGAGCTGCTGGGCTTCTATGTAACCAGCCACCCGCTTAATAGAGTTGCCAATCGTCTCAAATACATCACCACCCATCCTATTAAAGAGCTGAAAGAACTCAAGGACGGCACCACGGTGATAGTCGGCGGTCTCGCTAACAGTGTCCAAAAACGTCTGACCAGAAAAAACAAGCTCCTGGGCATTGTTCAGATGGAGGATCTTACCGGCAAATGCGAAGCGGTTATTTATAGCGACATTCTCGAACAACTCGATGATGATGTGTTGAAGCCCCAGGCTTTGTTGCTGCTCAAAGGCAAGATCCGCAAGTTCGAGGATAGTTTCTCGGTCACCACAAGCTCGGTGAGAAGAATTGCCGACGCCTCTCTGGTGGATGTTTTCATCGACAAAGAGCAGTCTTTTTCAGATCTGCATCGACTGAAAGACATCCTCAACTCTCACAAGGGAGAGGACCCGGTGATGCTGCATTTCAAAAACGGCAAACGCAACACAGTCATTCTTGTAGGTTCACAATTCTGGGTATCTGCTTCCCAGAATCTTATCGGGGACATAAACACCAATTTCGGTGACAGCATGAAGGTTTCGACCCATAAAATCCGCATTTAAAAAAATCCGGAACTTGCGATATGGTAGTGAATTCCGGGACAATTAAGGGTATTTAATATACGTTCCCTTATAACGGCATAACTTCAATTTCTTTTGCTGTAAAATAATCGGCTCGTATTCGTAATACCAATGAGAGGTTTAAAGAGACACGACTTAAAAACGCCTAACTCCCAGCCCAGGACGGCTGTAGTCTGAAACTGGTGACACAAGCGTTTCGTGTACCCCTCAAAGCGTAAAAGAGAATCTCCTCTTGCGTTTTGTTTTCCTTGTTTTCCAAAAGGGGGAAGAAACATGTTCGGACCACATCTGATTCTAGAAGCCTATGGTTGTGCAAGTGCAAATCTGGCCGACCTTAGCGCCCTTAGTAAAATGTTGGACACCTATCCGCCGCGACTGGGCATGACCAAAATAATGCCGCCTTATGTATTTTCCTATGAAGGAAAGCATAAAGAGGACTGGGGAGTAAGCGGAGTAGTACTCATAGCCGAGTCTCATATCTCTGTCCATACCTTTCCTGATAAAGGCTTCGCCACCCTCGATATTTTTTCCTGTCAGGAGTTCGATGTGGATGAAGCGATCAAATACTTTTGCGATTATTTCGGACCTTCTTCCTATGACCACAAACTGATCATGCGTGGTCGGGAGTTTCCGCGCAGCTCCGGTCGAGCTCGGGCGATTGTGGAAGGGGAGCGCGAGAAGGTCGCCCTTGCCTCAGGCTCCTTCTGAATAGTCTATCCAGATCCTCCCTCAAGCCGCTTCTGTCATTGAGTACTTTTGTATTTCACCCGCAGGCGGAGTTATCTCGACCCGGACTGTGATACCGGGGGCGATTTCATGCAACTCTGTCCTTTGTGCCACCACTTCTGCTATGCGGTTGGGATAAGCGACTTTTTTACATGGGTCAAAATCGGGTCAGAGAAAATTGGTGATGAGCTTATCGAAGCAGTTCGGTAAAGACGGCCGCGTCGACATTGCCGCCGCTGACTATAACAAGGGGCTTCTTGCCGGTAAGAAATCGGGTGGCTTTGTAGCGTTTCAGGGCAGCCAGGCTGAGAGCGCCGGAAGGCTCGACCTTTAGATTGGCCAGTTCAAAATAGAGTCTCACTGCTTCTTCTATCTCTTCTTCTTCGACTGTGAGAACTCCATCGAGTCCGTCTTTGAGAATCTTCCAGTTGCGCTCTCCAAGGCTGAGGGTGCGGACACCGTCGGCTATGGTCATGGGCTCTGTCTTGTTGGCGAGTAACCGACCTTCCTTTATGGAGCGGGCGGCGTCATCGGCGATGCTGGGCTCGACACCGTATACGGTGCAGGGCAGTCCATTTCTTTTTAGTCCTTGCACTATCCCTGAGGCAAGTCCACCACCGCCCACCGGAATCAAAATAGTGTCGAAACGATCTGAATAGGGGACTAAATCATCCACCAGGCTGGAGTTTCCTTCTATCACCCGGTCGTCATCAAAGGGGCTGACTACTTCTATCTCATTTTCGCCTGCCGCTTGTCTTTCGGTGATGTAGTCATCGAGCCACTGGTTTCGAGGCTTTAGCGTCACGTCCACGAGCTCGGCTCGGGCACCGAAGCTTTTTACAGCTTCTACTTTGACCCGGGCAGAGGTTGCGGGCATGAGCACCGTGCACTTTTTGCCTTCGCTTTCGCAGGCGGCAGCCAGGGCCTGACCGAAATTACCCGACGAAATGGTGACCAGATGCTCGGCTTTTGAATTGAGCACGGTGTTCATCGCCGCTCGGAACTTGAAGCTGCCGGTATGCTGGAAGGTCTCCGAGGCCACTAAAAAAGAGAATCCAAGAAATCGCGATAATTTCCTGGATTCAAATACGAGGGTAGGTCTGGGCTTCACTAGAGCTGCAGATCTTTTTCCTGTTCGGTCGAGGCGGCAGCACCCGGTTCCGGAGCCTGTTTCCTCGAGAAGGGATTGAGCTTCAGCTTGGGCATGGAGAGCGAAGGCATTTTGCCGAAGCGACCTTTCTTCTCTGCTTTAGCCTCGGGGCTTGCGTTAGCCACGAAGGTCTTATCAGGACCTTTCTCCTCTTCTACCTTGGAGGGAGCCTTGGGAGATTCGGCCAGCTGATCTTTGGTGGAGATTATCTGGTTGGCGCTGGGGGTCTCTTGAACTTCCTGGGGTTTCAGGTCATCGGATTTTTCAGCCACTTCTGTCGCCGGGGCTCCATCGAGAAGTTGCTTATCGAAATGCTCTTTCTTCTTGAACATTCCAAGACCGATGGTGGGCGCTTTCAGCTTTGGCATCCACTTAGAGCCGCCAGCCTGCTTCTCGCTCGGGGTCTGATCCAGGGGTTTGGCGGCCAGAGTTTTGACTGGTTCAGTCTTCTTCTCTTCTGCTTTGACCGCATCAGCATGCTTTTCCGAGGCTTCGCTGGCCAGGGCGCCTTCATAAAAGCCGCTGCCAGCGGTGGGCGGTGCCGGATGCTTGGGTTTGCTGCGCTTGTCCAGGCTGAGGAAGCTCCTTCTGGTCAGCGACCGCTTATCTTTGGAATCCTGGGTGGAGGCAGCTAGCTGTTTCGAGACCTCTTTATCGTCTACTTTAGCAAGTTCGTCTTTTGCCTTTTTTATGTAAATGTCGGAGACGTCATTAGAGGCCGTCTCACGATTGGGGCTGTCCGAATGACCGGGGACAACGTTGGCAATTTTGCTGCCGACGGCCTGGGTGCCGTCCACCAGTTTGCCGCCGGAAGACTTGATGCCGGAGCCGATTACACCGGCGCCGGATGCCATGCCTGCTCCGATAATTTTACCGCCTTTGACGATATTGGCACCGGCGGCTTTGGTGCCGGATACCATGCCGGAGCTGGCTTTTTTGATAGTTTTGGTCGGAGCTGTGATAGTGCCCAGCATGGAGCCCATCAGACCTTTTTTCTCTTCGTCTTGATCACCCATGGGCATGGACACATAGGTCTTAGAGGTAGTTATCTCATCCACAGAGGGGATTGCCTGGGGGTCGGCAGCCTTTTTCGATTCCGGAGCCTTGATGGCGGAATAAGGATCCAGTGCGGAATTGGCCCGGGCTTCTTTGACATAGCCTTCTGCCGAGCAAACGAGCACTAGCACCATAGACAGCGGCAAGTACCGTTTCTTAGAGTTCATTCGATTACCCCCATATAAAAAGGTTGGTTGGTCGGTTTCGTTATTGATTCGGATAATTCTGCGTTCTGAGCATTTATATCATAGATTGTCCCGGCTGCCAGGAGCATGTTAAGCCCGTTGAATCGGTTGATATGGTTAAATTACAAGGGGTTTTCCCGGTTTTGCCGGTAAACAAAGCTAAGCTTCAAATGTTTATAATCTCGTCAAAGCAGTGAATATCATTTATAGTAGGAGTTCAGGTCACTGTTAGTGGAGTTTGTTTGATGGCTGAAGCCTTTGATACGTCGCCGGTACTTTTCATATCTATGGTGGCGGTTTATCTTCTTATATCCATGTTTGTTCTGGGTGGCTGGGGCGCGTTCTTCGAGCCTTTCAAAAAGTCTTCGGAAGATTCGGAATAGTCGTTAGACATTCCGCAGATTAGAAGTCTTAAAGCATTAACCTCAGCCAAGCTTGTCTTATCTGACCTCAGCAGATAGATATGCGGCTGAGTTTTTGTTAATTACCAATCTATTTTTCTGGGCTCTTTTTCAGTTTGATTACCTCTACAGAGCAAGGTGCGTGGGAGACTATCGACTGGGAGACGCTTCCCAATAGAAAGCGGGTAAAGCCTTTATGTCCGTGGGAGCCCACTACTATCAGGTCAGCGGGCCAGGCTTCTGCTATGTCCAGGATCGTGTCGGCGGTGTAGCCTTCATGGACTACGCAGCTCACATTCGCTTCTCCGAAGCGGGCTTCGAGCATTTTAGTAGGTTCTTCCACCAGATGTTTGCCGGCTTCCAACAGCTCTTCCTGGACTTTGAGAACCGCCGGCACATAGTTGGCATGCCAGGCGCCCCGCACCGGGTGATAAGGCTCCACTATGTGCACGGCTTTAACATGGGTCTTCTCGGGCCAGGGTCTTTTGATTACTTCCTGCACCGCATTCATCGAGCAGGAGGAGCCGTCTAAGGCTATTAGAATATTCATGGTTATCGTTTATAAAGTCTCGGTGCCTTGCTTATTGACTGACTGAGATTCTACACCTATGATTGGCTCCATGATGAAGAAATTACGCCCCTGGCAAAAAAATAGTCCACCTGGAATTCTCTAGCGATAGCTGAGAGATGCAGGCGGACCGTGGTTATTTTGATGACCACGGTTTTTTGTTTTTTAAGGGTCTCGAATCAGGAGTCGAAAGAGATGGAAAAAAGCAAAGGACGGAATCACATGGCCAACCCCCTCTGGTGGTCCGGTTTTGCCTGGCGCAGTCCTGTCTTTTCGGGAGTTTCACCTATGTAGTCGAAACTCCATAATCCAGAGAAAAGTCCTGACCGGTCGCCGCCTTGGAAGAAAGAGCAGCAGCCGGTTTTTTATTTGAGGTAGAGAAAAAAGATCATGTCGGAAATCAATTTAAAGCACCATGGTGCCGGAAATAATCGAGCGGATAGGTTGGAAAAAGCGGCGGATACCCGGGTGGTCGAAATCGCCGCAGGAAAAGCCTGCGGCGGTCGAGAGCTTCTAATAATCGCCGGCCCCTGCGCGGTGGAGGATGAGGAGCAGATGCAGTCATCGGCTGCCTTTTTGCGCCGCCTTGGAGTCGATGCCCTGAGAGGCTGTATCTTCAAGCCGCGCACCTCGCCCTATTCTTATCAGGGTATGGGAGAGGATGGTATCGCTCTTTTAGATCGGATCAAGCGCCAGTTCGAGATGCCTGTGGTTACTGAAGTCATGTCTCGGGAGCAGATCGAGGCGGTATCTGAAGTGAGCGATGTGCTTCAAATAGGTTCTCGCAACATGCAGAATTTCGAGTTGCTTAAACAGGTCGGTCTAATAGATAAGCCGGTGATTTTGAAGCGAGGCCTGAGTGCCACCATAGAAGAATTTCTTATGGCTGCCGAGTATATTCTGGCGGGCGGAAACGAACGGGTGATCCTCTGTGAGCGTGGTATCCGCAGTTTCGATCAGGCTACTCGCAATGTCCTTGATCTTGGTGCTGTGGCTGTTTTGAAGAGCATGACCGATTTGCCTGTTCTAGTCGACCCCAGTCATGCCCTGGGCAAGTCTGAATTTGTAGCCACTATGGCAGGTGCCGCCATCGCTGCCGGTGCCGACGGGCTGCTTGTAGAATGTCATCCAAGACCGGCTCAGTCTGTCTCTGATGCCCGTCAGGCATTGTCATTCGAAGAGATGAGGGGTTTGATCAATATTGTCGGACCGATCGCCGAAGCGGTGGGACGTACGGTCAGACAGGCAGACTTTCAGAATGCTATTCATCACATAGCCTGCTGAGTGAGCTTTTAAGAAGAGCTCTGGTTTTCCTTCTTCTTGTTTTGTAGCAGTGCAAGCAGTCCACCTTCTCCCAGAGTGGCGAGCAGCAGCATCAGGCGGCTACCCGGTCTCGGCAGCCTTCCCAGACCGGGGATCTGAATGATAAGAGTGGCAAATAGAGAGCCTAGTAGAATAATAAGAGTCTTTCTGGCACGTGGTCTATCTTGAAGGAAATTGGGGGCGAGTTTAGCCAGAAGCGACTCTCCCATCATGATGATTCCAAGTCCAAGACCGGCTGCAATAAAGAGCTCCAGTACACCGGCGAAGAGCAAGGCGAGTGGCGTGGTTATCTTACTTTCGATCGAGACCCTGAACAAAAGAAATAGACAGATATTTGTGAGGAGCGCTCTACCGAAGCACCGCCAGTAATGCTGTTTGCAATGCCTGGTGGCAGTCTCTATGGCGCCTGGAAAAAAGGCAAGGGCAATGGCAGAGACCAGGGCGCAAAACAGGAATGTGGCTAATGGGGGTTTCGGTTCATTGAGCCATTCTCTCACTTCGAGGGCATAGCGTCGGCCCGGTTGCGTTTCGCGTTCTCTTTTCAATGCTGCCAGTCGATCTAAAAAGCTGAAGCTGTCTGTTTTATGTTGCTGAATTTGCTCTCTCATTACCGGCATCTGGGCGATGCCGGGGCTGAAAGAGGTGTTGGCAATCAGACAGGCAAAGGCTATGGCAAGCGCTGCCACCGATGTTAGGAGGCGTGATTTGATCGAATGTTCTAGGAAGTGCTTCTTCATTTTTTTCTATTCTAGAGCTCAGAGGCTTTTCTGTAGATTCTCCCTGGGACTGCCATCGACCAGAAGAAATTTGAAAGCGGCGATGGTGACCAGGGCGAGCAGCCAGGAACCCAGACCCCATATCGACTCCAGTGAATCCTGAAAGAGCAGCAACCAGGCGAAAGCAGAGAGCAGGCAAATTGCCAGGGGGGTTTGAAGCAGGCTTCTTCTCTCTCGTTCTTCCTCATTTACCGACGCGAGAATCTTTTGAGTCAGGCTTTCACTGACATCGAAATTGGGCATGGACTCAGCCATCTCGGTCAGGCTGTCGATATCTTCCTTCCAGTTTCGACAGGCGATACAGCTTGCCAGATGCTCCAGCTCATTGTTTTCCAGATTGGGAAACGACGCCGATTCATAATTCTCTTGCACCGTGCGACAGAGGCTTGTCGCTTGCTTTTCTCTGTTTCTGTCTCGGTCTTTGTCATCCATAACTAATTTTCAACCTCATTCCTGTTCTTCCACCAGTCCCGCTTCTCCCAGGCTCAATCTCTTTCTAAGGCTGTCTCTAGCCCGGAAGAGAAGCGATTTGATCGAGCTTATCGAGATGCCCATGATTTCGCTAATCTCCTGGTAGGAGAGGTCCTGGTGGTATTTATACATAAAAGTGTCTCGCTGGCTGTCCGGCAAATCTGAGAGCGCTTTTTCGAAGGTGGCTCTCGATAGATTCTCTTCCACCCGTCTGGAGGCGTCTTCGCCGGTGCTGGGCTCTTTTATGTAGATTGCTCCGTCATCGAGTGAAGCATCGGGCTTCTGTCTTCTTATCTGATTGAGCGTAGAATTTCTGGCGATTCTCAAAAGCCAGGGTTTGAATTCTCGCTCTTTATCAAAACTTCCAAGCGCCCGGTAGACTTTCAAAAAGGTCTCCTGGGTCATGTCCGCGCTTTCGTCATGATTGCGGGTCATCTGGTAGACGAAATTGTAGACCTGTTTTTGATGTCTCCTTACAAGCATCTCAAAAGACCTTTCATTGCCGGCCAGGGTAAGCGCGATCAGCTCTTGATCGCTTAGATCCCGGAGAGAATCTCGGTTTTTGGTCTGATGAGACACTTGGTCGATAATCCAGTTCATAGATTTGAAAACGATGGGGATAAGTATACAGAGTTGATTGTCTACCTGGAGCTATCTCACTTCAATCCCAGACCTAATCTCGGGTTGCCGGTCAGACGCGCCTTGATGCGGTTGGCGATCAATTCTTTTTGCTCTTTTGTCAGAACGGATCTTACTTTGATCATTGTATTCCTTCTTCTTGCGGCAATCTCATCCCGCATCGCTTTGAGCTGATCAGCTTCGGCAAGCAGGGTCTGATCCGAAACCGAGTCATCGGCTATCATCTCTGCTATTTTCAAGCCCCTCGAGCGCATCTTCTCTCTTATCGGAGTGGCGAATTGACACTGTTCGTCGAAGAGGCTGTTGAGCTCTTTCTTCTGGCTCTCAGTGGCATCGATCAGATTGAAAAACTTGTTGATGAAGTGGTTTTTCAGTGCTTCTCTTAGTTGCGGATCGCCCTCGGTCATCTGGGGCGAGACCGGATCCATGGCGAAAGCCGGATCGGTGGTGACTGCACCAAGATAACCGAGAGAAAAGAACGAGACTGCCAGAAGACTTTGCAGGGCAATATTTTTCGCTTTCGTTTTCATAGTCGCTGTACTCCAGTCTTGGATGGGATGGGGTGAGGTGATTTGCAATCCTCAATCTAGATACAGCCCATCGAAAACAAAAGTTGCGCTTTTAGCGAAATTATCCCGCTTTATCGAGAATAGGTTTGAGCGATTCGTATATCCCCAGTATTCGCGCCTTTTCAGAAAGGCTTCTCACTTTTGTCCAGATCGCCTGGGTCTCGGCGCTCGATTCGACTTTCAGCTCGAGGATATAAATATAGTTCCAGGGTTTTTCCGCAATCGGAAAAGAGACCGTATTAAGCAACTCGGCCTGCGAGGGCGAGAGGGTGTCTTTCAGAAAGCGGGTCAGGTCATAGTCGGCTCGATTGAGCTCCACTGAGCAGGACAATCTGGGGCTGTCGGGGAACTGATTTTTGACAGCTCCCATGGCCAGGTCTATTTTGCTGACCACACCAAAACGGGTTTCGTTGTTTGGAAAGTCGTCGATGTTGCGCTCGAAGACTTTCAGCCCGGCAGCCTGGGCGGCGGCTTCTCCTGCTATGGCTCCTACTGTTCGGTCCTGAGTTCTTTTTATATAAAAACAGGCGCCGGCTGTGTCCCAGTAGGGCCTGACTTCTATGTTCTCCTGGCGAGAGAGGTAGAGGCGACATTGTTTCAAAGCCATGGGATGGGATATGACCCGGTTGATGTTCTCTTTCTTTGTATCCGGCATGGCGATAAGACAATGACGGGTCGGCATGAAAAGGTCCGCCAAGAGAGCTATCTGATTGTTGGAGAGCAACTCGTAAGAGCGCACCGCCATACCGACACTGGAATTCTCCAGAGGGAGGATTCCATAGTCCACCGCATCGGTGACCACCGCTTTCACTACCTCGTCATAGGACTGACATGGTGTGTATTTGATATCGGTGGTGGTTTCGCCTCTAAGCTTATCTAAATCGGGCACTTTCAATTTGCAGAACAAATGACCGGCAAGGTGACCGAAGCAACCCGGAGCTCCCTGGAAAGCCAGCTTTTTTACAGTGCTCTTGTTGGCGCTCATTTTCTTAATACGCTTGGTTCCAATGAAACTTCAGATGAGTTTGGAGAGTTCGCTGACCGGCATGGAAACGTCATAATCGACGGTGCCCAGCCTGGTTTGAGGCAGTACAAGGCGAATGGTTTCTCCTTCGCGTTTCTTGTCGTGTTCCATGGCTTCAACCAGTTTCTCTTTAGAGACCCCTTTGGGGATTTCGATAGGCAGCCCTACCGAGAAGAGGATGTCTTTCACTTTTTCCAGATCGGCTTTTTTTAGTCGTTTTTGCTGCACACTGAGTTTGGTTGCATGGACCAGACCTATGCCCACCGAGGCTCCGTGGCTGAGGTTGAACTCTCCGGCTTTCTCGAGCGCATGACCGAGGGTATGACCGAGGTTGAGCACCCGTCTCAATCCTTCTTCTCTTGGATCCCTTGCAACTACATATAGTTTCATCTTGATACAGCTGGTTATCAGTCCGGAAACCGCCGGATCATCGATTTCAAAGCCGTCTTCCACCGCTTTCTGCAACACTTCCAGAATAGGCTTCTGCCCTTTTTCGTAGTCGGTATGCTTGGCGACGGTATCTTCGATAAGGGCGTATTTCAAGATCTCGGCAACTCCGGCAACAAGCTGGGGACGAGGCACTGTGGCAAGTATTTCCTGGTCGGCAAGCACCGCCCGGGGAAAAAAGAAGGTTCCTGCCAGGTTTTTACCCGCCGGAAGATTGATGGCGGTCTTGCCGCCTATGGCGGCGTCAACCTGGGCAAGCAGAGAGGTGGGCACAACGATAAGATTGAGACCTCGCATGTAGGTCGATGCGGCAAAGCCGGCCAGATCCGACACCGATCCGCCTCCCAGGGCGACTATGGTGTCGTGTCGTTCGAAACCTCTTTCCTGGAGGTGTTCCCAGATGCGGACCAGCCAGTCTACGGTTTTGCAGGCTTCGCCGTCCGGTACTTCCAGGGTTGTCACTCGATAGTCTTCCGAGGGCAGATGGGCAAGCACATCTCTGAGCCAGTGCACAGCAGTGCTGGGTTGGCAGAGGACCAGCACGTGCTTGCCGGCGTTGATCTGGTGCAGGGTGCCGGATAGTTTCGTCCTTGCTCCGGCTCCTACCGCCACCCTGGTTCGCACTTCGATGGCGGTGTTCCACAGCATTGTGATGACGGGACCCTTATGTCGAGTTTTGTGACGCATACTCATCTCCCAGAAAGTACAAAGTGCGATTCGAGCCGGATTTATTCAAACAGATTCTACTCCGAGAATATCCCTTGAGGTTCTATTCCCACAGTATTCTCTTTTTAGAACATATATAACTATATCGCCGATTTATCGGCTAAATTTGCGATATAAAATCAGGGACATTCGGAAAAAGATGAGTCGTAGAGCCACTGTGTCCGATAATTGTCCAGGGCGAACTCGATATCGGCCACCGAATCTCTGCCGAATTTTTCGAGAAAGGCATCGGCGAGCACATAGCTGACCATGGCGCGGGCCACTACCGAGGCGGCGGCGATGGCGCAGACGTCGGACCTTTCATAGTCCGCTTTGTGTGCCTCGAATTCAGGATAAGAGACCGAATCGAGACCTTTTCTGAGGGTCGGAATCGGTTTCATGAAAACTTTGGCCACTAAGCGCTCACCGTTGGTCATGCCCCCTTCCAGTCCGCCGGCTTTATTAGAATTTCTGCGAAAGGGCAACTCTCCATCCGCTTCGTTAGGATAGAGAGGGTCATGAACCAATGAGCCGGGTTTCCCTGCCGCCTCTATACCATCTCCTATTTCGACCGCTTTCATCGCCTGGATGCTCATCAGAGCCTGGGCCAATCTGCCGTCCAGCTTCCTGTCCCACTGGCTGTAGTCTCCCAGTCCCACCGGCAGGCCCTCGGCGATGACCTCGATTACACCGCCCAGGCTGTCTCCATCCTGCCAGGCTTTTTTTATGGTCGCTTTCATGGCTTCGGTGGCCGTCGAATCGACACAGGAAAGCTCCGATGCTTCAATAAGCTCCTCCAACTCGGACAGAGAAGCGGACGGATCTATCTCTGTCGCTTTCACGTCGCCCACCTGGCGAACATGGCTTATCACCCGGATGCCGAAGCGCTCTAGAAGTTGGCGGCAGATGCTGCCCAGGGCTACCCGAGAAGCTGTCTCTCGGGCGCTTGCCCGCTCCAGGACATTGCGGACATCCTCGTGACCGTACTTTATCGTTCCGGCAAGATCGGCATGACCGGGGCGAAAATGCTTGATAGTCTTTTTCTCCAGCGCTTCTGCAACGGTAGGATCACTGAGGTCTACAGGCTCTTGCGACATTACAGTCTGCCAGTTTTGCCAATCGCGGTTCTCGATTTTGACCCCTATGGGCGCACCGGTGGTAGTGCCATGCCGCACTCCGCCGACAAACTCCACTCTGTCTTGCTCGATTTTTTGCCGGGAGCCTCGACCGTAGCCTTTCTGGCGGCGGGCAAGTTCGCTGTCCAGTCTCTCTTTATCCAGGCTGAGACCGGCGGGAAAGCCGTCCAGCATAGAGATGAGCATCGGTCCGTGGGATTCGCCACAGGTTAAAAAGCGCAACATAACTTCTACTCTCTACAAAGCCTACCCTGGAGATTTTACAATAGATGGATTGTGCTCCAGTTCCTAGTGTTGCGATAGTGAAATAGTAAAGTGTTGAATGGTAGTTTAAAAGTCCCCGGCGATAAGTCAATCACCCACCGTGCCCTGATCTTCGCCGGTCTGGTCAAGGGACATGTTGAGATAGAGAATATGTCGACTGCTCAAGATTGTGCCGATACGGCGCTCTGTATGCAGAAGCTCGGCCTCGAGATAGAGCATAAGCCGGAGGAGAAGGGCTCTGTCATGGTAAAATCGCCTGGACTTGCCGGTTTGAAAGAACCTCAAGATTTGCTCTATGTGGGCAATTCCGGTACCACCATCAGGCTTCTATCCGGTCTGCTTTCGGCCCTGCCCATCTCTTCTCGTCTCGATGGGGACGAGTCGATTAGAAGAAGACCGATGGCACGGGTCATAGAGCCGCTATCTGCCATGGGGGCCCATATCGAAGCACGCGAAGGACGATTTGCGCCGATGACCATCCGGGGTGGTGGTCTTGCCGGGCGGCGGTTCGATCTGTCTGTGGCTTCTGCTCAGGTCGAGACCTGTCTGCTGCTGGCCGGTCTGGCAGCTGACGGGCGTACTACTGTGGCAACACCGCATCTGGTGCGAGATCATACCCGGCGTATGTTCAGTCATATGGGAGTGCCTTATGTCGAGAATGACGGTGCAATCTCGGTGGAACGTCTACCAGAAGCGCTGCCATCCTGCCATATCAAAGTCCCTGCCGATATCTCTTCTGCCGCCTTCTTCCTGGTTTGTGCCGCTTTATCAAAAGGCTCCGATTTGACCCTTCTATCTGTCGGTACCAATCCGGGCAGGACCCTGGTTCTCGATGCGCTGTCGGGCATGGGGGCAAATTTAGAACGCCTCAATGAACGATTGGTCGATGGGGAGCCGGTGGCGGATATCAGAGTCCTTGGTGCTGGTCGCCTTACCGGCATCACCCTTGGTGCTGCCGATTTGCCCGCCGGCATAGATGAAGTGCCTGTTCTGGCTCTGGCCGGATCCCTCTGTGAAGGAGAGATGGTGGTGGAAGGCGCTTCTGAACTGCGGCATAAAGAGTCGGATCGGCTGGCGCTGCTAGTCTCCAATCTTTCCCGCAACGGCGCCGACATAGAAGAGCGCGAGGATGGCTTTATTATATGTGGGAGGAAGAGCGTCAGGGGAGGAGAACTCTGGCAGACCCGGGGCGACCATCGCATGGCCATGAGTGGTGCCATCGCTTCTTTACTGTTCGAACAGCCTGTCCAAATAGATGATCAAGCTTGCATCGCGGTCTCTTATCCGGAGTTCTTCCGGGATCTGGAAAAAGTGAGAGGATGAGGCAGTGACCGTATTTATCTCTTGCGATATCGAGACCAATGGCCCTATTCCCAATCCTAACTCGATGTTGCAGCTGGGGGCTGCGGCCTTTGACCGCAGTGGAGCGCTTCTCTCCACGTATCAGGTCAATTTAGAGGAGTTGCCCGGGGGAGAGCGCTGCGAGAAGACCATGAAATGGTGGGCGGAGCAGGGCGATCTTTTTGAGAAGACCAGGGAGAACATGGTGTCTCCTGAAAAAGGCATGGCAGAGTTTTGCAACTGGGTAGAAGAGACATGCCGGGGCAGAGGCAAGCCTGTATTCGCCGGTTATCCTGTGGTCTGGGATTTCTCTTTTGTCTACTGGTATCTGATTCGTTTTGTCGGACGATCCCCATTTTCTCATTCCGCGCTCGATATAAAAACACTGGCTGCGGTGGCACTGGATAAAGAGCTCGATTACAGGCAGGTCTCCAAGGGCAGCATGCCCAAAGACTGGTTTTCCGATTCTCCCCATACCCATGTCGCCGTCGACGATGCCATAGAGCAGGGAGAGCTTATGTTCAAAATACTAGAGGCGATTAGAGAAAGGCGCTCTTAGCTGGTTTTCGGTTTTCTCTTCTTGGATTTTGTATCGGTTCTTCTGGTGAGATTGCGGGCGATTTCCTTTTTCTGAACCAGGCTGTATTTGGCCAGCCCGCTCTTGTTTCCGTGGGTGGTCAGGGATTTTTTTGCCGGTTTATGCTTACCTGATCTGGAAACCTGGAAATCTTCTTGACGGACTTCTAGAATATCGATCGGCTCTTTGCAGTATATAGAGTAATGACAGGCCGCCTCCAGGGCTACTCTCGTCAATTCATGACCATCGTCCATGATGTCGTAGAGGGCGTAGAGGGCACCCATAGAATAATCCGAACCTGCCCCCTTGGAGGCATAGCGTTCATACTCATGCACGGACAGATTGTTGGAGACACCGAATATGCTTGTCGGTGTCACTAGAAGGAAGACGTTGTAGATTCCTGCATAGGTGTCCTTGCCCGCATCTATGAGGGTATAGTTGTCCTTGAGTTCGCCATAGAGACTGAGAAAAAACTGAAAGACCTGGGCTCTGGTCTTCAGTTCGCTATCTAGCAGCTCTTTACGGTTTTCATGAAGATGCTCGATTATGTTGTCCAATAACGTATAGCCGCTCGTTGCCAAGTAGCCGTGCTTGAGCTTCATGATTTTGCAGCTACCGACCAGGTCGGTGGCGTATTCGCTCCCGAAAGTGGTGATTCGGTCTGCACCCACGAAGACGCGATCATTTTTCTTGACGGCTACCAGTATGGTCATAGCAGTTCCTCTGATTTCGATAGAACAAGTATACGATTAAATTCGGAACTCTATGGCATGGGCGACGTCAGAACTTTTCGTGGCCGGGGTAAAATAAGACAGTAAAAATAGAAGAGTCAGTGATCGTGAATAAAAGTCCTTTTGTGCTCTGTAAATTGATAATCGCTCTTTCTTTGATCGTTTGCGGCAGTGCATCTCCGGTCAGAGCGCAGCCTGCAGCAGGGGCTAATGCCTATGCCCAGATGCCCCCTCTTCAAGGAAGTCAGGGAAGCCAAGCGTTGCCCGGTCCTCCTGTGCGGCAGGTTACGGATAGCAAGCTTTTGAAAGACTGGTTCAGCCGTTATGATCAGATTCGCCGAAAGGCACAGTTAGATCCTCGCTCGAAAGAACAAGCCAATGCGCTGCTTTCTAAAGGACTGGCAATTATAGTACCAGGAGACGATCGTAAAGCTACCCAGAAACTGCTTGCTGACCTCGTAACCAGATATGGTGCGGCAGCCGAAGAGTTGAAGCAGCTTCCTCTTTATCCGGAAACAGAGAAACTTCACCGCGGGTACTACCAGTATTTCAGCGATGCCAGATCTCTATTCTCCGATTATATGGCCGTTCAGAATAACCTTCTGGTGCCGGACGCCCATGGTAATCCGATAGCCAAGTCATTGATGCCGAGAAAGCAGAATCTCGAAATATTGGATCAGAACAACAAGAGTTATGATGAGTTTTTGCGCAGGCAGCTCGGTATAGAAGCCTATGCCTATAAAGGCCCGGGCAACGACTAATTAGTCAGCGCCTCGAATTCCGGGTTGTCCATCATATTCGTGAAAAGAGGGCTCATATAAGCCACCTCCTTCAAAGATGGTCTGATCCCGACAGCTTTCTCAAGAGCTTCCAAAGACCTTTTTGAATCTCCTGCCTGGTTGTGTATTGAAGCCAGCTCGAAATAGGCTCTGGAATGCCGTGTTTTAACAGAGACGATCTTTTCTATAATTGACAGCGCTTCTGCAAAATTTCCGGCCTTTGCAAGAAGTCTGGCCTCCTCCAGCTTTATCGGTATCTTACTTTCGGTATAGTCTATAAGTTTGCGCATGACTAACACCGCTTCATTCCAGGCTTTTATATCGATTAGAAAGTCTGCCAGGTATCTGTAGGTTCTTTCCAGATTCAATTCTTCGTTGTTCAATTCCGCCACCGATGCCAGCGCCTCTTCCAGACCTGAAAGGGCTCGTATAGTGTATGCCCTGCCGGCTGCAAACAGCGGTTTCGCCGGGACATTGGCTGCGATTTCCGCCCATATAGATTGTGCTTCCTCAAGCGCACCACAATTGGTGAAGCCCTTGCCTTTCATACAGAGTGTCGAATGACCTTCGGAATAGAAAAGCTTATTCAGAGGCTCGCCTGGCATCACGGTCTTGAGCGCTTTGTCATAAGCCTCTAGCGCTTTTTCGAATTGCCCGACTCTTGTAGCTGCATCGCCGGTGGCCAGCCAGGCAAGATAATTAGTTCTTTCCACGTTGCTGACTTTGTCTCGATAAGCAAGAGACGCTTCATAGTCTTCGAGGGAATAATAGAGGTCGCCGAGATCTGTCCAAATAGAATTGGGACTGCTGGCTAACTCCAGCGCTTTTTCGAAGGTTTGAACAGCGCTTCTCGGTCTATTCGCCTTATAGAAGATATAACCGCGATAGTACCAGAGTCGCCTGTTTTTAGGTCTGTGCAGTTCCCATTGATCGCAGACGGCAAGGGCTTCGTCGTAGCGGCCCGACTTGCCCAGATAATGGGTTAGTTCTTTATAGGCGAGAGAATAATTCGGTTGCAATCTAACCGCATTTCTGAATGCCGATATCGCCTGTTCCGTTTCTTTTAAGAAGTTCAGTGCTTTACCCCGATGATACCAGGCTTCGGCATTGTCGGGATCGACTATGCACCACTGGGCATAGGCATCTGCCATTTGTCGAAACTCTCCCAGCTTCAATAGAGCGTCGCCCACACCGCGCCATCCAGCCGGCGTTTTTTCGAAGGAGAGGCTGGTATTGAAGAGGTAGAGAGCTTCATGGTGCCCAAGGGGACGATAGAGAAGCGCCTCTCCCAGCAGGCTCCAAATCAGGGCTTCCTGGGGCTTTTCATTGATCAACCTGTCTATAATAGATTCAGCTTCTTGAAACCGCTCTGCTTTGGAGAGATTTAGAGCCAGATAGGCCCATGCTTCTTGATTCTCTTTATCCAGTGCGGTTGCTTTCTCCAGATAAGAGATAGCCTCTGCGGCGCGCTCTTTTATTGTATCGTAGCCTTTCTGATTGCTTATCTCGCTTGCTTTGGCAATCAGGGTTCTCGCTTGTGCTTTCTTCTTTTCTTTTTTTTCGGATGAGAAAAACATCTACTCAGATTCCCAGTTTTGTCTTCAGCCAGGCTTTCGTATTGGGAAAGTATCTATAGAGGTCTGCCGTGAATTCGTCGCCGCCGCCGAGCATAGCCGCTCCCATCTCCGCACAGGTCTCTCGCGGGCCCCAGTCGTCGTTTTTCAAAAACGTTGCCAGTTTTGCCCTGGCCGAGTCCGGTACTCTTTGTTTGTCTTTCTCGTATAACTTTCTCAGTTCAGGATCGCCCGATATGTTCATGATATCGTCGAGGATCTGCACACTTTCATTGAGGACGGTGTGACGCATCATACTCGGTGGCCTGGCTTGTTTTAGCGCAGTAGAACCTCTTACTTTAGCGCTCTCGTAGATATTCATCTCTTTGCCGTAGATGCGTCCCGGCACTTCGGCCAGATTCAGGGTCGGGCTATTTTCCGGAAGATCTTTTATGGAATCGGGCCACTTGTCGATCATATTAGGAGAGACGCTTATGGAGGCGCCGGCGTCTTCGAGGAGTTTTCTCAAATGGGGCGGTAAGTTCAGTACCGCATCTCGAATCGCTTTTATAGTGGCTTGAGAGACCGGCTTGTGGCCGAAGTGCGGTGGTGTCACCGAAATCCTACCGGCAAGTCCGCTGTAGACCTTCTGTGTCGGCGCGGCCGCTTTAGTGGTGCTCGCTTTGGCTGTCGGTTTTACGAACTTTCCCTGGGGGGCGAGGCGCTGCACCATCTTCTGGGCTATGTCTCCTGCGGGCAAGCCTTTGAAAGCCTCCGCCGCTTCTCCAAATCTTTTAATTGCCATAGTGGAATTTCCAGCGCCATAATGTGCTTTGCCCAGATAGAGATAGCAGTCGGATGCGCCGCAGCCTGAAGCCAGTGCTTTTTCGAGGTAGGCGGCGGCTTCCTGATAACGCTTCGCTTTATAGAGCGCCACTCCTCTTTTAAATTCGGCTTCACCGCCAGCCATTGCAGGATGCGGTAAAGAACAGATGGTTGCTGCTACCAGAAAAGGAACCAGAGTTTTGCGTGGGTTAGTCATCATATCTCCTCTAGAGAAGTAGCAACGAACTTGTTTATCTGGTTCTTTTCAAAATCTCGGCGGTTATCTCGGCAGATGTTTCCGGTACGATTTTGTTCGCCACATAATTCATCCACCAGCCGGTGCTGTCATTAAGCCAGGGTTGTTTTTTCTTGTGTGTTTTGAACTCGCTTTTCAACGCACCGGTTTTGCCGTCATAGATGCGGGTGGTCAGTTTCATATCATAGACATTGCTCCATGCGACCTGACCCTTGAAATAGAATTCATCCACTTGCACTAGAACCAGATTCTGCGCGTTCATTTCAGCTGCTGTTTTTTTCAATAGATCTGCTGTGGGTGAATAAAAATTCACTTGCGGGTTGCGGCTTAATCTGGTGAGAACCTCGATGGTCTTTCTTTCATCGACTATTTCGTTGCCGAGGCTGCGGCCGAGTCCTGCCCTGACATTGTTGTTGATCATAGCGTTGAACTGTTTGGCACCGTCGAAATCTTTTTGGGTAACAACTCCGTAGGTCGGACTCATGGTGATTTTGTACTGGAGCGGCGGCAATACCGAAAGAAAAGCCAGTTTTTTGTTCAGAAGATGATGTTCGCTGCTTACCTGGCCAGTGAGGGTGGATTTATCTTTGTCTATGCCTACCCTGTTTTCTTCCGGTATAGACTCTTGATTAGATGCGGGACCCGATTCGGGACCAGACTCCTGCATTTGTTCAGGCACCGTATTAAGTGCAGGACTTATAGACTTTCTGGGATGTGCCGGCATCGCCGCCAGAACAAGGGGCTTGCCTTTCCATTTGCTCTTGAACAGCGGTGTCTGGGTTGCTTTGCGGTCGAAGCGGACCTCTTGTTCAACGCTGGATTTCAGCTCTTCGAAAGCTTCATTGAGCGGTCGGTTGGCGCCTCCTCCGGAGAGCGTCTCGATTAGCTTCCTTGTGAAAACTCCGTTCTGATAACGTTTTGACTCCCAGGAGCGCTGATTGCAATCGGAAGAGCTGATTACCACCTCTCCTTCGCCAATGATCGAGTTGATGTCGAAGTTCGTCGGGCGGATCAAGCCCTTTCCTCCTCCGGTCTGGGCGGCTCCGGAGTTGCAGGCGTCGAGTATGACCACCACTCTGTCGCACCCTGTCCGCTTTTTCACCGTAGCAGCCAGACTGGTAAGCTCTATGCCGGTGGAATAGAGCTTGTCCACATTGGTATTGTGGGCAATTAACCAGTTGTCTTTGCCGACATCCAGTTCTCTGGGGCTGCCGTGGGTAGATACATAAATCAAGACAAGGTCGTCGCTCAGGGCCCGCCTGGGCAGCCATGTGTCGCCCAGAGCTTCTTCTATGTTCTGGAAAGTGGCTTGTTCGTTCAGCAGGGTGATGATATGGTCGGGGGCGAAATTGCCTTTCTTTACCAGAAAGTCGGCAAAATCACGGGCGTCTTTGGCCGAATAGCGAAGAGTCGGAATGCGCTTGTCTTGAAATCTGTCGATGCCTACTACCAGAGCCCATTTATCGGCCACGGGTCGGTCTTCGAGGACGTTTTGCGATGTCCCAGATTGGGCCCAGACTGCCGGAGCCAGAAACTGAATGGTTAATAAAACGGTCGCTAGTAGCGCCAGAGCCTTGTTTTCGATGCCGGTGCGCACGATCTCTCCTGCTGCGACAATTCCCGATCTCAATATGCCACGAATCATTATATTCAATATATTCGGTTTCGCATTACTGCCGTCTGCCTGTGCTAGAGAATTATTGAGAATTCACGAGGATACGCAAGAAATTATGGCAACCGATACAGCATGGAGTAGTCTCGGCGGCTCTCTCAAATCTATAGGAGAGACTGTGCCGATAGCAATGGATATGCTGAAGCGAGGCAAGTTCAAGCTGCTCAAAACTTTCCTGGGACCGGCCTATGATGGGCTGGTCTTAAAAAAAGGAAAGCAGACCCAGAGATCCTTTATGCGAGCCGACCATGATATCTGTTACGACTGGACCTATGCCAAAGGACGCAATCCGCAAATAGACAGACTTTACGAAGCCGGCAAAGCTGCCCAGTGGAATGTCTCTACCGATATCGACTGGTCGAAAGAGGTAGATCCTCTCGATATTGCCAGACCGATTATCCCGGATAAATTCTGTCCGGCCGCACCGCATCCGATGTGGAACAAGCTCAGCCCCCATGAACAGGCCGTGGAGCGTCAATCTTTGCTTGCCTGGCTTATGAGCCAGCTTCTCCACGGTGAACAGGGTGCGCTTTTTGCAACATCCCAGGTGGTGCAATCGATTCCAATACTCGACGGCAAGCTATTCGGAGCCAGTCAGATAGGTGATGAAGCCAGGCACGTAGAGGTTTTTCATCGATATTTGTCAGAGAAGCTGGAGAAGCGTTATGAGATAAACGATAATCTGTTTGTGCTAATCGAGGCTATCATGCAGGATTCGAGGTGGGATGTTAAATTCCTCGGAATGCAGATCATGATCGAGGGCTTCGGTCTAGGGGCTTTTCGCGCTATCCGGGAGATAGTCAACGAACCCCTTCTAGAAGAGATCATGCTCTATGTAATCGCCGACGAGGCAAGACATGTCCACTACGGTGTCCTGGCCCTACAAGAGTTTTATAGTAAAGAGTTATCCGAGAAAGAACGGGCCGAGCGCGAGGATCTGGCTCTCGAAATCTGTCTGCTTCTGCAAAAGCGTTTTCTGGCGCACGAAATTTATGAAGAGTTCTATGGTCAAAAAATGACCTTGAGTCAGTGGGATCAATTCGCCTACGATTCATATTTGATGCAGATATTCAGAGACTCGATGTTCGACCTTATCATTCCGAACTTGAAGCAGATAGGCTTGCTCAGTCCGCGGATAGAGCCTCTTTATCGCTCACATAAATTGCTTCGGAACGATTTAGGCAAGTCGGCACCGGATATGAAGAACGAAGACTATCTTCTCAAAGTCAGGTAGTATGAAAGAAAGAAGGAAGAGGCGGTGGAGGTAATAGTTATGCGGATCAGGCATATGAAGCGAATAGCTCTGCTCGGTGTTATGGTCATTTCTATGTTTCCGGTGGCAGGCATGGCCGAGACCATGACCATCTGGCAACGTCAGAAGGCTTTGATGACCAATATCAATCAGGGGCAAAAGAATAATCAATTGACCGATAGTGAAGCGAAGTCCCTTCGCAAGAGGCTCTCGGCCGTTTCTAAAAAGAAGACGAAAATGAAGCGGGACGCTGAGGGTGGAAAACTCAGCTCTGAAAATGTCATAGAGCTGGAGAAAGATTTGAATGATATCAGTGTCGAGATAAAGAAGCTGCGTCTCGAGAAGCGTGTAAAAGTGCTGGAAAAGCAGAAAGAGAAAGAAGACGGCGGCAAAAAGCGCTGGTGGAAGAAGCTTTAGCACCTGTTACAGCGGAATATCCACCTTGAGACCATAGAGCTTCGAGAGCGTGCTGAGGTCGCGGTCCGAGATGCGTGAGTGCTCATCGGTAACCGGATACATCATATCCGTTTTCGAATCGCTGTGACCGAGTATACCCAGCGCATGTCCGAGCTCGTGGGTGACTATGTTCTGAAGCACCAGAAATTTGATGTCCTGTCTTTTGGAATCTATTAAATCCAGATTTACTTCAATCACCTGGGGCGGTACCTGATATTTCGGTCCGAATCTTGGAATATAAAGAGGAACCGGAATTGCACCCACCGACATCATCGCCACTTTGCCGTTGCCCCTTTTTTTCCACTTAGTGACAGTGTGGGCACCCAGGGCACAATCGTTTTTGTCTTTGCCCATGCCCAGCTGCTTCCAGATCACTATTATTCTGGCTTTGTTCTGATCCGGCACCTGAACAAAGCGAATGTTTCCGGCTGTTCTCGACTCCCAGGCTTCGAAGCCTGATATGCAGGAGCGCATGTACTGGTCATTTCTGAGGGGGGTGATGTAGACGGGAATGGGCATCTTGTTAAAGCGCAGGACTTTGCTTTTGGTTGCTTTTAAGATGATGTCTAGATAGTCGGTCGGACCGTTGACTGTCATATTGACCGGGGTGATTCTATAGAGTCGGAGCGGCTGAGTGTTGATATAGGGAACTTCTTTGTTCAGACGTTCTATATATTTTTCGATGGGTTCGCTTCCCTTTCGTTTGAGATTGCTATCGGGCTCGGGAGTTGGAGAGCTTCTGGTTTGAGTCGGATCCGGAGCTTTCTTGAGTTCCTCCAGGCGGTCTATCAATGCGCCGGGTTTTACTTCTCCGAAGGCTTGCATTTCGAGGGCGGCGAGCCGGTCCAGTACGGATGCCGATGCTGTTTTAACGCCGAATTTCGTCTCCAGATTTGATAAGACTGCCGCCATGGGCTGATCAGAATTGTCTTGATTGACCGTGTTCTGAGCTTCTACTGAAATCGGGCAGGCAAAAACCAGCAGAGTTAGTATTGAATACAGTGCGACAAGATGCTTTTTCTTCTGATTTTTCTTGGCTCTATCGGAAAGGCACACGGTAAACTCTCTGAGTAGATAAATATCCGCCTGATTTAGTTTACCCTTTTTAGCGATCTACCGAATCGATAAAATCGATCAACCTGCGACTGACACTTTCATAAAGTCTCTCGATTTCGTCGGCGGTGCAGAAAAATTGAGCGCCTGTCAGGGCATCGAAGCTCATACAGAAAATATTATCGATGCCTTTCGTTCTGTTTAGAGTCTCGAGCTGAGTTTCGATCTGTTGAATCCCTATGTTGCAGAAGATTCGCTTCTCTTTCAGTCTGGGCGTCTCCAGATGAACAATCCTTCCGTCTCCGCCGGGCTTACCCCAGACCCCTGCCAGAAATCGATATTCAGGTATTGGCATGTGGGCTTTTTCGTACTGGGGCCCGGCTTCGTTAATTAGAGATGCCAGATCTTCCTGGAGATAGCCAAGCAGCTCTCTGTTCATCCAGAGTAGTCTTTTGCCGCTTATCTTTCGGTTAAGCATTCTGGAGATGATTAAAAGGGCATCGGATAGCTTTATCTCGCCTCGGGCAAGCTGTCCTTTGATAGTAACCAGTTTTGTTTCGAGCATGGAGCCTTCTATAAATTGAGTTTTTCGCCCGCTGATTAAAATATACACGAGGGTATCCTCATGGATACCATTCGTCCGGCCGGGATCTGTTCCAAATTTGAACTGTGCTCTGATGTGCCTAATTTATGCCGCTTTTGCCGAATGTATATAGCTTTCCTTAGCAACTATAAAGGTTTCGCCTTAGTCCGGATTAATCTTGTGTGGTGCCACCAGATATGCTGGCTTTATATATCCAACTTCGAGATTCAAAATATCGGTTCGCTTGTGATAGCTTAGGGAAAGGAGGGCAGCATCGATGGCGATTCCGGACAGATTGAGGGAGCTTGCCGAGCACAAATACGGTCAGGAAGTTTTTTTGAGGGTTTTATTTGATCTGGCTCTGGAAGAACGCTGGTTCGATCTTCGTCATATGGTGCAGCATGATATGGCCAAGGCTGTTATCGCCGACTATTGCCGGGAACTCGGCAAGAGAGAATACCTGGACGAGAAAATCTACCTGGATTGCTGGGAAGAGGTGATAGATATCGGCTGGAATAAGTTCTGCCATCATACCGGTATTCCTCGCGATAGGGTCGACACCTATCTAAGACGCCTTCACTGAGCTGAGTTATCCTGCCTTGCTTTCAGCTCGGAATAACGAACCACGCAAGCCATGCCGCCGGGAAATTTACCGTCGGTAGAAGCCTGGTAGTAGAGTTCGGAAGCCAGGGACCAGACCCCAGGATTGCCTGCAATAAATTCGGCATCTACTCTATCCGAGGGACCAAGAGTGATGCTGTCCCGGAAAACATGCGGCTCCAGTTTGTCGGCACCGTTGGCGCTTACCACTTCCAGTCTGTGACCGCTCAAGTGAATCGGTACGATTTCATCGGAGGCGTTTACCAGGCGGAGTTTCACTCTGTCGCCTTTTCTCAGTTCGATAGGAGGAATAGCCGGCGCCTGCTTGCCGTTGATTAAGTAAGCCACATCGAGCTCTCGATTGAATTTTGCCACCGGTGCCACTGCATACTTCTCGACCGATTTGGGGGCTTTGCCTTTTGCCGGGGTATTTCCTCTCTCTTCCATGCTCATTTTGGAGAAAATCATGGTGATGTCTTTGTCGTAGGTTCTCGACCGAAGATTAGGTTCGATGATGATCACGCCATAAAGTCCCTTGAGCCGTTGATCGGCATGGACCACTTGAGGGTGATACCAGAATGTTCCTTCTTTGTTGGCCACGAACTGGTAAGCGAAGGTTCCTCCGGCAGGTACCAGACCGGCTTCTTTCCTGGGTAAACCGTTGACTTCATGGGGCACCGGTAGTCCATGGAAATATAGGCTGGTAGGTTGATCCAGCTGATTGTGGAGAACTATCTTGAGGTTGTCGCCTTTCTTCGCCCTTATGACCGGACCTGGCAGGCTGCCGTTATAACTGAGGCAATGGACGCTGTCGCCTTTTCTGGTTTCCCATGCCCCTTTGCGAGCGAAGAGATGCACTTCGGTAACCTGGGCTTTACTGGCACGATTCTGGAACTGTTGATTGACCTGCTGCAGTTCTTCCAGACCGCCTTTTATCTCCGAGTTGATCTCATCCATTTCCGAACGCATTTTGCGTAGCTCTTCTTTTTCTTTGATTTGCTCTTCACCGACAGAGTCACCATCGTCGAAAATATTAGAGCCGGGCTGGGCAGAGGCAGGCTGCAGGCTGAGCGCGAGGCTCAGGGCGAACATGACAATCGATAAGGTTTTTAGCTTTTCAGTCATAATATCAATCCGGTATTTTTACCACCAGATTGGCGCAATTCGAATGGGCAGAGAGTCGGTCGGCAACGCTTCCTATCAGAATATGAGCAACAGCCGAATGCCCTTTGGTGCCACTGACGATGAGCTGAGCTTGGTGTTCGTCGGCATAGGCAATTACTTCGGCGGCGGGGTCTCCTGCTTTTACCTTGGTCTGCACATCGACAATTCCCAGAGAGCGCAATTTGTTCAATGCCGCCGCTACTATCACTTCGCCTTCCATGAGCAAGTTGGTCTCCAGGGTGGCGATGAAAGGAGCCGGAGAGATAAGTCCGAGTACCGGAGCGATTGATACCACATTTACTACCGATGCTTTTATGCCGCGCTCTTTCATTTTTAAATGCTTGACTGCGTATTCGATGGCATATTCGGAATCTTTAGAGCCATCAACCGCGAAGACCACATGTTTGAGCTCTTTCTGTCCTTCGTGGTCGCGCAAAACAAGCACGGATGATGGTGCATGGTTGACGACCTGGGAACTGGTCGAGCCGAGCAGAAATCTGCGGATATGAGCGCCTTTGCCGGGGGCGACCGCCACCAGGTCGAAGTTCTCGTATTTTGCCAGATGGTTTATGACCGAGCCTGTAGGTCCAGAAGCGATCTCGATAGAAGCGTCGGCGCCTGCCGACTTCAGTTCGCTCGCTAATTTATCCAGCAGTGTTATCGCTTTCACTTCCAGTTGATGTTGCCAGTCTTCCGGAAAATCCGCCATGGACTCCACCACTCTTTCGTAGGATGGCAGGATCTCCTTGACAAAGAGAAGCTCTACCTCGACTCCTTCGAGATCGATAATCCACTGCAAATGCGAAACCAGATCTTCATGGGGGTGCGCTACGTCGACCGGAACCAGTAATTTCATATCCTTAATCTTCTTTTCTCAGTTATTGCCGCCTTATTCTAGCGTGCTCGGATCGGTCGAGCATTGGTCCCAGATAATTTACTTCATATCTGCGATAGAATTCGTTTTTATGAACATCGATACTATCCTGGAAGAATGGGAATTCGTCAGGCGGTTGTCTCTTGATCTGCTTGCCGGTCAAACCGAAGCGTCGCTGATTGCCCTCCCGGGAGCGAATATGGGGGCTCTCTGGAAGCAATTTCGCCATATCGGCAGGGTCGAAGAGGATTACACAGAAGCGATTTTGACCGGAAAAATCGAGTTTGACTCCGGTCGTAAGAGCTATTCCGGCGGACCTGACAAAGAGAGTTTGCGAACTTACTTACTTGAATGTGATCGCAAATTGCTGGATGCAGCAAGTAAGAGCGGTGATACTTCGATTGATTGGTTCGGCGACCGTATAGGTCTTGATCTGCATCTGGTCCGGCTGGTGAGCCATGAGACCCTACACCACGGACAGTGGATTCAATTTGTCAAATCCGGGCAAGCTCTTGACGTCGTCTTCCCAAAAAGTTGGGAGGCCTGGGGTGTTTAATTTCCTCAGGATTTATAAAGGACCCCCTTCTCTTGAAAGCCTGGTTCGGTAAACTAGTTAGTTTTTTGTGGATAGTTTTTTTGTTTTGGCAGGAGACTTGGTCGTGATAGAACGGTATACGAAGCCTGAGATGGGAGCCATCTGGACCGAAGAGTCCAAATTTCAGTCCTGGCTTGAAGTGGAGATAGCGGTTTGTGAGGCCCAGGTGAAGTTGGGCGATATGCCCCAGGATGCCCTGGACGAGATCAAGAGCAAGGCCAAGTTCGACGTAGACCGGATTCTCGAGATCGAGAAGGAGGTCAAGCACGATGTCATCGCATTTTTGACCAATGTCAACGAAAATGTCGGTGATGCCGGACGTTACATCCACCGTGGCATGACCAGCTCCGATGTGCTCGATACCGCCCTCGCCCTCAATATGAGAAAGGCGGGTCAACTGCTTGCCCGGGAGCTGGATAACCTTCACGATGCTATTCTTTTGCAAGCTCGAAAACACAAGAACACCGTCACTATCGGTCGCTCCCACGGTATTCATGCCGAGCCCACCACTTTCGGATTCAAGCTTGCCGTCTGGTTGGAAGAGGTTCGCCGTCACAAAGTGCGTCTCAAAGACGCCATCGACTCCATCTCCGTCGGTAAGGTGAGCGGTGCTGTCGGGACCTTCTCTAATATCTCGCCTGCGGTAGAGAAACTTACTTGCGAGATTCTCCAGTTGGCACCGGCACCGGTATCGACTCAGATAGTACAGCGCGATCGTCACGCCCAGTACCTGTGGGTTATAGCTCTAATAGGCTCGAGTCTGGATAAATTCGCCACCGAGATCCGCCATCTTCAGAGAACCGACGTTCTCGAGGCTGAAGAACCCTTTACTCAGGGTCAGAAAGGATCTTCGGCCATGCCGCACAAGCGCAACCCTGTAGGATGCGAAAATATCTCCGGATTGGCAAGGATTTTGAGAGGCAATTCCCTGGCTGCTCTCGAGAACATTCCACTATGGCATGAGCGAGACATCAGCCATAGCTCGGTAGAGCGAGTAATTATCCCCGATTCGACCATATTGTTGCATTACATGCTGACTCGATTCACCGGAATCATCAAGGATATAGTGGTCTATCCCGAAAATATGCTCAAGAACTTAGATGTCTTCGGCGGTGTCATCTTCTCCCAGTCGATAATGCTCAAACTCGTGGAGAAAGGTATGAGTCGTGAGGACGCTTATCGGATAGTGCAGGGCAATGCTATGTCGGTCTGGAATCAAGACGGACTGAGCTTCAAAGATAAATTGCTTGCCGATAGCAAGGTAACCGATAAGTTGAGCAAAGAAGAGATCCTGACCTGTCTTGATCCCAAGAATTATCTCAGAAATATCGAGCAGGTATTCGAACGAGTGGGGATATAAGCAGTGGGAAGTAAAAAAGGCATCGATGTAAAACGCAGGGAAGCGGGGCTTTTGATCCCTGTTTTCGCTCTGAAGCAAGAAGGTGATTTCAAGATAGGAGACACCGAGGCTTTCAAAGGCGCTATCGATTTTTGCGCCCGCAATGGAATCAAAGTTCTTCAGACCCTGCCTATCAATGAAACCAGCGGCGATAACAGTCCATACAATGCAATCAGCTCAATGGCTCTGGAGCCGGTTTTGCTCTCTGTGAAACCTCATGCGGTGCCAGGTTTGTCGGACGAGGATCGTGCTCTGGTGGAGGATTCGCTTTCCTCCCTCGACGACGACGTGATTGATTATCGCGCAATTAAATTGTTGAAGCAGAAACTGCTTCGCAAGGCCTATGACGCTGTACTTGCCGATTCGGGTAAGAAGTTGCGAATCGAATTCGAGCAGTTTAAAAAAACGCGCAGCCAGTGGTTGGATCCCTATGCCCTCTTCAGAGCGCTTGTCGAAGTGAATGGTGGCAGTCCTGTCTGGCCGAGTTGGCCGGAGGAGCAGCGGACCTATCTGTCGGCCCGGAAGTGGGTGGAGAGTTCTATTGATCGCGAGAAAATCGAAAGTCTGGAAGACTTCTTCAAGTATGTCCAGTGGGTAGCCGATAGCCAGTGGCGAGCAGTGAAGGCTCATGCCGATAAGATGCAGGTCCGCCTGATGGGTGATGTTCCATTTGGTGTCAGTAGATACAGTAGCGATGTCTGGTTCGAGCAAGCTCTGTTTCAATTGGATCTCTCCGGCGGTGCCCCCCCGGAGCCGGTTTTCGCCGGCGACGAATTTACCCGGCGCTGGGGACAGAACTGGGGCATCCCGCTCTATCGCTGGGATGAGCATCGCAAGGAGAACTTCCGGTGGTGGCGTTCCAGAATTACTCGTTTACTGGAACACTTTCATGATTTCAGAATCGATCATGTTCTGGGATTTTTCAGAGTCTATGCCTTCCCCTGGACCCCCGACCGCAATGACGAGTTCTTGCACTTGACCGATACCGAAGCCAAGGTTCATACCGGAGGCATTCTGCCGCGTTTCGAGCCCAGGGACGACGAGACCTCTGATAACCGTAGACTGAACAAAGTAGAAGGCTGTAAGGTGCTCTCCGAAATATCCGCCGCCGCCGGTGATGGTTGCATCGTGGCAGAAGATCTGGGCTTGATAGTTCCGCCATATGTTAGACCTGCAATCCACGATCTGAACATGGCTGGTTTTGCCATTCCTATTTTCGAGCGTGATGAGGAAACCCGGGAGTTCGTCCCGATGGAAGACCTTCATCCGCTTTCGCTTGCCACCTACGCAACCCACGACCATCAGCCTATTCGTGCCTACTACGAAGGCCTGGTAGAGTGGTGGCACTCTGAAAACGGTCATGAAGGTTGGCTCGAGGTGCAACGCTTGATGCGCCTTCTTGGGCGCGATGAGGACAGCGCCTCTACCGAGTTCACCGACGAGATGCTTTTTTCGTTTGAAAGAGCGTTGTTGCAGTCTCCATGCTGGCTGGCCGTGATGATGATCACCGATTTACTCGGTCTGGGTTTGCGTTTCAATATGCCTGGCAAATCAGGCGGCGAGTGTTGGACGGCCCGCTTGGACCGTGATCTGGAAGCTTTCGAAGCCGACGAGCTATTCGGTCCTCGAATCAAAGCCTTCCGGAAGCTCATTCTGGAGACAGGCAGAGCCCAGGAGAAAGTCGGAGCCGGTAGCTTATAATTATGTGTTTTTTCGACCATGCCCTGTTAGAAATGGTTATGGTGGTCTAAACTCGTTTAAAATGGTGGCTTACTATGGAGAGGGATTATGCTGCCAGCTTATCTAATCAGAGCGGCTGTTGATTACACTAGACACGCGGATGCCATGAAGGATTCCAATCCTTACTCCCGTTGTGAAGAGGCTCTGAAGCTGGTTTCCAAGCTATGGCAGGAGAACATCGGTCGGCTCAATGCCTCTCTTGTAGAAGTGGCTTCGGTAACGGCCTATTGGGAAGAGTTTTTCCATGCCGAGGACCCGCTACCTGATGAGAAAGAGTGGCGGGAGGGCCTGGCCAAGCGCTCTGGCAACTATGACTCTTTTGAAGAGTGGCAGGAGTGGTTTAAAAAGAGCTACAAATCTGTCTACCAGGAGAACAACGTCTGGACCAGTGTGTTGATGACAGCCTGGGCAAGCACCCATCAATATCAACTTGTCTATGACGAAAGTCGCTGGGATTTTATCGAGTCGAAGTCCTATCTGCCCACCTCCCAGGTCTGGCGCCTCGAGCCCAATGTCGACACTGTCGGCGAAGTTCTCAAAGAGTGCTGGAGGCAGGAGGTTGGCAAGTATGAAGAGTCGGGTTTTCACATTGTCGCCGAGCCGGTCAGCTATCTTGGCCGGGTCGAATGTCTCGGTTTCGATCAGTCCGTCTACCGGGTGAACTGGCCGGTGCAAGCCGACAGGGAGCCGGAAGTGCTCGATCTAGGCACAATGATCGCCGATATAGTCGTGCCGGTGGGCGATAGCTGGTATCGTCAACCGGACAACATCATTTTCGCCCACGACCATGTCGATGTCACCGCCCTGGTCAATAGAGCCCAGTATATTTTCGGCAGTAAACGGCGGGTTCTGGAGTTGACCGTGGACTACGGTCCGGCCAGGGCGCGGTTGAGAGCCGGGGCGGAAGGCTGGCTGGTGCATGAGCCGGAAGATGAACCCGAAGAGGAACTTGAAGAATCAGCCTGATTTGGCGCCGGTCTTATAGCGATCCAAATCACGTTTGATATTTTTCCAGGAGCGAGGAAAGCTGTCGGAGCCCCTGTTCAGCTTTTCGATTCGAATCAGGATATGTCTGGAATTGCCTTCCTGTATCTCCGGAACCAGATATTCAATCTCTCCGCCACCGAGCGATTCGAGCATTGAATAAAGCACAGGCGCTTCCTCTTTTGCCTGTTTTTCGGTTTTGTAGAAAAGACTCTTGCCGCCTCTTTTCAAAAGCGGCAGGCCGAGCTCGGCATTGAGGACTAGATGACCAAGCGCTCTGGCGGAGACCAGGTCGAAACGTCCTCTGAATGCCGGATCGCGTCCCAGTTCTTCCAGTCTGGCGTGGACCGTTTTGACACGTTCGCCTAATTCCAGAGCGGCTGCCGCTTCTTCCAGAAAGCGTATTTTTTTTCTATTCGAATCTACCAGGGTGACATTGAGGTTTTCTATCCAGACTGCCAGCACCAGACCGGGAAAGCCGGCCCCGGAGCCGAGGTCTACCAGGGAGAAAGTCTTTTTATCGGACGCCGAATCCGATAAGTCGGGCCAGAACTGGAGAGCCGAGAGAGAGTCCAGAATGTGTCTTGAGCGAATGATTTCGGGCGATGCGTCGGCGATTAGATTAGTGTGGCTGTTGTAAGCGATAACCATGGATACGAGCTTTTCCAGGCTGGATAGTTTATCCGACGGTGTCTCAATACCAATAGTTTTCAGTCCCACTTTAATGGGATCCGGGTTTTCCTGTAAACTCTCTGTCCTGTTCATTTTTCTTGATTCTCGACCCTGGAATCTCTGCCTAATATATTACTTGTTTAGTTAGGATGTTAATGATCTGGCCAAGATGTCTATAAAGTTCATATGGAACTTTTCGTCTTCACTTAGTAGAGGGTAGGTATCAAAGTCATCCATGAGTCCACGTGCATTCCGAACGATGCTCGTTGGCCCGATGGGCACGAAAGACCGGCTGGAACTCGAAAGTAGAGTTCTGGCAGCTGCGCTTAAGCAGAGTGTCGAGCTTGGTGATAATAACGGAGTCAGTCTAGCCCACAGACAGATTTTTCTTCTGATTCGATCTGCCCATGGAGCCGGTGATAATGCGGCCGAAACCAAAAGCGCCGCCTCCTCTCAGGAGGATGAGCGCTCTGACGCGGCTGTGCCTGCTCCTCTTGCCGAGCAGCCTTCTTCGGCATCAACAGAGATTCGCAAGCGCAAACTACCCAACATAGTCTGGACCGAAGCCGAAGAGAGTTCTGAAGAATCCGAAGCAGAGGCATTCGATGATGAGGAGTATCCTTCCGACTCCATAGATACTGCGGTGGAGCCGTCTGACGAGACTATAGAAGTACCTCTGAGCCCCCTGAATCAGAGTGAATCCCAGGGCGTGCTGGGCACAGGAGGTACGGGATCAGGCGCCGGTGTCAGCCTCACCCGGGCGCACAGAGCTCAGCCCAAAGCCCATCTCGATGAGAATGTCTTTGATGCCTACGGAATTCTCTGCGTGGAGCAGGTGGCTTCCTTCGAGAAGATCCATGTCGGTTTTCTCGTTCTGATTCGTAGATTGTTGTTCGAGATAAAGAAGACGAAACGACGCAAGCGCAAAGAGCTTTTACTACAACTGCAGGAACTCTGGATTGCCCATGATGTTCTGACAGACCCAGTCACCCGTACCGACTATGATTTCCGTATTCTGGGTCTGAGAGGGGCTCCGGATGTAATCATAGATTCGCCCGATAGCGAAGGGCAGGTAGTTATCGGCTCTACTATTCCTCTGAGAATCGGTGAACTGTTACAGTGCGCGGGGCTTCTCGAGCCGACCGAACTGGAAATCGCCGCCGATATGCACCGGGCTATGCCCGAGATGCTTTTCGGCGCTTTTCTGGTCAAGCAGGGTTTTATAACCGAACCCGACCTAGACCAGGTATTGATGGGTCAAAGGCTTCTCAAAATGGGCTATATGTCTGTGGCCACTTTCCAGAGTTGCATGCGCCACTGGATCGACTCCGACATGCCTATCTATGAAAGCGCCGTCACCGAAGGTCTGCTTACCCTCAGCGAGATGGAGCGTATTATCGCCCAGGGACTCAAGGATACGGATACGGAGATTCCAGCCATTTCCGGTGGTCAGGTTGGTTTCAGATCCGGTGCCAGGGTCAAGGTGCAATCTTTCGGCACCGGACCGATGTTGAACCAGGAAGAGGCTATAAAAAGGCAAGTCTCTGCCGATCATGCCGTTCCCGACTGGAAAGATCAGCTCGACTGGAGCGCGCCACCGGAGGAGGAGGCACCGCCGCCGGCTCGGCGTAAAGAAGTTAAGGCTACCATGGAATCCGTCTCGTACCAGATTGAAGGAATCACCGGCGAGAGAGAAGAGCGCTCTCCGGAGCGCAAGAGTCTTCGCAGCTTGATGAAAGGTATGCATCTCTCCGATGAAGAGGATGAGGCTTCGGAGCAGGAGCAGCAACAGGAAGCCAGCGCCGGTTCCCTTCAGTCTATGCTGGAGTTTTCCCCTCCTTCAGAATCTGAGCACAAACCCGAACTGGAAGCCGAAACCGAAACCGAAACCAGGCCTGAATTTGAGCCAGAGCCAGAACCAGAAGCGGCCCTTACTGAAACCGATTCTCAGACGGTAGAGACTGTTCCTGTGGAGCCTCCGGCTGCTGTAAGCCAGCCGAATCCTGATTCATCGTCCGGTCAACATTCGTTTGATGATGAAATAGCCGAAGAGTTTTTCGATGAAGAAGAGGAAGATGACTTAGAAGACCTGGAGAATCTTTTGGCTTATGACGAAGAGGACGAGCCGGTAATGGAACTGGAGGACAGCCTGGAATTGCCTTCGCCTCAGATGACCACATCCGATGTCGAGACTTTCACGTCCCTCGATAAGGTTCCCGACACCGAGACCTCTTCGGATTTAGATCAGGTCCAGGTCCAGGTCCAAGATCAGGGTAGCAGGGGCGTGGAGATGAGGACTTCCGGTACCAATATGAAGGTGGTTACTGGTACTGAATATGATGCTATTCAAGTTCCTGAAGAAGAAGAGACCACCGAAGAAATTCGTCAGATCGCCCTTACTCTAAAAAAGGACGAGGAGTCAGGCGATTCTTCTTCGCCTGACTCTCCTCCTTCGGATCAGGAGGAGGTCGCCCGTCAGGCCTTGAAGAAATCCATCGAATGGCAGGTGATGTATAAAATTAAAGGCAGCCTTGCCGATATGCTTCTCTCCGATTCGGACGAGCCTGATCTGCCACCGCTTGCTCCACGGCTGGAAGACATCGATGTGATTCCCAGTAAATCTGCCGATGAAGACGAAGACGAGCCCAAGGATTAATCGAGCAGCCCTTTATAGAGCGGCCGGCTTCTGCTTCGGCTCAGAGTCGGTCTGATACTTATAATTGAAATAGAGACGCAGAACAATAGAGAGTTGATCGCAAATTATTCGGGTTACTTTCATATCGCCCGGTTGGAAGGTCTCTTTTGCGTGGGGCACCAGAACAAGAAGTCCCAGTCGGCTGCCCTGGAGGTCTATTGGTTGACTCATGGCATTTTTGGGAGCAAATTCGGTCCTCTCCAGATCTAGATTGTTTGGTGGCAGACCGGCTTGATGGCAGAGTCTATCTAGATAACCGGCCATGGCCTCTTCGGTGATATTGCCGCCGCAATCTAAGAAGACATTGGTCTCTTTGATTTCGTTAACGGCGATGGCGCAGGCGTCGTAGTTGAGCACCGAAGACATAAGATCGAAGAGTCTCTCTACGATGGAGTCTATATCCAGAGATTGATCAATCAGTTTGCGCACCTCATCGGTAATGGTGGCTTCGAAAAGAAGCCTCTCCAGAAGCTGATTGAGACGACTGTTGATGTCTTCGGCGGAGGGTTTTTTCTTGGAATGTCTGACCGAATGAGGGCTCACCTGCATATTCTCGTCCCGGGATGCATCTTCGAGGATTTCCTGGCAGGCGGTGAGCAGGCTGGGAAATCCGGGCTCTTTCGGAATGAATCTATCGGCACCGGATTTCATTCCCCAGAAGCGGTCTACAGAGCCATCCAGCTTTGTAAGGAGGATCACCGGTATAGAGGAGAGTTCCGGATCGGATTTGACCAGTCTGCAAAGTTGATAGCCGTTTATCTGGGACATGACGATGTCCGAGATAATCAAGTCCGGGTGTTCGTCGTAGGCAAGCACCAGGGCCTCTGCCACGGTGCCGGCGGAGAGCACTTCGTAGCCGGAGTTTTCCAGCCTTTTCTTAATGGTGATCAGCTGGGTAGGGCTGTCTTCTATCAGGAGAAGTTGCTGCTTCATTTAGAGGGCGGCTCCTATCTAATGACCAGATTAATATATCATCAATTTACGTTCCGGAGCCCGGTAGTGGTGCTTCAAGAATCGCTTCGATCAGATTTTCATTTCTTTCTGTGAGCCGCTTCTCCTTGATAAGCCTTTCCAGGGCGTCAATAACGGGACCTCCTTTTTGTTTCTGTTTCAGACGCTCTAGATTTATCGAGGCATTTTTCCAGTGACGAATCTTGATGAAACAGGCTGTCACGAAAAGCTGCGGTCCCGGATCGAAGCCGCTTACTTTGCTGGCGTAGTAGATTTGAGCCAGGCTCCTGTCCAGGTCGCCTCTCGCCAACAGATTTCTTGCCAGGGCGTATCTCGCCAGGTATTGCGCCGGGTCGAGCTTCAAGGATCTTTCTAGCATTCGGTCGGTTTCCATGCCGGCTTTGCCGGAGAGAATCTCTGCCAGGCATAGAGCGCTCAAGATTTCGGGATGATTGTCTCTCAGCGATTTCGCCTTTTTCAAATTCGCGCTGGCCTCCTCATATCTTCGACAAAAGAGAAGGACTTTACCTGCCGTCAAAGAAGAATACCAGTCATCGCCCCCGGTGGCGCAAGCGGCCAGAGCTGCCCCTGCTGCAAGATCTTTATTGCCTGTGTCGTAGAGATGTCTTGCATAAAGCGCTTTTTCAAGAGCGCTTGCTTTGCTGCTCGGGGGCGGCATGGCAACTGTCTTTTTAACGCCGACAATCCGATTGATTCGAGCTTCGGTTACGGCAGCCAGTCCTCTGTCTATGGCGGCGAGGCGGGAGAGCAAGCGCCTGATCTGACCGCTCCTGTCTCTGATTGTATTTTGATTTTGTTCGAGACGATCTCCTGTCAAGTTGGCAATCAGATCGGTATCCGTAGCCGGGCCTGCTTCGATGCAGCTGGACTCCGCTACAGCAAGTGCCAGCCGGCAAAGAAAGGCTTTGTCCTGTTTGTCGTTTTCTATACAGTGGTCTAATATGGTATCGCTTGAGGTGCTGTAAAGTTTGGTCAGGATCTTTTCTATGGAGTCTTCCGCCAGTTTAGATCCGGGATTGAGTCCAAGGTGAAATTCGCTATAAAGATTGTCGTCGCTATTTACCTTCCCGAGGAATGAGTTTTTTGTCTCGGTCTCCCCGGGAAATAAGATGAACCGTGCCATATACTGAGCCGGGTCGTATATGCCTGTCTGAGAGAGCAGAGCCGCTGTCGGTTTCGATTCTAGGGCTCCTGTTATTCTTTCGAGATCCAATTTCGCTTCGTCGGCAGTGCCTATCAAGATTACCTCGCCCGCGTTTCGTCCATGCATTACATAGGTCGATGGGAAGGCCGTTTTGAAAGTTCTAAGAAGCACCGCGAAATTGTCCCGGTTGATTAGATAGAGCTGCAGCCACTGGCAACAGACCCCTTTCGGTTTCAGTCGACTGCGCACTAATTTGAAGAACTCTTCACTATAGAGATTCGATGCTCCCGAAACCCAGGGCTCTGCCGGCTGGGAGACTATTGTGTCATAGCCTGTTTGGCTGCCGAAGTAATCGAGAGTAATATAATTCCTGGCATCAGCGGTTATCGGCATGATTTTTCTTGAGCGTAGCCAGTCAGTCCTGAGCGGGCTCAGATTAGCCGGTTGAAAGTACTGGTCCACAGAAAAGACGGCTTTTTCTATCTCCAGGACTTTTAAGGATTTGACTCGGTCGAGGCTCAGCATGGTGCCACAGGTAGTGCCGCTGCCGTATCCGATGATCAGATTTTCCTGGTTGTCGCCGGGACAAAAAATCGAGGCGCTCAGACCCATTAGAGTATGGGTGGACAGATCGCTTGCCGGAGCCGGCTGGTCTCTTCTAATGGGTATGGCCGCTTCTGATTTACCGTTATTGGTCAGATAGGTTATGTTTGCCCGCAGGTTCTCTTTGACGGCGATGACCGCATTGCCGCCTTCTCTGTAAAAAAGCAGATGGCTGGCTTTTGCAGCCTGGTCGATAAATGCCGATACCCCGAGCGTCGAGTCCCTTATTTGCTCTGAAGTGAAAAGGGGATAGCCGAGGCTAATAACGCTTTCGTTCCAGGGTGGGCGCAGGAAGAGCACGATGGTTGCGCCTCCTGATAAAAGGACAGATAGCAATACTCGGGACCTTGATTGAATCGTAAGGGCTACCGCTGAGAGAATCAGGACCAATGCGACAGAAATGGTGCCGGCTTCGATGGTGCTTTTGAACAAATGAGTAAGATCCGCTTCGAAAAGAGAATGAATAGATAGTGCTCCCAGAACAGAGCCGAGCATATTCAACGCGTAAAGCGATGCAACCCTTGCAGAAAGATCTTCTTTGTCCCGGCAGGCTCCTATGCAAAGGGGGAAGATAAGCGATATCAAAGTTGCCGGTATAAGAATCAACCAGAGACCGGCCAGAAGCATTGTCAAAATACCGGTTGCTCTCAGATCTAGAAAGTTGTTTTCGAGCCCGAGTTTTAGATTGAGGTAGATCTCCGGCATTATCTGATAGAGATGAAGCAGGCAGGCTGTGCTCAGGGCACCGAGGGCGATCAGAGCCGCTAGATAGTCTACCTTGTTAATGTCTCTGGCAATTGAATTGGCAAGATGAGCTCCGAGAATAATTGCCACCAGGCATACCGCGAGCACTACCGTGAGTGCGTAAGTAGATGAACCGAAGAAGACGAGCAGGAACCTGGTCCAGATCGACTCGAGGGCAAAGAAAACGAATCCGGAGAGGAAAACTGCAAAAAGGAGACCCGGGGATAATTTCGGCTGCTGCTCTGGTTCTGGCTCCGGCTCTAAAAAGATTCGCGCCTCTTCTACCAAATCTATCTTCAGGTCTAGTTTACTGGCTAGATAGACCAGGGCGCCGGCCAATAGATTGAGTGAAGCGGCTATGGTGATGGATCCGGCGATGCCGAAATGATAAAGCAGGAATATGCCTCCACATATGGTTCCAGCAAGAGCTCCCAGCGCATTTATAGAATAGAGCCGGACGATGAATCGAGCCGGCGCACACTCCCTGGATCCGGCATAATCAGCCAGGGCAGGCAGGGTTGCCCCCATGCAGGTTGTCGGTAATGCCAGGGCAAGGAAGACGAAGCCGTAGGTCCAGGTTGTGATTTTTGGGAAATCGCTGATTTCAGCGACCGTGAGCGAGCGAGCCAGGCTGAGGAGGCTCTCCAGGTTACTGGAGGATGTCAGCCAGAGCGACGCGAAACCGGCCAGGGCCACCAGGGTTTCTAATAGCGCTAGCAGTTTTAAGCCGTTTACCTTTATTCGAGACTTTCTCTGAACCAGATAGTAGATAAGAGCACCGGCAGAAAGACCGACCATGAACAGGGCAAGTGTCAGGGTGGTGGCAAAAGTGCTTGTGCCGACCAGCCGGATGAACAGTCTCTGCCAGACGATTTCGTAAAGCAGGGTGCAGAAACCGGAGATGAAAAATGCGAGCGTGATAAGTGATTTCTTGATGGGTTTACTCTTCGGTTCGGTCGGATTAGAGAGAAGCTTTTCAATTCGATTATAGAAAGGCTTAGCAAATTTTTCGAATTCTTGTCCAGGATCTGCGTTCAAGTCCGTTTAACTGTGATACTTTGAACTCTGAGCCCGGGGATGTTTTGTCCGTAAATTCCGTTTAAATTGATAATCAACTCCTTATCTCTTCACAACTTCATGAGCTATGCCGACACCAGTCTCGACCTGACGGCGGTGCGGGTGGCTTGTCTTTCCGGTCAGAATGGCGCAGGAAAGTCGGCCCTGCTCGATGCCATTACCTGGTCCCTCTGGGAAAGAGCCCGGGCCGGCTCTGATGAATTGATTCGAATCGGTGAAGGTGAGATGTGGGTGGATATGATTTTCACCTACGAAGGCCGGACTTACCGAATACGCCGTTCGAGGCAGAAGCGTCTCAGCAAGAAAGGTGGAAAAGCTTCCACAAAAGGGACCCTGGAGTTTCAGGTTCTAGTCGATGATGAGGCCCAGGCGGGGTCATTTGGAATATCGCCGGCACCTCTGGCTGAGGGGCTGTCGGTCAATCAGGTGGTTGCTTCAAGACCCGCTTTGAAAGCCGGGGAAGGTCGTTGGAAGAGCCTGACCGCTGCTTCTATGCGGGCTACACAGCAGCTGATTAACGATCTGCTTCGTATGGAGTACGACACTTTCATCAATAGTGCTTATCTACGTCAGGGCAGAGCCGATGAGTTTACCACCAGGGCACCGAATGAGAGAAAGCAGGTTCTTTCTGAAATCCTCGGGCTCAGCTATTTCGAGCGACTGAAAGATTCTTGTCGGGCAAGCGCCCGGGAGTCCCGGGGAAAGATCGAGTTGCTCGAGGAGATAGTCAAAGAGCTGCCGCAGCAGGAAGAGTCCCTGGCTACCCTTAATGAGAGTTTACTGGAATCCAGTAAAGCGCTCGCGGCGATAGATCTGGAGAAAGAGAAGTTTGAGGCGGCCTTGAAAGAGAGGCAGGAGAGCTATCAGGGCTTGTTGCTCGCTTCGGAAAAGAAGGCGGCCAATCAGGAAAAGTTAGAGGAGCTTGAGCTCGATCTAAAGGAGCTCTCCGCCCGGGAGCTGCGCTTGAAGAGTCGGTTGGAGGATCTCAGCAAGCTCATCGAAGACTCTTCGCATATAGAGGAGCAATCGCAGAAATTCACCGAGATCCGCGGGCAGACCGAAGCCCTCGATCGAAAGTCCCTAGCCGTGCAGGAGCTCACCGAAGAGAAGCACGAACTCAAAGCACGATTGGCCACCATGCGCAGCCGGCTGGAGGTGGAAGCTGATCATATAAGCACTCGCTTGCAAGAGACCAGAACCAAGATCGAGAAGCTCGATAGTGATACCGCCGATAGAGACAAGGTCGAGGCCATGTATCGAGAGTATCTTGAGCTTCTAGAGCGAGAGTCCCAGGCTTCCAGTAAGCAGGAGAGCTTCAGCCAGCTCAACAAACGCGCCACCGAATTGCAGGCTGCTATTACAGAAGCGCGCATCAAATTGGAGGCCGAGGTCGCCCAGCGTACCAATCACTTGAAAGAGCTTGCCGATATCCTGGCGGCCGAGAGCACTTTGTCGAACAGAAAGAACGAGCTAGAAGAGGAAAGCCAGGAGATGGATCGACTCGAGACCGAGCTGGAGCTGGTCGAGAGCCGGGGTCTGGAGGCCAAGTCCGAGATTGAAATCTTAGAACAGAAGATTGTCGATTTGAAGCGTCGCAAGTTAGAGAACGAAGAGAAGATTCGGGAGTTGCACGACCATGATCACTCCAGCATCTGTCCGCTCTGTTCCGCACCTATTGTCGATCGCTCCAAGGTGATAGGACGATATCAAATACAGAACCAGGGTTTCGAGCAAGAGATGCTCGAAGTGGCCGAAGAGATCAAAATGGTAGAAGCGAAGCGGGCCGAGCTGCGCAACGAATACAAGAGACTGCGAAAGCATCTGGAAGGCCGCAAGGATCTGGACAAGCGAATCGGTCAGTTCAACGAGAAGTCTAATTCGATAGTGCGCGCCAGAACCTCTTTCGATACTCTAGAGAAAGAGCTCAAAGAGATGGAGCGGAGGCTCGAAGTGGGTGATTTCTCTCAAGTCGAGAGGGAGAGTCTTGTCGGGCTGAAAGCGGAAATTCATAAGCTGGAGTTCGATCCGGTGCTTCATTCCAGCCTGCAATCGCAGATTCGTATGAAAAGGCATGTGGAGACCAGAAAACAGGGTCTCGATCGCGATCTGAGCGAGTTAGAGCGTTTAAGAGAGTCTTTGCCGGCTCTTATCGAGAAAGAAGCGGAGTACAGAGATCAGCTCGACTCCGAGTCCTATGGTGTAGAGGTCAGGCAGGCTCTCGAGAAGCTGAACGAGAAGCTTTTGTCTATGGACTATGATCGCAGTCGCCATCTTGAATTAAAGAAGGAGCTGGCAGAATTGCTGCCCTTTGCCGAGCGTTTGAATGAGCTGGCCAAAGCCAAAGAGGAGAAGCCCGAACTCGAGATCGAACGTGATGCGCTCAAGCAGAAACGTCGCGGCAAAGAGGAGAGAATTGAGCAGCTCAAGGCCGAGTCGGCGGTTTTAACCGAGGATTCTGTGCGGCTTCCCGAACTGGCCGCCGAGGTCAAAGTCAAAGAAGAAGAACTCGCCACCCTTCTAGCCCGACGGGATAGAACCTCCAGCGCAGTGGCAGTTCTCGAGAGCCAGATTGGTGATCTTGAGCGCAACATGCAGGCGCTTAAAGAGAAGCAAAAAGAGCTTTTGCAGTTGAAGACCGAGCGTGAAGACTATTTGCTTCTGGCAGACGCTTTTGGAAAGAAAGGCATCCAGGCGATCATCATCGAGAACTCGATACCCGAGATAGAATCGGAGGCTAATCGCATTCTTTCCAGATTGAGCGACAATAAGATGCATATCGCTCTTATCACCCAACACCAGAACAAGTCCGGAAGCATGACCGAGACTCTGGATATACTGATCGGCGATGAGGTCGGTACGAGAAATTATGAACTTTACAGCGGCGGCGAGTCTTTCAAGGTGAATTTCTCAATTCGAATCGCTCTGTCGAGGTTGCTGGCCCGGCGCGCCGGAGCCAGGCTGGAGACTCTCATCATCGATGAGGGCTTCGGTTCTCAGGATAATCGCAGTCGAGAACGCCTGGTTCGTTCTATCAAGGCGATTCAGTCCGATTTTTCGCGAATCCTTGTCATAACGCACTTTCTAGACGTGCAAGAGATGTTTCCCACCCAGATCCAGGTCAAGAAAGAAGACGGGATTTCGAAACTGCAAATAGTCTCGTAAGCGTCCATGAGATCTGAGAATTTAATAAAGCGAGCCCGCTCCGGGAAGACAGGCCCGCCATAGCATCTATTCCGTCAGATGCCGAATTGCCGGTCCTCGACCGGTGGCTTAAACAGGGCAAGAAAGGTAAACTGGTGGTATTTGATTCTCATGGTCGGAGTCCATAGCCGGTATTTCATACTGTGACCGAGTCCCCCTCAAATCAATTCGAGTTAGAAGCATTTATCAAGCCGGCCGAACTGGCCGGTGGTGTTTGCTGGCGCTATGATCTGATTGAAGGAGAGCTGAAAGAGCTAAAGGATTTTAAGGGCTCGGTCAAGGCTGTGTTCGGGACGGGAGTCAGAGAACTGAAAAAGGAATCGGCCAATTTCTTTCAGGACGTTCTGCTTTTCGACCGGGCTCTGGCTGAGGAGTTGCAAAAACTTGTCCCGGATGAATTGAGGGTGTTCAAACATCGCCTTCAGTCGACCGCCTCTATTCTCAGCCTGATTCAGAAGGAGAAATGCGGTCATGTCTTTTCTGGTATTAGTCTTTCGCTTGATTTTTCCTCGGGAAAGAGAAGTGGCAACCCGCTGTTCGAGCTTGTTCTCGACGCGCTGTTAAGTTTTGTCGGCACCGAAATTGATGCCTGGAGGTTGATCGGGGTTGTCCAGGAGAAGTTGTCCCTGGCTTTGGATTGTGTCGAAGCCGATGTCTGGTTATTAGATCCTCGCGATAAGCTTCTCAAGACCGAGATCTCTTGCCGGATTGTGGTGCCAAGTATCGGCCAGGCGAAGTGCGACTTTCAGGATGTTTATTTCAGAAAGGGACAGGGGCTTCCAGGAAAAGCCTGGAAAGAGATGACACCGCTGCTAGAGGATGATTTGCTCAGTCGAAAGCGTCTGAAGCGCCATCATCAGTTCAAGAGAGCGCGAGTGGATGCTGCTCTGGAATTGCCTCTCAGAATGAGAGGCGAAGGCGAACTTATTCTTGTTATGGAATTCCTGGCAAAAGACGCCGGGGGGCTTTCGGTCTGGTCCGAAGAACAGATGGCGGAGTTCCTGCGGTTTTTCGAGTCTTTGCTGGATCTACTGCCGCTGGTGCCGGTATCGACCCTTTCGAGCAGTCACCTGAGGCGACTGCTCGATGCCACACCGTTGATGATCCGGTTGAAGGATGCCGATGGACGACTGCTTCTGGCCAATAAAGAAGCGTCCGAGAAAATGGGCTTCTCCGGTTTTCAGATGATCGGGCGCAGTACCAGGGATGTGCATAGAGAAGACGGCTCTCGCTATCGGAAGGGAGACTGGAGAGTTTTGAGTTCGAAAGAGCCTATCTATGGAGTAGTGGAGCAATATGCTTCTGCCGGTGGAGAGAAGAGCTGGATCAAGGTCGACAAAGTTCCTCTACTGAGCGAAGAAGGGGAGCCGGAAGCGATAGCAGTATTCTGTTATGACCTGACCGCCGTGGAGCAATCCGATCTGGACTGCAAAGAGAGGCAGGGTGAGCTGGAGCTGCGCTTTCAAGATCAGGTGGGTGAGCTGGCCGAAACCGAGATTTTCTTCGATCTCACCAGAGAGCATCTCTGTATCGCCGATAAATTCGGCTTCTTCAAGAGGCTCAACTCGGCCTGGTCGGATTCGCTGGGTTACAGCCAGGAAGAGCTCATGGCCCAACCATATATCGCGTTTGTTCATCCGGATGATAGAGACAAGACCATCGGTGTGGCGGAAGAGTTGACTAAAACCGGAAGGATAAAGGATTTCGAGAATCGCTACATAGCCAAGGATGGCAGTATACGCTGGTTTCGCTGCAGTGCTACTGCTTTTGATGATGTCATTTATGGTGTCGCATACGATATCACTGACAAGAAGCGTTTCGCCCAAGAGCTGGAGGATTTGAACTATCGTTATTCTCAAATTGCCTCTCAAGTCCCTGGTGTTATTTATCAGTTCCTTTATAAACCGGATGGCACCATGTCTTTTCCATATATCTCCGACGGATGCAAGAGACTTTTCGGTCACGAGTACCATGAAATTCAGGAGAACGGCAACCTCGTCTTCGAGGCGCTGCATCCGGATGACTTGCCCCAGGTGATGGAATTGATAGAAGAATCGGTGCATAATTTCACCGAGTTTCGTTGTGAATCCAGAACCATTTTGCCTGGAGGAAAGATAACTCACTTGCGGGCCTCATCTTCGCCGACCAGATTGCCTGACGGCTCTTTACTTTATTATGGGCTGATGATGGATATCACAGACTTGAAAGAGGCCCAGTCTGAGAACGAGCAACTTACCATCGATCTGGAAAATCGCTTGAATAGCCTGGAGCGAGCGAACAAAGAGCTGGAGAAGCTCACCGACAAATTGGAAATAGCCTATGATCAGGCCCTGGAGGCATCGAAACTGAAGTCCGAATTCGTCGCTAATATTTCGCACGAAGTCAGGACGCCAATCAGTGCCGTTATTGGATTGTCCGAGCTTTTATTAGATACAGAGCTGGATCCGGATCAATCTGAACATGCCGATAGTATCTTAAAATCCGCCCAGACGTTGCTTGCCATTATCAACGACATCCTCGATTTCTCTAAAATCGAAGCCGGTCGCCTTCAGATAGAGAGGATTGATTTCGACCTGGTCTCTCTTGTGGAGGGCAGCGCCGCTCTTTTTGCCCATGAAGCGTCTATAAAAGGTCTGCATTTCTCAGTGCTTGTGGACCCGCGCATCGTTTCTACCGTCTCGGGCGATCCGGTTCGATGTCGCCAAATTCTTCTCAATCTCTTGAGTAATGCCATCAAGTTTACTGAAATAGGCAAGGTTTTTATGCGGGTCTATCCTCGCACGGAAATGGGCAGCAATCCCAGGCTGGTATTCGAAGTGAAAGACGAGGGCATCGGAATCTCTGATTCGGCGCTGCCCAATCTCTTCTCTCCGTTTGTGCAGGCTGACGGTTCTACGACAAGACAATTCGGTGGAACAGGTCTGGGTCTTTCTATCAGTAAGCGTCTCGCTGAGCTGATGGGTGGTAGTATCGAAGTCGATACTACTGTCGGTCGGGGATCGACCTTCCGATTCGTCTGCCCCTTCGTCTGCAACTTTTCTGAGGCGGGAGAGGGGCGCCGGGGCAGAACCGTTATTCTCTACCAGTGCGTGGAATCCGAGACCGAAGTGCTGAACGCTTATTTGGAACACGAAGGCTATGAGGTTATCAAAGCCACCGGATACGGTGATCTGATTTATAAGCTCGACGGAATGAGCAGTGCCATTCTGCCTCCTTCGGTGGTCATTTCTTTGACTGATGATCGAGTCAACAATATCGGCGTTATCGAGAAGCTCCGCCACGGCAAACGCTACGGCGCCGTCGATGTATTCTGTATTTATGATTATCGCAGTCGGTCTGTTGCCACCAGGGCGCTTGAAGTGGGCGCTAATGGCTGCATGATGCTGCCGATTAAAAAGCGCGAACTGCTCGGATTTCTCAGTGGGGAGAGCAAAGTACGCGAACTGCCGATTTTTAAATCAAAAAAGGTCAAAGACGCAACTTTAGACTACCCCAGGGTGCTGGTGGTGGAAGACAACAGTTTGATGAGAAAGCTTGCCAGGCGGCAACTTGAGAACCTCAACGTCCAGGTCGAACTGTGCAAAAACGGTCGAGAGGCCCTGGAGGCCGTTAAAAATAAATCATACGATCTTATTTTGATGGACTGTCAGATGCCCGAGCTGGATGGTTATGAAGCCACTCTCGAAGTTCGCAAATGGGAAAGCCGTATCGGAGGCCATGTACCGATTGTGGCGATGACCGCCTTTGCAATGGAGGGCGACAGGGAAAACTGCATGGCCGCAGGCATGGACGATTATTTGAAGAAGCCGGTCAGCATCGATGATTTGCAACGAGTCCTGGCTCGATGGTTGCCCCGGGGAGAGTCCACCGTATCCGAAAGGGTCTCTCTTGAAAAGTCTCTGGTTTCTGCGGCAGAGGAAGGCTCTACCAGGGGGCAGCGCCAGGAAGATTTAGCTCTTGTGGATTTTGATCTGCTTCGTCAGCACTATGGAAGCGATGTGCGAGAAATTCTCGCCAGTTTCAATGAGGAGGTGGTTCGGTTTATTCCACTGCTTGAAAACTCGATCGCCAGTCAGAACTGGGATCAACTGGCGCGGGATGCCCATCAATTCAAGGGTCTGGTTTCGGTGCTATCGATCACGAAATTAGAGGAATCTATGAGTGAATTCGTCAGTCTGGCACGGGAGGGCAGAGGGGCTGAGGCTCGCGAGACTTTCGAAGAACTCAAGAGCTGTGTCGACTCTTTAGTCAACTACATAAACGATGCTCTCAAGGTCCAAAAACTCTAAATAGATGACTATAATTTATAGGCGTCTGTTCAGGCGCTCAGGTGAACTTCAATAAAGTCGTCCCGGAGTTCGATTTTCTAAGTGTATCGAGTCATCCTCTTACTATTCGTTCTCATACTTTTCGCTTTACCAGTCGGTTTCTGGTGGTTTGCCCATTCCAGTCTGCCTCAATATGAAGGCATAGCCAGGCATTCTTCGCTTTTCAAAGAGGTGGAAGTCCTCTCCGATTGGCGGGATGTTCCCTATATAAAGGCTCTTTCCGAGCCGGATATGTACCGCGCTCAGGGGTACTGGACTGCTACCCGACGACTATTTCAGCTCGATATGCTCCGCCGCATCTCTTCCGGAACCCTCTCCGAAGTGTACGGCAGCCGCTGTCTTGCTCAGGATAAGCTTATTCGACAGCTTGGTTTCAGGCGGCTGGCTCAGAAAGAATTGAAGTCCATGTCCACCGAAGCTAGAAAGTGCCTGGAAGACTACAGTGCCGGCATAAATGGTTATTTAGATTCCAATGAGTATAAAAACCCCCTGGAGTGCAGCCTGCTTTTCTACAAACCGCGCAAGTGGACTCCTGCTGACACCATCTGTTTGATGAAGTATCTGGAGTACCTCACCAACGAATCCTGGAGCCTCGATGATTTGAGGCAGAAAGTGGTCGACAAGGCGGGAGCCGACGTGGCGACTGAACTCTTCGGTCAGAAACTAGTCAAGTCGGCTTTTCTGGAAGATGATCTGGAGAGGATTCGGCTGGCTTGTGGCGGAGAAAGAGGCCTGGTATCGGATACGGTGAAGAGTATTGCCCAGGGCTTGAAGTTGGGATTACTCTCTCCTCCGGGCTATGGCAGCAACGGCTGGGTCGTCTCCGGTGATCGCACCGACAGCAAAGGCGGTATTCTTGCATTCGACCGTCATTCCAATTTCATGGATCCCAACCTCTGGTATGTCATCTCTTTGAGCTGTCCGAAGCTCAAACTGTCCGGCGTCACCATCCCTGGTGTACCCGGAATACTTTTCGGACGCAATAGCCAGATCGCCTGGGGGGCAACCGCTTATAAAGTCGATGACCAGGACCTTTATGTAGAGCAATTCTCTGAGGAGTTTCCGGACAAGTACAAAACCAAAGACGGATGGGATCTGGTCGATACGACAATCGAAGAAATACCCTGTCGCGATGTTCTTGGCTTCAGTAAGGATGTCTATCGTTATAAAGTCCAGGTCACATCCCATGGTCCTATCCTGCTTTCTTCCGGAAACAGTGCGGTCAGCTTAAAATGGATCGGAGAGAACCAGAAGCTTCCTTCTTTCGAGGCCTATTACAAAATTGCCAGGGCCACGGACTGGGCAGAGTTTCGCAACGCTTTGAAAGACTATGACGGCACGGCCCAGACCTTCTTGTTTGTCGACCGGGAGGGAGGTGTAGGCTTGCAAGTAGCGGGAGCCATTCCTGAACGTCTGACTTCCTCTTTGAGCACCACTTATAAAGCCGGACAGTTGCTGCCGGGCTGGACCGGTCAGGCGGACTGGCGAGGCAACGCCACTTTCGATTCTTTGCCTTCCTTCTTCAAACCCCAGGAAGGATTTCTTGTGGCCAGTTCGAAGCTTTATCAGGGCGAGAGTCTGGAGAGCAGCCCCTATCCGGTAAGCCGAATAACAAGTGCCTTAGAAGGCTATGTCAATGCCTCCCGAAAGGTCGGGCTGCCTGACATGGCCAATCTTCAAGGCGATGAGTTCGCCGCCATTCACAACCTCTTCAAAGAGACGATAATGGCCGCGGTGGCGAAAAATGAAGTGGTCGATTCGTACCAGGTCTCATTCGTCAAACGTCTGGAGAGCTGGAACGGAGAGCTTTCCTCCGACAGCTATATCGCTTCTGTTTACGAGGCTTTTCTACGCAATCTGGCAAGAAGGATGCTGGTGCCTAAGATAGAGGATGCGCTCACGCGCCAGTACATGAGCCGCTGGCCTCGGTGGACTGTTTTTGTGGAGAGATTCTTGAGGGAGAAGGACGAGAACTGGCTGCCACCGGAGGAGAGAACCTTCGAAACTTTCATCATCACCACACTCTCTCAGTCTATTGCCGATGTGCGTCTGGCCAGTGAATCTGAGGATATCATCGACTGGAAGTGGGGCAAGATTCACACCGCCACATTCGAGAATATCATCTTTCATGGTCTGGGCGGTTTTTCCAACTCGCTTGGCTGGTTGGTGAATCCTCCTGTCACCGGGGTCGGTGGCGATGGTGATACGGTGAGTGCCTGTAACCTCTCCGAATATGTCAGTCGTGAAAAGTTCACTTCGTCGGTGGGACCGACGACGCGGGTCCTTATCGATATGTCCGACTCGGACAAGTATTATGAAACCCAGCCGATGGGCCAGGGCGGGCATCTGTTCTCCGAATACAGAACAGATCAGCTCGATAGCTGGTTGAAGAAAAAGCCGCTTCTAGTCCCCTGTTCGGACAAAGAGGCGATGAGACAGCAGAGGAACAAAATGGTCCTCACTCCATAATTTTGATTTGAAACGAGGAGAGCATCGATGGAGACTGGAACGGTAGCAGAGAGACAAGAGGTGACTGACTTGGCATTGAAGAGAGTGCTGGTGGCGGACAAGTTGAGCGACAGAGGCATAGAGATCCTCTCTGAAGGCCTCGATGTGGTCTATGAGCCGGATATCAGCGCCGAAGAGCTTCTCTCCACTATCGATCAGTACGATGCGTTGTTAGTGCGTAGTCGCTGCAAGGTGCCCAGAGACGTCATCGAAGCCGGCTCTAAGTTAAAGGTCATCGGTCGGGCCGGTGTCGGTGTCGACAATATCGATCTGAAGGCGGCCTCGGAAAAAGGGATTCTCGTCCTCAATTCTCCCGAGGGTAACACCGCGTCCGCCGCCGAGCTCACCATCGCCTTGATGATGTCTCTTGCTCGAAATGTTACCGGTGCCGACCGTTCTATGAAAGATGGTCAGTGGGAGCGCAGCAAATTTACCGGGGTTGAATTGTTCAACAAAACGCTCGGTGTGATAGGTCTTGGCAAAATCGGTACAAGAGTGGCCCAGACGGCGTTGAGCCTTAACATGAAAGTGATTGTCTATGATCCTTTTATCAGTGCCGAGCGTGCTAAAGAGCTCAATTTCGAGTCCGTCACCCTGGAGGAGATCTGGAGAAGAGCCGATTTCATCACAATTCACACTCCCAAGACAGCCCAGACCACTAATTTAATCAGCGGCACGGTGCTCTCTAGAATCAAACCCGGTGTCAGAATCATCAACGCTTCCAGAGGCGGTATCATCGACGAAGCCGCATTAGCCAGAGCCATCAAAGAAGGTCGGGTGGCAGGAGCGGCTCTGGATGTCTTCGAACCAGAACCTCCTAAAAACTCTCCTCTTCTGGAGGTCGCCGACAAAGTCGTTCTGACCCCGCATCTAGGAGCCTCCACCCAGGAAGCGCAGCTCAATGTCGCAATTGACTTGGCTGAGCAGATTCGCGAGTATCTTCTGGAAGGCGTCGCCCGCAGCCCGGTCAATTTGCCTTTTATGAAGCCGCATATTCTCAAAAAGCTGGGCAAGTACCTTGGACTGGCGGAGGCTATGGGCGCTATCGCCGGTGAGCTTGCCTCCGGCACCGTCCAGGATGTCGAGGTTATCTGCTACGGCTCTCTGGCGGAGAAAGACTCTGAACCTCTAGTGGTGGCAGCTTTGAAAGGACTCTTTACCGGAAAGGTGGAAGGGGTCAGCTATGTCAACGCCCAGATAGTGGCTAAGAATCGGGGTATTCATGTGAGGGAGAGCAAGTTCGAAGAGACTTCGCAGCATCATTCGGAACTTGTGGTGATAGTCTCGACGGAGAAAGGTGCCACCGCTATCAATGGTACTATTCTTGCCCATGACGAGCCCCTGATCACAAAGATAAAAGACCATCCTATCAATCTCAAGCCCGCCAAGTACATGCTCTTCACTACCCATACCGATCAACCGGGAATGGTCGCTAAAGTTGCCACCATCCTAGGCCAGCAGGACATCAATATCTCCACCATGGGGGTCGGTCGCCTCGGCGTGAGAAAAGACGCGGTCATGGTGATGACCTTAGATGACCCTATCTCCCAGGAAGTGGTAAATATGCTCGGTGAGCAGGATGGAGTCTATACAGCCGACTTCGTCTCTCTGGAGGATATGACTGCGCAGTTGATCTAGTCTCCATTCCAACCTGCATTTGCTTGAAAAGGAGAGCACAATTTCTACCCGCAGACACCGATTCTTTGCCTTCATTCTTCTGGCCATCAGCCTGCCGACTTTAATTTGTCCGGGCTTACCGGCTTCTGCTCAACTGAGCGAGCCCGATGTTCTGCCGATGAATAGACTGAACACCCTTCAGTTCGGACCGAGCTCAATCGACCCCATTAAGCTGGACCGTAAGCAGAAGCCTTCTTTAAATGATCTCTTCCCCCTCAAAGAGATAGAAGGAGCGGCGGTGCAGCCGCTCTCTCTTGGTAAAGTCGTGATCCCCGGTCTGACCCCGGGCTCTATGCAAGCGCTTGCGATCAATCATTTTGTGGTCGCCTCCAATGCCGGTGAAAGCGAGATGTCGGCGATTTATAGATGGAATCGAGAGAACGGCAAACCCAATTTCGTAACCGTCGACAGTCTGTTGCATCCTTATTTCGGCTTCAAGAACGCTCTATTCGGCGCGGCCATCGAAGACCATCTCTATACCGATATGTTTCACCTGCTCAATGCTACCATGGCAGCCACCATTGTAGATTATCGCAAGGCAGATGACGAGGAGGTCAAAGACGATCTGCAGCGCAACCTCGCTTATTTGACCGTGGCGTTGAAGCTGCTCGATCCCGAAGCAAAACTGCCTGATATCGGTGGTGCTGAGAAGCTGGTCAAGGTCGACTATGAATCTTGTGTAAAAGGGCGGAGAGCCAAGTCTGTTATCTTCAACCAGAATGTCGACTTCTCTTATTGTCTCCCCTGGGGATGGTACGCCAAGTCTGAAAGAGTGTCCCGATTCTATAGCTGTTATCAGTGGTTGTCCCGGGTTTATTTCCCTTTCCGCAATGTCACTGTCAATACCGTATCCGGTGGGGGCAACAGTTTTCGTCGTGCAGTTCTTCTATATAGAAGCCTCTCCCTTGCCCGGGTGGGAGAGGCGCCGGCGCTTGGTTACTGGAACCGGATCGGTAATGTATTTTCGCTTTGCGGAATCGACAACTACTACAAGGTCCACACTATATTGCCGCCGGATCTTTCAAGCGTGCTCGACCGTTCCAGAGGCAGCTTCGTCCGTCTTCTGGATATAGTCTCCCAGCCCTACGCCAGAACCAAGTTGATGCTGCAGATTAGAAAGCAGCGTCCCGTATCGCTTGGATCTACATCGATCTTCGAGATAGGCAGCGGCGGCAAAGCGCCATCGGATCTGGAGGTTTTTCGCTTCTTTCCTCTTGTCCAGCCCGCCGAAGATGATTGGTTGAAGCATGTGGCCCACGAATATAAGACCGAAACCGACGTTCCCACTCCGACACCGCTGTCTTTGCTGCTTACCCATGCCCATGGTTCCGTTCGTGCCACCAATTTGCTCGCTTTGCAGTTAGCCACTCTCGATCCGCGTCTGCTTACCGCGGTGCCGCGTCTTGAGAGAATCATCTCCATTGCCAATGGCGGCCGGGGCGAATCTGAGTTCGACCGGCGCTGGCGAATTCTCTGCGAGCTCTTTAGGCCCTATCCCGATAAAGTGCAGGTAGTACTCAGAACCAATCTCTGGTCCTCACGGCAGCTCGAGACCGCTATGTCAGCCTGGATCGATAGTTATACCGCTTACAATCCTGTCCTTGCCCAGGGGGCAGGCACTAAAAACGGTGCCAGAGCGGATAGAACGAATCCGAATTCGAACCAGAATACAAAAGAGACTGCTGTTGCCGCCGCTGTTAGACCAGCTAGCTTTCAATATCTGGAGCCGCGTCCCATGGTCTATCATCTGATGGCCAGGGATCTTGAAGACTGCAAATCGACTCTTAGCGGACTTGCTGTTTATCCGAAGCGCTATGATAAAAGGCTCGAGGACTTTCGAAGACTCTTCTCTCGTCTTGAGGAGATCTCGAAACGAGAGATCCTCGAAGAGCCGGTTTTAAAGCAGGATTTTAGTCTGCTTGCCAATTTCGACCTGATTCTCAAAGAGATAGACTTTCCCATCTCCGATTCTCTCTACTTCAATCTCGGTCAGGCCTACGGTACCAAGAAGAAAGAAGGAGAAGGGGAAGGTGCCACCATCGGCATCGGCGAGGCCGGCAGGCTGTTTCTAATCGCCAATACCACCCAGGGTGCTACTCTCTGTCGTGGACCGGTCTATACCGTGTATGAAGTGGCGGGCGGACCGTATCCTCTAAGGCACTGGCAGCGCAAAATTCAGTTCGATCTTCTGCAGCCGCCTATCTGGGCAAGGCTCTTCGACTTTATTCAATCCAGGCCCACACCCAAGACTAAGACCGGGAAGAGCCTCAACACCGGCGCGGTAGAGCCAACCACCAGCCAATTGATAAGTCGACGCTAATATATTCGTTACTTTCCTTTATTTGTTAGGTCGATGTAATTTTGTTTTATTACAACCAGTTCGAACGGCGGAAACCCTTTTATATACAGGCTTTTACGCCGATGCTGAAGCGCATCGCCTTTTAATGAGTTCCTACATGTAATAGGATTATTTTGGAATCCAGAGCCTCTTGCGGCTCTGTTTTTTTGTATGACCCCTATCTCAAAGCTGTTTATTTTTCGATGTTTTCGCCGGACTCCAACCGAAATGGCTTCTCCTACAAAGTACCGGACTGGGCTCCACATGTGGTGTCTCAGGAAATTGACGCCGGTGCTAAGAAGCTGGAGCCGCCGAGCATCATAGACATAGGCCTGGCCAGGGTCGGCAAGCGTGACGCCGCCGGTGTCGTCACCCAGTGGAAGACACCCTATAACCGGCCCGCCTACGAATCTAAAGAGCATATCGGATATACGAAGAGCGCTTTTCAATATATTCAACAGGGCAGAATCGATGATGCAGAGAAGCTGCTTCTTCAAGCCCACGAGGCAATCCGCGCCACCCAGCCCACCGATTTATCTCATCTGATCAAGAGCATCGAAAATCTCGCCTGGGTTTATTTCTCTTCTCAGAAATTTATCAAGGCCGAGCCATTTATTCGAGAGTTAATCAGTCACAGGTTGCGAGAAGTTCCTCCTGCCGACCCTCTTCTGGTGGTGGCAGTCGATCAGCTTGCCGAGATTTACAAGAAGACCGGACGAAGGAGCGAGGCAACCTGTCTATATCAGTTCTTTCTCGCCCATCAAGTCGACAGTTACGGCAGGCAGAGCCGCTCTATATGCCCGACTCTGCGAAAGCTCGCCGGACATTATCTGGAAGAGCACAAGCTTATAGCAGCCGAGGGCCTGCTTTTGCGCATCCTCTATATTTACGAGCCTATTTATGGACGCTCTTCTTTGGAGATAAGCACCTTATTAGAACAGCTATCCGAGGTCTACAAAAGACAGCAGCGTTTCGACAAAGCCGCCGAGATGCTGGAGCGCTTACTGCATGTTCTCGAGACGATCCACGGAGAAAAGGCGATTGCGGTGGCAAGCTGTCTTTTGAAGCTTGCTGACCTTCTGAGTCAGGTTGGCATGACTTCGGAAGCCGAGCCCCTGTATAGAAGGGTGATCTCAATCTATGAGCTTAGTTTCGGACGGAAGACCGCCGAGATCTCGGTGAGCCGCAAAAAGACAGAAACCCTTACAAAAATCCCGGCGCTGAAAGTTCGGGAGAGAAGCTCTTCCGAACTTGTCGCCCTTGACACCATTCGCGAGATCGGTCGCCAGGTTCGGGAAAAGAACGCCTATCCGGATAGAGAGCTGGGTGTCATCGGCGTCTAGTACCTTTCAGGGGTTTATTTTGAAGAAACTATTCAAGGGGCAAATCACAATCGGGGTAAGGGTTTGCGCCCCCGGGACAGTCTAATAAAGCAATCTTTCTTTGACAACTATATATGGTCGTGCCATAATTCCGGAAAGGGTGAGGGGACGGAGAGATACCCCCATTACCTGTCTCCAGTAAGTAAGAACAGACTGGAAAGACAAACCGCAAACAGTACGGTCGCCGCCCACCGGAGAACAAAGAGGCTAAGTCAAAAGACTAACGAATATTATGCAAACTATAAGGACTGCACATTGATAAAATTCACCGAGCTTGGATTGTCCAAGCCTACTGCCATGGCCCTGGAAGAGATGGGCTTCACCGAACCGACAGAGATACAGGAAAAAACCATACCCTTGATAATGGCAGCCCGGGATGTGATGGCTTCCGCCCAGACAGGCTCCGGCAAGACGGCCGCTTTCGCCCTGCCCATTATCGAATGTCTGGAAGACCATGATGTCAATCCCAGAGCGCTGATTTTGACTCCGACCCGGGAACTTGCTTTGCAGATAGAGAAACAGTTCAGTCTCTTCGGCAAGAACAGTGACCTCAGAACAGTAACCGTATATGGTGGCGCCAGTATGGAGACCCAGGCGAAAGCCATCAAAAGAGGCACCGATATTATTGTCGCTACTCCAGGCCGGCTCTATGACTGTGTCAAAAGAAAGATAGTTTCTCTGGATTCCATCGAGATTCTTGTTCTCGATGAAGCGGATAGACTTCTAGACATGGGCTTTATGCCCCAGATCCGCAAAATCGTCGACAAGCTCAGCAAAGAGCGTCAGACCCTGATGTTCTCCGCCACCATCGACAGCAGAGTAGAACGGCTTGCCCAGGCATTTTTACGAGATCCTGAAACTATCAGAGCTAACAGTGATCGCATAGAACCTTCAGAAATCGATCAACGCATCTTTCATGTCAACGAGTTCGGCAAAGATGCCTTGCTCGCCAAACTCATTAAAGAGATGGAGATGGACTCTCTCATCGTCTTTACCGGAACCAGGCGCAAAGCCACCTGGGTTACCGACCGGCTTAATGACGCCGGCATCAAAGCGATGGAACTGCATGGTGATATCAAACAGTCTCACAGAGAGAAGACCCTCAAAGGTTATCGAGAAGGACAGTTCTCTGTCCTGGTCGCCACCGACGTAGCTGCCCGGGGTCTTGATATTCCGACCATCACCCATGTGATCAACTATGATCTTCCGCAGGATCCCGAAGCCTATGTACACCGCATCGGCAGAACCGGTCGAGCCGGTCGTTCAGGAATCGCAATCTCTTTCATCTCGGAAGAACAGCGCTTCATGCTGCGGGATATCGAAGCGGTTATCGGCCGGGTGCTCGATGAAGAGGCCGCTGAGCGTCGCAGACAGATTGCGCTCAAGATGCGTGGTCGGGGTCGACGCCGGATCATCTAGATAATTGATCGGGTCGTAACAGACTTTGCAATCATCCCTGCATGTAGGAACTAGTTCCTTTTTTGCCTCCATAGCGGTGTTCGCTTTGTTTGGGCTGGATTCCGTGCAGGACAAAGCATCTCGGTATTTTCTCCCGTGATTTGATCGACATGATCCGGATCGTTGTAACACCTTCGGGTGAGGTCTACTCATAACCCTTCAGTGTGAGCGTTCGGGATATGTAAACTGTTCTTAAGGTCGATGTGAGTCCAACTGGATACGCCTACGATGATAGTGAGGGAACAAGACCGATAGACCCTCGGGAGTCCTTTTAAATAGAGCCGCAATGGTCGCACTACAATCGCCGGATTACGCTAAAGCTGATCCTGGCTGTTAGACCACTGTATCTTGTGAGGGTGGGACAATGAGCGTTTATGACAATCTCTGGGGTATGGATGCCAAACACGATACTCTTTCGAAAACTTCCGACGAGTATGCAGATAACGTCAGTTCCATAATCGGCAATCTCAAAGATAGTATCGAGAAAAGAGGCTGTGAATGCGATTCCTGGATCCGTAAATTGGCGTCGGATTATCGAGACTCCGGCAGCTTCCCGGTATACAGCTCGGTAGTGGTCAGTCAACCGGTGGTTCAATGGATAGACTTTATCTTTATGACCGCGGGTCGTTTTGTAGAGCAATTCAACCATCAGTTCGACGGCTCCGGTGTGCTGATAGAGATGGAAGAGCCCGCCTATCACCACATAGGGTGCAGAGAAGGCTCCACTGACTGGATCAATGAGAAAGAGAGAGTTCTCTATGAAGGGCATATTGCCATGCCGGAAAACTCCCTGATAATAAGAGGCAAAGAGTTTGATCTCGATATCTTTCTGGTGCCTAGCAATCTTCTATTGGGTTTCAGCCTCAACAATTTTGGAGAGGATGATTTCCCTACCATCGCGCATATGTCTTTTGCAAGAACATTGCCATCGGGGGTGGTGGTCGACTACAACATCGATGGGCAGAGCTACCAGGTCCTCTTGCGCGAAGCCGAGATTCCTGAGTTCACTCGATATCTATTGACGATTCTTGTCGAATCCAATATCAAAGTGAGCCAGGAAAAATTCGCCATGGCTCAGAGCGCCTGAGACTGCGCTTCTATCATGAGTTTTGCCTGGTAAGATTTGCAGAACTGTTCTCTTGTCGTAAGCTCTTCTTTGATATGCAGGATACCGCGCTCGAAGAAGCCCAGGTCGCGCCTGGATAGGTAGCCAGAGAAAAGAATCAGCTCTTGTATAGTGCATCCGGTGAATATTGATAGTTGGCTGCGCAGGGCGGCGGCTTCTTTCTTATTTATCACCCGGGTATCGAGCAGCAGATCAAGCAATAACGCTTCATCGCTTTCGGGCTTCGCGCTTCTCCTGGAACGATTGAGCTTGCCGAACTGATTCGGAGAGCGCCTTTTTATCCAGTGTCCGGTCATATGCAGATCGTGGCTCAGTCTCAGGCGCTGGCTGCTTAAGACAATGCCTCCATTTAGAACAGCCAGGAATTCTTTTCTGTCGAAATTTTCCTGGTCACGCAGAAAGCTTCTGAGCTTTCGATGATAGCGTTCTCTGACTCTGCCCCGGTTCGAATCCGGGTCGACGTCGAGCGCCTGGTAATAGTCGATGGGCTCTTTTTCGGTGTCTCTGGTGTTAGGGGTAAGATCCGGGTAGAGTCGAGCTAGCTCTTTGTAAGATAGCATCGCTCCTTCCAGATCGTTTTCGACGCGGCTCAGCCTGAGGGCACTGGTGAGAATCTGGGTCTCATAGAACAGTTTACTTAGGGTGTAGTCCGAGTAATACATTTGGCTTTTTTAGAAGTTGTTCCGGGTTTATCGGCTCTATGGCAGAATGGAAGAAGTACCTTGCGCTATTTAATCCTTTCTATGCGGTAATTGTCAAAAAGTGACCGACAAAGATGAGACTTTTCCTTCGGGCTCTGACGATGCGGATGGCTTTGAACCGGAAGAGCCTGAAAAGCCGAAAACCAAAACCCAGCCTGACAAAGGGGGCTCTGGCAAGCCTCCGCGCCCGACTGCGGTAGCCACAGGCGGAGGCGGCCGCGGTGGCGATAGAGGCGGCAGGGGCCCAAAGCGAAATAGACCCGATGGCGAGGGCGAAGGCGAAGACCGGGGCGACCAGAACCTCGTTCCGGGACAAACTGTAAGCTGTAAAATCCTGCGTCCGTTTAAAAGTGGTTATCTGGTATATCTGACCAAGTATAAACGCGACGCCATTCTTGTCACCGATGAGGATCTGGCTGTTGGCATTACTGTGATCGCGACCTTCGATAGAAGGGATTCGATGAGTCAGATCTATCTCTTCCTGCCCTCGATACAGAAAGCTTTCTGGCTTCAACCATATTCTTTGCCGACTTATTCTTTTCTGGGACCGGCAGATTCTACCGGTCGACCGACCATGATAGCCGGTGGATTTTATTCATCCTGGATACAGGCGAAAGAGTCGTCTTCAACTCCGGAAGGA
>CAZCBH010000005.1:104449-140548 GCA_964496875.1 uncultured Candidatus Obscuribacterales bacterium | reverse complement strand
AATGACCTTATCTATATGTTAGACAGCCCGGCTCGGTCCATATCCGATTGCGCAAGACCAGACGAAAGCCCTGGCCTGACTTGCCCAGGGAAAACAAACTCAGTTAAGATTAATATTGCCTCCAGAAATAGCGGCCAGGCTCAAGAAGGAAGTAAAGAGGCGATGCTATAGTAGAACTATGCAGACCCCGAGGGAAATATCCTGAAAGCACTTTTATCGATCGCTCCGCTTGCATTGATACTACTATCGGTATCAATGGCTTCTGCCGAAGATAAAGCAATTGAGATCGTAGATGAAAAATCTATCGAAGAAGAGAAGGAAGTCGAAAGTGTAAGGGATAGGATCCAGCCTCGCTATAGACCTGTTCTAGGAGGTGCCCTTGTATTGGGGACAGGCTTTAATGAAGCCTCTTCCAATACCATCCCTCCCCTACCTGATTTCACCGGCAGAGAGATAATCCGTCGTTTTTCGTACTACAGCAAAGACTACAACTTTCCCCAGAAGCCTCATTCAGCCACGGTTCACTACAGAATTGCAAACAACAAAACAACAGAGTGCACCATAGAAGTGACCAGCGGCAACCACAAATTCGACGACCTCCTGCGCCGAGTCATTTTGACGATGGACGGCAGAACAATGGCAGGTTTCAGATTTTCCAACACTTTCTATCGCCCATCTATATCGAGCCTTGAATGCACTAGAGACTTCACCCTGGATAAATCAGGTCAATTAAAGGCCGGTTCTCCAAAAGAAATGACAGTATGCTACTTCTCACCGGTCCCGAAAAAAATGACAAAGCCGCTTTCCAAAAGATCAGCCCCCGGAATATGATAATCGCTGATAAAAATGATCTGCTATTCTTGAAACAGGTAATCTTCTGTAAACAAGTCGGCTTTCCCGTCTATCCAGCGAACCATTCATCTACACCGGCTATGTCGGAACACCATCCAAATAATAACAAATCTAACCACCGATTTCGGCCCGGGTCTCGATCTCAAAAGGGCAACAAGGATTTGCTCGTGATAGGAGCAATCGGTCTAATTTTGGTGGCAGGGTTCATATTCTTCCTATTCAAAATAATCGGTCAATCGGAAAAACATGTCGAAAAGGTCAGAGAGACCAAACTAAACTATGAAGAGTCTCTGAGCTGGCGCCCGGACAAACGACTTTCCGAATCAAGAATACAGAGAGATCTGAAGGTCAATCCCAGAAGGAAGAAAGCAAGTTACAAACAGATAGAACTCAATGAAAAATGCCTGGAATACATAGGCAGGATGGTGGATCTGGAAGAGCTCAATCTCTCCGACAGCGTTCTCGAAGACGAATGGCTCGAGCATATAGTCCATTTACCACTCAGAAGACTTCTACTGGGCGGGACAAAAATTTCCGATAAGAGCGTTCCACAGCTTGCGAAACTAAGCAATCTAAAAGAGCTTTCCCTGGGAGATACCGAAGTAAGCGATGAAGGTATCAGGGCGCTAACCTCTCTCAAGAAATTAGATACTCTCCTATTGGAGAGGTCAAAAATCACCGATAACGGTGTCACATTTTTAGAACCGTTGCAGAATCTGGATACACTGAAATTAGCCTATACAAAAATCAGCCCCCGAGCCATGAATTCGATAGCGAAGATAAAAAGATTGAGAAGCTTGAATCTAGAGGGAGTTCCTCTCGATGGCGAGGCGTTGTTGCAGCTGTCTAAGTTAAAAAAACTCCGCTCCTTGACCATAGCCAACTGCTCTCTAGACGATTCCGGCATGGACAGTATCGACAAGTTCAGCAATCTTTATCGCCTCAACGCAGAAAGAAATAATTTCGGCGACAAGACCATGGCAAAAATAGATAAATTGCAGAAACTCTACCAGCTCGATATTCGGCATTGCGACAGCATTACCGGTGGTGCCATAGAGAGCTTCAAGAGAAACCATCCAGAATGTGACATAAAAACCACGCCCAAAGCTTTCAACCTCCCCGAGGAATTTCCAGTGGGAGAGCTGAACGAAGAGGTAAAAATGATTGAAGACCAGATCAAACTGAGAAAGGATAGAAAACAAGACAAAAACAAGTAGCGGCTTATGCACAATATGCAAGGCAAGCCCCCATCTTGGCAACAAGCTTGGTCTGAGCAAATTTAAAAAAACGGGTCAGCTGCTAAAATCTCGAACCTAGCTAGAGTCCCACGTAGAAGCGATGACCAGACAGTCAAAATCCGCCGCCGCAGCCTTTGTATTGCTCTCTTTTCTAACCGGTTCACCCTGGCTATGCCTACCTGTCTACAGTCAGGCCCAGAAACCGATCCTCGACACCAAGACGAACCTGAGTTCGGTAAGACTATCGCCGGCAGCTCATCAACTGGGCGATCAGCTGGGTATCAACGAAAAGATCAAAAACCTGGAAACTCTCAGACTGAAAAGCGAGATGACCGACCTCAAACCTTTGACCCGGGTAGTTATTCGGCAGGACTTCGTGGTAAACCGCCAGGACATTCTAGAGCAGATAGAGCAGACTCGCCTGGAAGTGGATTTTACCCTGGCCAGAATCAACGAGGAGATGAGCCTTTATACCGAGCTTATCGAAGCCTATGCCGATGAAAGGAACAAGAAAGTAGCCCATACCAATCTGCTTGCCTTTGCCTCCAACGGAATAATGTGGGCGATAGCAGAAGCTCTGACCATTCCCACTTTCAGGGTGCCCAGTCTTTCGGTGAGTTCCGGAGTGGTGGGTATTCTTGCCGGAGCGACCCCCTCTGTTTTCTCGGCCCTTGCCGTGAAGCTGATTGAAGGCAAGAAACACAGACCCCACGAGCTACCCAATATGCTCTCCAAAGTGTTCGGCTATCCCACCTCCCAGGATACGGAATACCCTGATTCGGTATGGACTTTTCTAAACACCATACCGGCAGGTGACAAAAGCGGAGAAACAAGAATCGAGCAGATAATCCAGCACTGGATAGGCGATCATTATATACGCAGCTTCACCAGCCGAGATTCCAAACAGCAGCTAGATAGTCTGATTGGCTCAAAAGAGAGCAACTATGAACTGACCATAGGCCTGCTCCGGGACCGTCGCACTATGTTGCAACAATTGCACGCCCAGGTTTCGAAGATGAACCGTCTTCTGCTCGAATTGCTTCTTGTAATGCGCGGTGAAAAGCTATATCTGGTGGAGAATCAGAATCTGCAAGAAGAAAAAGAAGAAGATAAGAGAGATCAAGACGCTGAAATAGAACAGGAAAAACAGGGCAAACCGAGGATGTTAGACAGGATCACTCCGCTCGTTCCCAATCTTCATCTACCAACTCTCGATCCCTCCGAACGGGCAGGGGATCTCTAGATCTAGATATAGATAGGTCTGAAGCCCCAGCCTTGCGCCGGTCCTTCGGTTTTCAATAGTCTATGATGTTATTGATCGCATTTTTTCCGAGTTGTAACCGACAGTGAGCATCAACTTAATCTGGCGTCTAACCAAAGGAATTATTCTTGCCAGCGATAGCCTGACAACAATGCGCAAGGGCGAAAAGGTAATAGCCAGGCATACTCAAAAGACCTTCGAGATCTGCTGCCAAATGCCCCTGGGTGCAGTCTGCTCCGGCTCACCGATTGTAGGAAACTTACCGGTGACTCAACTCCTCAGCCAGAATTATGAGCAGGAGAGAGACAGCCTGGAAGGTTTTGCCGAACTGCTTCACGAAGAGGTTCGAGAAGCGATTAAACAAAGACATAAACAGATAGAAACCAGAAATTTCGCCATCCATTTTGCGGGATATTGCCCTATCAAACAACAGTTCCAACACTTTGTCATAGCCACAAAACAGAACGAGCTTGCACCTCTAAAAGAGATGGAAGAGAAGCTTTTTGTCGGAGGCAATGTGGCTGGAGTGGAGATTGGAATTCTCAAAAAGGCAGGCATAACTCCTCTGACAGCCGCCAATTTCGAACTGGAAGAAGGGGTGGACAGGGTCAGGATGGCGATGAAGCAGATTTTCGACCTGGGTTATCCTAATAAGTCAGCACCGGCTCAGATTCTGGCGATAGAAAAAACCAGGGTCACCTGGGTAGAAGGTCCGCATCGCGGCTCTATCGTCGACCTGGTCTGATAAACCTATAAAAGTATTCAGGGCCAGAATAAATACGGGCTTCATCATTAAAACTGCGCGAAATTAAGCTCTTTTGCGATGACGCCTTAAGGGAGCCGAATAAGGAAGGAGCAGTCTTTGAGAAGACTCTCCTCGACCTGGGCCTATTGACGCTTGCCAACCGGAAGTGTACAAATAATGCCACTTCCAACTGAATGAAGTTAGAATCGAAGCAAAAATTCAAAATGGCAAGATTTTTTCGATTAGTTGTTTTCATCGCAGGGCTATCTGCCCTGTCTGCGGCAGTCCCGGCGCCAGCCGAGCCTTTGAAGGCGGTTATCCAGCATTCGAGCGAGGTAAAGCCGGTATCGCCGAGACTGCGTGCAGGCAGCCAGTTCAATCAAGAGAATCTGCCAAGACAATTCACCAAATCCAAGTGGTTCAAAATACCGCGCTGGATGGCCGGTGAATGGCGCCGACAGGCAGTTTATATTCGCAAAAATGGAGTGCTTCAACAGAGCCAGAAAGATATCAGACAGCACCGCTATGGATTTCAGACCGATCAAGAGGGCAATGTCTGGCACTGGGTCAGAACTCCCCACCGTACGGTCTCTGAGCAAACCAAGACAATCTCATACTTTCTCATTCGTGATGAAGAGCTGGTGGCAAGTTCTCCTGATAAAGTGTCGATAAAAATAACCTGGACCACCTGGGTGGTAAATAAGCACACCGGGATTATCGACTCGGTTATCCAGGGAGTACAGGTCGATACTTACAGGCCTAAAGGTGAAGGGGCGCTTCAAGCGGATTCTCACGTGGCGAATTATAATCAGGACGGCAAGCTCCTGGTAAGACAGGACTGGTGCTGGCAGGACGACATGATGGTCTATTACGAGCCGGTGGACAACTTTGAGGGGGTCGACGTAAAACTGCTCTTCAGCGACTTTCTGCGCAGTCACAACCTGGCTAAATTACTGCCCTGACTAGTGCCCTGAATTCATAGTAAACTATCCCTGATTATGTCCCAGACCATAGCGATCATTTTTGATTTCGACGATACCTTGCTGCCGGATTCCACCAGTGAGCTTCTAGAGTCGCGTGGCATCGATTCTATGGAATTCTGGCGCACCGAAGCAAAGGCTTTATTAGATCGGGGCTATGATCCCACCCACGCCTACCTCAATCTTATCCTCGACAGAGTTGGAGAGAAAAAAGAGCTGGGTCCCCTCTCGAATAAGGCGCTCAGCGAATTTGGTGCCACCCTGGACGAAACGTTTTATCCCGGTGTCAAATCTCTTTTCCGCGATCTTAAAAAGGTGGTGGCCGGTGTCTCGGATCAGTTGTCGATAGAGTTCTACATAATCTCCGGCGGACTACAAGCGGTAATGGACGGAAGCCCTTTCATCAAAGAGAACTTCACCGCCACCTACGGTTGTCAGTTCGGGGAATGCCCAGAGACAGGTCTTATCAAAAACATCAAACGGGCCATAACCTTTACCGAAAAAACCCGTTATCTATTCGAGATAAACAAGGGCATCACCCCTGGTGACACCCAGGAGAATCAGTATGTGGTCAATATCGACGTAAACGAAAGAGAGCGTCGTATTCCATTCAAGAACATGATCTATCTGGGTGACGGACACACGGATGTTCCCTGTTTCTCCCTGGTCAAAAAGAACGGTGGCATCGCCTTTGGCATATTTCGCCCGGGCGAAGAGTCATCGGCGAGAAAAGCTTTTTTAGATTTCTTGAGAACGGACAGGGTTTTAAGCACCCATGCACCCAGGTACACCAAAACAGCAGAGCTCGGCGCTCTGCTTCGCATAGCCGTCCGAAACATAGCCGATAGAATAATAGTTGACAGAAAACAGGCGGAAGCAGAGCTTTACTGAAATGAACTACAAAGAGTCGGTTGATTGGTTGCTGGAAATCCCCAATCTAGACCAGCCGGTTAAAGGTGTCTGCAACCGGAATGTGATGACACCGGAGCGAATGCGAAGGTTCCTGGAGCGAACCGGAGGCAGCACTACCACCGGTGCAAGTACCATTCACGTAACCGGAACCAAAGGCAAGGGGTCGACCACCACGATGCTGGCATCGGTCCTGAATGAGCTCGATGGACCATCGGCCTTGTTTATTTCGCCGCATTTAAAGAGCTTTACCGAAAGGATATCTCTAAATGGACTGAGCATAACCGAGGAGGTCTTCGCCCGGGAAGTAACCCGTATAAAGGAAGCGGTAAGTAAAGCAGGTTCCTTTGGAGAAGGGGAATTCTCTCAATTTTATGTCCTTATCTCGCTGTTTCTAAATCTTGTAAAAGAAGCAAATCCTCCTATACGGTGGCAGATTCTCGAGGTCGGTCTCGGCGGACGCTTCGATCCTACCAACATATTCGATCATAAAGAGCTGGCTGTCTTTGTGCCGGTTCACAAAGATCATTGCGCCTTCCTTGGAGATTCTATAGAAGAAATTGCCAGAGAGAAGGCCGAAATCATCAAAGAAGGCTGCCATGTGATAATTGCAGAACAACCTTACCCGGAGGCCTATGCTGTAATCAGCGAAAAAGCGAAGGACATGGGTTGTGAGTTTACTTATGTGCCGGATCATTATAAAGTAGAAAGCATGACCGTAGAAGGTGACAGGCAGAGCTTCTCGCTGGCCGGTCCCCGGGGAGTGGAAAGATACCGAACTAGAATGCTCGGTCACCACCAGCTCATTAACTCTGCCACGGTTCTTGCAGCTGTACAGCAAATCTGTCGTGCGGACAAAGAACTACAATGGGATCAAAACAAAATCAACGACGGTCTCGTGCTGGCCAGTCTACCCGGTAGAATGGAGGTTCTGAGCGAAAGTCCCCTTATAATCGCCGATGGTGCCCATACCAGAGAGTCGGCAGAGATTGCCCTGCGCTTTGTCAAAGACCACTATGTCTTCAAACGCCTCATTCTTATCCTGGCAATCTCGAACGATAAAGACAAAATCGCCATTATCGATGCTGTCGCAAAAGACGCGGATCTGGTGATTGCCACCGCCATCGACAAGTCTCGGGCAACACCAGCCGATGAGCTGGCTGATTTAGTAAAGATGAGAATCTACGGCGAAGTCGAGGCAATCTCTACTATCGAGCAAGCCCTGGAAAGAGCCCAGGATTTGGCCGGGGAAGAGGACCTCATTTTGATAACCGGCTCACTCTACTTGGCCGCCGAGGTTTGCTCGCTGCTCAAAAAAATCACCCGAAAGAACTAGCTCCCATCAAACTCTGTCACGTCCTGCATTCTGGGCAGGACTTCAAGGTCTGCATCCCTCATATGAGGGATACAAGAAGATTAAAAATGGTCTCTGATAAACATTCTATCTAACAATTTGAAATATATTGGTAGGTACGGGTATCCCTTTTTAAATCACAACAATGCTGAAAGTGGAGAGAGATGCAGAGATCTCCCACCCTGACTGCTGTTGCCTACGGGCTGGTTGGTATCATAATTTTAGCCAATCTTCTGGTGCTTTGCGGCTGGCTGAACGGCATTGATGTGCTGAAAAATCCGATACCCGGTCAGATTCCAGTGGCACCGACCACTGCTGCCTGTTTTCTTCTGGCTGCCGTAAATTTCCACCTCCTGGCATTCAGAGCAGAAGGATCCGAAACTATAGCTAGACTGGACTGGATCATCAGAACTGTCGTAGCCTTAATCGCCGCAGTCGCAATTATTATTCTCGGAATCAACTATCTACCCGACACCATCAATGATCTGGAACAGGCGCTGTTTAGTTTTAAGCTCGAGGCAATAGACCAATTCGCGCCCGGGAGGATGTCGCCATCCACAGCCTTGTATTTCCTGCTTTTGTCCATTGCCACTCTACTCTTCGACCACAATCGCAGATTCCCCTGGGCCCAACTGATTATCCTCGCGACCTTGTTTCTTGCCCTGCTCAATCTTGTCGGCTATCTTTATGGATTACCCGAACTCTGTGGCTTGGGCGCTTTTACAAGAATAGCTGCTCCCACCGCTCTGGGGTTTATTCTTCTAGGAACAGCCATGCTGCTGATCAGACCATATCAGAGGGTCTCCCACCTGCTCACCAACGATACTACCGGTGGTATGACAGCCAGAACAATTTTGCCGGTAGCCTTGATTTGCCCAATTACCCTTGGATGGATAGGCTCTCTGGGTCAAGAATGCGGTCTCTGGAACTGGAGCTTTGCGGCGGCATTCATGGTAGTAGCAAGCATCTTTGTCTTCTGTTCCGTGCTTGCCGCACTTTCTTGCAAACTCGAGAGGATGGATCGTGAACGCAGCAGAATTTTAAGAGAGAGAGAGGAGCTCGCCACCCAACGAGATACTTTTATGGCTGTTCTGACTCATGATCTGAAGAACCCATTGATAGGTGCTGAGAAAGTACTGAGCGGTCTTATCTCCGGGGCGACAGGAGACTTGACCGAGGAGCAGATAAACGCGCTCAGTATGGTGAAACGTAGCAATGATGACCTGCTTTCCATGGTCAAGACACTATTGCAACTCTACAAGTTCGATAGAAACACAGAAGTACTGCATTTCGAGGAAGCCGGCATCGAATCATCTATTATGGAAGCCGTCGAAGAGATGAAACCGCTCGCCGGCAATCATGGCATCGAACTCAGATGCAATATCTCGTCCGCGCTGCCGACGGTAAGAATAGACCGAAATGCGATGACCCATGTACTCACCAATCTGATTCAGAACGCGATAAAATTTTCCAACAAAGATTCCATTGTTGAGGTAAGTGCCGACAATCTTGATGATCTGTACTGCCAGATCAAAATTCACGACAACGGTCCGGGAATACCTGAAAAAGTCTTGCCCCATCTCTTCGAACGATACAGTCAGGGAGAGACGGGAAAACACTATAAGACGGGGACAGGATTGGGGCTTTATCTGTGCAATCAGATAGTACAGGCACACCATGGCAAACTAACCTGTACCAGTAAAGAAAATATCGGTACCACATTCTCTATTCTCCTGAGAAGCGCAACCGAGAGCGACAACGTCCTTTCTGAAAGCGGGGCGGAAGAGGAAAGTTTCAAATTTAATCTATTTGAACCAAACTGAATCGAACTTTTTTGTTCCGGCAGACGTATTAAAAATAAGTTCGACAGTTCAAGTCGTGCTCGAGCAGTTGGCAGAACAAGGGGAGTTGTGCGTGCTATGGGCCAGATAAACAAAGCAAATCCTAAGACGGCGTCCAGAACCAAGCATCCTTATATAGGTACCAAAATAGATCAATACGAGATCATCGAACTCCTGGGCGGAGGAGCGATGGGACTGGTCTTCAAAGCCCATCAAAAGAGTGTGGGCAGAGATGTAGCTATCAAGTTTCTCTCCCATGATCTTGGAGGAGACGAACTGAGTCGAAAAAGGATGGAGCGCGAAGCTCATGCCATGGGCAAACTTAAACATCCGGGTCTGGTCGGGACCTATGAATTCGGGGTCAGCGACTTCGGTCAACCCTATATAGTAATGGAATACGTAGAAGGAATACCGCTTAGCGAAAGACTTCAACTGGATGATGGTCTCGACGAAGAAACTGCGATACATTTTTTCATCCAGATTGCAGACGCCATGGAATACGCCCATCGCCACGGTGTTGTCCATAGAGATTTGAAACCGGCCAATATCATGGTCACCCAGGAGCCCTGGTCGGACTTTCTGAAGATATTTGATTTCGGGATAGCAAGAATCACAGCCGACTCCCAGATGCTCACCTGCCCGGGAGAAGTTCTAGGCAGCCCGGTCTACATGAGCCCCGAACAATGCAAGGGCGAAAACATAGATGCTCGCAGCGACATCTATACCCTGGGGGTGATCATGTACTTCTCTCTAACCGGAACCTTTCCGGTTATGGGCACCGACGGAAGAACCACGATGCTCCTGAAGACAAGAAATGCGCCGACCCCCCTATCGAAATCGGCACCGGATCTCAACTTGCATCCGCGCCTGGAGGATCTTGTTATGAGGATGCTTCGCGCCGAGAGAGCAGATCGCCCTCAGAGCATGAACGAAGTAAAAAAGGAATTGGAGAACATAGCCCTTAAGAGAACCTACGTTCTGCCCAAGCGAAACATCCAGGCAATATCCTCTGCCGGGATGTCGGCTACACCAAACGGCTCCGATCTTCTGTTTAACGGACTGCTTTCTGCCCTGGTTCTGGTAGTACTGTCCATCGGCTTCTCCTCATTCAACTCACCCGGGAACAGCGCCAGGGCGATAGACAGATCGACCGCGCTTCTAGAAAACAAATTAGAGACTGTCAATACGCATGAGAATAATTCTAAAGAGGCTCCCTCCTTGACCCAGGAAGTAAGGCAGGTAACTTCTAATCCCAAAGAAGAAGAAGAAGAAGAAGAAGAAGAAGAAAAAGAAGAAAAGAACGAGAAGCAGACCGTGCTGGAGAGAGCTCCCCAAAAGAGATTCGCATCAGCGGCGGTTCGCTATAACGATACTTCCAGCCGGTCAAAGAATAAACCTACCGAAACCGGAGCTGGAGCCAGGGCTGAAACTAGCATAGAAACAAATCCTCTGGTCAAGCTTGCCCGTCTCAATCCTGCCGACCGAGCCCAGATAAAAAACGAACTGCTCGACTATCTCGAACAGCAGAAAACACAAGAAAATCCCGTTCGGGCCGATCGTCCCTATTTGAACAAGGATCTGACACCGGCCCAGAGAAGACAGCTCAGACAGCTATCCCTGCTACCAAGAAATCCCCCGCACCTGAGAGAAGGAAAGGAATCTACGCTTTCGAAACACTCGGGTAACACCCCCTACAATCAGATTCACCGCTTTCAAAAGCGGGTCTACTAGATAGACGTGATATTCGAATCCCAGGCGGTGCTTGCCAGGCGCTGCGCCTCCAGAATAGAGCCTGTGTCCATTTTCTTGCGCAGCTGATCGCGTTCATTCTTTGCCGTGCTTGAAAGATCGTCACTACCGGTGGCGGCAATCGAATACCACTTGTATGCCTGCACAAGGTCTTCTCTACTGGCTCTACCTGCATGGATTCGCGCCAACTCCACCTGACCTTTGCGGCTGCCGGAACTGGCAGCACGAAGAAACAGGTCGTAAGCCTGGGCCTCATCCACCGGCACGCCGGAACCATCACGAAACATCTCGGCTACTTTTACCAGGGCAGGAGCATAACCTCTCTCGGCTGCCAGCACGTAAGATTTGAGAGCCGCCTGCGAATTTTGCTCGTCACAGGCACCAAAGAAATAAAGGTCACCCAGCAGATAAGCCCCATATGCACTGCCAAGCTCAGAAGACTTCAGAGCCAGCTTCAACGCCAGGCCCGGATCAGCCGACACACCCCTGCCTGTATGATAAATCCAGGCGAGCTTGGCGATGGCGTCCGGCTCGTCGAGCTGGCTTGCCTGATCGAACAGTTTCTTAGCCTTGCCAAAATCTTGCTCGACTCCAACGCCCAGCAAATACATCGAGCCGAGCAATGTCATCGCTCTGGCATGTTTGTTTTCGACAGCCAGATCCAACCAGAAACAGGCTCTTTTAAAATCTTTGCCCAGCTCCAGTCCAAGACAGTACATCCTGCCAAGCATGTACTGCGCATCGCCATTTCCCTTGCTGCCTGCGCTCTTAAAATAATCTTTCGCCTTTCGGGCATCCCTGGCGACACCATTGCCGGCGAGGTACATCTCCCCCAGATCGACACTGGCTTCCCAGACATCATCCCGGGCCGCTTTCTCGAAGCATTCCAGCGCCTTCTGAAAATCCGGCTTATCCAGAAGCCCATCCCGGAAGAAATGTCCAAGCCGCCAGCTCGCTCTGGCAACACCCAGACCGGCAGCGATTTCAAAATGCTTGAAAGCACAATCGAATTGCTGTGGAACCCCCAGCCCATCAAAGTACATACAGGCAACTCTATAATGACCTTCCGGATCGCCATCGGAAGCGGCCTGGCGAAAACAGCGAAAAGCTTGCTCATAATCAAGCGGAACCGGACCGGCATCCAGATAGAGTTCGGCAATTTTGACCATGGCTCCTACATGGCCATGCTCGTAAGCCTGGGTGAAAAGCCTTAGCGCCATACTCTCATCCTGAGGCACTCCGTCGCCATTCAAATAATGCTCCGCAAGGACCAGTTGAGCCTGAACGATTCCCCTCTCGGCGGCTTCCTTCAGCCAGTCTATACCGCGCTCGTCGTAAGCGATCTCCAACTCTTCTTTGTCGGCTCCTGTTTTTTCTGCCCTGCCGGCCGCCACGGATGTCAACAAGCACTCAAAAGACTAACTACTTATGTAGAAATATTTTGCCCAATATTCGATACTCTGACAAGCAACTGATTGTAGATAGCCGGTTTTAAATGTAACGCCGAATCTACGAGCCCTGTTAACGCTGCCCGGATTCTCCATCATTCATGGCATAATTATGAGCCTCCGAGCCGGTTCTGACTTCCGGCACAGAAGCAGAGAAAAGGATTTCCCTAACTTACCAAAGGTCAATCATGGCAAACGTAGTCGTAGGAATGCTCGGACTGGGAACAGTCGGCGCAGGAGTAGTCAAACTGCTATCCAACCATCCGACCATCCATCTCAAAAAAGTGGCCGTTCGCGATCTCTCGAAGGTCCGTGAGATCTCACCCGACTGCGAAATCACCGACAACCCCGAAACGGTGGTAAACGATCCCGAAATCGAAGTGCTGATAGAGGTAATGGGTGGCGAGCAGCCGGCCCTCAAGCTGATAACCGAAGCGATAAGTTCAGGAAAACATGTGGTCACCGCCAACAAAGAAGTGCTAGCCAAAAACGGGCCGGAGCTCTTTAGAATAGCCCGAGAAAAGGAAGTGGCAATTTTCTTCGAAGCTTCAGTAGCAGGTGGAGTTCCATTGATTTCGACGATTCAAAAGGGACTGGAAGCCAACCAGATCTCTTCGGTATTCGGCATTCTAAATGGTACGACCAACTTTATCCTTTCTAAGATGGAGAAAGAGGGACTCCCCTTCGCCCAGGTACTGAAAGAAGCCCAGGATCTCGGCTTTGCCGAAGCGGATCCGACCAGTGATGTAGAGGGCTTTGACGTGGCGTACAAACTCTCTATTCTCACCGCCCTGGCTTTCGGTAAATTCGTCAAACCGGAAGACATCTACAGAGAAGGTATAACTCAGATAGCGGAAGAGGATCTGGAACACGCCGCCGAATTCGGCTTCAGAATCAAGCTTCTGGGTATGGCCTCCCGCATGGAAAGTGGTGCCATCTCCGCCAGAGTGCAACCGGTACTGGTGCCTCTCAGCCATTCTATAGCCAGTCTATCCGGGGCTAGCAACGGCATTGTAGTAAGAGGGAACGCTGTCGGAGAGCTGATGATGATCGGACCCGGCGCCGGTCAACTTCCCACCGCCTCTGCAGTCGTTGGTGACGTCGTCAACCTCGCCACCGCTCTCAGGCTTCAGGACTTCGCCTCTTACTTCCACACCAAGGTCGCAGGTGACTGGCAAACGGTTCAGGACCCGGAAGAATGGCAAAGCGCGTACTATCTAAGACTGGCTGTCGATGATCATCCAGGCGTGATCGGCCGTATCGGAACCATATTTGGTGAACACGAAATCAGTATAAGCAGCATCATCCAGAGAGGTGTCACTGCCGAAGCCGCCAATGTGATCATAGTCACCCATCCGGTTAAAACAGGAAATTTAAATCGAGCCCTGGCGACTCTTAGCAAGGAGAGCTTCTTGAGCTCTATCGCGTCTCGCCTGGCAATTTTTGAGGATTCACCGGAACAATGACAGGAGTACGGCAATTGCAATCAGAGACCAGCATTCTGGAACGCTATCGCAAGTTCCTGCCCCTTACTGAAAAGACGAGAATCATTACTCTTGGCGAAGGCTTTACCCCTCTTGTCCGTGCCCGGAATCTGGCCAGAGAGCTGGGCAGAGAAGATCTCAAAATCCACTTGAAACTGGAGGGACTCAACCCGACTGGCAGTTTCAAAGACCGCGGCATGTGCATGGCTATCACCAGAGCGGTAGAGGAAGGTTCAAAAGCAGTGATCTGTGCCTCTACCGGTAATACCAGTGCATCCGCCGCCGCATTTTCCGCTCAGGCCGGTCTGAAATGTTTTGTCCTTCTACCTGCGGGCAATGTAGCCATGGGTAAACTGGCCCAGGCCATTTTATATGGATCTAGAGTAATTCAGATAAACGGAAATTTCGACAGAGCGCTTGAACTGGTGAAAGAGATTGGTGAGAGTTATCCGGTCACTATAGTGAATTCTATCAATCCTTACCGGCTAGAGGGTCAAAAAACCGGAGCTTTCGAGATAATAGAAAGCCTGGGCGATGCCCCCGATTATCTGGCGATTCCAGTAGGCAATGCCGGCAACATCACAGCCTATTTCAGAGGCTTCAAACTGTGGTACGAAGAAGGCAAAAGTACCAGGGTCCCAAAGATGTGCGGATTTCAAGCCGCCGGTGCAGCGCCCATCGTGCTTGGCAGACCGGTGGAAAATCCGGAAACCATAGCCACGGCAATTCGCATAGGCAATCCCGCCAGTTGGGAATTCGCCAATTCAGCCATAGATGAATCCGGTGGCATGATCGATTCGGTCACCGACGAAGAGATACTGGAAGCTTACAAAATGGTGGCAGCTCTTGAAGGAGTGTTTTGCGAGCCAGCCAGTGCTGCATCCATCGCCGGTTTGAAGAAGAGCATCGAAGCAGGTCGCATTGCCGAAGACAAAACCGTCGCCTGCATATTGACCGGAAACGGTCTTAAAGACCCAAAATGCGCCCTGGAAGCCTGCAAGCAGGATCTCGAGCCGGTAGAAGCGAATTTGAAATCCGTGATCAAGGCGATGGGAATATGACCATGACCAGTACTCCCGTGCCTCCAATGACTCCCGTGAAGAAGCGCCTCAAGATTCGCGTGCCTGGCAGCAGCGGCAACTTAGGACCTGGATTCGACACCCTCGCCTTAGCGCTCAAAATATTCTGTCGTCTGACTCTGGAAGTAGACCCGGATTTCAACGACGGTCCGTTGGTGACCCTGGGCGGAAGCCACAGCCAGGGACTTTCAACGGATTCGAGCAATCTTGTGGTAAAGCTGGTGCTCGACTTACTCGAAGCCCGTCAAAGGCTGGAGGTCGCAAAGCACCTGAAGCTCCACATCGAGAACGACATCCCTCTAGCCCGCGGACTGGGCTCCAGCTCTGCCGCCGGGATTGCCGCCCTCTGGGGAGCGCAATGGCTGGTGGAGGAAGACCCGGATCTCGATCTTTGCATTCAGGCCATATCTCAGCTGGAAGGCCACGCAGAGAATTCTGCCGCCAGCGCCACCGGAGGCATGGTGACTGTATCGCGGTCTAGAATGGGCTCTTTCGAGTATTTGTCTACACCATGGCCGGATGCATGGTCCCTGATTGTGGTGGTCCCGCCCTATGAAGTGAGCACTCCGGTCGCTCGCAAGGTCTTACCTCGCTCTATCGGAGTAAGCCAGGCGGTGGTCAATATTCAGAATACAGCTATGGTACTGTCTGCGGTGATGAGTGAAGATAGTTATCTTCTCAGAACCAGCATTTTCGACACCATCCACGAACCTTTCAGAGAAGCGCTGGTACCGGAGCTGCCCCAGCTAAAAATGGCTCTGCGCAACGGTCCTGCTCTGGGTGTGGTACTGAGCGGAGCAGGTTCTTCAATTCTTATCATCACTGAAAAATACCACGTAGAAGAAGTGCTCTCCTCTATAAATAAGTGGCAAGCCTCCACCGGCGACAAGTCGGTAATCCTCACTCCGGAAGCGGACCATGACGGTTTGGTGATCGAAATTGACTGAGATCAAAGTCCTCAAATTCGGTGGCACTTCCGTAGGGAATGTCGGACGTATTCGTCATGTTGCAGGAGTTGTCGCGGACGCTTGCTCCCACGGCAAAGTGATTGTCGTGGTCTCTGCCATGGGTGGCACCACCGACTATCTCGCCAGGCTGGCTCGACAATGTTCTAAAACTCCCAGAAAACGAGAGCTCGATTTATTATTGTCCACAGGAGAGCAAGTCAGCATTGCACTCACCGCCATGACCTTGAGCGACCTCGGCGTAGAAGCCAAATCACTTACAGGACAACAGGTGGGCATCTTTACCGAGAGCAAGCATACCAATGCCCGAATAGTCGAGATCAAAGAAGATGTTTTGAGGAAACACCTGGCTGACAACGATGCTTTGATTGTAGCCGGCTTCCAGGGAGTGAATGCGGCAGGGGACGTAACAACTCTGGGCCGAGGCGGCTCTGATACCACGGCGGTCGCACTGGCTGCCCAGATAAAGGCGATCGAATGTGATATCTATACCGATGTGGACGGCATCTATACCGCAGACCCCAGAATAGTACCGGATGCGGCACTACTGGACAAAGTCTCTTATAACGAAGTTCTAGAGATGGCAAGACTGGGAGCCAAAGTGATCCACTCTCGGGCAGTGGAGCTCGCCAGGGTATATTCCGTTAATTTGCGAATCAGAAATACTTTCAAACCGGATCATCAAGGCACATTGATAACAGGAGGCGACATGGAGATTTTTCGCTCGATCAGCGCTGTAGCCGTCGACAAGAACCAGGCGGCGATTGCGATAATGAATGTCCCGGACCAACCGGGCATAGCAGGAAAAGTTGCTCGGGCACTGGCTGACGAAAGTATCGGCCTTGATATGATCATGCAATCCTTCCATCCTACTTCCGGTCACAACAGTATAACCTTCACCGTGCATGACGAAGCGCTGGAGGACACGATACGCGTAATGAACAACCTCAAGACCGAGTTGGGCGCTTCGGACGTACAGACCGATTCGGATTGCGCCAAAGTAAGCTTGATTGGAGCCGGCCTGATGGAACAACCAGACATACCGGCTAGACTCTTCGACGCCCTCGGGCAAGCCGGAATCAATATCAAACTGATCTCATCGAGCGAGGTGAAAATCAGTTGTATCGTCAGTAGAGAAGATGCGGTCGCCGCAGCACGCGCAATTCATAAAGCCTTTGAGCTGGAAAATCTCGACCAGCCTCGATGACCCATAAAATAAACGGTCGACAAAGGTTGAAACCGGTCTTCGATCATATTTAAGCCCTACCAGGCGGACTCTTCCGCCCACGCCTCAAATTTGAGGTGGTGTTTAAGTGAATATAGCCGGCTCGGGCGGTATAACAGATATAGACCATGGCAGGGTCACTCTGAGGCAGAATTCCGAAATTGGACCAAGAACAATCACCATCTATTACGGATAAAAAAAGACAGAGCATAAGGTTCGGAGAGTTTCTGGCAGCGCTTGATGCCCTGGATACCGAAGACCTGGCTAACGCTCTCTTCTCTTCCCAGGAGATAGGTATTCCCCTGGGACGCACACTTGTGGTGCGCGGACTGCTAACCAACGAAGATCTGGGTAAGCTCCTGGAATTCCATGGGCTCTATCGCCGTGGACTGGTCGATTTCGACCAGATCAGAGAAGCCTTCTCCATAGCCAAACGGAACAGCCTCAACGTGAAAGAAGCCCTGGAAGCCCTGGGATGCTCGGTGGACGAAATCGAGTCTGTCCGACTTGGGGAACTCTTGTTGGCTGCCGGAATTACCGACGTGGAGCAGCTCAACAGTGCGCTCTCCCTCCAGGAACTCTGCGGATTGCCTCTTGGCCGTGTGCTCTGTATTCACATGAATGTGAAAGAGCCCCTGGTAGATGAAGCTCTCAACCTGCAACGCAGCATTCGTCAGAAAGAGATAAGCTATCCCGAAGCCGTGGACAAGCTCAAGTTCATGCTCCTCAATCTCGAATCCGAGAACATCAGCCCGATAATTGATATCGACCTCAGGGATCTGCTGGTGGCAGGAAAAATCTGTAGCGACAGAGACCTGGAGCCGGCAATTAATTTTGCCGTCGCCAATAATCTGCCATTGGAACAGGTCCTGGGCAGCTTCGACTGGATTGATGCGACCCTGGTATCTGCCGTACTTGGTCTAAGCAAGCTGATTGAGAGCGGCTATATCAATGCCCACGAAGCAGTACACTTTCTTGTCAATCGAGACTCTGTCAATACAGAAGAGCAAGAGAGCATAAACCTGCACAAGTTTCTTCTCGCCTGCGGCTATTTGAGCCCTGAAGACGTCAATGAACTGACAAAGCTCATGGTCACCCGCGCTGTTGATTTTTGCAAAATAATCGGCTTCCCGCTGAGCAAGAGCACCACAAAGGAAGATTTCAAGAACGCCATGCTGCAGTGCTTCGATTCCGACACCCAGATGGCTGAAGTGTTGATCAAGATGTTTAATGCCGATGACCTGGTCATCACCCATGCAAGAAACATGGTCGATCTTGTCAGAATAGGCGGAGCAAGCCTGGAACAGGCAATTTTGAGCTTCGCGTCTTTGAGACGAGACGTTTCGAAGTTCAGCAAAGCCAAATAACAAGCCCACTCCTTCAAATAAGAGCGGGCCTGCTATTTGACAGTTATTGGATCTCAATTAGATCTGTAACCGGTTGCGTATATGGTGCCTGGTCGACAGGAGTCGGACTCTTATGCTTAGCACCGACCGACTGCGTCCAGAAGAAACCGGCAGCCATAAAGCCCAGTATGAGATAGGCACTCAATCGAAACATTCTCTCTGAGCTTGCATAGCGGGCACCATTGCTGAATCTTCCCAGTAGCGCTCCGGCTAGAGAAGGAACGAAACTGAAACCCTTCACCAGGTCGGATGCAGTCGATACCAGCAAAGGTACAAGGCCACGAACAACGAACAAGAAGAAAGAGGAGACTGCCAGATAAACAAATACGGCGCTTAACGCGAACAAGACAAGCAAAAGATAACAGGCCATGAATTTCTCACCTCCCGCCGAACGAAAGACAACCGAACCTGCTAAAGACTTGACTCTGTGCAAAGGAAAAGTGAAGAGCGCTAACTCTTGCGCTCGCTATGCATATGAACCAATCAATAGACTCGATACTACTATAATACAGCCCTGGCGACTTTCAGGCTCTTCCCTTAATGCCAACCTTATAATTTAGCCACCATATTCAGTTACACAAAAGACCTGGACACACCAATGTTTCCTGCAATAATGAAGCATATCCAACTTGCTAGATCGCAAGAGCGTGCTATAGACTTGAATATAACTGGTGCGTTTGCGAGGGTAACTCAATTATCGAGTTATTGATAGCGCTGTTCGAAAAAATTCGGCTGGTTCTTGGCTTTGTGGCTCTGGTCACATTCACCAGCTGGGTTTCCGGCGCCATAGTATTGGCTGGAGCTGACCTTATTCGAGTCAATCCGCTCAGGTTTGTCGGTACAGATATCTGGAAGACCGGTATTTTAATCGCCGGAATCTTTGCATTTCTTGGACTCTGGTGGGTCTGATACCTGCCAAAAGCTCAATCAGCCATTTCCTCTTCGCCGAAGAAACCGTCATCATCTTCATCAGAGCTGCCACTACCGGCTTCCCATCCTTCAAAGTCATTATCGAAAAGCTCGATCAACAGTTCTTTGATCTGCAAAACCATCTCTTTGACCTGCTCCGGATCAATAGGACTGCCGTCCTCCAAAGCTTCATCTGCAAGCTCCAGCAAATTGTCCACCATACGGTTGACTTGATCTATATCCTGCCTGGCGTCTAAGCTCATCAGACTCTCCTGGGTGGGTGACTCCACTAAATAAATTACCCACTAGTCAAATTTCTAATCCGCCACAGGCCCCGTGTCTACAGCCAGAGTCCGATATATTTTCATCACGTCTTCGTTGTTACTACAAGCCCTGGTATAACCTTTTTTAGCGCTTTGATACCACCAATAGTGACTTTCAAACAATCAAACAGGCCGAGCTCTCGAAGGGTCTTCATTTCCTTCAAGCTATCAAGCCCCCTGTCATCGATCATCGCTTTAGTCAGATAGAGTTTGCGCAATGGCAGATCCTTTATATAGACGAGATCCTCATTGGTGATGGGCATGTATGAAAGAGAAAGCTGCCGCAATCTGGTACAGTCCTGCAGGAAGGACAACCGCCCTTCCTTGCTCAAGTCGACAGAAGCGCCGCCTAGAGCCAGGGTATTCAACAAGGGAAGATTGACGAGATTCTCCATGCCGCGCCCTTCCTGAAAGTGACAATTGGTAAGATCCACTATGGTGAGCAGGTGCAGGTTCTGGATCGCCTCGAAAATAGCATCGGACACATCAGAACCATGCAAATCCAGGCGCTTCAAATACTTCAGTCGAGAAAGCTTTAACGCCCCTCGCTCGCTAAAGCCCTTAGATTCACTGAGATCGAGATAATTGAGATCGGTCATCTTGCTAATCTCTTCCAGGGTGCCATCATCAATCTTGCATTCATCAAGGGTGAGCGCATGCAACTTCATCGAACCCAGGACCTCTATCGAAATACCCCGCAAATCCTGGTCTTTTATTCTGACCGCATTGACTCTCTTGATGGTAGAAAGCTCCCTGAGCGCCTCTTTGAGGTCATAGCCCTTATACCGAAGCCACTCATAGCCATTGAACTCCTCCCGGTAAAAATAGGATTGCGTGCCCAGGTTATAGAACTCATGATCTGTTACTTTCTCTTTGACCTGCCGGTTCTCTGGGAAAAGAATCGCTTGAACCGAAAGAAACAGCGTCGTCAATCCAAAGAGGAAGAGAAAGAGGACCACTGACACTGCCCTGTAATTCAGCCGCCTCGGCATGGACTTTGACCTGGAACCAGAGGCAGAGCCAGAAGCGGGATAAGCTTGAAGAACAAGAGTTTCGCTGATGTCTACTTCTTCACTGTCTTCGTCATGCAAAAAATCCCCGCCTCCAGGATCCAGATCTAGCTCCAGCTCATAGAGTTCCTCCAGGTCCTGCTTCAGGTCGCTCACAGACGCATAACGTTGCTCCGGGTCCATGTCCAGGCAGCGAGCCACGATCTGTTCAATCTCTTCAGAGAATCGTTTGCCGGTCTTCTCGAACAAAGTGGGCGCCCGCTGACTGATCTTCTGATTCAGTGTCTCGAAAGCAGTCTCACCAAGAAAGGGCGGGGCTCCGGTAAGAACTTCAAAAATCAGACAGCCAAGACTATAGATATCTGTTCTGTAGTCTATCTTTCCGCCGGTGGCGGATTCCGGGCTCAAATAGGAGGGAGAGCCGAAGACCCTCCCCCCGGTAGTCAGTTGCTGCTCTTCCATTTGACTCTGGATTCGAGCCAGACCGAAATCGACAAGTTTAGGAACGATCTTGCCGCCCGGTTCTTCCGCCAGCATAACGTTTGACGGTTTTACATCTCGGTGAAGAACATTGAGATTGTGCGCATGGGCGAGTCCGTCACAGATTTTAAGCAGAATGGGAAGGGCAGCAGATGTCGAATAGGGTCCTTCCGCCTCGATCTCATCCAGCAGAGTCTTGCCCTCCAGGTACTCCATAACTAGATAGAGCCGCCCATCTTGATTCTGCCCAAAATCAACAACCCGAACAATATTGCGATGGTTCAGCCTGGCGGCGGTTACGGCTTCTCTCTGAAATCGAGCCGCTTCCTCCTCGTTTATCTCTTTCAACAAAAACTTGACAGCGACAATGTTGTTGAGGACAACGTCTTTACACTTCAAGACCACGCCCACACCACCCCGGCCGATACAGTCGATCACTTCGAAGCGATTGGCGATCAAAGCAGGAAGCTTATCTAATAGTCTTGTGGCCCTTGAAGTTCTATCTGAATTCATAAACCGAATATGAGAGATCCAATCTGCTAGAGAGTATATTTATAATGTGGCGGATTTGTGGAATATCCGCTCCGCCAGCGGATCAACAAACAAATCGGAGAAGCCGTATGGAAACCGCAGAATCGTTCAGAAGCCAGGTAGCTAGAGCAGCAGAGATTCTCGATGCCCTCTATTCAATCGATACTGATTCTGACGGGACCGAAGCTCATAATCTGGATCAGTTCCTCCTCCGCCCAGAAACGGTACGGGCCTTTTTTGTAGCCTGGTTAAGTGACGACTGGTCCCTGGACAACAAGCCCTCCGAGAGAATTTTTGAGATCCTACGGAATAAAGAATCTAACGTTGCTGAGGTTCTGGCAGAAATCCTGGTTAAAAATCTAACCATGTCATCGGCAATGATCCTGCGGCACCGACAAGACGGCAAGGACGACCTGGCGAAGGGCTCCCTGGACGTCCGGGAACGTACCAGCATGGTAATAGAGCGCCTTGGTAAATATCCAAACTCGGCGCTGTCCAGCTGTCTTAAAAGCAAATCGACAGAATTACTGGCTGCCATTGAATCGACCAGGTTAGCGGACGGCAAAACCATGCCTTTCACAGATTTCCTGGCCCGCTGGAATTATGATGGCAAACAGCTCGATGCCATGGAAGACAGCTTGAATTCTGTGTTTAAAACGAGCTGCTAGATCTTGACGGTCTCTTTCGAAACAGCCGGCTTATCCAGATAATAGTTGCGGATCTCTTGCAGGTCTTCCTTCGAATCTACCCACATTTCCAGATAGCCGCAATCACAGCAGACATAGACAGAAGGAGTCACCTTCTTCACCAGACCGGTCGTGATACCAATCTGCCTTCCCCTGGTCAATCCGAAAGCCGTAGCTACGAACTCTTCACTATCACATTTGGGGCAAGTGCTAAGATCGGTCATGGCAGAACCCTCTCTCGCCTGGGACGAATAGTCGATGCAGTACCTTAGTATAAAGCAAGCCAGGCTGCGGGAAAAGGAAGCATGATCTTAAGTAACAAGACAACTAGCTTAGCGAAGATCAAGCTCCCCAGCGCAATTTGAAAACCTACTTCAACTTCGTTCTGTTTCTTGTTCGATAATTAACGGAATATCTATCTGCTCATCGGAATGAATGCTGTACCGGTCGGAGTGGCAACAGGCATGAATGTGGCAGGCGGTCCGAAGGCGGCGCGCATGATAAAGAGAGTACCGACTGCCGCTCCAGCGGGAGCTGCGGCTTCTGCACTTCTTCGTACCAGAGTACCCATTTTACCCATGGCTCTCGACAATTTGCCTCTCTCTTTCTTCGAGGACTTGGATACGAAGCCTTCCTCGACACCACCGCGAAAACCTTGATCGCTCTCTCTCTTTTGCTTCAGCTCCTGCAACTCCTGCAACATTTTTGCTTCTTGCAGAGCGTGCTCCTGCTGTTCATAAGGACTTCTAGTTTCCAGACTGGAAGTAGAATAGCCCTGGCCGCCGTCCATGATGGACTGGCTGGTATTAAAATTCTGCATGGGCACGAATCCCTGACCACCCTGCATGGAGTTAGCCATGAATCCGCCCTGGGGCACAGGCTGGAATTGCCCCTGATTGCTGTCATAGGCACCACCACCGACCATACCGGGAACGGTTCCGGGAACACCGCCCATCTGATTGATCGGAACGAATCCCTGCTGACCATAAGCTTGCTGAGCCGATGCCGGCAGGCTTACACAGTAAGTCAGTGCTATCAAAAGGAGGGAGAGGTGGAATTTTTTCATGATCTTCTCTTTTCTGCTGGATTCGGAGCCCGTTTCGGCTCTCTGCTCTTTGAATACAGTTTATGGCTCCGGTCTGTTCCCGTAAATGCGTAAATCCCCACCCACCTACGTAAAATCACGTATGAAGTCGGAGCAAATAGTTAGATATCTATTTCATAGAACTAGAAATGGCTACTGTTGCTCATTAACTTGACTCGTTTAGGTAGCAAGCTTATTATCGAAGATCGCTGCCACGCATACTATCTCTGGGGCAATTGGAGGGAGACCATGGGTGGCAGCCCAAAATCGACGCTCCACCGAATGAAAAAGACCCCACAAACAAATAGAATTCGGAAAAATCCGAATCCTATTTGCAGAGTATGGCAGAATCGCTCTTAAAAAATTTTGGTAAGGGCTATGGGGGCTCTTGAACTGTGTGTACCGCGTCGATGTTTTATTCAATCTGTTTGCCGATTGACCGCAAAACGAAATCGCTTATTCAGAGCCGCTCCATAGCCTGTATTCAACAATCTTCCATCATCATAGCCAATCATCGTCCTGCGGCAATTGCCGTTTCAGTATAAATTTGTCGGGTGAAACCTATACTAAGGCTCCGCATCTCCCAGACAGCCCGGGTAAACGCGCCTCATTTTTTATGCTCCGCCACACTAAGGCGGAGCTGTTGTTTAAAACCCTGTATGGGACCGGTTTTATGTCAATTCATATAGAAAATTATATGGAAACTTATCATGAAGCGGTAAGCCCAGACGGCATAATCGTATTAGGCATATTAGCTTAAGCCTCCTGTTTGGAAGGGATGAGGGGGCAACCGGGCGTACAAAACTCTTTCGATTAACGAGTATGTCTTTCGATACACAAGATAAGAGCAGGGACAATTCCAGCTATTCAGAGCCTGAGCAATACGACCTTTCTTTTGCTTACTCATTTAACTGGGACAAACCCGAAGAACAGATAAGGGAGGCACTCAAGGTGTTGCTGTGTAATAGAGAAGAGAATAGTGGAAACACAGAACCTCAGAGGGCAGAGGTCATGACAAAAACAAAAGAGACTGAACAAGATCTAAGAAGACAGGCCATTAAGGAAAGTGCTGCTCTTGAGGCAGCCAGAATCCGCTGGCTTCTTGCTATAAATCCAAACACACCGCCACCGGTGCTGGATCATCTAACAAGAAACGCGCCTTCTCAGCTACTGGAGAGAATTGGCGAGCATCCGCGCGCCCATTCCACCACTCTGGCAAGACTAGCTGTTCACAGCGACTGCCAGGTGCGAGCCTCTGTAGCAGAGAACATGAATACTTCTATGAAAACGATCTGGAATCTGGTGAGGGATCCAAGTCCCGATGTCAGACTGAGACTGGCTGAGAGCTACACGGTACCCATAGCCATTCTAAGGGTGCTCGCCGATGACGAAAATCCTTATGTGGCCTCAAGAGCCCAGAGAACACTGCTGCGATTGATGCGTGAAGTCACGGATCTCAAAACAGCCTGAGAATCATAGATTCAATAACAGTCAAGCAATATTTGCACCTCAGATTCTAAAGCTCCTTCCCTTATTCGGAAGGAGCTTTTAGATCCTTGAAACAAACAATCGGCATAGCGCTAGTGGCTGCCACTTTGCGCGCCACCTTGGCGGCTGACAGTAACAGACCGATATCCTTACAGTCTTCCGGCACACCGGCGATTCCAAAAGCACAAACCAGAGAGCTCGGATCCATCCCAGCCGAGAGCCCCTTGCTACGGAGCAATTCAAAAACCCGGTGACAGAGAATCACCGCCGAGGGAATCTCCGTATTGGGAAGAATAATGGCATAGCTCAAGGTTTCGAAATGAGCAGCGATATCGATAGGCCGCATTATATTAGCCAGCCTGAGACCGACTTCAGCAACCTGGGTAACGGTTAAGGGCTCCAGCTGCCCTCCTCGATTGGTCCAGAGATCGAAGACAATCACCGTAAATGGCAAGTTCGCATACTGAGCACGATAGAACTCTTTCTCCAGAAAGTACTGAAAAGACGAGAAAGAAAACAAGCAGGTATCGGCTCTCAGAAGGGATGCCATAACCGAATTGATTGCGTTCCTGTCCAGATGAGTAGAGGTGAGATGTTTTGTCTTATCAGGCTTCAAGGGGCTTTCAGAGATTTTCACCAGACCGCATTGAAACATATTGAAAAGAATAGGCACCCACTCCTTCTTTGTCATCGGTCTTTCCCGAAGAATGTCGAACATCGTGGTGTTACCATCAAGGCGCAAGTAAAACTGTTTCTGAAGATTGGTGTCACATGGTGCGCCTTGCTTCACCGCTTCTTCGAACTGTTGCTCGGAAAGACCGGCATTGGCCCGATGAAGATAAGCCTCCATCTTGAAGCCCTGACCCATCAGATACTTTGTCTGATCTAATAAAGTGATGCTCTCCATCAAAATGGCATCAATTCGACGCTTCACCGTTCTTTGCTCAGTAGATTCGTCGTTATAGAAATAGAACTTGCCGGTCTCCCAGGTGACCAGCTCCATTATGGCAAGCTCCCCTTGCTGACTCAGGGCGGTGGCATGAACAAGATCTCCACTCACGAAAAACAGCTCAGCCATGGACTGATCACTAATCACCATCAGCTTGCCGCTTCGCTTACCCATATTGATAGACTGGAGCAAAGTCGGAATAGGCCAGTCATCCAGCGAGCCTTCCATGGAAGCCTGCGCACCGACACGCTCATCTTGCTTGAATACAGGAACTTTCTGGCTTGTGGAAGTGAGAGACTGCAAGCCCAGAAGCGAAGTGCTATACGAGCCGGACAAGCCAGTGTTGCGGGTCTCGCTCTGCCCGAACAGAGACTGAGAATCGGTTCCATAAGACATGTTCTCGGTGGATTCCGATAGAACCAGGTTGAGAACCAGAGCCACATCACCGGTCTGATAGGTCCAGACCTCGATTTCATCCCGTCCCTCACCAATCATCAGATTCCAGGTCGGCTCGGAGACATTCTGCGAGCAGGTGGCGATCAAGCGGTATATATCACTGGAATTGTGAAATTGCCAGGGCAACTCGAACTGCTTACCCGGAGTCTGCCTGGACTGTGCGAGCATACCGGTAATGTCATCGATTGTTGGCAGACTGTCGAGTCTGGGCAATTTGACTAACTTGTCGGAAGGACGATACATCTAAAACTTTCGGAAATCAGGAGATTTTGGAATTATAAACTTCCAGTAGTGACTACTGAGATTATATAGAGATTTACCCGAACCTACCACCGAATCCAGTATTGCCGAGCCTTTATATGCCCCGGTGCCTAAGCATTCGATTGAGCTCTGCCTGGATCTCGCCCTCTAGCCAGAAAGACAGTTTCTTCGCCACACTCTCAAGATCATCCCGGCTCTTGACCCTGTCATAATCCGCTTTCTTGAGAACGTTCATCGATACTTCAACGGGTAATTGAACTAAATTCAGCGGCATGGGCAACCAGGGAAAGAAGGGCGTTACAGGATAAAACGGCAATTTCAGGAGCTTGCTGAGCAATTCGAAATTATCAAGTACTGGATTGATCTCATCAAAGCCCAGGGAGGAAACGGGGTAAACTTCGACCCCGCTTTCGACCACCGGCAGAAGCATCGTCCAGTCAAACTCTTCCAGGCGGTAGCGGCGAGAAAACGGCTTGGTCAAGCCCGATATCCCCTCAGGAAATATGGCTACGGCTTCGCCCCGCTCGAAAAGAGTTTTCATATTGGCAGAAGACCAATCTAGAAATCCAAGCCCCTCGAGCAGTGCACGGGTTCTAGCATCGAGGTCGGACTCCAGATCGGCTAGAACATAAAGCTTACGAGCGCCTTGCTTTCTTTTCGCCAGGGCGTGACCAAGCATCAAAGCCGGCCATGGAAAGACACTGCCCTGATTCCCGACAATCAGACAGGGACCTTCATTCTGCGCCGGAATACGCTCCAGCCCCAGAGACTCGACCCTCCACCAGCGCCGATAAAGGAACTCTAGAATCGGCTCAACCTTGCTCAGAGAGCGAAACTCAGCCGAATCGCCTTTATCGGACATTGGCATATCCTGATCATATTCCAGGGTCAGGTCAGGCTGCTCCATTGGAAACTTTCTCCTCGACCGGCGACTCTTCCCAACCTGTGAATACCGACTTACGCTGCTTCAGAAGCGAATTCAGATCTTTCTGAATCAAATACTGAATTTCGCGAGCAAGCTTGAGAACCAGCTTCTTATCCCTGGCTCGCTCAGGCTCATAGCCCAGATCGATAGGGTCATGTATGTGAATCATCCATCTCACGGGCAGAGGCACAAACATGAGAGGAAAAGGCAACCAGGGAAAGCCCGGTGTGACAGGGAAAAACGGCATCTGGACAAGCCTTGCCAGCTCTCGAACATTGACGAAATTAGGGTAGATCTCATCTCCACCCACGGTAGAAACCGGAATGATAGGCGACTGAGATTCAATGGCAATTTTAACGAACCCAGGGTGAAAGTCCAGGACTCGATAACGTTCGTCAAAAGTCTTGCCGACTCCTCTCACCCCTTCCGGATAAATACCGACCAGCTCATCATCAGCCAGAAGCGCCTCGGCATTCTTCAGGGTGGCCCGCACCTGGCCCGTTTGCCTTACCCATTCGGCAAGAGCCGGTATCTTGAAAAACCAGTCAGTGGCAAGATATCGAATGCGGCGCGGCGAGTCATGATAATTGCACATCGCCACTGTAATCATGGCGCCGTCCATGGGCAGAAGCCCGGAATGATTGCCGACCAAAAGGGCTCTGCCTTCCGCCGGTATGTTTTCGATGCCCCGGGTTTCGACCTTGAAATAATCTTCGAAAAGAAAACGAAAAACCGGTTCCCATCGAGCAAAAGTAGCGAGGTCAAAGCCGAATTGGTCTTCATTCTCGGCATAACGCTCATAGAACGAAGGGTTTCTCCTGGCAAAAACGTCCAGGGGATCGGCTGCTAACGTTTTAAGATTCGACCAATTAGCCACAGAAATCCAAGCACTCCCGGTCCAAATGAGATGAAAAGCACGAATCTCCTGAGCAGATCCTGCATGAGTTCCGCCGGAGATTCATGCACTACTTCTTTATCCGAGCTATCTACTTTTTCTTCGTTTCTTTCCTGCGCCGTATCCGCGTCCGACATAGCGATCTTCCTCAAACAAAGAAGCGGTGATGCACGATCTAAGTATAAATAAAGAGACTGTACAAACCCGAGATGAATTAAGAAAGTTTTACCGATTGGCAGACTCTCCGTCCCTAGATGAGATAATCAAAGGTCTTGGAAAATTCCAAAAATCTATCGCCAATATGCCGAGCGGCTCTAAGGAGAGAATTATGCAACCGGACATGAACCAGCTCTTTCAATCGATGCAGAAAATGCAACAGGAAGTCGTGAAGATCCAGGGAGAACTTCAGCAGACGACCCTGGAAGGAAAAGCTGGTGGTGGAGCGGTTACCATCACCTGTAATGGCGCCATGGAATTTCTCTCGGTCAAAATCAAACCGGAAGCAATCGATCCCGAAGATCCGGGCACCCTGGAAGATCTGATTCTGGTCGCAGTCAATGACGCCATGGCGCAATGCCAGAAGCTCGCCCAGGACAAAATGGGCAAATCGCTTGGCATGCCTGGCGGTCTTCCTCCGGGCATGGGCGGCTATTAGTCTAGGTAGATGCACTTCACCCCGCCGCTTGCTAGACTAATAGAGCAATTTCAAAAGCTGCCCGGTATCGGTCCTAAATCGGCTCAGCGTATGGCTTTCTTTATTCTGGGTATGAAGCGGGATGAGGTCCAGGCTTTTGCCGACGCTGTCATAGACGCAAAAGACAAAGTAAAAAACTGCAGCCGCTGTTATCACCTCTCGGCTAACGATCCTTGCGAAATCTGCATCAATGACCGTCGCGATGGAAACATCATTTGCGTGGTGGCAGATTCAAGAGACGTTATCGCCCTGGAGAGAACCAGAGAATTCAAAGGTCGCTATCATGTCCTCACCGGCTTGATCTCTCCACTGGAGGGCAAAGGTCCTGAGCAACTGAGCATTAGAGAGCTTATCAATCGCATTCCCGACGAGGATATTCATGAAGTTATCCTGGCCATCAATCCGACCATAGAAGGCGATGCCACCGTTCTCTACCTGAACAACCTGATCAAACCCCTGGGAGTAAAAGTGACCCGTATCGCCTTCGGTCTACCCGTAGGTGCCGATTTGGAATACGCCGACGATGTCACCCTGACCAGAGCGATGGAAGGCAGAAGAGAAGTCTGACCCGACAATGAAGTAGCACCAAATACGGAACCAGAGAGCTATCCGAAATCCGGTTTAAAAAAAACTTCTACTTTTTGTCGACGCCGGCCGCCTTGACGATGAATTCAGCCACACCGGCCACATCCAGACCGGTCTCTTCTAAGAGAAGATTCCTGGCTCCATGCTGAATAAACTTGTCTTCAAGACCTAGACAGTAAACAACCGATCCGGCAGATCCCGGCGCAGAAGACCGCCTGCGGGCGCTCCACTCTAGAACCGCGGAGCCGAATCCACCACTCAGACAGCCTTCTTCCAGGGTGACCACCGGCACATCATTCGATGAGAAAACAGTCTCCAGCATCTTCTCATCCAACGGCTTGACTGAACGGGCATAGACAATACGAGCATCAACACCTGCTCTGCTCAACGCCGGCAAAGCCTGCATGGCGTAATCGACCATGCTGCCATAGGCAAGCACTTCAACCCGATTGCCCGCGGAGCCTTCAACAAAACCAGGCTGATAGTCTCTGATTACCTTCCAGCTGCGATAATCGATCTGCTTGAACTGCTCCGGTCCGGTCACCAGTGCGTCAGAACCTATAGCCGCATCTCTAGGAAACCGAATTGCCACCGGTCCCGGTGCGTCCTTAACAACGGAATAGATCATGCTGCGCAGCTCTTCGGCATCAGCCGGTGCCAGAACGGTGAAGTTGGGGATGCTTCGCAAATAAGTGATATCAAAAACACCTTGATGGGTCTCGCCATCTTCGACCAGACCACCACGGTCGATACCAAAGACAACCGGCAGGTTCATGATAGCGACATCATGGATAACCTGATCCATCGCCCGCTGCAAGAAGGTCGAGTAGATTGAAACCACCGGCTTGAGACCTTTTTTAGCCATGCCGGCAGCCATGGTGACTGCGTGCTGTTCGCAAATCGCCACATCGAAAAATCGGTCCGGATAGACCTTAGAGAACTTGACCAGTCCGCTGCCTTCGGCGGTGGCAGGCGTTATCGCAACCAGATTCGGTTCCACCGCAGCAAGGTCGATGAGCGTGTCGGTGAAAACGTGAGAATAGGTAAGGTTCTTAGACTCCGCTTTGCCTGCTTGTTTCGGCTTCTCTTTAAGAGCAGGCTCCAGGCTGTGAGCCTTGACTCCATGGTATTTAATAGAATCTTCTTCAGCCGGTTTATAGCCTTTGCCCTTGCGAGTGATGAGATGCAGCAAGTGAGGAGAGTTTTCTCCCTTGACGTTCTCGAGAGCCTCGATAACAGCCGCCACGTCATGCCCATCTACCGGTCCGGAATAATTGATTCCGAGTTTTTCGAACACAATACCCGGAGTAACAATCCTCTCTTTGGCTTCCTGTTTCACCGAAGAAATAAGATCCACCAGCTTGGGATCGAGAGCAAGTTCATCCAGCTTGTCCTCGATCTGATCAATTTTGCTGGTTATGTCTTTGTAGAAGAAGGTCTCTTTGATGCGCTTCATATACTGAGAGAAGCCGCCGAGGTTCTCTGAAATCGACATATCGTTGTCGTTCAGGACAATCAGAACATCCTTCTGAATATGACCGAGATGATTGAGAGCCTCCAGGGCCATACCGCCGGTGAGACCACCGTCACCGATGAGCGCAATCACCTTGTGATTTTCTTTTAAATGATCCCGGGCAAGCGCCATTCCCACAGCCAGAGACACAGATGTGGAGCTATGGCCGGCCACGAAAGAATCAAATTCGCTCTCGGCAGGACTGATGAAACCCGAAAGACCTTTGTACTGCCTGAGGGTGCCGAACTGTTCACGACGACCGGTGAGGAGCTTGTGCACATAAGCCTGATGACCCACATCCCAGAGAATCTGATCTTGCGGGGTATTGAAGACATAATGAAGGGCGAGAGTAATCTCGACCACACCGAGGTTGGATGCCAGATGACCCCCGGTCTTGTTCAGATCCTGAACAATCTGAGTCCTTATCTCCTGGGCAAGAGCTTCCAGCTCCTTAGACGAGAGCCTCTTCAGCTCCTCGGGGCTGAGAATTGCATCCAGGAAGGACTGATGTTGCCGGACTATTGTGTGCATTGGCGCTAAACGATTCTGGCTCATGGAAATACCTTGCATAAACTATATCAATCAGGCCTACACCTGGTACTTAATAAATAGGACCAAAACCGCTTAACATGCCCCGTATCCCCCTGGAAGCCCCATATAATGCCGAGACAGCCTACGCTAATTTATATAAAGAAAACCTCCTCCCAAGCAAGCTGCCCGGGGCAAAACCTTGGTTTTCAGGAGCTTTCCGCGATTCAGGCTGGACTCGCCGGAATGATTTAACATGGGAAGGGTGGCGTTAAACAAAAGTTAGAATTCAAGAGGATGGAAAGAGTTTTTCCAATTCACAAAATATCAAGACCTGAAACCCGGCAGAGTCTCGCCGCCGTGGCGTTTATTCTGTCATTCTTCTGCCTGTCGGTCTTCCACCTGCCTGAGGCAGTTGCCGCCCAGGACAGCAAAACATCGGAGCTTAGACAATTCAAAGCCGAACTCCATGGCGTTATCTGCAAACCCTGCCTGAAATCTCTGGGTGACGAACTGCGCTCGACCCCGGGGGTTCGCCGCGCCAAAATAAAAAGGGCACCAGTTAAAAAGGGAGAGAAGCGTTTCGCATTAATCAAAGTGGACTATGAAGCAGATAAGCTTTCAAGAGACGACCTGATTGAGCTTATCGAATTTCGCGATATGAAGGCTCTGGGCGTCGAGGATACTCCCGAGGAAAGCACCCGGTAACTCTATAAACTTCAAAATATCGCAAGGGGCATCGCCACGAAATTGCGGCAATGCCCCTTGCACCCACGGAGGACACTTAACAGAGCGTCTAACCTTCGGATTTTGTATTCGCCCTCCGCGAGATACCTTTCTTACTGAAGGCTGTCTCGAATTAGGATAGCCATTAATGCCGATACCACTGTTCTCTTTTTCATCGCGACTGTATCCAGCATAAAGCCATGGGGAAGATAAATCTCCGGCGTTTTCATCCCGATATTCCCCGGAAAAACCCGGGAGTTCTGTATTTAAATAACTCACATAATTCTTGACAACCTTTGATAATAAAGGATATTCTTGCGTTCGACCAGGGTTATGCGAATAATATACAAAAGCTATCTGAGTCAGGAGGCGATTCGGTGAAAACAATTTTGTGCAACGACTGCGGCGAGATCATGACCCGTTTTATGAATAAGTGTCATGCTTGTTCCCGCAACAACCTCAGCTATTACGCAAGCCCCGATTCAAAAGAGCTACAAGCCAAAGTCAAGCAGCTTAGAGGCGGAGTGGACGGATGGACCAGGGTCATGTACGCCAGTCTTCTAGTCGGCGTCTTTGCGGTGATGATCTTCGGATACTCCCAGCAAGCCAAAGTCAAGCAAGTGGCATCGGAGAAACCAGTGCAGACCGCTGCCACCACCGGCACTATCGCACAGTAAAAGGCTAAATTATAAAGAAGAAGGTTGCTTCAGGATGAAGCAACCTTCTTTTGTGTATCCTGCCTTGCTAGAGGTCAGCTTGTCTTAACCGCAGGTTGCACAATCCTGTAGCACTGACCTTTGTATACGAAGATCACTTGCTGACCGGCTCCCATGTATTTGCCTATCTCCGAGTTCTTGTAGACCAGATCGAAATACTGCTTACTGCCGAATTCTATGCTTGTCAGATTCGGCTTCTTCACATTCTCGAAGCTGGCATCCACCCAGAAGCCGTTGACCATATAGAAGGTCTTGTCACCTATCACTTTTACTTCTCTGCCATCACCATCGGTGACGACATCCTTGCGCAGATCTCGCAGCGCTTTCTGAAACGCGATGGCACGCTTGCCAGTAGACTGCGCAATCGCCTGCTTGAAGGAAGCCACCTCTTTCTTCTTCTCATCGGCAGCTTCGGATTCGGCCATAACCCGGTGGGCGGCAAGACGACCAGCGACAAGACCTTTGTCACCAGAGCCTCCTCCACCGGCGTAGGCGGCATCCGCTGCAAAAGAGGCACCCAGTACTTTGCGCTGAGCGCTGTTAAACACCAGCCTCGGTGCCGCTGCCGGTCTTGCCTCCGCGCTCATCTGCCTGAATCCGGCAACACCGGGTGCGAAGCCAGATCGAACGCCAGCTCTGGTTCTGATACTGGCACTGGTCATTGGCATAAGCACAGGTGTAGGACGTAAACGATTATTCTCGTTCGGGTCGGTGGAAAGGAAAGAAGTATAGGCAGATATGATTCCATAGCGCTTAGAGAGAGCAACGATCTCATCCACAACTTCTTTGGTATCACCGTTGTCCTGAGCCACTTCCGTTAGATAACTTATCCGTCTCATCGCCCAGAGCCTGGGAAGATAAGCATTGGTAGACTCGTTTGTAGCGAAGGTAAGAGGAAATGAATATGCCCTCTGGACACCATCGACTTTGCCGGTGAGCTTGACCACGGCCTTGCTGCCTTCTTTATAGCGACCGAGAAGCATCACCTGATTGCCGGCGAACATATCCTTGACCGAACGAGGATAGACATCCTTTACTTCTATGCCTTCATAAGCGATTTTAACGTCGCTCAATATAGGATTCTTTATCTTGGAATAAAAAGCCGATAGAGCAGTCTCCAGATTTTCTTCCGGTTCTAGAAACTGGGCTGTGCCGTGGTGCTTTTCGGCAAGCCTGCTCATCAAGCGCGTGTTCACATCGTAGCCGACACCAAAATCGAACAGACGAATGTCTCGTTTCGAATCTACAGTCGCCATCAACTCATCAAGTCCGGTCTTGCCGACAGTAGGCTCGCCATCGGTCATCAGAATAAGATAGGCAGGGCGCTTGACAGCGGACTCTTTATTGAGCAGATTAGAGCCGATTGAAAGAGCGTCACCGATATTGGTACCACCTCGTGCTTCCAGTTCATCGATAAAAGCCTCGGCTTTCTTTCGATTTTCGGCGCTGGCAGTCAAAAGCTCAGAAGTAAAAGGCTCGGCATCAGTGTTGAAGTTGACCAGAGAAAACTTATCTTCCGGATTGAGAGACTGCACCACATACTTGAGCGCTTTCTTCAACTGCTCCATTTTTTCACCGCGCATCGAACCGGAGGTATCTGCCACCAGAACAATGTCCTTGGCCATTACCTGTTTTGCTTTCAAAGGCGGATTGAGAGCAAGCAAAAAGAAGCCTTTGTCATTGAGGGTCTTATGCGTCAGCAAATTGGCCGCCAGCTCTTTGTCCGAAACCGTGTAATAGAGCTGAAAGTCCTTGTTCTCTCCATTGCCGTCTTCGGTGAATGTAACCTTGGCCTGATTGGCGCCCTGACGCTCAGAATGAATGATATGACTGGGAGACCAGATAGTCCGCAAACCAGATTTGCCTTTGAGCTTCATAGAGATCTCGGTCTTGTTGGAGGCAGAAGCATTGGCAGACTTAAGAGGATAACGATACTTGAACATGCCGCCATCCGATTTGAGCAACTGCGTGTACTCCAGCTCTACTGTTTTGGAGCCGTTTGCAGGAATAGGAAAGATTCTTGCCCGCACAGTTTTATAGTCGACATATTCTAATAAACCAGGGTCCACCATGCTCCTTACTATCTGCTCGTATTGCGCCCTTGCTTCGGCTGCCGCCAGAATTTTTCCTTCCACCGGCTTGCCATCTATATGAAGGGTGAAAGAGCTGAAAGTGGCGTCTTGAGGAAGTGGAAATAAATATGTCCCGGCTAGATTCCGGTTGGTATCATTCTTGAAAGTCTGCTTTATATAGGTCTTGGCCACATGGTCCTGAATCTCGACAGAAATCTCTTGATCTTCCAGATGAATACCGGTAGAGACCGTGCCGTGCAAGGTGGTGGTGCCCGGTCTGGGTGTAGTGGTACCGGGACGGGTGATCGGAGTGACCGGAGTAATCGGAGTGACCGGATTTATCGGGGTGACATGCACCGGTGGAGCGACATGAAAAGCCGGGTCCACGAAGATGAATCCGGTGGCGTTTGCCGCCGGCGCCAGCCCGAACAGATAAGACCCTCCCAGAGCCACCGCCATTGCCTTCGAAATCTTTCTAACTTTCATAACCTAGCCTCAGTCTCTAAATCTTCTAATACAGGATTCGAATCAGTCGCCAATTAAGAACTAGACGGTCGCCGGATGGAAGTTAGGATACCTTCGCTTCGATTTCACAGATCGAATCAAGCGACCACTACCACCAGGATAGTTATTCCCGACCGCAACTGTCTTGCCCAAGATCATCCCTGTTAGCCTAGGGTTTACCCTGATACAAAGGGTAAACCCTGATACAAAAGGTTTACCCTGATACAA
>CAZCBH010000005.1:63813-104349 GCA_964496875.1 uncultured Candidatus Obscuribacterales bacterium | reverse complement strand
ACCCTGATACAAAAGGTTTACCCTGATACAAAGGGTAAACCCTGATACAAAAGGTTCACCCCGACAGGCCCTAATCCTCAGGAAGTCGCAACTCCGGAAACTTAAAAGCCGCATTAGTAAAATTGAGAACCCGATGTCCCCAGGATCCGCCTTTCTGGCCTTTCATGTTCTTTAAATCATCATCCCAGGGGGTCGAGGTGTATTCAGATCCCAGAAGCAGTACATGTTCAGATGTCCAGTAGCTGGAGTCCTTACCAAGGGCAGAATAATCCATATCAGGGAATTGCGCACGGGTGGCGGGCAACGAGCCCGGTTTAGCGAATTTCTTGGCACCGGCATCGGCCAACTCGCGAATAAATTTGGCGGCGGCAAATATTGCATGTTCATCAGAAGCCAGAAACCGAGCCGCGTCAGCATGGCTCATTGTCCTGCGAGTATCGGCATCCACAGTACCATCAAGGAGCTTACCGCCATCGTGTGTGGCATTGCGCACCTGAATCTGGGCAATACCAACACTGGTGTTATGTCCGGCCCATGCCGCAGCCTGGTAATCCATGGCATCTTCATTCTGGCTCTGCTCAGATTGTTCGGATAACAAGAAACCGGCGACAATTCGCGGATCCACCCCGTGCAGCTTACCAGCCGCTTTCAATACATCCGCCCTCGATGGAATCTTGCCATCATAGGCTTCTGGATTGACCGTAGATATAGGCTGTTTCAAAAACACTTCGGCAAATCGCAGTCGCTCTCTTTCCTCGACCTTTGGCGCCTCGTCGAAAAACTTCTGAATAGCTTCGGCATCATTTGGGTCCGAAGGAACTTCGAGCGTCTCTTTATCAGCTCGATAAGTGAACCGGCGAAACGCCTCTGCCGTGCCATCAAAGCCCAGACCCTTTCGCTCCATACCAAGTTTGATAAATGTCCCCCAGGACATGGGCGCCTTCGTAGGATTTACCCCGGTGATACCGGAGCCGGTCCAGAAATCGGTGGGCGCCCCCACTGTCATCGGTCCTTTGTACTTTTGAGGGTCGAAATCGGCAGCCCGATCAGGAACCCCCGCCACCGCCAGCTTCATCTGAGTAGCCCACATCGGATCTATGTCGGTAAGCTCTTTCTCGGCAATTTTTCTTAGATTATCCGGCAATTCAGCAAATCTTCTTGCCGTATGATGCAGCCCTGAGCGATCTAAAAACAGCATTCTTGTAGCCAGGCTGCCGTCTTTGACCATAGACTCGAAATTCTCGGCAAGCCTGGGAGAATCTATCTTCTCGTAAAAGTCTCTTCTATTGCTCTCCGCGGCTGTTACATAACCTCTATCAGAGCCAATTTGAACCGTACCAAAGTGATTCTCGGCTACTGTTGTATCGATCTCTTTATCTCGTTTGAACGGTTCTCTAAAATCTTCGCTAGATAACCCATCATCTCTCAAACCTGCGGCATGGACCTTTTCGGCAGGAGCTTCCTGACCTTCTACGGTCACCTCTTTTGCATTGCCGGATTCAATCGCCATGGAGACTCCAGGAAAAAAAACATCGTATGGGAGAACGAGCTTCTATCAACTTATATGGACAACGTTACCGCAACGTGACGGACCGAAGTTGATGCGAGGACAAAACAAAGTGATATGCCGAGGATATACGCCATAGGCGCGGATAACCGGTATAATGCCGATGTACTTCGAGATTGTCGTGGACTTCCCATGGAAGAAACCGGGTTTTCCCCAGCCAATTGCCGATTCAGGCAAGCTAGACTAATCTTGGAGCATGGATGGTTTCTATATCTGACCAGGCTCCGGTGAACAAATGAGGCAACTGCTGGCGTCTTTGAAGCGCCGACTACCAGCCCAGACGACCAAGCAAGGACGCGACGGATTGTTGTTCCAGCGGCTGTTCTGGGGCACCCTGGCCGGTTGTCTCGCCACTATCTTACTAGCGGAGTCTCCAGTGCTGGACACAATGGAACTGAATCTTCTCGAGTGGCGCTTCAAGGTCGCCCACGAGATAAACTCGAATATCATGCCCCAGGAAAAATCCCAGGACATTGTCATAGTCACCTATGACGACGAGGATCAGTTCGACCTGGAAGCAGAGCCGATGGAAGGAGGTCCGGAGCCCATTCAAGAGGTTCTGGCCGAGCTGGTGAGCGAAATAGAAAGGCAACATCCTTTGCTGGTAGTGATGGATATCGACTTGAGCGGCAGACCCGACCCGCGCCTTATAAGAGTATTCCGGCGCTATCGCTCCAACATAGTCCTTGCTCTTTTGGGCAATCTTGAAGACCCCTCCGACTTTCCCTCGGCAGAGTTACGCAAAGCCTGCGCCGCCTGCGCCTATGACTTCCTCATTAGAGAACCGAACGGTCTGGTCTGCCAGTTACCGCTGGTGGTGACCGACTACGAGAGCACCAGTCCCGTATATAACTACGGTCAGGAGAGCTTTGATTCTCTGCCTAAAGCGGTGGCGGCACTAATCGCCAGCAAAGGCGGAGTCGGTCCTTCTATAGGACAGATGCCGCACTTCACCACCCAGGACGTCCCTCTCTATATCAATTTTTCGGGCACCAAATACGACACCTATACAACCAGCCAGGTCATAAACGGCGAAGTACCAGACAACGCCTTCAAAAACAAAGTGGTAGTGCTGGGCACCAGATTTACCCAAAAGAAAGACAACACGCCCCAGGTGAGAACCCCTCTCGATGACAATGTCACCCATGCCCAGATTCAGGCAGATGCGATTCGGACGATTCACAAGAACCTCATAATCAGCACCTTTCCCCGGGATATTCTCCACCACCTGCTGCTGCTTGCAGGAGGGACTCTTGGAGCGATCGCTTCGGTACTGAAAATGAGCACCAGGACCACGAGTTTCCTTTGCATATCTATGGTACTGGTTGTGATAACCCAGGTCCTCTTCCAACTCGCCCATGTCCATGTGCCCATTGTGCCTGTACTTGCGGTGATCATGCTAAGCTTCATCTTCGGCACCTTGATCTATCTCGACACGGACTTGCGCTTGCGCAACCGGGAGCTTGCCGAAGCAAGAGAAGCCATGCAGATTCGAGCCGAACAAGAGAGGCAGCGTATTGCCGAGGATCTCCATGACGAGACCTTGCCCGCTCTATCTTCTGTGGCCCGCATGGCCGACCGCCTGTCGCAAGATCTCGAAGGAAACCCTGTTCCCAATGAAATGCGCCAGAAACTGGACACCGCCGTAGTAGAGATGCGCAGGGTTATCAATGACCTGCATCCATCAGTTCTGGAGACCATGGGATTCAAACCGGCCCTTGATAATCTTCTGGTCATTCTCGAACGGGATATGGATATAGAAACCAACTTTAATGATCTCGATGATGAAGATGACTACCAAATAGGTGACATGACCAAGCTCCAACTCTATAGAATAGTCCAGGAGAGCCTGAACAATGTTCAGAAACATTCCGGCGCCTCGAAGGTCGAGGTCGCCATCGGATTGAAGGGCAGTGTTCTCACCATCGCGGTAAGGGATAATGGTAGAGGTATCGATCCAGATAAGATAAGAAGCGACTCCCACGGATTATTGAATATCCGGCAGAGGGCTCAACTGATTGGAGCAAACGTCACATGGCGCTCTCCGGAATCCTTTGAAAATGGTACCGAGCTCAGCCTGGAGCTTCCGGTGAATGTAGCAGAGACCAGAAAGGTGATTAAATGACTATCCTACTTGTCGACGACGAACAAAGAGACCGCAAATGGCTCAGAGACCTGCTGGAGGAGAATCTCTCCGACTATGGTCCCTTTCATGAAGGCTGCGACGGCATGGAGGCTGTGGAGCTCTCGGCCAAACTCAAGCCTGACCTCATCTTTCTCGATATCAAAATGCCGAAGCTATCGGGCATCAAAGCAGCCGAGCAGATTCTCGGTAAAATCCCCGAAACCGGAGTGATAATGCTCTCCAATTTCTCGGATGAAGTCTATGTGCGTCAACTCTGGAAGGTCGTTCCTCCTGACGGTACCTTCGGCTATGTTCTCAAAAACGCCTCCAACGAACAGGTGATAGAAGCCGCACGAGCAGTGCTTTCCGGAGATTGCTGGATTCATCCAGGTATCGCAAGAGTAATTCAAAGAACACAGAACCGTGCCACCAGCTTGACACCGGCAGAATACGAAGCGCTTGTCTGCATCGCGCTGGGCATGACCGATTCGGCGATAGCCAAGAAGCTTTATTTAACGGAGAAAGCGATACAATCGAGATTGAAGTCGCTCTATTCTAAGCTCGGGATTCCAGGACGGGGAGAATCCCGGGAGACCGAATTCAATCAGCGCTGCCGGGCAGTATATCTGGCCAACAAAAGAGGGCTGATTAATCAGAGCGAATTGACAGAATGGGAGAGCAATCTCGGCGGAGACAATGACGGAGACTGAGGAGCAATGCACCGGATAAAAAGATCGCCAGGCAAAGGTTTGATACCGGCAGGAGCAGTCCTGCTGGCTATGTCCTGCGCGCTCCTGGTCAATGCTCCGGTTGCTCTCGGAGGAGATCTGGCCAAATCGTCGACTTCGAGATCCAGCGTTGCAAAAGGGAAAGCCAAAGCAGCTTCAGCGCCCAGAAAGATAACTCCGGAAGCGCCGCCGGAAGCCGGTGTCAAACTTTTGATGGGCATCCTCAAACGAATCGGAAATGCCCCCCAGATAGCTATGATGCAACAGGCAAGAGAAAGCCGTCTTCGTGCAGATACTGTGCAAACGCAAGCGAACCCGATTTTCAATCAGAACCTGGGTGGAGCCAATCCGGCTCTCACCATCAGGCCGCGGGGTACCGGTTACGCAGCCGGCAAAGCAAAAGCCGAGAGCACAGCAGGAAAGTTGATCGCCTCTAACAGAGGGGCGCGCTTCAACTACGCACCAGACATGGATGAAGAGTCGGCAGGCAGCAAGCATGTCCGCAGCTACAGCCGAAGCATGTCCAACGAATCACAGAAAAACCTGAAAGAGTCAGCCAAAAAACTCTATGATTTGACATCGGTAATCTCCGGTCTATCAAACACATCGGCAGGACGTCCGGCGGCCGAGGCCGAAACCTCCGCCGCAAGCGAGGACAAACTGGTCAGGGCCTCTGCTCCGCGCGGGCGGGTTATTGCCCAGTCCCCGAAGATAGTCGACTACAGCAAAGGCGCCAGCTTCAGCTCTTCGGCCATGATGCCGACTTTGCAGGGTGCGACCAATGGCACCATCATGGGCGGTGCCGGCGATGCCGCGGAAAAGAAACTCGATCAACCGGCAGCTTACAGGCATCTTAGAGAGTACGACAGAAAGCTGCCCAGAGAAGAGCCGACAGACGAACTCGCGCAAGTCGATGCGGACAACTTCTATAAAAGTGGAGACAACCATCTTGCCTCCTCATTCGGACGCCGTCAGGAGATAAGCCACCTGGCCTACATGCCACCAAACACAATATCAGGTGTTCCGGGCTTGAGATTGGGATCTTCAAGGGTTCAGGTTGAGTCCTTTCTGGCGGCTGCCAGAGCCAAAAACGGACAAGTCCTGCGCTCGCACGTCAACGGCTGGGATGTCTGGGTCTTGAAAAATGGTGGCAAAGCCAGCCTTCAAGTCTACATGCGCAACAACATCGTAGAGGCTTTCCGTATATTCGACTCCAAATACGTTCCGGATCGTCTGAAGATAACCCTGGATACGCCCCTGGAGACCATGAAAGAGAAGTTCGGAGAGCCCGCCTTCATCCTCAATGAGCCGGATGTCGGTGCCGACTCGACGGCGCGTAAGCACGGGGTCAAAAACTATGTCTATCCTGTCAGCCAGGTCTCTTTCCAGCTTGCTCGGGTGAACGAAAAATCCAAGAGTTCTCTCGGTCAGATTCGTATAAAGAGCATGCTTCTGTTCAAGTTCCTTTAGACAAAGCGACAGCTTGAAAGTCTAACTCGACTAGGGCGTTTTAGTACTATCCTGATCCATGAGATATGGAACATTTATTAGCACGTCGGCCTCATCCGGATCTTGATCCAGACCGCTTTTACGCACCACAGAAGCATCTTTCTTAAGCCCCATCTCTTCCAGAGAATGCGCGATGCGATAAAGATCGCCCGGAGTCTTACCGATTCTGCATGCCGCCGCCATCTTCAAAGCATGAGCCCTTTCGGTTTTCTTGCCGGCTCTTTTATAAATCTCGGCCATATTGGTCCAACTGGATGAATCGTCGGGATTATTCGCCACCGCTTTTTTAAAGGCAGCAAGAGCCTGATCCGGCTTGTTATCCTGCATATGAATCAGACCGAGGTTGTGCCAGCTGAAATAATAATTGGGATCGAGGGCCAGGGACTTTTCGAGGATTTTTCTGGCTCGTTCCGGCTTCTCTTCGATGATATAGAAAGAAGCCAGGGTAGCTAGAATAAAGGGACTGTTCGGATTCAATCGAGCAGCTTTGAAGGCACAGAGCCTTGCCTCTTTGGCATTGCCCATATCGCGATAGGTCTCGGCCAGATTGCCCCAGGCAAGCGCATAACCCGGATTGAACTCCACCGCTTTTTTAAAGGCTTCATGGGCTTTGTCGGCTTTTCCCATGAATGCGTAACTGCAGCCGAGACTGTTATATATATTCGGATTTTTAGGATCAAGACTGAGCGCGCTATGGAAATACTTGAGCGCCTCTTCAAATTGATACTGCTCTAAAGAAAGCTTGCCCAGTTGATAAACAGGGCTGAACCAGGAGGGCTCGCGTTTTCTGGCTTCCTGTAGAACTCTCCTGGCTTCTTCGAATCGTTCGAGGTTCATGTAGACGATTCCTGCATCCACAAGCCCCCGGGCGTCATTCTTGTCTACAGCCGCGGCTTTGAGGTAATACTTGAGCGCTTCCTGGGGACGCTCTCTCAAACGAGCAAGATAGCCGAGATTAGACCAGGAAGAAGACTCTTGCGGATGTTTAGAAGCCTGTTCAAGAAAAGTCTTTTCTGCAAGATCGAACTTTCTCTGATCTTGATAGAGCACACCAAGATACTTGAGCGCAGGAGCGTAATCCGGCTTCAGAGAAAGACTTTTTTTGTAGGCGGTCAGAGCCTTATCGTATTGCTTCATACCATGATAATCGTAGGCCAATCGAAACCAAATCTCCGGACTTTTTCCATTCAGCTCCAGCGCTTTCAACAAATATCTTTCGGCGGCCTGCCCTTTGCCTCGCTCCATTTTAAGGCGAGCTGCCATGGTCCAGACCCGAGCGTCATCCGGTGCCAGCCTGGTCAGATAGTCGAAGATTTGCTCTGACTGGGCAAACTGCCCCCGACGAGCATAGAGACTGCCCAGGTTGGACCAGGCGGTAAAATACCTGGGATCTAACAACACAGCCTTTTCGTAAGACTTCATGGCGCTGTCTAATAACTTCTGCTCATTATAAATCACACCTTTTGCATTCCATAGAGGAGCGTAATCTGGACAATCTATGCAAGCCTTGCGCACCAAATCCAGTGCTTCGTCCCAGCTTCCTTTCTCCGCCAGAGTCTTGACCTGCGCACAAACTTTCAATGCCTTTTTCTCATCTTCATTTGTCGGCGGAGTGACATACTTATCCGGATTTTTAAGCGGAATAACCGACCTCAAAAAATTGAATTCTCTTAAAGAAGCGGCTCGCTTGTCGCCTGGCTCTTCCTGACCCTTCTCGACAGATCTTTCCTGCTTTCCAACCGGCTTGATCGATTCATCTTCAGGACTCGAGCTTTCGCCGCCACCGCAGGAAGTGAGCAGATGGAGGGACAGGAATCCGATGCAAAAGATACATAATATTAGTTTGGTTGAGCGAGGCATATAAATGATAATACTCCATAGCCGGCACCTGAGAGAAGCAGAGACAAGATGGCGGATCCCAAAAGAATGGTAAAGGGGAATATCGACGGAGACTTTTTCGTCGATACCACCTGCATCAACTGTGATACCTGCAGACAACTCGCCCCGGATTGCTTCCTGGACGACGGAGATTATTCCAGGGTTTATCGGCAGCCCCGGTCAGAGGAAGAGAGAAGGAAAGCGACAAGAGCACTGCTGTCCTGTCCCACCGGCTCGATAGGAGACCGCAATGGCAGCGCGCTAAAAGCCATCATCGAAGACTTTCCTCTGCATCTTGATGGCAATGTCTACTACTGCGGATTCAACTCCCCTCGTTCATACGGAGGAAACAGTTTTCTGATTCTAGACAAGAACGAAAACTGGATGGTCGATTCGCCGAGATTCACCAGGTCGCTGGTAAAAAAAATCGAAAAGCTCGGTGGCCTCAACCGGATATTTCTGACCCATGAGGACGACGTAGCCGATGCGGCAAGCTTTGCAGAATATTTTGGCGCCGAGAGAATAATCCATAGAGCGGCACTGCATGCAGAGCCGGATGCCGAGGTAGTGCTAGAGGGTTTCGATCCCGTAGAGATTTCGCCATCGTTCCTTCTGATACCGACTCCGGGTCACACGCTCGGTCATGTCGTCCTCCTTTACCGGAATAAATACCTCTTCAGCGGCGACCACCTCTTTTTAGACAGAGCCGAACACACTGCCGAAAGAAGGTTGCAAGTGCACGGACGGCATTGCTGGTACTCCTACGAAGAGTTGACCGATTCGGTAGAGAAACTAATCGCCTACGACTTCGAGTGGATCCTGGCAGGTCACGGCGACCGTGGCAACTTGCCGAAAGAGACAGTAAAAGCACAACTGCGCGAACTGGTCAAAGAGATGCGATCCGGCAGAAGCAATCGGCACCGCCCTTAACACCACTACACACCACCACGCTAAAGCAGATTATCCTTCTTGTAGTAATCCTGGTGATACTCTTCAGCCGGATGAAACTCCCTGCCCGGGACGATTTCGGTGTACAGCTTCTGTTTAACTTCCTTTTCGAACTGAGCTTTTACCGACTTGGCAATCGCCTCTTCCTCTTTTGTCTCGAAGAAGATAGAGGATCGATACTGTCCACCTTTGACACTCTTCTGGTCGAAAACCGGCTTGTGCAACTTGAAGAACTCTTCAAGCAACTTTCTATAGCCGATCTGCTTCGGGTCATAAAGGATCTGCACCGCTTCTGCGTGCCCGGTGCTGCCCGAACAGACCAGAGGATAGCTGGGGGACTCTTCGTGACCACCGGTGTAGCCCACCGTGGTCTCCTTCACTCCGGCAAGCCGTTGAAGCGCCGCTTCAACACCCCAGAATCAGCCGGCGGCGAGCGTCGCTCGCCTCAACGCCACAGCCTCTTCCGCCTTCGCTACCGAATCGTTCTTGGAATCGATGCGAGAATCCACATAGAAAGAGCAGAGAACTATCAGAGAGCCAATTAAAAAAATCAGACCCAGTCCGCTTTTCATCCCCGTAAATCCCTTCAAACAGACGCTTTGGCATATTAGCAGATAAATGACAATTAGATTTAAGTAGCGGTCAATATGCGGCTCAAAATGCGGTAGTATAGGTAGGCTAAGAAGCCTGATTTTGAAAGAGCCTGAAACGGCTCCGGTCAATTTGCATTTCCATGGAAAACGCAGCGAACAAATACTTACCTCTATATCTGAAGTACCGACCTCAAAGCCTCGAAGAGCTGGTCGGACAGAAATCCGTGGTCAGAACCCTTTCGAACGCCCTGGAGAACGACCGCATCGCCCATGCTTATCTCTTCACCGGACCAAGAGGTACGGGTAAGACATCTTCGGCCAGGATTCTAGCCAAATCCATAAACTGCGACCAGGGTCCGACGGTGAGTCCCTGCCTCAAATGCGCTTCCTGTGAATCGATCAAGAACAGCTCCTCCACATCCGTATTCGAAATAGACGCTGCCTCGAATAACAGCGTGGACGATGCTCGCTCGCTTATAGAACGAGCCCCCCTGGCCACCCAGGACGGCAAACACAAACTCTATATCATAGACGAGTGCCACATGTTGACCAAGGAGGCCTTCAACGCTCTGCTCAAGACCATCGAAGAGCCACCGCCGAACGTGGTTTTTATTCTGGCCACAACCGAGGAACACAAAGTCCCGCCAACTATAGTCAGCCGCTGCCAGCGCCTTATGTTCCGCCTGGTCAATCAAGTGCAGCTTGCCGAGCATCTCAATTCGGTGGCCGCAAAAGAAGGAATTGAGATAAGCGAGGAAGCTCTCGATCTCATGTCCCGGCGTTCCGGAGGAGGTCTGCGCGACGCCCTCGGTCTGCTCGATCAGGCCAGCCTGCTATCCAAACCAGGTGAGCCGGTTCAGGTAACGGATCTGCTTGTACTGCTGGGCGCTCTCGACGAAGATATTCTTCTCGAAATCAGCCTGGGCGTAAAAGATTGCAACGGTGAGGCGGTCTTGCAAGCGGTGAACAAACTGCTGCTCCAGGGCAGGGAACCATCACTGATCACAGTGGAGCTGGCTAAGCATTTTCTCGCTCTCACCAAGGCTTCTTACCTGAAAGCAGGAGAGCCTATCAGCGAAGAGAATGTCCAGTTCGTAACCGGATCCAGAGCCTATGTCGAGAAAGTAACAGCCCAGGCCAGAGAGTTCGAGAGAACAGAGCTGAGCCAGATAGTAGAACTCATGGATCGCCTGGAGCAGAATATAAAACGATCCAGTCAACCATCGCTGACTCTGGAGATGGGACTGCTCTCGATCTGCCATCGCATCGATATTGCTTCGGTCAAGAACCTGACCGACAAGGTGAAAAAACTAGAGAAGATCATCGCCGACGGGGATTTCTCGGCAGCAGACATTCCCCAGACCAGAGTCAGATCGGCTCCACCCCCCGCTGCTCCTGCTCATGCTCCGGTTTCCACCGCTGCTCCGGAACCGATTGCAGAAGCCCCTTCCAGGGAGCTGATGCTCGAGCCGGAGAGACCCGAAAGCAGAACGCCGCAACCAGTTCATGAAGTCGAAGAAGAAGACGATGATGCTGCTGATGTTGAAGTGGCGGCATCCGGTGGAGGCTTCGTCAGCAACGAACTGGAGGCCCTCTGGTCGGATCTTCTCGATGCCATCCATAAAATAAGTATTCCCGCCTATAGCCTTGTCCATATGCACGCCAATCCACTGAGCCTGGAAAACGGACAGCTTACCCTGGGCGTGAACAAAGAGTTTTTCCAGAAATCTATAGAAGGTAAATCGGACCAGATAGAAAAAGCCTATCGGGCAGTGACCGGTCAGGAGGTCACGGTAAAAGTGAAAGTGGTCCAGGAAGAGGAGCTGGTTCGAAAAAAGCCTGAAGGGAGACCGGCTTCTCCCGCAATAAACGACCAGAGAAAGCCGGAGCCGAAAGAGAGAGAGAAGGCTGATTCTGTTCATGTTCATGTGCATGAGCCTGAGCCTGCAATGGAACCGATTCAAAGACCGCCTCGACTTAGCCCGGAAGATCAAGAACCGATTAGAAGCAGAATCGAAAACGAAGACAAAAATAGTAGCGAAAGCGAAAGCGAAAACAGAAATGGAAATGGAAACGGCAAGGCACCTTCGGCAGATAAGCCATCCTCGCTCAGAGAAGAACCGGAAGAGCAATCGACTCTCTTAAAAGAGGCCTACAGGCTGTTCGAAGGTCCAGGCTCCAGACAGATTGGCTAGATTATAGCCACTATCGATGGTGTCTTAAAACGTGGCGATGATCTCGAAATCCTCTCGGTCACCATGAAGACTCTCAAATTCCGAGGCTTCCTCATCGAGCCAGTGCACCATGACCTCTTCCACCACTGCTCCTGATGGTCCAAGCCTGCACCAGGCGATCAACTGATCGAGCTGCTGCTCACTACCCCGAACAAAAGCTTCCACCCGACCATCTCGACGATTCCTGACCCAGCCGGTCAAACCCAGTCGCTTCGCCTCATCCCTGGTGCACACTCGGTAAAAAACGCCCTGCACCCTTCCGGAGATCTCGAGCCGAATTATTTTGTCGGATTTATCGTTTTTTTCGGGCTTATTCATGATCGCTTCAGATCTCAATATTTCAGATGTTTTGATGATAGATATGAAACTTATAGAGAAAATCTAACAACTTTTCTCTTAGATGGGGAAAGAAATAGAATAAGAGATCGGCGATAGGGCAAAACCCGGCTCCGCTTACGCTCTATGAGCCTGACCGGCAACCGTCTCCAGTTGCTATGAGGGCCATGCCCACCAAGTTATCAGCCACCCAGAAGAAATCGAAGCAGAACATGTCGAAAGACGAAATTACCAAAACCAAGATCGAGACAGCCCGTCTTAAAGAAGCGATCGAGTCCGTCAAGAGCAAAGGCTGGGATATCAATCCATACACCCTTGCCGAAGAGCTGGAAGTCGAGAAAGAAGATCTCTACCGGGACCAGGATGTGATCTCGATGATTCTCGATGCCCGCGGTCATGACTGCACTTTCAAAGACCAGGCAGAAGAAGAGAATAGAAAGATCCTCGATCTCGAAAAAACCCTGGAGGAGCTCGAGAAAGAGAACAACAACCTGGCACTAAAGATTGCCGAGATGGAAGAAACGGCAAGCATGCCTGCTCCCGAAGAAATTAACAGCCAGGTCATGCAACTTTTGCAGTCCGAATCCCAGGATGAAATCAAACAGCTGGAAGAGGAGCTAAAACAAGCCTATGCCCAGAGCGAAAGCCGCCTGGAAGAGATTACCGACCTGACACGAACCCTGAGCGGTCTGGAGAGGGTCAACGAAGCTCTCAATCAGCGCTTGAGAGAGTTGGAAGACAAGAACAGAGAGCTCAGCGAAAACACCGACAACAAAAGCGATTCGGCAAAGAATGAAGACGCAGCCCACTTGCAAGAAGAGCTGGAGGAGACGCAAAGGTCCCTTGCCGGTCTCGAACAGGTCAATGAAGCTCTGAACCAGAGGCTGCGGGAGATGGAAATCGAACTGGCGGAGCGCAAAGAAAAATCCGCAGCAGATTCGGACGAGGAAAAGGAAGAGAAACTCAAAGAGCTTACCATTACTGTTTCCGGTCTGGAGCGAGTTAATGAAGCGATTAATCTTCGCATGCGCGAGCTGGAAGACGAGAATAGAAAACTCAAAGAGAATACCTCTGGCGCAGGCGCAAGCGGCGATAGCGGAAGTGTAGACAATGCCGAAATCGAGAAGCGAGTAGCCAGACTGGAAAAGGACAATGCCCAGCTCACCGATGCCATGAAAACAGAGCGAGAGAAGCAGACGATTCTCGCAATGAACAAAAGAGAGCTGGAAGCAAGGCTGGAAGAGCTACAACAGGAAGCCGACAACCTGGCACTGCAATTGCAGAACGCCTGGCATGTCGGCTATGAAAAAGGCTTGGCCGAGGCCGGTCAAAATCAACCGGTGATGGCACAAGCTCCAGAAACGGAATCTGAATCTGAATCTGAACTTGAGCACTCAGAGGATCTTCCCTACACCGAAGAGATAGAAGAAGAAGAGGAAATCCACGAGCTTGAGTCAGAAGAAGAAACTCTAGCAACCCACGAACTAAAAGCCGACGAAAGGGCGGTGATCAACTTTACCCAGGACGGGCCATATGTTTCGAGCGATTTCAATCCGCTCAACGACCTGAGCTGGCGTGACCTGCAAACGGTCTACAGCATGGGGGTTCTCTCCCCCAAAGACCTCGACCCGACCAGAACTCCGGCCAATGCGCTTGAGAGTCAGGTGGTAGCGCAGTTTGGTTATCCACCCAAGAAACCGACCGACACCTCCACCAATCTGGACGCCCTTCAACCAGGAGCGCCGCCTCAAGAATCTCTGGATGGTTTCGATACCTCCGAGACCCAGTTTGTCTCTTTCCATGGCGGCGAGGATGCGCCGGACGCCATCCGCGAAGATCAGATGTTGACCAGAGAAGAACAGGTCGAGATCCCCGATTTCGACCAGATGGATATTTTTGAAGACATCGAAGAACTGGAAGAACTTGGCAAGATCGAGGTTCCAGATGATATGCTTGCAGATGTCCCGGTGGATCAAGTCGTCAAAGAGGAGAATGTCACCGGTGAAGACTTGCAGAACTTGATCAAAGAAAGGATCAAGAAAGCTCAGGAGCAGCATCACGTGGAGCAAACTGTCAGAACAATGCCCAACCCAGGACAGGATGCCGGAGCCGACAAGGGCGGCTACTCCGGATTGAATAAATTTGTCGGCCAGAATGTCAAACCGACAGAAGGTGGGCAAGCAGCCCCCCCTCCCCCGGCGGCTGGTTTACAGAATCCCGCCTTGAAAGCAGCACCCCGGGAGATAGTAAAAGCCTGCCGCATCCTCGGCATCTCTCCTGAAGATCTCACCAAAGAGAAAGTGAACAAAGCCTGGAAAGATCAAATAGCCTCGCCCGGCGTTCACCCCGACCTCGGTGGAGACACCGAAGCGGCGATAATTCTGAACGCCGCCAAGGACGAACTTTTGCAATTCATCGAATCCAGTGCTCCCAAACTCGGTAAAAAATTCGGCGGCGGCTCAGGCGGAGCTAAAGATATGTCTAGTCGTTTCACCGGGAAGAAGAAGCAGTAACTAAATCTTGATATATTTATCCGGTCAAAGAGGATAAATAATGGTCAAGAGAGTCGTAGCGATAGTCGGACGTCCGAATGTCGGCAAGTCCACCTTCTTCAACAGATGCGTGGGAAGCAGTTATTCGATCGTCGACGACACTCCCGGTGTAACCCGGGACCGGATCTATCGCGAAGCGGACTGGTCCGGCTATGAATTTGTCATGATCGACACCGGCGGCATAATTACAGAAAGCCAGGAGCCCATGGCCGTCCAGGTGGTGGATCAGGTACAGCTTGCCGTAGATGAAGCAGATGTAATTGTTTTCATGGTCGACGGCAAGGAAGGCCCCACCGGCCAGGATGAAGATGTGGCTAATATGCTGCGCCGCTCAAAGAAGCCGGTTATATTAGCAGTAAATAAGGTCGACTCCAAAAAAGACGAGCTCAGCGTACCCGAGTTTTATTCTCTTGGACTGGGCGACCCCCATGGACTTTCGGCAATGCGTGGTTCGGGCGGGGTAGGCGACTTGCTCGACCTGATAATCAGCAACTTTCCCGAATATGACGGGATCAAGAAAAAGAAGAAGAAGAAGAAAAAGTTCGAAGATTATCCCATTGAAGGAGAGGACGATGAGGATGGTGCTGATTCCAACGGTAGAGAAGGGCCTCTTTCCATCGCCATAGTAGGCAAACCGAACGTCGGCAAATCTTCCATCCTGAATGTACTCTGCGGAGTGGACAGAACCATTGTGGCTCCGGAGGCCGGCACCACCCGTGACGCCATCGACACTCGCATAAACTATCAAGGCGAAGAGCTGATTCTAATAGACACCGCCGGTATAAGAAAGAAATCGAAGGTGCGCTACGGTGTAGAGGCATTTTCGGTAGCCCGTTCCCTGAGAGCGATCTCTAGAGCGGATGTGGTGGTGCATGTCATAGATGTGGCCGAAGAGATAAGCGAACAAGATCAACGCATCGCCGGAAAAATAGAAGAAGCCGGACGAGCCGTCGTATTAGTCATGAACAAATGGGACCTCAAAGAAGACAAATCATCCGGCTCGATGAACAAAATCATCGAAGAGGTCAAATCCGAACTTCGACATGTCGCCTATGCCGAGGTCCTCTTCACCAGTGCCATCAATAAAGTTCGAGTCAGAAAAATTCTCGATGCGGCCAAAAGCGCGCATGAACAGACGATGCGTCGGGTTTCCACCAGCCTGGTCAATCAGATAGTGAACGAAAGTGTCGCCCTGGTGCCACCACCTTCGGGAAAACGAGGCAAACGTCTGAAGATCTATTACGCCACCCAGGTCTCGGTGGCTCCGCCCACCTTTGTCCTCTTCGTCAACGACGAGCATTTGTTGCCCAAGAACTATAAGTCGTATCTAGAGCGAAAACTGAGAGCTTCCTTCGGCTTCGAAGGGACGCCGATACGTATAACCGCTCGCTCGAAAAGCAAAACAGCGAAGAGCTTTCAGTCCTGAATAAGAGGTCTTTCTTTTAGTGGAATATCTAACCCTGCTCCTGGTGATTCTGGCAAGCTATATTCTCGGCTCGATCCCGACCGGTTATTGGATAGGAAAGATCTCGAAGGGAGTGGATGTTCGAGAGATAGGAAGCGGCTCCACCGGCGCTACCAATGTTCTGCGCTGTGTCGGAAAGAAAGAAGCCTTGATAGTCCTCTTCGTAGACATAGCCAAAGGCTACTTGCCTGTCGCAGTCGCCCTCCATCTCCAGACCACGCAACCTCAGCTCATGCCCGCAGATCTATTTCCCAACCTGGCCGGAGTGCTGGCGGCGGTCAGTTCTATCTTCGGACACAGCCGGTCGATTTTTCTGCAATTTACCGGCGGCAAGAGCGCCGCCACCGGTCTCGGCACTCTTTTCGCCCTGCATCCCATCGGTGCCCTCGGAACCTTATTCGTATGGCTGGCCGTGCTCTTTTCCAGCAAGATAGTATCTCTGGCTTCGATATCCGCGGCCGTTGCCTGCCCTACAATAATGTTTATTCTGAAAGCACCACCAGCGATACTGGCTTACGCCGTCATCGCATTCTTTTATGTCACCCTGCGGCACCGCTCAAACATAAAACGCTTATTAGACGGCACCGAATCAAAATATACGGACAAACCGAAAGAATTGAGCGAATTGCCTGAAGAATGAATAAGATGGAAATTTCGACTGGTAATCATAAAGGTGATAGCGGTATGAGATTGAAATTCTCAAAAGCAAAAATCGGCTTGCTATCGACAGCGATGCTCCTCAGTATCCAGTCGGCTCCAGCAAGGGCGCAAACAGCGGAAAGCCCGGAAAGACTCCCTGATTTGAGCTTCCTTTCAAAACCGGTGCAACCGACTCCACTTTCGGAAGAAGAGAAGGTCAATGTCGGTGTCTACAAGAAATGCAGCAAAGCCGTGGTCAACATCGCCACCGTCACCACCCCCGAAGGCTATTACTACAACATCATGCCCCAGGAAGGGATAGGCTCGGGCACGATTATTTCTAAAGACGGCTATCTGGTCACCAACGAGCATGTGGTCGGCGCAAGCGAAATGGTAAGAGTCACTCTTTTCGACGGCTCCAGTTATGCGGCCAAGCTGGTCGGCAAAGACCCCTCCAATGATCTTGCCGTACTCAAAATCCAGGCCCCGGCGGGCAAACAATTCGACTGTATCGAAATAGGCAACAGCTCCGAACTGGAGGTCGGACGAAAGGTTCTCGCCATAGGCAACCCATTCGGTTACGACCAGACCATGACCCAGGGCATGATCTCGAGCCTGGGCAGGACTCTTAGAACCAGAAATAATCGCATGATCAAAGGCATCATCCAGACAGATGCCGCCATCAACCCGGGCAACTCCGGAGGACCACTCCTAGACACGGCAGGCAGAATGGTGGCCATAAACACCGCTATTTTCACCCGGGCCGGTCAGAACTCGGGCATAGGCTTTGCCATTCCGGCTAATATCATCCGCTCGATAGTGCCGGAGCTTATTCTGCACCACAGGGTGCTTCGACCGGATATTGGCATCCTCGCTTTACAAGAGACACCGGCCGGTGTAAGAGTAATAAGACTCGCCCCAGGAGGTCCTGCCGTCAAAGCCGGAATCCAGGGACCGAAAGCCGGAATTTACCGCATGGGACCGATTGCCATCAGAGGTGTTGACATCTCCTCGGCCGACATTATCTCCCATGTGGACAATGTCCGGATAAACACTCAGGATGAGCTACTGACCTATATAGAGAAGAAAAAACCTAATCAAGTGGTTACACTAACGGTGAACAGGAACGGGACGATTCTAAAAATTCCAGTAAAATTGTCGGTTAATAGCAACGAACAGTAATAAGCAATAGTTAATAGGAGCAAGAGTACATTGGCTAGAATTCTAGTAATAGACGATGACCAGGCGATTGCCGAATTGGTCAAGGTTAATCTCGAGCTCCTCAGCCACAAGGTGGAAACCGCCTCGGACGGAATCAAAGGACTGGCCCTCGCCCAGCAAAATCATCCGGATCTCATCGTCCTCGATGTAATGATGCCTGATTTAGATGGTTTCACCGTCTGCCAGCGCCTCAGGCAGAATCCGACCACCCATCCCATTCCTATCCTGATGCTCACCGCCCTGGGCATGACCAAGGACAAAGTTACCGGTTTCGACTCCGGCGCCGACGACTATCTGGTCAAGCCCTTCGAAATCCCCGAGCTGCAAGTGCGGGTCAGAGCGTTGTTGCGTAGAGCCGGTTCGGTGCCCCATTCGGCTACATTGCCCGAGATTCTCACCGCCGGTGAAATCACCCTAATTCCAGAAAATCTGCAAGCCAAGGTCAGAGACCGGGTGGTCAAACTGACACCTACCGAATTCGAGATCCTGCATTGCTTGATGCAACACCATGGTCAGACAGTCTCTACCGGTAAGCTTCTGGAAGAGGTCTGGGGTTATTCGCCCGATGATGACGTCGACACGATAAGGGTACATATTCGCCATCTAAGAACCAGGTTGGAGACCGCCGACCGCAAATACATCAAGACCGTATACGGCGGCGGCTACCAGTTAATCCCCGGTGGATTCAACAAGAGCAGCAAAGCCTGAGCATAAGTTCATCAAAATGACAATCGCTCTCCTTACAACCTTTATATTAAGGAGCCCTTGCCAAGACCTGTGAATGCCGACCGGCGCGGCGTCTTAACCTGGATGCCACCAGTTCCTATAAACGTTTTAGGTTAAGAGAGTAGCCTCGACCTAGACATCCTTGAAATCTACAATTTATCATGTGTTGCGCTAGCCATTGAAAACTTATTTCAAGGGCGACAATTCGGGGCTTCGCGACCGATGACAGGAGATTCACATTGCTATTCAATAGTTTGCAATACCTGGTATTTCTTCCGACGGTATTTTTCCTCTACTGGATAACCCCCCACAAGCTGCGAGTACCGCTGCTTCTGGTGGCCAGCTATGTTTTCTACATGTCGTGGAAGCCAATCTACGGTCTGCTCATCTTCGGGCTCACCCTGGGCAACTTCCTGCTGGTGCCTTACATGGCCAGATCCGTCGAGCGCAAGAAGCTCTGGCTGGGCATTGTCATAGCCGCCAACCTCATAATCCTGGGCATCTTCAAATACGCTACCTTCGCGCTCACAACGGTCCATGACGGGCTCGGCATGGTGGGCATCGACTGGAAAGAGCCCCATCTCAGCATCATCCTGCCGCTCGGTATCTCCTTCTTCGTTTTCGAGTTCATTCACTACGCCATGGAAGTCTACCGGGGCAAACCCCAGGTCGACAGCTTCCCTAAATTCGCCCTCTTCGCGTCTTTCTTTCCGACCCAGATTGCAGGGCCTATCAAGCGTTATCAAGATTTCATCCCCCAGCTAGATATCAAAGCCAAGTTCAAATGGGAATACCTGGACGAAGGTATGCAGCTTATTCTCATGGGTCTGGCCAAGAAAGTGCTTCTGGCGGACAACCTGGCTCTGGTTGTGCAAGCAGGCTACAGTCACCCGGAGAGCTTCTCCTCGGTGGATCTATGGCTCTGCACCTACGCTTTCGCCTTCCAGATCTTCTTCGACTTTGCCGGCTATACCGATATTGCTCGGGGTTCGGCAATGCTCTTTGGCTACAAAGTACCAATCAACTTCAACCTTCCTTATATAGCCTCCAACGTGGCCGATTTCTGGCACCGCTGGCACATCAGCCTCTCTACCTGGCTCAGAGACTATCTATATATTCCTCTGGGCGGCTCTAAATGCAGCAAATGGCTCAACTACCGGAACCTTTTCATCACCATGGCTCTCGGTGGTCTCTGGCACGGCGCCGGCATGCACTTTCTGCTCTGGGGCGTCTACCAGGGCGTCATTCTCATCGCCCACAAAGAGTACAGAAACGCCATCGAGGCGGTGGGCTTCTTGAAGAATTTCGCCGAAACCAAAGTTTATCACTGGCTTTCGGTGGTGGCGACTTTCCATCTAGTCTGCATCGGCTGGGTCTTCTTCCGGGCCGAGACCGGCGCTTCCGCCTTTACAATACTGGGCAAGATGGCCATGCTCCCGGTGGAGCTCCTCAACTTCAGCGCCAGCCAGCTCGAGATACTGAAGATAAGAGATCCGATAATCTTCCCGTCTCTTCTGATTATCCTGCCGGCTCTGATGATCTCCCATGTGGTGGTCAACTGGCTCAACGACAAGCAGTTCTATCAAAGACCACCGTGGCCGATTCAGGTCGGTGTCATGGTGGCGCTCATGTGCGTTCTGAGTATCTTCAGCCCGGACAGCTCGCCAAGATTCATCTACTTCCAGTTCTAAGGACTGTGGGATCCTATCTGACCGATGACCGAAAATATGTCGAGAAGCAAAACTCAAGTCATCGTGGCAAGCAAAGCGGTAGCCGCATTCGTTGCCTTCGCGCTTCTATGCTGTATCTTCTCGGTCTTGCAGGTGGGGTCCCTCGCTCCGGAAGCATTCCAGTATCCGACCTGGACCTCCTGGAAGGTGGAGAGCTATCGTCAGTTACCGGATAGAGCCAACCTCGTCTTTCTAGGGTCATCCCTGGTGCACACCCCCATGGGAGAAGCAGACGCCGACCTGACCAGACAGAGCCTGGATGCCACCAGACATCATAAAAGTCTCGTATTTGAAAAACGCTTTCAAGAATTGACCGGTTTGGGTATCCGCACATTCAGCTTTGCGCTTCCGGGAGAGATGCCTTCCGATGCTTACCTGATAACCAAGTTTCTGCTCAAAGGCGAACGCCGCCCTGATGTCATCATATATGGTGTCGGTCCCCGGGACTTTCTCGAAAGCACCCTTCCCGATCCCTCATCCACCGACCCCTTTAGATATCTATCTCGCTTCGGCGATTACAGCGAGCACCTCAGTCTGATCAAACCAGGCTTCATAAGCCGTCTCGACTATGAGCTCGGTCGGCTGCTCTATCCCTACGGCAAGAAAGAAGACCTTCAGACAGCCACCCTGCGCTGGACCGAAAACCTGATTTCATCAGTCTTGCCGTCTGATATCGAGACCTTCAATGTGCATCAGCGTAAAAAGGTATTGCCAGAATACCATCCTTACGAAGTCAGGCGGGACGAAGCGTTCTATCATCCTGACCAGTCAGCGAAAACGGCCTTCAAGGATAATCTGGCCGAATACCGTTATCGCTACAAAAATCTGAAGTGGGATACGTTCAAGAGTCAGTCCCGCTTCTTCGAAGACATGCTCAAAGTGGCCGCCGAACGCGGCATCCACGTGGTGGTCGTGGCCATGCCGATAACCGACCTGAATCGAGACCTTCTCAAACCGGAGGCGAAGCAAGCTTATTTAGAGAACCTCGCCACGGTAACTAAGAAGCAAGGTGCCGGTTTTATAGACCTGGATGCCTCGCCCGAATTCGAACTGGCTGATTTTGCCGACAGCGTCCATCTGCGCTCTCTGGGAGGCAAGAAATTCTTCGACCTTATTGCCGAAAAACTCTCCGGCGACAGAGCCGTCCTTGCCGCTCTCGATACAAAAACGAAAGATACGCAAAGAGCCCTGGCCGAGCGGGAGGACTCAAGACTATGAGCAGCTTGAACACCGCTGTCAGACCAGAAAAGAAACTGGACAAGAGCCCAGCAAAAACATCGCAAAAGCCGATGGTGAGCTCCGCTCTTGCCGCCATGATTCTCTTCGCCATCTTGAACGTCTATCTGGCGTTTCAGACTCCGATTCAATTCGACCGCTACCAGTTTCCTTACAAAGGCTGGGCCTGGTGGATAATGCAGGATTTGAAAAGCGACAAGAGCCCCCACAACCTGGCGTTTCTGGGCTCCTCGCTGACAGTGAGCGCCCTGAACAGCGCCGACGCGACTTATTATAATAAAAGCGTCGACATGGTCTATTATCACAAGACCCGCTATTTCGACGAGACCCTTGAAAAAGCCCTGGAAGCGAACACCGATAACAAGCTCGATTTCGATACTTTCAATCTTTCCACTCCCGGACAGATGCCCTCTGATGCGCTAATGACGTTGATGGCAATGATCGAAACAGGGCACAAACCGGATGTCATCATATATGGTGTCGCCCCGCGAGACTTTATCGACAGTGAACTGGCCGGTCCCCAGGACACCGAACCTTTTACCTATTTGAGCCGGGTGGTGGATATAAGCCCCTTCGAAAAAGAGATCTTCACCGGACCTTTAGACAAGATCAATCTCGCCCTGCAAAAAAATATCTACTTCTATAAATTCGCGACAGACTTCCAGATGGAAGCAGGCAAACTCTACCAGAGCCTATTAATAGACCGGCTGGCGCCGGAGCCGGATAAGAGCAAACCCTTCACATATTGGGACAGAAAAAAACTCTTCCCCGAATATAAGAAAGGCGAGTTTCATCCTTACGCCAACATGTGCGCCCCGAGCGACCTGAGCAAACCCATGGAATATAAAGACAACTCCATCGAGTATGTTCATCGCTACAAGAGAATGAATCCGGTGGCCTTCGAAACCCAGATGAACTTTCTTGCCAGGCTGGCTGACTTCACAGACAAGAACGGCATCACCCTGGTGCTTGTCAACATGCCTGTAACCACCGACAATTTGAAACTGCTTAAAAAAGAATACTACGACCAATACTGGAGTCGGCTGAAGCCGTTTGGCCAAAGAAAAAACACTGTTCTATTCGACATGAATGATCACACTATTTTCAAAAAACCGGAAGACTTCCATGACGGAGTTCATATGAACGCCCGGGGAGGGCTCAAGTTTATCGATCATCTGGTCGAGAAACTGAGGCGATCTCCAGAAGTCAGAAAAGCCCTAATTCAATCCGGAACAAAGTTTGACTTAAAAGAGAGACAACAATGAGCGCTGAGAAACAAAACCCGAATCCGACAAATCTAATCACCAGTCGCACCGTGGCCGCGTTGCTGTTGTTCTTTGCGGTCAACGTCGCAATCATCGGTATGGTTCCGAAACAGACCAAGGAATTGACCGCCGAGATTCTGACGGACAACCCCAATGAAAAGCGTAAACAAGGCCGCTGGATCTGGTGGGTGTCGAGAAACTACCTCAAAGATCATCCCGATGCCGATATCGCTTTGATGGGAAGCTCTATGATGTCATCGGCGGTGTATTCCGCTGAAGCGAATTATCTGGCCAAAGACGTGGACTGCGTCACGGACAAAGAGAGCAATATGCTTTCGGACATGCTCCAGAAGCGCCTCGGTACAAGACCCAAGTCCTATGTATTCGCCATGGGTGGTGCGATGGCTTCGGATCATTATATGGTGGCAAGTACTCTTTTCAATAAAAAGCACAAACCCAAGATGGTCGTAGTAGGGGTCAATCCCCGTGACTTCATCGACAATACCATGCCCTCCGTAAGCTCGACCGAGCCGTTCTTCTTCCTGAAGCCTTACGCAAAATTGGACGAACTTGCAGACTGCGCCTTCGGCGATCCTATAGAGCGCCTGGAATGGGTCATCAACGATTACCTGCCGATCATGAGCCTTGGAAAGTCTTTCAAAGAGACTATTCCCAGGCTTTCCAAACAAGCGTCGAACGCAGTCTCTATCGCTCTTACAGGCGAAGGCAATCTAGAAATAGCCGAGCCGGAAGCAGAATTAGAGAAAGAGAAAACAGAAACAGCCAGTAAGCCGAAAACCACCGAAGATGTGCTGAATGCCATCTACGGTAAACAATCGGAAGTGAAGCCGGGGGTCTGGGTGATACCGCCGCGACCGTTCTACCAGTTCGTCAACAACATGTACGAGTATAAACGACGCTATAAAAACCCCAACCCTGCCATTTACGGTCCCCAGAAACAATTCTTCCAGGCGTTTTTGAAGAGACTGAAAGACGAGAACATAGAAGTGATGGTGGTGGGCATGCCCAGCCTGTGGCCTAACAGAAGTCTTCTTCCGGACAAATTCTGGAAGGGGTTCAATCAATTCCTCGCCTCCTCCTGTAAGGATTATGGCGCAACCTGGATCGATCTATCCGACGACAAACGCTTCAACAACCGGGACTATCTCGATACCGTCCATATGAACAAAAAAGGCGGAGACAAGCTTCTTGAGATTATTGCCGACGAGATCCGCGATAGAAAGAATCTGGCAGCCAGTCTCACCGCCTCTGAAACGGACACCGCCCTGGCCGGTCGAGAGAAATCAGAGAACTGGCAGTGATAGAGGATGATGACCTCGGTTAAAGAAGAAAAGAGCGAAAGCGTAAAAAGCGACTTCGGTCTAGTTTCGAAGCTGGCTATTTTAGTAGCGCTTATACCGGTGGCGAACATGTTCTGGATCGTCAGCACGGTAGGCTGCGATGTTGTATCGAACGACTATCTGACCTACGCCCATTTGATAGATCGAATCTTGAGCGGGCAATACGACCTGAGTCATCTTGTAAGCGACACATTCTACCGTGGGCATGCCACCACGCTCGCTTTCCTGGCTCATTTAACAAGCGCGAAATTTTTCTCCGGCAGCGTCATGCCGGAACTCTATCTCGCTTTCGTTCTTTCGATATTCAGGCTGGGTCTTATCTATGACGCCATCAGAAGCAGCCTCAAAGCAGAAAAGACCTGGTGGCTTCTTCCGCTGCTCTCGTTCTTTTTCTTCTCCAACTCTCAAGTATCTCTCTACACTTACCCAGGAGCGGCTCTGCCTATAGGAATCAGTCTCTTCGGACAAGCCCTTGCTATCTGGGCCCTGGCCCGCTTCAAAACGAGCCGGACGGCTGTATTGGTCGCCACCGCCGGTGGTTTGATATCCAGCTATTCCTGGGGGATAGGCCCTATCACCTGGCTCACCATCCTGGCTTACTATCTCTACCTCAGGGAATTCAACTGGAGACGTTTTATTACCTTGCTATGTGGAGCGGGACTGAGCGCCATTCCCTATGTCATGTCCTTCTTTGCCAGCGCAGGCAGCACCGGCGCGACAGACCCTCAGGCGACAATCGTCTCCTTTTTCAATCTGAAAACCATCGTAAACTTATTGGGCTGGCCCCTGGCGAACGAAATCGCTACCGCTACGGACAATCTACCCGAAGCAAGATTCGCCGGAACAATCGGACTGGTCATCGCGGGCGGCTTTCTGTTATTGCTTGCGGTCAATAGAAACAGACTCGATTTAAAGAAAGCGGCGGTTCCACTGGTGCTGATTGCCTCCAGCCTGCTTGCCGTCTGGGAGATAAGCATGGTGCGTTCACTGCTGGCACCATGGTATACGCCGCTGCCCATAACCTTCTGGGCCGGTTTACTGGGTCTGGCAGCCTTCTTTTTGACGGAGATAAATCCAAACACGGGAGCCGATTTCGATCTTCGCACTCGAATCAATCTCAAATGGTCGATGTTGACAGTGGTGGCGGTAACAGCCTGTTTTGCCAGATCGAACCAGACCTATTCAGATAAAACCTACATGCTCCACGGACGCGCTCCGGCATCTTATTCCGCCCTCTACAACGCCGAGAAAGCACCGACCTATGCCGACCAATACGTCTTTCTCTGGACTCCGGGCAGTCCCTCTCTGCTTCAGAAGCTGGCCGAGGTGATGAAAAGGCATAATATTAGTGCTTTTGGACCGATAAGAAAGTTATGGCTCCAGGGTGAATACATGATGGACTCGGTTTCTACTGACACCATCAATGGTGGAGAGAACCCTTACTTCACCGACAATCTCACCACCCTGACCAGATGCGACTGGGCCGATTACAAGAAGCTGGATCTGGTGTTGCCTCCGGGCAGCTCTCTTAGCTGGAGCGTCCGTCTTCCAGATAATCTTCTCGAAGCAAGACTGTCGACCAGGCTGCAGATCCGGGGTGATGCCGCAAAAGACTCCGGTCTCTATATTGAAGTGGCAGATTCGAAAGAGCCCCAATATATACCTGCCAGAAATGACGCCGACCTGAATATCGAACTCAACTCCTACGCCGGAAAAAAGGCACGAATCAGTTTTGTAAACCGCGCCCGGGGCAAGAACTCGCCGACGCTGATTTATCGCATGCCGCGCCTTGCCATGATTTTGAAAAGCGATACGAATTCTAAGAAGCAGACTTACATAGACTGGAGACCGGACAATACCGAATACGGCGGCAAGATCCCGGAGAAGCAGCCGGATGACCCCTCTATCGACCTCAGCGATGCCATCAATTGGAAAGCCACCGGTGGAGAGATAGAGAGCCTGCCCGATCAGAAACTGATTTGCAAAGCCAGCGCCGGTGAAGCGACTTTCGAATACCTGAAGGATCTGGATATAAAAACAGGAGAGGTTGATTTCCTGGTACTGCATGTGGCGGCACCGGATTCTATGAAACTGAAAGTGTTGAAATTCAGCCTGGCTACAGACGACAGAGAAAAACCTTTCGTAAGCTTCTACCTGCCTTTATTAGGTGGGGAAAGTGCCCACTATTACAAGTATCCGATTAGATTGCTCAATCTAAGCGCAAAAACAAAAATCGAAAAATTGAGCTTCAAGACAGTAGACCCCGAAGCCCGGGTCGAAATCGATGCTCTGGACTTTCGCAAAAACTAATGTTTCTTCTTGTCTTTCTTCTTAGCCGGTTTTGGCTCAGGACTGCCTGCTTTTGATTTCTTTGCCGGTGGCCGAGTCAACTCTTCGGCAAACTTCGGCGCCTGGAATTTCTCGTCTTTGTTGCTCAGAGAAAAGACACCCTTTATAGGCAACAACCGGCCTTCGAAACCGGATATTACTGAACGGTCGAGATAAGCTACTTTGTCGTTGACATAGATATCGTCTACTGGAAGACGGTTTACGATAAAGTCCTGGGGACCGGCATAAGAATTGGGTTTTATAGAAAGACCGGATCGAAAAACTTTGAGCTTGGCTTTACCTGTAAGTTTAGCGCTGCTCCCCGCGTAAGGGGTCAGGTTCATATTGCCGCTCACTATAACCGGACCAGTAAGACTCGATACCACATTAGATACCGATTCCATAAGGTCATTGCGACGATCCATCGAATCCGCATCGGTTACTTCAGGGGCCTTGAAGGCGACGATATTCACCCAGCCATATTCGAAGAAGGCGCTGGTCACAGCCACCGGAAGCTTCTCTTTACCCAGGTAGAGGACCTTGCTGCTCTTCAAAGGGACCTTTGAATAGATACAAACTCCATGACCGTTATTGTTGGGATAGAGTGCTCTGATGTGATAGGACTGAAGCTTCTCATTCAAGCTCGCCATGTCATCCAGGGTTACTCCCGTAATCGTCAGTAATTCGGGATTAGTCTCGAGCGAAACCCTCACCACTTCATCCATGGTAGTGCTCTTATCGAGAACGACCTCCAGGAGACTGAAAGAGAGATAAGAATCTTTCGCCGGCGCAGCCTTGTTCATATCGAGCACAGGCGAGACCAGAAGAAGAGAGACGAGCGCCAGAACACCACAGACCAGAGCCATGATTCTCCAGGGCTTGCTGAGCACGGTCGGGATAGTGCAGATAAGAAGAAGAATGACGCACTGGGTGCGGAAGGAGGCACAGAGTTCGGTCACCCAGCCGGCCGAGCCGCTGGATATAAAAGCGGACGATAGACCGGCGATGGTTACAAGAATTGTCGCCAGAGCAAAAGGAGCAACGGCCATGGAGAGGTCGAAAGCTATCTGTGGACCACGTTCACGCTTGGCCCGGGCTTTTTTCTGAGAGGCGGACTCTTCGGTGCTATCCACGACAGAGTCGGTGGTAAGGGAATCTACCTGTTCCTGCTCCATTTAAAATCGACCTCCTTTCCTCCATGATATGCCCCGAAATTCATATACCTAAAAAGAGCTGATAATCATTAGAATACTCAAAGTGGCGCCATTAATCGAGATCCATATCCAGAAGCACCCTCGAAAGGAAGAGGAGATCATCCCGATAATAGCGCTCACTCATAAACCTGTTGCCACCGGGAGGCCACCAGGGCTCGCTCCCGAAAACATTCTCGTCGAAACCATTCAAATACTCTTTACATTTTTTCCGGATCGCAAGGGCACCCTGGTTATCCTTTTTATCGGCGGCAATCATGTATAGACATGGCAAGAGGTCTTCCTCGTGGTCTTTTATCGCCCGGGTCAAAACGGACCGGCAGCCTGCCGTATCCCCGTTTTCGAGCTTCCAACGTGCCAATTCGATCATCAGCTTCAAGCTGCGAGGATAAAGCTTGTGAGCCTTCTCCAGCGATTTGATCGCCTCATCCTTTTTGTCGAGATAAAAAAGCGCTTCTCCACGAGCCTGCCATACACCACAGGCGGCACTACCATGATCGAAAAGCGCTCTCTGCACCAATGATATAGGCAGCCGGCCCTCCCGCATTTCCTCTGCCCTGGCGAATTCTTGCTCTGCTCTCTTTCGGCGCGCCTTATCCCCTTTTATTTCCGGCAATACTTCTACTGTTCGGACCAAAGACTGGCTCAAAAAATAATGTTTCTGCATTTCGAGAAAGCTGGAGGTGGCAAAGCCCAGATCTAATAAAACATAAAAGAGAAAAGCGGCGCCAAGAGTTTTGACCATCTCTTCGCCTCTGACAATCTTGCTGTCGAGCCGCTTTTGCAAGCGCTGATTAACAACCAGATCCGGCTTCAAATTTTTGAGCACTTCAACAAGAGTTTTTTGATCCGCCTGACTGGCCGCCCCCAGAGGAAAGCGAGCCAGAATCTGAGATTGATAGGTGCCGACCAGCGCCGCTTCGGCTTCAGAAGAACGACCTTGAATTGAAACCGATTTCAAAAGCAGGCTGCCCCACAGGGTCAGCTCCAGGCTATCGACAAGATCTAGACGAACCCGCTTCAATCCATAGGCAACAGCAGCTGTGGTATCGTTTTCAGTATCATCAGAATAAATCTCCATCCAGCGCCGATAGAAAACCGGCGGCGCCCCCTTAAAAAACAGCGGAGAAAACAAGCGCACTCCGCGAGGACTCTCCAGAAAAAGCAGAATGAAATGAGCCAATACCAAAAACAACAAAATTATCGGAAGTCCAATAACCGATATCGGAAGGCCGAACCAGGAAGGATCCGAGAAACAGTAGATGAAAAGGACGGCGAATAATCCGTAAGAGACCTTAACCAGCCCATAGCATCTATGGGAAATACTGGTCTTCAGTGCTGTGACGCCACTACTATCGATCATCCGGAGATAAGCTAACTCAGGTATTTCACTTTTAAAACAGGGAATATTCTCTTTGGAGCATATTATATCTATTAGATAGATTAAACCGTCGGCACCCCAACACTATTCTCCAAAACCGGGAATCCTCAAGTCATGGCACTGATCAAGAAAGAAATCGGAGAGCTCTTAGTCGATAACGGCCTTATCACTCTGGACGAACTCAAACTGGTTCAACAAGAGCGCCTGAAAACCGGAGAGCCAATCAGCCTGATCCTCTCCAGACTGGGACTTGCCAATGAAAAGCACCTGAAAAGCGCTCTGGAGATACAGTTTGGAGTCAACTATGTCTCTTTGAGCAAAGTCTCCCCAGCCTCTGAGTGTCTTCAACTCTTACCGGAAAAAGTGATGCGCCAGCACCAGGTCGTTCCTATCGAACAGGACGACAATAAGTTGACCCTGGCCATGGTCAATCCTAACAATCTTCTAGCCCTGGACGACATCAAATATCGCCTCAGAGGCGTGCAGATCCAACCGACGGTCTGTACCGAAGACGATTTCCAGCACTTTATGGAGACCATCTATACCGACAGACAGGATGAGCTCACCGATGAATTCGAAGAGAAACAGGTCGAGACCTTTATCGAATCGGAGGTCGACCTCAGTGAAATAGCTGTCTCTCAACAAATAGACGAAGACATAAACGACCTCGATCTGGCCAAACAGGCCCAGGACGCGCCTATAGTCCAACTGGCCAACCAGATTCTGGCAAAGTCCATCAAAAGACAGTGTTCGGATATTCACATCGAGCCCCAGGATAAACAGATAATCGTCCGCTATAGAGTGGACGGCGTTCTTTTTAAAGACCGGACTCTACCCAAAGCGGTGCTAGCGGCTCTTGTCTCCCGCTATAAAATCATGGCCGACCTGGACATTGCCGAAAGGAGATTGCCCCAGGACGGCAGGATCAGAGTGCGCTTCTCCGGTCGCGACATAGATTTTCGAGTCTCTACCATACCTACTAAACATGGCGAAAAGGTGGTCATGAGACAACTGGATAAATCAACCACCAAACTCGGCCTGGAGAACTTGATAAGCGATCCCGAGGCTCTCGATACGATAAGAGACATGATCTCAAAGCCTTACGGCATAGTCTTTGTCACCGGGCCGACAGGCTCCGGTAAAACCACCTCCTTGTACTCGGCGCTGGCGGAGAGAAACACCGCCGAGGTAAATATCTGTACAGCAGAAGATCCAATTGAATACGAGATGAACGGCATCACCCAGGTTCAAGTTCTGCGGGAAAAAGGTCTCGATTTTGCTCGCATTCTAAGACACTTTCTGCGTCAGGATCCCGATATCATCCTGGTGGGAGAGACTCGAGACAGGGAGACAGCCAAAATCGCCGTAGAAGCGGCGCTCACAGGTCACCTGGTCTTCACCACCCTGCACACCAATGACGCACCAGGTGCGGTGACACGACTGGCTGAAATGGATGTCGATCCTTATCTAATCGCCTCCGCCACCATAGGCGTAATCGCCCAGCGCCTGCTGCGCAGTATTTGCGAAGACTGCAAAGAGGAGTATATTCCTGAACCTTCGGCACTGCGATATCTTGGATTGATTGAAAATATCGATGACAAACTGGCCGACTCGGTCATTCAATACTATCGTCTGAGAACAAACAAAGACGGCATGCCTATTTTTATGCGAGGGCGAGGCTGCGAAATCTGCAACGACACCGGATACAAGAACCGAATCGGTGTCTTTGAAATCATGCGTATCAACGACGATATACGAGAGCTGATAGGCAAAGGCGCACCGACGGCAAGAATCAGGCTGGTGGCCAAACAATCCGGGATGATCCCCTTGAAGGACTACAGCATACGGCTGGTCGGCCAGGGAATGACCACCGCCGAAGAGGTAGTGAGAGTCACCCTCACCGATACCACTGGCGATGACAAGCTCTGCAGCAAGTGTCGCAATCCTATATCCGACGACTTTGTCAAATGCCCCTTCTGCCAGCACGACTTGAAAATCTCCTGCAAACGCTGCGGAACTCTCCAGAACGAAACCTGGACGAGTTGTCCAAAATGTGGTCACAACCACAGCCAGGACGCAAAAGAGCAGGTCTGTGGCTGCTGTGGTGCCGAAATCGTCGGAGACTGGACCGAATGCCCCTATTGCCTGACCTCTAAACTCGATGATTGCAGCAAGGAGATGCCGGCAACAACAGAAAATGACTCAGCCGACAAGGCCCCGGAAGCAAACGAGAGCAAAGCGAAAAAACGCAAAAGGAGAAAGTAGATGGAGTTAGAGTTGCAGGAGATCATGCAGCTTGTGCTCGACAGAGCCGCTTCCGATCTTCATCTCAAACCGGGTCAGCCGCCAATTATCAGGGTGGCGGGTCGACTGGAGCGCACCAACCTGCCTGTACTCTCCGACGAAGACGTAGAGACTCTGATTCTCTCCATCATCAACGAACAACAGGAAGAGATTCTTGTAAACGACTACGAAATCGATTTCAGCTTCGGTGTGGAGGGGCTGGGTCGATTCAGGGCCAACGTCTATAAAGATAGAGGAGCCTTCTCGGCGGCTTTCAGGGTGGTAAGCTCTCACGCTCCGACCACCGCCGAGCTAGGACTGCCTATGATCTGCGATGAGCTCACCGAAAGACCGAGAGGCCTGATTCTAATCACCGGTCCGACCGGCTCTGGCAAATCGACCACCCTGGCATCGATGATAGATAGAATAAACAGCACCCGCTCAGTGCATATCCTGACCATCGAAGACCCGATAGAGTTTGTTCACGAGAGCAAACAGGCCGTGGTCAGCCAGCGAGAACTGGGCAGCGACACCAAAAGCTTCGCCAACGCGCTGCGTTCCGCCCTGCGCGAAGACCCCGATGTAATACTGGTGGGAGAGATGAGAGATCTCGATACCATCCACCTGGCACTCACCGCCGCTGAAACAGGCCATCTGGTGCTGAGCACCGTCCACACCAGCTCGGCGCCCCAGAGCATAGACAGGATCATCGACGCCTTTCCTCCGGATCAACAACAGCAAATTAGGATAATGCTCTCGGGCAGCCTGGTGGCGGTGGTCGCCCAGACCCTGCTACCGCGGATCGAAGAGCAAGCCGGAGGCAGTCCGGTCACCAAGGGTCGTATCATCGCCGCCGAAGTTCTCTTGAACACACCGGCGGTTGCCAACTTAATTAGAGAAGCAAAAACCGAACAGCTTTATACTACTATGCAGATGGGCACCCGCTCCGGCATGCAAACCCTTGAACAGTCCCTGGCCAATCTTGTCAAAGCCCGGGTGATCTCCCTTGAAGAAGCACTCTCCAAAAGCTCTCGCCCCGATGATCTGCATCAGCTGCTGGGCACGAAAAACGCTCGCCCCGGTCAGAACCAGGACGACTCGGATCAGGAAAAGAAAAGCGTCGAGCGACGAAGCATGTTCGGAAGATTCTAATAAATGGAATTCATTTATAAAGTACGGGACGGTCAGGGTAGAGTCACAGAATCAGTGGCCCAGGCAGAATCTGCCACGGTGCTCAGAACTAGATTGACAGCTCGGGGTATGGACGTCCTTGAAATTCGCTCCAAAACCAGTCTGGCTTTCGGCAGCCTCGATGAATTCTGGGAATCTGTTCTTGAATCGACCTCCACGGTCAATCTCAAAGATATGGTGATTTTTTCCCGGCAGTTCGCCGCGATGATAAGCTCCGGCGTGGCCATGCTTCGTACCCTCTATATAATTGTCGAGCAATGCCCTAACCGAAAGTTGAGAAGATCCCTGGATGAGGTGCGGGTCGCGGTCGAATCCGGTTTAAGCCTGTCCGATGCCCTGGAGAAGAAACCGGATGTCTTCGACGGTCTCTATGTATCTATGGTCAGAGCCGGCGAGGCAGGCGGTATTCTCGCCGAGGTCCTGCAGCGTCTGGCCGACTATCTGGAATATAAAGAGAAACTCAATCAAAAGGTCAAGTCAGCCCTGGTCTACCCCACTGTCGTCCTCCTGGTAGCCGTGGCGGTATTCTGGGCGATGCTCACCTTCGTCCTTCCTGTTTTCGAGGGACTCTTCCGCAATATCGGAGGAGAGTTACCGGCTTACACCCAGTTTTTGATCAATCTATCCGTCTATGTGCGGTCTATCTGGATGGCACTGTTTGTAGTGGCATGTCTTATCGGAGTCGTATTTTTGCGGCGCTACAATAGAACCGAAATAGGTCGTCTCCACATCGATACTGTAAAGTTGAACATCCCTATGCTGGGAGATTTGATTAAAAAAGTCGCCATAGCCAGATTCAGCCGTACTTTTGGGACCCTTATCCGAGCCGGAGTACCGATGCTGAATGCGCTTGAAGTGGTCAAAGACACCGCCGGCAACGCCGTGGTGGCGGCGGCGGTGGACAAAATCTATGTAGAAGTTCGCCAAGGTGGCACCATATCTCAACCCATGTCGAAAAACTCCATCTTTCCACCGATGGTCACCCAGATGGTGGCGGTGGGTGAAGAGACAGGCAAACTGGACGATATGCTCTCGAAGGTGGCCGACTTCTATGATATGGAAGTGGAAAATGCGGTAGACCAGCTTACCTCAGCCCTGGAGCCGATTATGGTAGTCACCATTGGCGGCGTGGTGGGCTCGGTGGTGGTGGGGATGTACCTGCCTATCTTCACCGTCATCAATCAGCTCCAGTAAGATCTCCTGACATTTAATAAAAGTCCCCGGCTTTTAGCGGTTTCCCGCATTGACATCTAAGGGTCCCGAGATTAAACTCGTATAATCACTCGCACTTACTAGAAAAATCTAGTTTTTTTCGTCATCGGGAGGGCAGGACTGATGGGCGGCTCTAATTCGCGCGGCGACGCTGCTGCGGTTTCACACGGTAAAGATCAACCTACTCAAGTAGCGGATTCCTCTAATAACGAATCCGGACTAGGCAAGTGGGCCAAGGACTTCTGGGGCAAAGCCAAAAACGCAGGCGGCCAGGCCCTGGACAAAGCCCAGGAAGTCGGCGGCGATGTAGTCGATTCGGTTAAAAAGATAGACACCGAAAAGCTGGTCGAAAACGGCAAACAGGTCGGAGACAAAGTGGTCAAAGGTGTCCAGGGCAGAACCGGCAATGCCGAAGCCGACCGTGCCATCAGAGAAGCGGGCAACTGGATTCCCGGTGCAGGAACGCTCCAGGAAGGAGCCAAGTTGTTGGACAAATCCGGAGTTCTAACCGATGGAGAGAACAGGATCAATCAGCAAGACATTCAGAACGCTGCTCGCAGAGCCGGTCCGGAAGTGTTCGGTGTACCCAAGGGGGTTCAGGATCTCCAGAGAATCGACCAGGTGCTCAGGCGTGTCGATCCGGAAGGCGGCGGTCTATCCGAGCGCACTCAGAAAGCTTTGAAGGGGGCGGCTGATGCCGCTGAAGGCAAAGGCGAAGAGGTGGTCACCCAGGGTAAAGCGGACGCCTCCACCGGTCTGCCTGAAATGAGCGTGGTCAAGGAAAAAGCCGGCAAAGCAGCCGATGCTGTCGGTGGCTGGTTCAAGCGAACCTTCACCAGCGGTGATAAGGACGCCAAGAAATAACATAGAACGACTTGGTTCTAATCATAGATATGCCGCAGCGCGGCTCTAGCCGAAAGAGATTCGACCACGTCGGTAGAATCTGTGACCAGGTCGATATTGCCATAGAGCCTGCCATGGCAGAGTCTCGCCACCGCCGGGTCCTCGATAGCGCCTTTGATAGCCCTCGAGAATTCACCGAGACTGATTACTTTATATGGCCTTCCATGAAAAGATCGAGGCTCTTCCGGCAGTGCTTCGGTGATACCAAGACGATTATGCATTTCGGCGACGATACCGTAGGCTTTGACCAGACAACGCTCTCTGTCCTCCCAGCTCTGGCTGGCGAGGGCTGATTCAAGATGAGGCTTGAGCAGCATCGCGCCTTTCAGTTGGTTGAAAGCGGTGCCGAACCATTTGGCGTAAGGGCAATATTCTCTCTCCATCAGAAAAACCAGCCGCATCAGATCTTTTACTATTGAGGCTGCTATCAAAGAAGAGCCTATCTCGTCACCGACATGACCCGCCCTGCCCATGAGATGCTCGGTCTGCTCGATACGGCTCCAGGTAGAAGCGAGCAGATAGAGCCAGATATCCCGGGGATAGTAGTTTACTTCGGCAAGTCGCTCGCCAAGACCCAGATCATCTCTAAACAGCCGACCGGCTCTAAGACTTCTCAAATGCTGCTGAGGCAGGCTCAACCACTGGCTTTCGGTAAAGGGCTCTTTCAAGGAGAATCCCAGATACTTCTCCAAGAAGCCATCAAAACTAAAGATCTCTACCCGGTGGTTTATCAAACCCTGGTTTTCATAGTCGAGCATCTGAACTACAGCATTTCCCGAGTCACCACCTGGGGGAGTGAAACTGGTCGGATAGCCTTTATATCTGCGGGGTAGCTTGTGCGATAAAACGGTCTTGAGCGTTCCTCCAAACTGTTCTACTTCGCCGGCTTCCAAAAAGAGCATCACCCTGGGACCCCAGTGATGGTCAGAACTTATCTCGTTGTCGAAACCGAGCACTTCTGAGCCGGGACCTAATAAACCGGCAGAATAACGAAGTTGTCCACTGACTTCATCTAGAATCGGCTCCACCGCTTCTTTGAAGAACGTCTCCGAGAGCTCCATACCCTTTACAAACATAATCTTCTTCTCTCTCCAATCAATATCAATAAGCGGCATCAAAAGCGGTGAATGCAATTTTACCGACTTCCGCCTCATTGCAGGAGATGCATTAAGGGGGTTAATTTGTAAAGTGCAAAGTTAATGGAATATCCTGTCGCAATGAGGCTTTCCGGTTTGCATTCGAGCAATCTTGGGAGTAAACTGGATGCAGCAAAAACTCAATTCATGCCTCTGTTCAAGAGATTTTAAAGGGAGACTCGGATGCGCGTTCTCGTAATCGGTGGAACCGGCTTTATCGGTTCATATGTAGTCAGTAAACTGAACCAGGCAGTAGATGAAGTCTATGTTCTGCACCGGGGCAGAACCGACCGGGAATTTCCTTCCGGAGTCAAATCAGTAATCTGCGACCGCTCCAAGCAGAATGAGCTCAGCCGCACAATGACCGAAGTGGCGCCTGATGTGGTAATCGACATGATACCGCGCACAGCCCAGGAGACATGGAGCGTACTTCAGAGTGTTCCGCAAAAACTGAAGCGACTGCTTATCATCAGCAGCATCGATGTATACCGGGCTTACAATCGCCTGCGCAAAATCGAGCTAGGAGAACCGGATGCCACGCCCATCAAAGAAGACGGTCCATTGCGCGAAATTCTCTTCCCTTACAGGGTCAATGCCGTAGACGCACTCCATACCTCGTATATGTACGAGAAGCTTCTGGTAGAAGGTTTGACCAGAAGCGAGATGAAAATCCCCTCGACCATACTGAGGCTGCCGGTGGTCTTCGGTCCCAATGATCCCCAGAGCCGCACTTATGTATATGTCTCCAGAATGAACGACAAAAGACCCACTCTTCTGCTGGGCAAAAAACAATCTAATTGGAAAGTGACCCGGGGCTACGTAGAAGATGTGGCCGAGGTGATTGCCGCCTGCGCCCTCAAAGAAGATGGCGATAGCCATGTCTTCAATGTGGGCGAAAGAGAGCCTATCAACGAACGCCAGTGGGTAGAAGAGCTTGCTCGAACCATGAACTGGGACGGAGAGATTCTAGAGATAGATGATTCACAACTGCCCTCCCATCTAATCGAGGATTTCGACTGGAATCAAGACCTCACCATCGATTGCTCCTCCGTCAGAGATTATCTGGGCTCGGTGAAAGTTACCGAGATGGAAGAAGCCCTTGCCAAGACGGTGCGCTGGCAGATAGAGAATTCTCCCCTGGAGAAAAAAAATGATCCTGCCGAGTACAGCGCCGAAGACAAGCTCATCAACAGCGTGAGAAGACTGGCAAACCCAAGTAGAGCTTGAGTTTTCACCAATTATTCGACTCCTGACAACATGACTGGATATCCGCTAGAGATCGACTGATTATGCCTTTGGGGTCTCTTTGCAGGGGAAGTAGAAACATTTTGGCCCTAGCATTTAAATAATTTGTTTGATAAATTGCCTAAAGGCCATACAATAGAGATTATCGGGTTAGACATACACAAAATGGTGAGCAGAAGTTTGCAGACAAAACGATCAGCTCAGGGACATTCAAAGAATCCCAAGACGGATACTTCAAAACAGCATGACCAGATTCACGAATGGCTTGCTAAGTATTCATCCACGCGCGATCCTGCGCTGAGGGATTCAATAATTCAGGCAGCCCTGCCGCTGGTAAAAAGAATCGCCTACGGATTAGCAAGAAGATCGACAGACCCTGTCGAAGATTTGATTCAGGTCGGCAGCATCGGCTTGATCAAAGCGGTAGATCAATTCAAGCCCGATGCCGGGGCTAAGTTCCAGACCTATGCCACTCACCTGATTACAGGCGAGATCCGGCATTATCTCCGGGATAAGACCGCGATGATCCGCGCCCCCAGAGAGTTACAAGAGCTTTCTTTCAGAATCAACCGGCTTGTGCAGAACCTCACAGCCAGATTGGGCAGAGAACCTTCCGATACCGAAATCGCCTGCGAGCTCGAAATCCCTGTATCAAGGGTGAATGAAGCTTACGAAGTCGACCGGCGTCGTACCCTGATCTCTTTAGATCAGGCTCTTTCCAACGATGCCGGTTCGGAACAGTCTTTGATAGACACCCTGGTCGATGGCAGATACCATAACAACCAGCTTGCTAAAGAAGACCGCTTCATGCTGGCGGAAGCCATCAAGCAACTCCGGGACGGTCTCAGAGAAGTGGTTCAACTGACCTTCTACGAAGATCTCAGCCAGACCGAAGTGGCTCGTCGCCTGGGGATATCCCAGATGCAAGTATCAAGACGCTTGCGAGCCGCCACCACCGAATTACATAAAATCATCACTCAGAAGAGCAAAAAGGCGCCCGGACAGAAAGGCAGCTGAAAATGAGCGGCGAGGACGTGATTACCGTGCGCGGTCTTTTCAAAGACCGAGTCAGTAACTTCCTGCGAAAACGCATCAGAGTGCTGGATAATCTCGACCTCACCGTGAGGCGCGGCGAGACCTATGGATTGTTAGGTCCCAACGGCGCTGGCAAAACGACCACAATCAAGATCCTGCTGGGACTGCTTCGGCCTGACCGCGGCGAGATCAAACTGCTCGGAGCAAAGCCCGGTGACCACATGGTTCTCAAGAAAATCGGCTTTCTGCCGGAGAATCCATACTTCTACTCTCATTTGACCGCCAACGAATTCCTGGACTTCGCAAGCCAGCTCTTCGGTCTCGACCGGGCAAAGAGCAAAGAGCACAATCAGGAGTTGCTCAAAAGAGTCGGTCTGGCGAAAGAGTGGGCGGACCGCCCCATGCATCAATATTCAAAAGGAATGTTGCAGCGCCTGGGCATCGCTCAATCTCTAGTAAATGATCCCGAGATCCTCTTTCTCGACGAACCGATGAGCGGGCTTGATCCAATTGGGCGCAAAGATGTGCGCGAGATCTTGAGTACTCTCAAAGAAGAAGGCAAGACGATCTTCTTCAACTCCCATCTATTGCCCGACGTGAACGAAATCTGCGATCGTATCGGAATTATGCACCACGGCAAATTGGTGGCAGAGGAGTCCATAGCCAACATATCCCGGGGAGAGAGCTATAAAGCCCTGGAGGATTTCTTTCTTGAGAAAATAGAAGGGAAGGAAGAGAGAATAGACGAAGATGACTGAGCTGAAAGCGACTCTGGCCATAGCTTTGAACACCTTCCGAGAATCCGTTCGGGACAGGGTTCTCTACGCCTTTTTTATCTTCGCTTGTCTAATCACCATGCTGGGGATTGTTCTGGGCTCCTTATCCATAGGTCAGGAGATAAGAATAATCGAGGATCTCGGTCTTTCTGTGATTGCCATAATCGGCGGTATCATCACCGTATTCACCGGCACCACTCTGGTCTATAAAGAGCTCGATAAAAGAACGATCTATGTGATCTTCTCAAAGCCTGTGACGAGTTGGCAATTTATCCTGGGGAAATATCTCGGTCTGGCAGCCTGCATCATTCTTGTCACAGCGGCCATGGGGCTTTTTCTGGTGGCACTCATATGGATGGTGGACCCGCTTCACCAGATTCAGTTGCACCTGCCATGGCTCAGCGGCGCCCTGGGATTGGTTCTATTAGAGCTTCTCTTTGTCCTTGCAATCGCCACCTTCTTCTCCACCTTCTCTACCCCTATCATGAGCGTCATATTTACACTTTCTATCTGGTTTATCGGCCACCTCGGCAGCTCTTTGCTCGAACTCAGCAATATGTCCCAGAGTCAAATGGCGAAGATGATCTTGAGCGGCATCTACTGGATTTTGCCTGATCTAGCCGGTCTTACCAGAATTCGCCTTGAGCTGACCTACATGCAGCCACCTTCCCAGGAGATTCTCAACTATCTTGTCTCCTATATAGTTGCTTATGTAGTATTGCTATTGGGAGCGGCAGCGGTGGTAAACGAAAAAAGAGAATTTCCCTAAGTGCTTCAATTCTCAGACATCAATATTTTACTGAGCGCCGAGCAATACGCTCTGGCGAGGGCTGTCCTGGTGGTCGTGCTCGGCATCTGTGTCGGCTCCTTTCTGAATGTCGTCGCCCTGCGCTCGCTAAAAGAGCAGTCCTGGATCTTCAAAAAGTCGCACTGCCCTTCCTGTGAGCACCATCTAGGCGTCCTCGATCTGATTCCAATCATCTCTTATCTGATCTTGAAAGGACGGTGCCGTTATTGCAACACGGTTATATCCTGGCAATATCCGGTGGTAGAAGCCTTTACCGGTCTTATGTTCTATCTGATTTTCAATTGTTTTGGATTGACTCTACACGGGCTTGCTATGGCGTTCTTCGCCTGTGTTCTTATCGCGGTCTGTATCACCGACTTCAGAGAAAAACTGATCCCGCATGAAATCACCTATCCGGCCATGCTCATCGGCATCACCTATCGAAGCTTCTTCATGCTCGATAGAGCCGACCCTGCCGCCCAGCACCACTTCGGCAACCTCTTTGCGGAAAAGGCTCCTGGTATCACTTTCTCGCTTCTCTACACCCAGCAAACCCTAGAATATATAGGCTTCCACCAGGATGTTTTTATGAACACTCTGGCCGGTATCGGAATAAGCTACATAGTCTTCGATTACATAGATTTTTATGGGTTGATGATGCTCAAGTTTCTCCGGGGCGACGAAGACGAAGAGAAAGAGAAAGAGGAAGAGGAAACGAAAACCGAGACTGAGACTGAGCAGTCATCCCAGCAAGATCCTTTGCAAGAGAGTGAGATTCCGGAAGAGAACCCAGAAACGGAAGCGGAATCCGAAAACCAAGCAGAAACTGAAAGCGAAGAAACACCGATAGAGAAGGCGGAAAGTCATCAAAAATCCTCGAAAAGAACAGATGACTATGACGACGAAGAGAACATCGTAATGGGAGGAGGAGACGC
>CAZCBH010000005.1:0-63713 GCA_964496875.1 uncultured Candidatus Obscuribacterales bacterium | reverse complement strand
AAAGAACAGATGACTATGACGACGAAGAGAACATCGTAATGGGAGGAGGAGACGCGGTATTATCGGCAGTTATCGCCTCCTGGCTCGGACTCTCCGGTATGGTCATCGCTGTTACCCTCGCCTTTCTGGTTGGGTCCTTAATGGGCGCTGTATATCTCTTTGTGGACATGCAGCGCCGCAAAGTGCTGCATACCGTCGCAAAGCCTTTTGGACTTGGATTTGCAATAGGAGCGGCGCTTCTCTCCATGCCCCTGATCGCCTTCGGATCCCTGACCGGCAACATGGCTCCCTGGCTGTCACCTCAGATGGCCACCCTGGCACTATCGGGCGGAATAGCAGGCGGATTAATATCGGCCGTTTTCGCCGGCTCGCGATTCCAGGCCCGCTTTCCTTTCGGACCCGCCTTGGCTATCGGTGCAGCATTTGCTATGTTTATCAATGTCCCTGGTGGTCTACAGTCTTTAATGGGCATATTTCACCTGACGGCTAGTTTCCAGTAAAGAGCGGTTCTCGGGTCGTGTTCGGATTCAAAAGAAAACAATCACCACTTATCGGTATTGATATCAATAGCGATAGCATTACCATGGCCCAGCTCGAGAGAACCCGTAATGGCATAGAAGCGGTACGATTCGCCTCCATGCCCACCCCTGCCAATACCATCCGAGAAGGTCTGGTTACCGATCCCCAGACCGTAGGCGGGGTGATTATGGATCTCTTCGTCAAAGCAGGTATTCCAGCCTCCGGTCCATCGCCCACCATCAACACGACTATTCCTGCTCAGTCCGCAGTAATTCGCCTGATGCCGGTGCCCACAGGTATGCCCGCCGATGAGCTTGCCGAAGTGGTCACCCAGGAAGCCACCACCCATGTACCATTTCCCATAGCCGACGCCAATCTCGATTGGTCGATTATGCCCACCACCGAAAGAACCGATCCAGATGGGGTCAGACGGGTAGATGTAATTCTTGCAGCTGTGCAGCGTTCTATTATCGAATCTTACTGGCGCACTGCCGACAGTGCCGGAGCCCTCCTGGGTAAAGTAGAAGTCTCTTCTCTGGCAGCTATTCGTGGTCTGTCCATCGGAGGCTACGAGTCCCAGGACAAGGTCACCATGACCGTGAATCTTCGCCATGACGCCACCGATATCAATTTCATCAAGAACACCATGCCACTTTTCGGTCGTTCGGTGATCATAGGGGTGGAGACCCTTACAGAAGCGATTTCCAGAAGCCTCGATATGGACTACGAAGAAGCGCTGGAGCTTCTGCCGGACATTCCATTGTTCGGTGCCCCACCAAGAAACGAACGCCTGGGAGAGGCGGCTCAGGTAGCGCGAACCATATTCAGCGATATAACCGATGAACTGGAGCGCTCTCTCGAGTTTTTCGAATCCCAGGCGGGTCAGGTCAAGCTTGAAGAGATAGTCCTGACCGGACCGGGCTGTATGCTCAAAGGTCTTGATAAATTCGTCCAGAGCAGAACCGGAGTCAACACCGTATTTGGCGATCCGCTAAAACTGGTCACCTATGACTCTGCCATCATCAGCCCCAGACTGAAGCCGGTGATCACATCGTTAATAGGATCCTCGGTGGATCCTTCCTGGAACCCTGGCTTCACGGTGGATCTCGACCTCAATAAAGACGGCAGACTACCCCTGGTGTTCGACAATAAAAAGACCCAGGTGATTGAGGAAGAAGAAGAGGAAAGATCCTGGTTCATTCCTGCTGTAAGCGCTTCCACTTTGTTGTTTGTGGCAAGCTTTCTCTGCTATGCCTATCTCGCCTATTTTTCGGTACCCAATCAAACGGCAGAGATTGAAGCTTACAACGGCAAAATCGATGCGGCCAAAAAAGAGCTTGCCGAAATCGCCAAGATGAAAGACAGCAATGAAGCCCTCGAAACTCGTCGTAAAATACTGAAGTTTCTTGTGCATCACTCGACAAAATGGTCGACTTACCTTCAAGACTTGAGAGCAAGACTGCCGAAAGGCGTACAAATCGATCATATCGTCTTCGAGATGAGAAAAGTAAAAGTAGAAGGCTTCGCCAGAGAATTCGGCGATGTCTCTAAGCTGGCGGTCAATATGGAAGATTCCAAATTGACCGACTCTGCCGTAGTTGACTACGCCACCAGAAAAGAGAAGACGCCGGATATGGTGTCATTTGGCGTCACCGTCAATTTTCATAAAGAAGAGATCCGAGACGAGAGCCGCATCTCCCAGGTTCCAGTACCAGGAGGAAAGCAGTAGTGCAACTCTATCAACAGGTAGGACTATGCGTGGCACCGCTTCTGGGAACGGTAGTAATGGCGTTTTCGCTACTTCAGCCGACCCTCGATGAAGCAAGTGTAAAACAGTCCCAGCTGGATTCCTTGAAACAACAGTATGATGTCCTGGAGATAAAGTTAGCCCAGAAGCACCGGCTTCTTGCTAAACGTGCGCTGATTCATAAAGAGATCCAGAAACTGCGTACATCGGTACCGGATAAACCGGATCTGGACCTGCTCATCTTCGATCTAGAGAAAATGTGCAAAACTAATAACACCTCGCTCCTTGGCGTTGAAGAGTACGATCCGGGCAGAACAAACAAGAAAAAAGAGAATTTAATCGAGAGCCTGGTTCAAGAAGTCGGTGGCAAGCTACCTGCAAAACCGAAGAAGCCTCTACAAAGAAGCCAGAATCAAAAAACCGCAGAACAAGAAAACACAGAAGAGGTAGATCCGCTCGGTCTCAAACATATAACAAGAAGGGTCTATGTAGCCGGGGACTACCAGGGCATGCTGGGAGTGTTGAAGGATCTGGAAGGCTATCAAAGAATTGTCGGTGTAAGGGATATTATCATCGCCATGCCGGAAGACGAGAAGAAAGAGGCCACGAAGACCCTGGCGGCGGAAAAGGGCAAAGAGCTTGGTCTTTCATCTCCGGTCATGACCTTCCTCTTGCATATCTATTATCTTCCGAGCTGAAAGCGTCCTATATTTGGCGCTGCAGAGCCCCGAGAAGAGATGAAAAGCAGAATGAGCTATTATATATAAAGCATCAGTCTAATGGATATGGACGCCCTCTCCCATGAACGCAAGACTCCTAATCATCATTCTGATCGGTGTAATCGCAAGCGCTGCCACGTACTACCTCAACAATCGCGATGACGGTAATGGTGCCAATGAGGTTGCCCTGTTAAACCCGTCACCGAAGACGCAAAGCAAAACATCGACCAAGGTCAGAGCGACAGCCCAGGCTTCACAAGATCTGCCTGAAAAGAGCTATATTGCCACCGGTCGAAAAGAAGCACGTCTAATTTCAAGTGCCGAGGCAGGTCAGAAAGATCCCTTCGCGCCCATAGATGTTGTTCTTGATTCAGCAAGTTCCTCCAACCCAGCCAAAATAGACCTGCCCCCCCCCCCGGATACAGGCGGTGACCAGGGTCTTCTGCCCCCGCCCCCGGCTATGGGAGGCGCTGATTTCGGTTCCAACCTGCCACCGGAACCCCAGGCCGAAGAAGGTATCTCGCTTGATGAATTGCCCAATCCGCCTGCTAGTCAGAGCCTGAGAAGCAAACTGAGCCTGAACGCCATCCTGGGAGACAAAGCGGTACTGGCCTTGAAAGACAAAGTCTATGTCAGCTCCCATGGACTAAAGCCATATGTCACCCTGGGTAAAGGCGAAAGCTACGAGACCGTCCGACTGGTTTACCTGGACGACGACCGAGCGGTCATCGAAGAAGAAGGCAATACCAGAGAGTTGCGCCTGCCCGAGATCAGATAAGTCTTCTGTCACAGATAGTGAGGGTCTTATGCGGCGCGATCATCTCTGTGAAACGCCGATCATGAGAAACCAGAATAATGGTGCCCCGATACGCTCTCAAAACATTCTCCAGGGCCTCGATTGAATCTATGTCCAGATGATTGGTGGGCTCATCGAGAATAAGCACATCCGGTAGGGCTTTTAATATCAAGGCCAGTTCCAGACGGGTGCGCTCCCCTTCGCTGAGCAGATCGATGGATTGACTGAGAGTAGCCCCGGTGAGCCGTATTCGACTGAGATATCTGCGAATCTCGGCTTCGTTGCCCCAGTCGGCAAAGAGGCTCAGCACTGAGGTCTTCGTTCCGAATTCAATTTCGAAATCGTATTCGCATCTACCCTGGCTGAGATGACCGAACCGAAGATGCGGACTTCGATGAAGCTCTCCGGACAGAGGAGGAATCCGCCCCATTATCGTATTAATCAGACTGGACTTGCCCGCCCCGTTATCCCCAACCAGAGCCACCCTTTCGCCATAGCTGAATTCGAAAGCAGCGGACTCGATTAAAACCCGGTCGGCACTGAAACCCACATTGAGCTGCCGGGCTGCCACGGCAATGCACTGCCGGTGGGGACGCTTTGCGACACCGAGTTCGAAACAGGGCGCGGCCGCTTCCTTTGGCCAGTTGGAGACTTTGCTCTCCAGAATTTTGCCCAGACGTCACTCCCGGGCTTTAGCCTTAGCCGCAACCTTTTTACTGCGCCCCCGAATATAATCGTTGGTGGTGGCACGTTCGACCCGGGAGGCTTGCTCTTTTGTCTTTCTGATATCCTCCGTAAGCCTTTCTATAAGCCGTCTTTCGACCTCCTGTTTTGCTGCGTTGCGAACCCGCTCTATTTCCCGGGCTTCCATGGCCCAGCTGTAATTGCCCTGATAAGACTGAACAGACCGACTGAAAGGCTCCAGCACAAAAGTTCGAGAACAGGTCCTGTCTAAAAAATCCCGATCATGTGAGACGATCAAAAAAGTCTCGGTGCAACTATTGATAAAGTCGATAAGCCATTCCCTGCTCTTGCTATCGAGATTATTGGTAGGTTCGTCTAATAGCGCAAGACGATAGCGTTTAGAAGTCAAAGAACAAAGAGCTGCCTTTATTCTCTCACCACCGCTCAACTGGCTTGATTCAAGAACCTCCGGGTCGATTGATTGTCCATCGAGCGCAAAAAAAGATAACTCCTTTTCGATCGACGCCAGACGCCCCCAGCCCCCCTGGCTCTCGAATTCTTCAAAAGCCCTTTCATAGTCGGCATTCAATCGCCGACTGGCTGCGATCATCTTCTCTCTGGCAGCATGCCATTGCGGAGCAGCCAGAGCAAGCAGACTCCGCCGGGCAAAATAACTGTCCCGACAATCGATGTAAACTATCTCCACCGGCGAAGGTCCCAGGATAGTCCCCTGAACAGTATGCCTTTCAAGCTTACCGGAAATAAGCTTCAGCAATGTCGACTTACCGGAGCCGTTTGGTCCGACAACACCGACACGTTCTCCGACTTCGACCTTTAGAGAGACCTCTTCGAAAAGCTTCTTGCTATCGAAGGAAAAACTGAGTTTGTGTAATTCGAGCATGCAAAAACCTCCCGCTTTCGATTCGCTCAAATAGAACGAGGCGAAAGCATGCAAATGAAGCCGCACCAGATGCGGCGTCAGCTCAGCATTTCAGCGACTGCCTGGTCCCGCCCCAAAAACGGGCGTCAGAGCCTGAAACACATACAAAAGCTATGATCTATCAATAAGCTTATAGAGAAATATTCATTTCAACACCACCGGTCTTAAATCAGATGAGAAGCGCAATTCTTGAGCTACGCGATTTTCACTGGCGTGTACCTTCTTTATTTTTCTCCGCGAAGGGAGGGTGGTTATCTCTAAGAATAGAACTATAACCCGGAAGAATCTATTTTGTCAAAAGGAAAAGGCTAAGAGTCCGAATCAAAAACGGAACCATGGGGAAGCACCGCTCCAGCTTTTGTGATCAACCTCGAATAATCTTTGGGCGTATTCACATTGAAATATGCCGGCAACTCGCCATTGCCCTTGACCCTGTGGGTGGTGCAAGAGAGCTCCCCGAGCAAGTCTTTGATACTGAGCGTACCGGCGAAAAGCGACTCTTCTAAAGGCTTAATACAATTCTTCGAATAAAACCCTAATAAAGGCTCGATGCCATTGTCATGCGAGATCACCACCACATCGCGTTCGTGACGCATGGCAGCCAGAGGCATTATCAGCGACTCGGTCACCAGGGGCATGTCGCAGGCAATCACGAAGACGTGGGGATACCTTGCCACGAGCAATCCAGAAAGAATTCCGCCCATGGGACCGCGATAAGGGAGAATGTCTTTGACCACATCCATACCCAGGTCCTCGAAAGCCTCCGGTTCGTTGGACACCAGAAGGGTCTCGCGGAAGAGTCCTCCAATACTTTTTATAACATGGGAGATCATGGTGCTGCCTTCGTAGGGCAGGAAGGCTTTCGGTCTTCCCATTCGTTTGGAGCGCCCGCCACAAAGAATAAGAGCGGTCACCGGCAAAGGAACAGCATCGGGGTTGCCTATTTCCTCTTCCCTCTCCAGATCGTCATGGGCATTCATCATGTCTAATATCACCTGAAACTACCTACTCTCCCTTGTATTCGGGGGAACGCTTCTCCGCAAAAGCGGCCAGACCCTCCAGACGGTCTTTTGTGTTGAGAAGCTGGATATAGGCCTTGGTTTCCAAAGCCAAACCGGCTTCCAGGTCTCGATCATAACCTTTGTCAATCGCCTCTTTGGCGCGCTGCAGAGAAAGCGGTGCAGCCTGGGCTATCTCTTTGGCCCAATCTCTCACAGCTTCTAACAGGTCTTTTACAAAGCCGTCTTCCATGCTCTCGTTCACCTGACTCTCGACCACCCGGTGAATCAATCCAATCGACTTACCATCTTGAGCACCGATTGGAGCAGCGGTCAAGATCATCTCCTTCGCCTTGGACTTTCCTATTAAACGAGGTAAACGCTGAGTCCCACCAGCACCAGGGATGATACCAAGACGAACTTCGGTCAAGCGTAGTTTGGCTTCGCTCATCATCACTCGGAGATCGCAGGCGAGGGCAAGTTCCGTGCCGCCGCCGAAAGCCGAGCCATTGATGGCCGCAATCACCGGCTGGGGCAGGGACTCTATCGTGCACATGGTTCTCTGAATCAGGGCGATATAATCGAGGGTCTCTCCTTCGGTGAGAGTCTTGCGTTCGGCAAGATCCGCGCCGGCACAGAAGACTTTGGCGCCGGAGCCGATAATGGCGACCACCCGCACGGTTCTATCCGCCGCCAACTCTTCGCAAGCAGCGATAATCTCTTTGAGAACTTGCCGACTGAGGCAGTTGTGCACCTGCGGTCGGTTCAACTTGATCCAGGCGAGATGCCCTTCTCTTTCCAGAATTACGACTTTCTCTTCAGTAGCCACCGCTTTACCCATGCTCCTCTATCCTCTCCTTAACGAACCGCTGAGCCGCTGCCATCGGCGCAGGACTCCACCGCCGGACAACCTTTCTGCCGCTTTCCGAGCGCGGCACCGAGATAACGTCCCGGCAAAGTCTTGCCCAGAAGCTCCTGGGCGAGCAAACCGGCATCCACCAACCTGTCGAGATCTACTCCGGTATCGCATCCCAGTCCATGCAGAAGATAGACCAGATCTTCGGTGGCAAGATTACCTGCCGCTCCCGGAGCATAAGGACAACCGCCCATGCCGCCCAGACTGCTGTCATAAATAGAAATTCCTGACTCGAGACCGGCAAGCACATTGACCAGGGCCGTGCCCCTGGTGTCGTGAAAGTGCAGAGCCAATTTATCAAGATCGCAATGCCGTGCCACCCGCGAAATCATGTCGACAACCTGATTTGGTGTGGCCGCACCGATGGTATCACCCAGCGAAATCTCGTCTATTCCCATAGAGAGAAGACGCTCGGTGATTCTTGTAACCTGTTCCGGTGAGACCGTGCCTTCATAGGGACATTCAAAAACCACAGAGACATAACAACGCACCGGATAGCCGTCTCCCTTGGCCGTATCGCAGACTTCTGCCAGGGCGACGAAAGCTTCATCCACCGACTTATTGATGTTCTTCTTACTGTGAGACTCGGAGGCGGACATAAAAAGCGCCACCTGATCGAGGCCTGCCTCTTTGAAGCGTTCATAGCCTTTCAAATTAGGCACCAGGGCGGACTTGTTCACATCCGGCAAATTTAGAGAGCCTGCCACTTCTAAAGCGTCGGCAAGCTGCGGTATCCACTTGGGCGAAACAAAGGAGCTCACCTCTATATTCTTCAATCCGGATGCCGCCAGGGCCTCGATCAAGCGAACCTTGTCGGCGGTGGGAATATTTTTTTCTTCGTTCTGAAGACCGTCCCTGGGGCCGACCTCGACTACTTTAATCTGACCTGGAAGATTCTCGAACATCCGACTCTACCTCAGTCGAGCACGAGCAGCAGATCGCCCTCGTTGACAAAGTCACCGCTGTTGACTTTGACCTCTTTCACCTTGCCTGCTTTGTCGGATTGCACGGGAAGCTGCATCTTCATGGATTCGAGAATCGCCACTTCCATACCGTCGGTCACATCATCTCCCGGCTTGACCAGGATCTCGAGAACAACACCAGCCATCATCGACGCAATTTCTTTCATAATCTCCGCCCACTTTCCTGCTTCGGACAACTTCCAAAAATCTGCCGACGAAGAAAAACGCAAATTCGCGTCCAATCCGTAGGACAGGCTCTTGATGTTAGCAGAGGATTGCTTTTTGTAAATGACGATGTTCTCAGATCCGCCCCACCTGAGACGAATTAGAGACTGTTAACCAGATTTACTAGCTGAAGAGGCCCCTGAGAGCGTCATTTATTTTCTTGTTGTCTTTTGGACCGCTATCCTCTTCCTCTTCTCCTTCGGGCTTGAGCGCATCGCTGATATCGAACCCGCCCGGGGCGGACTGATTCTGCTGGAGAACTGCCTGTTGCTGAGGAGGCAGTTGTTGAGCCTGGGGATGGGCCGCTTGCGGTGGCTGCATTCCCGGCATCTGCGGAGGAACAGGCGGCTGCGGCTGACCTTCCAGAGGGAACTGGCTGCTGGTTTCGCTGGTCTCCCAGCCCATTACCTGAGGAGCGCTTCCCCAGGGGGCATCCTGATCGATCTCCGAGCCGGGGTCGGCGCCCTGACTGAAAGGGAAAAGTGATTCGGGTGGCTCTGCCGGAGGCACAGGGATGGCCGGCTGAGGCGGCTGCATCATACCCATACTGGGCATGCCGGGCGGAGTCTGCATAGCATCGAAAGCGGTGGGTGGATTCGGAATGCCCGGCAAAATCGGCGGAGCATTTGGATTATCCAGGGCGACCGGAGAGACATCCTGACCGACTATATTGTGCTGAGGTTGAGGTTGATGTTGTACTTGAGGTGGAATCGGGGGCTGGATCATCTGTGGTTCAGGAACAGGCATTGGCACTGGTTCCAACTGGGGCTCGAACTCGGGCTCTGGCGAAATATCCGGCTCGAGCTCCAGCTCCGGCTCGGGCGGCAACTCCAGTTCCAGGTCGAGATCGTCATCCATCACCGAAGAGGCTTCTTCCATAATCTGAGCGGCCATGGACCTGGTATCATCAGCGACACCATTATCTTCGGCAACAGCAGTGGCATAGCCGTTAGAACCGTTCGAGCTAACCGAGCCAATTGAATCTTGAACCTGGGAATCACGATTATCTCTGATTCTGCCAGAAGACTTATCAAGAACATCAGACCAATCACCGCCTGCATAGCGGTTCTTCATCATTTCGACTTTTTCTCGGTCTCGGGCTACACTCTCTAGCCTCTCTCGGGAGGAGACGATCCTTTCTTCCAGTTCCGAAATCTGTTTCTCGATCTCGCTAATCTCTTCTTTATTCAGCGCCTCCTTTTCCTGGAAGTCATCAAGAAGCTCTTTGATTTTTGCGATAGAACTCATTTTATGAATAGTCGCTCCTGGTCTGTTTCACCTGAGATTCGGTTAGGACTAATACCTTATCATCTAAATTGCCGTCTATGAAAGAAATTTGAAATTTGAAACTTGAAATTTCTAGCCGTCGTTCATAGTCAGACTCTTCTTGGTCTCGTCTACCAGTCTGGTAAACAGCCACATGCAGAGTTGATCGAGAGTATCAACCGGCGGCTCGCTGTCCTTCATTCTCCACATCATGCCCTGCTCTGAAATCTTTACCTGCATGACACAAAGAGGAGGATACTGCTCTTCGGCTCTAGATAGACCCATGACAATATTGGCTGGTATCAAATATGACTCCACAGTGTCTTCGTAGCCCCTGACTACCAGAGCATAGTGCCGGGTAGTGAAACGACAACGAAAATATGTAGCTGTTTCCTCGACTTCTCTGAGGCGATTGTATCGGGTGACCTCGGTGACATCACCGGATATAGTACCGGAAACATGCAAATCCGTTCCGCCTGCCACCCGGTTGAAGTCATAGGTGTAACGTTGCAAGAGTCCGTAGATTTTGTCTATTAAGACAGCGATGCCGGTCTTGTAGACGGACTCTTTGTAGATCTCCTGCAGCTTGACGCCCCGCTGATCGGCAAGGGCTTGCATTGTATTCTGCTTCAGTTGCGACATCCAGTCGCCGTCTTCCTGGCCTTCCTGATTGTCTTCGTGATAAACGAGCACTTGCTCGGACTGGGCAACCTGCCAGCCCTGGGGCATTGCGCCTTCAGGCACATATTCACCGCCATGCCCGTAAATAGACCGGTCCGCATTTTTAGGAAGTCCCTGGGCCGGAGCGGACATACGATCGATGAATTTGCGATTGCGCCGCTTGTCATCGGCCCCTGAATCACCTTTTGGTCGCATTCCTAACGCCTCTCATTTGTGTGTGTCCCAAGCCGGAACTCTCCACTACTCTTAGACAACATACCCATTACAGGCCTTAGTTTTTCACTATAGGACGGTCGTTTAAACGTAATAGATTAAAAAATAAATGAATTCTATTGCTGGAAGTACTTGACTAGCTGAGAATACTCGCTCAGGTCCGCCGAAGTCTTCTGCAAATCCGAACCGTCGGCATAGAGGTGGACGACAGGCTCGACCGCGTCGGGAAGAACCAGAATCCAGTGCTCCGGTCGAGTCTCTATTTTGACTCCGTCCAATAATTCCACCGGTTTGTCGTGATGCTTCTCCACCAGAAGACGCATGACCTGCCCCTTTCTTTCCCAGGGACAGTGCACCGAATCGACCTGGTATACCAGGGGCGGCAGATCCTGCACAGCCTCTGAAAGAGTGCGTCCCTGATAGGTAAGATGCTCCAGAACCTGCCCCAGGGCAAACATACCGTCATAGCCGTTCTGAAACTCGGGGAAGATAAAACATCCCGTACCGGAGCCGGCCAGGGCGACATTCTCTTCTTTGGCGCAGGCAGTGCCGATCTCGGTCTCAGAAGCCTTGCACCGCACTACTTCGCAGCCGTGAAGCGCGGCGATTTTCTCGATGATGGAGCTGGCGTTCACCGGCACCACAATCTTTTTGCCGGGCTTGTCTCTGAGGATGATATCCGCCACCAGGGCCAGCAGAAGCTCGCCTCTAATAATTTGACCGGTCTCGTCCACCAGGGTGACCTGCTCGCCATTACGACCGATCTGAGCGCCCATATCCGCATTCAGAGCTTTGACCACATCGGCAAGCTGGCGACGCATGGCTGTTCTCTCTTCGGCTTTCGTAGGATTGGCCCTTATCGAAGAGTTGAGCACCACGGTCTCGATGCCCAACTGACCGAGCATATCAGGCAGAATCACATCGGTTTCCGCCATGGCATAATCAATAACCACCTTGGGTGCCCGGGTGGCAATCTCGCCGGAGCGCATTACCCGGGTAAAGTTGGAGCCGGGCATCACACAGAAAGGCACCGTGTCCTCCTCGAAGACCTGTCCTTTGATCCGCTCGACATAGGTCTGTTTATAATACTCTCTGACCCGGCTGGGATACGAGATATGACCTACATCGCTGGGTTTGCAGCGGGGGAAATCCTCTTTGAAGAAGGTGGTCTCGATCTTACGCTCGAAACGCTTGGTGACGGTAATGCCTTTGCTGTCGAAGAACTCGATCATCACCTTCTCCGGCTCTCTCTGGGAGACCCGAATATGAATCAGACCGGCGGCACGCTGAGATTTGACATAATGTCGAGAAATAGGCAAAGGCGTAGCTTCCAGGTTCTGCACTTCAATTCCGACCGATACAAGACCGGCTGATATGGCCCGACTGATCATCTGAGAGACCGGCCAGTAGTCGCGACTCAAGAGAACCGGTCCACTCTGGACGACAGAACCATAAGCGGCAGCCAGGTTGACGGCGAACTCGGGAGTGATCTCCACATTGGCCAACCCTCGTACACCATGGGCACCGAAGAGAGTCCTCGGGGCTTTCGTTCCCCAGACTAAAGAGGTCAAAAGCCTGGAGCCCGACTCGATCACTTTATCGGGCCAGACCCGGACATCGGGCGATATGACGGCATCCTGTCCGACACTGCTGTTGGAGCCGATGATACCACCCTCTAGAATCTCGGCGCCATCATGAACAGTGGCATTGTTGCATACTACACAAGCCCGGAGTTTTGAACCTTTACCGACATAGACATTGGACCAGATCACCGGCTGCTTGGCAGAGACTTTATCCTGAATCACAACATTGTCGCCGATGGTAGAATAGGGACCTATTTCGGCTCCGGCTCCGATTCGGCAGCCGTTGCCGATAATCACCGGACCTTCGACCTTCGCCTGGGGATCGATGATAGTGCCATCACCTACGAATACGCCTTTTTCGGTCTCGCGTATATAGTCGATGTCCATATCGACTTTGCCTTCCAACAAATCTTTGTGAGCCTGGCGATACATCTGCAGGTTGCCGATATCGCACCAGTAGTCATCTTCCAGGGTATAGCCGTACATCGGCTCGTTACGAAGCAAAAGCAAGGGAAAGAGATCATTGGAGAAATCCTGCTCCTGCCCCATGACCACATAGTTGAGCACTTCCGGCTCGAGAATATAAGTGCCGGTATTGGCGGTGTCTGAAAAGACCTCGGAAGCACCAGGTTTTTCTAGAAAGCGCTGAATGCGACCATCGTTGTCGGTAATAACCAGACCATATTCGAAGGGACTCTCCACTCGCTTGAGAATGAGGGTAGCCTTCGAGCCTTTCTCTTTGTGGAACTTAAGCGCCTTGGTCAGATCCATGTCGGTGAGCGAATCACCGGAGATGACCAGAAAAGTGGAATCGAGCTTATCCTGAACAGCCTTGACACATCCGGCAGTGCCCAGCGGCTTTCCTTCCTCGACCGAATAATCGACCTTGATGCCCAGATCGCTGCCGTCCTGGAAGTAATCTTTGATTGCGTCAGGAAGGTAGAAGAGGGTAAAAATGACTTCGTCGAAACCGTGCTTCTTGAGGAGCTTGACAGTGTGGTAGCACATCGGTTTGTTGGCCACCGGCACCATCGGCTTGGGCAGGTTGCAAGTCAAAGGTCTCAACCTTGTCCCGGATCCGCCTGCCATTATTACCGCTTTCATTCTCTAACTCCTCGTTAACAGCTTGTTCGATTTTGATCTGGATGCAGATTCAGAATCAGATTCAGCCTTCGAAGCGGCCGCTTCGACCACCTCTTTGTAGACGGCATGGGTCTTCTCCGAAATCACTTTCCAGTTGTAGATGTTGTGAACACTATCAAGAGCGTTCTTTCTAAGCTTCTCCGCCAGGTCGGGATTTCTGAGAACTTCAAGTAATCCCCAGGCAAGACTCTGAGAATTACCTGCATAGGTGGTGACGCCGGTCTCCATATGAACGACGAAGTCCCTCAGTCCGCCTACGTCAGAGACCACGGCAGGCACTTGCGCCGCCATCGCTTCCAGGGCGACAATGCCGAATGGCTCATAGAGACTGGGTATGGCTACGATATCTGCAATTTTATAAAGCTGAATGAGCTCGTCATCGCCCACATAACCAAGGAATTTGACATTATGTCCGACCCCTAGATGATGGGCGCGACCCTTGAGCTCATCCATGAAATAACCGGTACCCACTATCAAAAACTGCGTGCCCGGATAGTTCTGTAATACCTGGGGAGCGGCTTCGAGCAGCACCTGGACCCCTTTCTCGTTCACCAGACGACCGACAAATAGAACTATCTTCTGTTCGGCGGCGGCGTACTGATTGCGCAGGGGCTGCGGATCGAACTGCACGTCGAAATGGCTTGGATCCGTTCCGTTTGGAATCATGCGAATCTTATCCGGCGGCAACTGAAAGAGGTGCTGGAGTTCATGCTCCATATGACGACTGTTGACAATCACTCTCCAGGACTCGAAGGTCAGCCTCCACTCGAGCTGATTGACATAGCGCTGCATGTCGGTGTGGATGCCGCCCATTCGCCCCTGTTCCGTGGCATGGATGGTAGAGACCAGAGGCAATCCAAAACCGCTTTTCATAACCCAGGCAGCATCGGTAACCATCCAGTCATGGGCATGAACCACATCGAATTTGACTTGATTATGAAGCTGAATAGCGTACTGGAGCATGCCGATGTTCAGACGAGCGACCCAGTGCAAAAAATCCGGAGTAGGATCGGTCTGGCTCTTGACCCTGTGGACATGAACCCCTTCATCCAGATCGTACTCTCTAGTGCCCGGATGATCAGCCGTGACCACGTGCACCTCGAGACCACTCTTGACCAGTTCCCGGGAAAGCGCCCAGACAACCCTGGACAATCCGCCTATCACCCGAGGTGGGTACTCCCATGCCAACATTAGAACTCGCTTGGGCACTAGCTCACTCCTTTTCCTTACCGAATTTTGCCAGACGTCCGGACCTTATCGAATGTATATCTTACACTCACCACCAGGATATTTTATTCTTTGGCCAGGGGGCGACTCATTAAGGCCATTATCGAATCTTTGGGCGTTGTAGAGCCCTTCAGGGTTGCCTGGACCTGAAGAGCGATGGGCAGATCGATATCAAGTTTTTTCGAAAGTTCACAAACCGAATTGGTGGTCTGAACCCCTTCTGCCACCGAACCGACTTTTTCGAGGGCTTCTTCCAGGCTGGCGTTCTCTGCCAGATACATGCCAATTCGATAATTTCTCGAAAGCGGTCCCTGGCAGGTGGCGATCAGATCGCCCATGCCCGACAGCCCGAAGAGCGTGTTGGGACGCGCTCCCAGATTTGCCGAAAGCCTGACCATCTCAGCCAGTCCCCGGGTGAGCAGAGCCGATTTGGCATTGACGCCCAGCTTCAAACCATCGGATGCACCGGCGGCTATGGCGATTACATTTTTGAGGGTACCGCCCAGTTCGACACCGGCGATATCTTCGCTGGCATAGAGACGAAAACCCGGGGTAGAGAGGCTGTGCTGGACGTATTGAGCCAGAGACAGATCCCTGTGAGCAACCACGGCAGCGCAGGGCAGACCGGAGCGGATCTCGAAAGCGAGGTTGGGACCGGACAGAGCAAGCACCCTGTCTGTGCCCAGCATCTCTACCGCCACTTCCGACATGCGTTTCAATGATCCGGGATCAAGACCTTTGACCACGCTGACGAAAGTGCTTCGAGAACGCAGGGAATCGGACATGACCAGGCTTACCTGCTTCACAACTTCGACCATGGAAGAGGAGGTGCAGGCCAGAATGACAATTTCGGCCCCGTCCAGGGCTTCGCCCAGATCGCTGGTTATCGAACAGCTCTCGGAGAGCCTTACAGGCAGGGGATCGAGAAGCTCTCTTGAAGAGAGCAATTTGTCAAAAGCGGCTCCAGGTCTACGATAAAGCCGGACGGATTCAACTCCACCTTCGGTCAGAAGCCAGGCCAGGGTGCCTCCCCAGGCTCCGCCTCCCAAAACGGCCACTCTTTGCGCCGCCTCTTCCCTTTTACGGTCTGAACTGGTCATTTGAGAGCTATATCTATGTCCTTCCTGGCTTTGTGGACCATAGCACAATTTTTGCCATCAGCCTTGGCCTGGGTAAGCGCAGCATAGGCTGAACCGGTCCACTGCTCCAGACTCATATCACTGGCATCAAGCATAGCGAGCCCCGCCGAGCAAGTCACATTGAAGCCGGAATGAGAAAGCGTGGTGTGTTGGATACTGGCAAAATCCGCTATCAGCCTCGATGCAAGAGAGAGAGCTTCTTTCTCGTCCAGATCCTCGGCTATGATACCAAACTCGTCACCGCTGAGACGACCGATGATATCCGACTGCCGGAGCCGCTTCTGCAAAAGCAAGGACAACGAGAGCAAAACCTTGTCCCCACCTGTATAACCATGGCGCTCGTTGATAGACGAGAAATAATCGACATCGAGCACGATCAAAGCGACATGTTCAGAGTTGCGTTTCTTTTGTGCCACCACTTGCTGGGCCTGCTCCATGAAGGCGGTATGATTGAGAAGATTGGTCAGTCCGTCTTTGTGCAGCAGAGTATTGAGATAGCGTGCCCGTTCTAATTTTGAAGAGACAGAATTCAACAGAAGCGCAGGAGGCACGGGTTTGACCAGGTGATCATCGCCGCCGGAACGGGTACTCTCTATGCGTGCGTCCAGTTGTCCGTGAGTGGTGAGGAAGATCACCGGCAATGTGGCATGGCGCTCGTCCTGCCGGATATAACGCGCCAGTTCATAACCGGTCACACCCGGAAGCATCACATCGAGTATCACCAGATCGGGTTTGAACTCAGCCATGAAACTGTCGAAATTCTTGGGATCTGTACAGGTTTTCACCTGGTATCCGACCGACTCTAAAAATGCTCGAATGAAGGCGGCTTGATCAGGGTCGTCTTCCACTGATAGTATCTTCGGCGGTGTCATACTGGTTTTATCGAGCAGATACCGCAACCGGCGGGACATCGCTTTTAGATCAATCGGTTTTTCGTAGTGCGCATCGGCACCACAGTGAATCGAGCGAACTTTGTCGAGGAAACCGGTCTGTTTACTGACAATAAATATAGCCGGCTTGTCGCCGTCCTGCATGCCGCGGATCTTCTCAACCAGGTTGTAGGCATCACCGTCTCTAATGGGAATCTCGATGATTACCCCTTCCGGCATACGCCCGTCCAACTCTACCATGGCGGATTTGATGTCCCGGCTATAGATAACCGCCAGTCCCAATTCATCTACGATCTTGGCGATTGAAGAAACCGAATCCTTGTCTTCGGACAGGATAACGATGCTCCTGTTGTCGGTTTCCTTCGGGATTGCGGAGCCTAGATTAGATGTCTCCGGCGAACCGTCTTTATCTGTATTCTGGATAAAGGCATTGGAGAGATCGCTGACCAGGCCCTTCAAGAACTCGACATCCACACCGCCCCGGTCCCCCATTTTGAGAACGTTTTCGAGATATTGCTCCCCCCGGGCGCCGAGTTCGGAAACATCTTTGAACCCGTACATGGAACCGGAGCCCGCAAGCCAGTGAAAGCTGCGGCTCATTTTTCTGATCAACTCTTCGTCCCGGGGATTGGAGATCAGTCCATCAAGCACTTCCAGTATCTCAGCCAATCGATCTGAAGATCGCTTGAGATACTTTTCCTTTAGTGCTCCGAAAGTCTCCTGCCAGGACTGCATTCCTGCTTACTCCTTGAGAATATCCTGGACCTGGGTAGCGAGGGTGGTCGGATCGAAAGGCTTGGTGAGCACACCGGTGGCGCCCATACGCTTCAGCTTCTCGATCTCCTGGGTCATCGCTTTAGCGGTCAAGAAAATGACCGGTATATCCTTGGTCGCTTCATTGGTGCGCAAAGCCTCCAGGGTCGAAGGACCATCGAGTATCGGCATGTTCATATCCAGGAGGATCACATCCGGTTTGTTCTGGGCAGCAACTTCGATACCATGTTGACCGTTCTCGGCCTCCACCACGTCGAGTCCGCCAAGCAGATTGAGACTCATCTTGGCTATCTCACGCACATCTTCTTCATCATCGATTATGAGTACTTTCATTCTTTCCCCTCACCTGAAAAGTAACAACTACAATAGTTTGGACCCTATGCCTGTTTGGCATTGGCGAGAATCTTCCGAATCTGATCCGCCAGTTTTTCCGGATCGAAAGGCTTGGTGATTACAGCAAGCGCCCCCAGTTTCTTGGTTTCCTCGAACTCATCGAACATGCCTTTGGTAGTCATGAAGATGACGGGAATCTCCTGGGTACTCGGATTTTTTCTCAATTCGCGTAGTGTAGTAATTCCATCCATTTCCGGCATTATTAGATCGAGCAGAATCACATCCGGTTGATCTTCTTCAGCCTTCTTCAAGCCAACTTCACCATTTTCAGCTTCCGAAACAGACACGCCTCCGAGAATCCCCAGACAGGTACCTGCTATAGCACGAAAGTCCTCTTCATCATCAATTATGAGAACTCTCATCAAGACTAAATCCTCTTATCTATCAGAACTGAATCCCCAAGTGAATCCAGTATTATACAGAACTCTCTTTTTACCTTCCCCGGACGAGACCCAGACAATCCCTTTTTCAGAGGAATAAATTTTATCAACTGGCTCTGGTCTCCTGGGGCTGCACTACCACGGTGGAATCAGTCCGAGCCGGTGGCAGACGGAACCAGAAAGTACTGCCTTTGCCTTCTTCGGAATCCACTCCAATCTGACCGCCATGCTGCTCAATTATGCCCTTACAGATAGCAAGACCCAGACCGGTACCGCCTTTTTTCTTGGCGTCGGAAGCTTCGACCTGCTGGAAACGCTGGAAGAGTAACTTCTTGAACTGCTCAGGAATGCCGCGTCCTCTATCAATGACCCGCACATGGACGAATCCGGCGGCATTCTCTACCGCCACGGTCACTGTCTGACCCTGGGGAGAGAACTTGATCGCGTTGGACAGCAAGTTGACCAGTACCTGGACGATTCTATCGCCGTCGGCATATACCTGGGCATCGGTAGGCATCATCTCCAGTTTGACTCCGTTGTTAGCGGCAAATGTATTGACCGACTGCTCGGAACGCTCCATGATGTCCTTCATGTTGGTGTTCTCGAAGACCATATCGAGTTTGCCAGCTTCCAATTTTTCTATGTCGAGGATATCGTTGATCAGTCCGATCAGACGGATGGTATTCCTCTCGGCGATGGAGACGACTTTCTTGGCTTGCTCAGGCAACGCCCCCATGGCTCCGACCGACAAAAGGGTGAGTGAACCCCGGATAGAGGTAAGTGGTGTTCTGAGTTCGTGGCTGACCGTGGACACGAACTCTTTCTTCAAGCGCTCCACTTCCTTGCGCTCTGACACATCGAGGATGTTGGCCATATAGCGCTCGCCTTCGTGAGTCTTGAGTTCGCTAATAGAAAGCTCTACCGGGAAGTCTTCTCCATTTTTCTTGATACAATCGAACTCTCCGATTCTGTTCAAAGCCTGGTTAAAGAGCGTATCCATGAAAGAAGTGGTATCACTTTCATTGTGCTCGGAGAAGAATTTCGAATCGGAAAAAAGTGAGAGTAGATGCCGACCGACAATCTCTTCGGCTTTGTATCCGAAGATTTTTTCTGCGCTCGGGTTCATAGATTCGATATAACCATCCTGGTTGACTATCACCAGTCCGACAATCATATGGTTGATGATCGTTCTGATCCGATGTTCACTGGCGCGAATCGCCTCTTCAGCCAGCTTTCGTTCCGTGATATCGTGAGCCACGCAGAACATGGCTCTTTCCTTCTCCGACCAGTATGCCGACCAGCTCACGTTTATCTCGGAGGAATCCTTTCGTCTTACTCTGTTGTCGAATTGCAGGTTGCTCTTCTCTGCCCGGATGGCCCGCACAGCCTTAATGGTCTCGGAAATATCTTGAGGAGCGATTACCTCGATAAAACGCTTACCGAGAAGTTCGTCAGGAGTATAGCCCCAGTTCTCGTAGCAAGCCGGGTTGACCGCCACGAACTTGCCGTCCATGTCTATAGAACAGATGACGTCCACGGCATTATCTATAACCGCCTTCTCCTTACGGTGAGCTTCCGTAAGAGCGTCAGCCATACTGTGGAATACTCCGTCGAGGTGCGAGATCTCGTCGCCGCCTCCAACAGGAGGATTGAGCGGCTGACCCCGGGCAAGACGAAATGAGTTGTCGGTCAGAACATCGAGTCGGTTCTTGATACTGCGGGTGAAGAACCATAGCAAGACGAAGGCGATCAAGATATTGGCGACGACACCGCCGACCAGGAAGACTTTCAAAATCGTTCTAGATCGGTTCTGCTTCTCCGGGCTTTCCTGCTCGATTCTACGCTCATCTTCGGTCAGACCACGCAATTCATCCTGCAACTTGTCCGCCAGAGACCGGATCTCTTTGTACATGTGCCGGGCTCGGAACTGAGCAACATCGACCCGGTTATCATCGATGGCGGATTTAGCCTCGCCCAGAATCTTCAAACCGGTGACGGTGATTTTCTGAAGATTCTCCAGAATTTGCTTCTGCTTCGGGTTATCACCGACCAGCTTTCTGAGTTCTTCGAGATCCTCGGGAATCTGCCTTACGATTTTGTCATAGCGGTCAGAGAACAAGGGCGACTTGGTGATACTGTATCCACCCATAGCCACGCCGGCGTCGTAAAAGAGCTTAGAAAGCGTATTGGCCTGAGAGATTATTGCTTTAGAGCGGACCTGCCTCTGAACCTCCACCTCGGCTCGATGCAACAGTTCGGTCAACACGCCAAGGAAAATCAATTCGAAAAAAAGCGGTACGAGAACCAGAATGGCTCCCTTATGGACGATTTTCAAATTAATGCGGTTGGAAAGCACTGAACTCTATTTTTTAGAAGAACGAGGAAATAGATATTGATCTCTGCTTATTACTGTTATTGAGTATATTCCCCGACCAGGGTATTTTTATCGAAAGCGCCGCAGGCAGGCTCCAGAACAAGATATTATCTGACCGGTATCTATTTGCCCTTCAGGGCATCGAGCAGTTTCGACAGCTGATCGGCGGTGGAGCCGGGTTTTGGCGGTGGCGTACTGGAGCCGGCCGCTGTCTTCTGAGCCGCCGCCGGGGTCGCGGCAGGTCGAGCGGCAACAGGCTTGCGCTTGATTCCGGCTTCACCGGCCATATCCTCGAAAATCTGGCGAGTCTCGTCATCCATCAAAACTTCCGCCTGGCTGCTGGCCAGGGCATAGCCATTCGGTTTAGCGAAGTAGGCAGCGGGAATCGGACAGGTAGAGCTTCTATAGGTATCGAGAGCGCTCTTCACCTGACCAGAGCCGGTGACATAGGTGACTCGCAAAGGGAAATAACGTGTGCGGGGCATGCCGTAAGCCCTGGAGAGCACATCGGCGATGGCCGCGGGCACCTCGATTTCATCTGAGACCCAGCATGTGGCAGCTTTTACAGTGGAGAGCTTGCCTCCGCCGGCACCGATCGGACCACCGCTCATAACATATTTGGTTGCTTTCAGACCGCTGATGTTGCCGGAACCGGCTGCTTTCCAGCGAGCAGCCTGCATATCCCGGGCTCGCTGTCCGCCGGTGGAGATCATCTGGTTACGCCACTGATCGAAAGTGGTCTGGAAATACTGCCTGGTCTTGTCGTTGAACATGGTCACCACCCAATCAGGCGAAGCGGTAACAAGATTGGCCCCGGCCTTGGGATTGACCCACTTGAATCCGGACTTCGAGACATAAACGTACTGGTCGCCCATGTACTCGCTTCTCTGGGTCAACATCCAGCCGTTCTCCTGGGCTTGAGCCGGACCGGCACATATTAAAAAAACTACCAGAAGGCAAGCGCAGTGTGCGAATCGAGAAAGAAAAATTGCGGTCATGATTTAAACGGGCTCGGAATTTACTGGTTCTGAAACTATCTTATTCAAATTTCTCTGTACCCGCTGGGCAGGCATGAAAAACTAAAGCTCTTTACCGACTTTCGATATAGAACGAGTTCTCGGATCGAGAGCGTCCCTCAAACCATCCCCCAGGAAGTTGAAAGCGAGAACCGAAACGAAGATAAACAGACTGGGGAAGAGAATCAGATGGGGATGGGTCTGCAAAGAGCGCCATCCGTCTGAAGCGAGCGTCCCCCAACTGCAGGCCGGTGGCGATAGACCGAGCCCGATGAAACTGAGGGTAGACTCAGAGAGAATAGCGGCCGGAACGGTGAAAGTCATGGCGACGATCACCGGTCCGATGGAGTTAGGTAAAAGATGTCGCGTGATTATTTTCAGATGACCCTGACCCTGGGCTCTGGCAGCCTCGACGAACTCTTCCGATTTGAGCGCCAGGAACTGAGCCCGCACCAGCCGGGCAGTCCCTCGCCAGCTCACCAGGGCAAGAGCGATCAAAATACCCAGGGTGCCGCGGCCAATGAGAACACCCAGCAAAATCATCACAAGCAGATCCGGTAGCGCGTAAGCGATATCCACTATCCGCATCAGAAGAGAATCTATCTTGCCGCCGCAATAGCCGGCAATGGCGCCATAGACAGTACCAATCACCAGTGAAACGAGAGCGGTGAGAACACCAATAGTAATCGACAATCGAGAGCCGTAAATGACCCTGGTGAGCAGATCCCTGCCAAGCTCATCCGTACCCATCGGATGTTGAGGACATGGGTCGAGGAGAATGGCGTCGGAAGTCTCGTCGAAGGCAAAACCCGTCAGTGGAAGATCCAGGTAAGAGACGATGCATAGAAGACAGATCAAAAGCACTACTATTAGTGCAGCTACCGCCGTCCTGACTTTGCTCAAACGAATGAAGAACCGTTTCAAATCAATCCTCCACTCTGATCCGGGGATCTAGAAAGTGGTAGATGATATCCACCAGTGTGTTGGTAAAAATGAGTAGAACGGCAAACAAAAGAGTGGTGCCCATGATCAGATCATAATCCCGGTTCATCACAGCGGTAATAAAGAAGCGTCCCATTCCAGGGATAGCGTAGACGAATTCGACCACAAAAGACCCGGTTACCAGAATAGCCGTCAGAGGTCCGAGTACGGTCACCACCGGCACCAGAGCATTGCGAAGCACATGACGACTAACGGTCGTATATGCGGAGAGCCCCTTGGAACGAGCGGTCCGGACCCAGTCTTTCTCGAGGACTTCGAGCACGCTGGCCCTGGTCAAACGAGCGAGATAGGCGGTCGGGCCGAAAGCCAGAGTCACCGCTGGTAATATCATATGAGCAGGTGACTCCCATAGTCCGACAGGAAGAAGACGCAACCAGATTCCGAAAACATAGATGAGCAAGGCTCCGATCACGAATACGGGCACGGAAATGCCGGCGGTGCTGATGAACATGGCAAGCACATCTATAAAGGTCCCGCGCCGAGTCGCGGCAAGAGTACCCAGGGGAACACCTACTAAAATGGCGATGGTCAGACCGGCAAGTCCCAGCTGCAACGAGACAGGAAAAGCATCCCCCAGGATGTCCGTGACGGAGCGATCGACATACTTGTAAGAGACTCCGAGATCCCCTCGGACCAGCCTGCCCAGATAAAGCAGATACTGCTCGGCAATCGGCTTATCAAGATTGTACTTCGCTTCCAGATTCTTGATTATCTCCGGAGGCAGATTCTTATCCTCGTCAAATGGTCCCCCCGGAACAACCCGCACCAGACAAAAGGTCAGGGTGGCAATGATCAGAAGAACCGGAATCGCAGACAACACTCTTTTGATAATCATCGCAAACATCAGATTGCACCGTCCTTTCCGGCAGGATCTTTGATGACGGCATTTTTAAAAATCTGAATATCCAAAGCGTTAAAGCTTATGCCTTCGACCCAGGGTTTGGTCAGAATATTCTGGGTAGCCAGATAGAGCGGAATTACCGGAACCTCGCTTTCACAGAGCAATCGATTCGCCGATTGATACAATGACGCCCTGACGCTTTCGTCTTGCTCTGTCCTGGCCCGATTTAATAGAGCATCATATCTGGTGCTGGACCAGCGCGTATGGTTGTTTCCGCTTCCGGATGTAAAGACATTCATGAAGGACTCAGGATCGGGAAAATCCGCTCCCCAGGCGCCTCTGAAAAGCGGTGGCGGGTCTTTTTTGCGTCTTGCAAGATAGACCTTCCACTCTTGATTGACCAGTTCTACCCGAACCCCGAGATTTTTCTTGAGCTGATCTTGAATAGCCTCCACCACCAGTCTGGCATCCTCTCGGTTTGGATAGAGAAGCTCCACCTTCGGCAGCCCTTTGCCACCCGGATAACCAGCAAGAGAAAGCAGCGCCTGGGCTTTTTTGGGCTCGAATCTCAAACCGGTGCCTTCCGAATAACCCAGTAATCCAGGAGGAATCCAGCCATAGAGCGGTGTTTCCTCACGGCGAAGAATACGGGGAAAGACGCTTCGATCCACCGCCATGGCAAAAGCTCTGCGCACCAGTTTTTTATCGAAGGGTTTTTTCGTGACGTTGAAGGCTATGTATGAAGAACGCAAAAGAGGCAGATTGCGATATCGCGGTGATTTTAGATAACGCTCCACATCCGAGGTGGAGAAACTGCGGTTGTCCACATAGTCTAATTCGTCATTTTCAAACAGAGCGAACGCCGTGGATTGCTCGGGCACCATGAACATCTTCACCACTTTGACCCTGGGCTCTCCTTCGAAATAATCAGGATTGGAATGAAGCTCTATCTTGTATTCATGCTGCCATTTGTGCAGCCGGTAAGGTCCATTGGTGACAATGAATCGAGGATCCGTCCACTTGCTGCCATGCTCGGCCAGAACATCCTCTCTAAGAGGAAATGTCGGACAGGTGGAAGTCAAAGAGAGAAAGTACGCTGCCGGCTGCTTGAGACGAACTGCGAAGGTTTTTTTATCGACAGCCTCCACTCCCAGGTCGCTCAAGTCTTTGATACGACCGGTGTTAATCTCGTATGCGTTTTCGATATCGTGGAGAAATGTGGCGTAGGAGGCACCGGTGTCAGGGTCTTGCAATCTGCGCCAGGCGAATACGAAATCCATCGCCGTAACCGGCTTACCATCGGACCAGAAAATATCCTCCCGCAGATGAAAGACATATCTTTTTCCATCCTCTTCAATCTCCCAGGAAGATGCAAGCGCCGGCACAATCTTCATCTCCGCATCCATCTGCGTCAGCCCATTCATGATGTTCGAGATCACATCGAAGGAGGTTGAATCGGTTGTTGTATGCCAATCCAGGCTGGGAGGTTCGTTGCCGAGATTCATCCTCAAGGTATCCGGCTCGAAGCGAGGCCTGCCACCCGTCCCCCAGGTGCACGAGGTACTCAGATTGGAGACAAGCAAAATAACAGCGGCCGTGATTAGAGAAGAAAAGAAGCGGGCTCTCGATAGATTTAAATCTGGTATCAAGGTGGGTTCCGACTTATAACGGGTCTTACTAAAATTGAAAGTAAGGACATAGTATCTCCTTCTCAAGCATCAAAAAGTAACCGTCCTAAATAAGTTAAGAGATGTTTATCCGCCTCTTATGCTCCACCGGAATCACTGTCTGGGCTTAGTAGATTCGGGTGCATTAGGTTCGAGTAGGGTAGTTTATGCTTTTGTATGAAGCGGAAATCCATTCTTTGTTGACACCGATTTCATACCTTAGATATACTATTTCCTTGACGCCGGAGAGGCGTTTTTTTGTTGGTCGCCTTTCAAAAAAAGGCGCATCAAGCTCCAGGAGCAACAGATCATGGCTAAGAAAGAAGACAGACTAATAATCACGATGGCTTGCACCACCTGCAAAAGCCGCAACTACACCACCATGAAGAACAAGCGCAACGACACCGACAGAATGGAATTCAAAAAATACTGCAAATTCTGCCGTCAGCACGTTCCTCACAGAGAGACCAAGAAGTAAGCCAAAACAGAAAGACGAGCCGGTTCCTCTCACGAGAGCCGGCTCTCGAACTGGCTTTGCGCCCTTAGTTTAATGGTAAAACGAAGGTCTCCAAAACCTTTGTTGAGGGTTCGACTCCTTCAGGGCGCGAATGTTTTTCTCCGGCAGTTAATGACAATCCCGGACTAATCGGACGAGCAGGCTATGGCGATTAAGAAGCGCAAGAAAAGCAAAGATTCGAAGATTCGAGTTGATAAGAGCTCCTCAAATCCTCCTGCCGGAACCGCTGAAGATGATGAGCAACGCAAAAAAGAAGGCAAGACAGAATCAGTGAGCGCTCAAAACACCGCCACCAAGGACCCCGGTCCCAAACCGCAACCGAAGTCACCCCCGGAAGAATCCAAGGGATTGACCGGTTTTGCCGCTTATATAGAGTTTCTCAAGCAAGTCAGAGTCGAGTACAGAAAAATCACCTGGCCCGACCGCAGACAGATCATTCAGGAAACCTGGACGGTGCTGATTCTGGTTACTTTTATTACCTTGTTGGTTCTCGGTTATGACTGGGTCCTGGGTAATATCGTTTTCGGTCCCCTGGAGCACTGGATCAAGCTCAACATGAGCCCATAGGGAAGCAATGCTAGATATAGAGAGAAGAGAGGATACGGGAAAAGAGATGGCTTTCATCAAGTCGGATGGTCACCGCAAATGGTACGCAGTACAAACCGCGTCGGGCCATGAAAACAAAGTCAAAGAGCACATCGAGAAGCGCGTAGTCACCATGAATGCCCAGGATAAGATCTTCGGCGTTATCGTGCCGGAAAAAATGGTGACCAAGGTCAAGGACGGCAAACGCGTCGAAAAGAAAGAAAGAGAGTATCCCGGCTATGTATTCGTCGAGATGATCCTCGATGACGACTCCTGGAGAGTGGTCAGAGAAGCACCCGGCGTAACGAAATATGTAGGAGCAGGTAAAAAACCTATTCCAGTCCAAGACTCCGAAATCAGGAAAATCCTGAGACGCCAGATTGCCACTTCCGGAGTGAAGGGCAAGAAGGCAGCCCAAATAGACGTAAAGGTCGGAGATTACGTCAGAATCACCGGTGGCCCATTCGCCGACTTTACAGGAGAAGTTACAGAAGTAAACCTGGAAAGAGAGCGCATAAAGGCGTCTGTGATTATCTTTGGACGTGCTACACCGGTAGAACTGGAGTTCAACCAGGTTATAAAAGTGTAAATGTCCTGGATTTATAAGCGTTTGGGCCATAAAATCTAGTACTTCGGTATATATATAAGGATCTAGGCACCGTGAAAAAGGTCGTTGGAAAGATCAAACTGCAAATTTCTGCTGGTAAAGCAAATCCGGCACCACCTATAGGACCGGCTCTCGGTCAGCATGGTGTCAACATCATGCAGTTTTGCAAAGAATACAATGCTAAGACACAGGACAAAGCCGGTACTATTGTTCCGGTCGAGATCACTGTGTACGAGGATCGCTCGTTCGATTTCGTTCTCAAAACTCCTCCTTGCTCCGAGTTGATCAAGAAGGCGGCGAGAATCGAAAAGGGATCATCGGCCCCCAATAAAACAAAGGTCGGCTCGATAACCGCCGCTCAAGTAACTGAAATTGCCAAAGTCAAAATGCCCGACCTCAATGCCACAACCATTGAAGCGGCCGAGCAGATGGTACGCGGCACTGCCAGAAACATGGGCGTCACCATCAAATAAGCCGGAATCATATAAATAGGAAAGGAGCCTCGAAATGGCCAAAAAGACAAAGAGACAGACTCGCCTTCTCGAGCTGAAAGAGAAATATCGTGATCCTCTTGAAGCCGCTGAAGCGATCAAAGTTCTCAAAGAAGAGAAATCTGTCAAATTCGACCCCACTGTCGAAGTGCACTTCCGTCTTGGCATCAACCCTAAAATCAACGATCAACAGATTCGTTCCACCGTCAGCCTGCCTGGCGGAACGGGTAAAGAGGTTCGGATAGCGGTTGTCGCCAAAGGCGCGCTCATTGACGAAGCCAAAGCCGCCGGCGCCGATATTGCCGGAGCAGAAGAACTGGTCGAAGAGATTGGCAAGGGCATGCTCGATTTCGACAAGCTGGTCGCCACTCCCGACTGTATGGCAATGTTGTCGAAGATGGGACGTATCCTCGGTCCCAAAGGTCTGATGCCGAACCCGAAAGACGGCACCGTGACCACCGATATCGCCAAAACCGTAGAAGAGCTGAAAGCCGGTAAAGTAAGCTTCAGAGCCGAGAAAACCGGCGGACTGGTTCAAATGGCCATCGGCAAACTCTCCTTCGATGACGAGCGCCTTCTCAAAAACCTGGCTGCCGTAGTCGAGCAAATCAACAAGGTCAAACCAACCAGCGTCAAAGGCACCTATGTCAAGGCTGTCTATCTGAGCTCCACCATGGGTCCCGGCGTCAAACTCGATGTTGCCACCCTGCAGGATCTCTCCAAGCACGTGGCTGCATAGAGAAGAAGCAATCAATATCAGAAGAGGAGATTCTCTGGAATCTCCTCTTTTTCTTTATCTACAGAACAGCTAAATAGAGAAAGTGGAATCAGGTCGCTTCGTTAGGCACCAGGTAGGTGAACGGGAAGGTCTGGGAAGCCCGGAAAGTAAGGGGAGCACCGCCGCTATAGACCGCCGGTACGATAAAGGGTCGAATCTCGACGGTGGTCTCGACGGTGATAGTACCGCTGACAGTCCCTCCAAAGCCTCCATTAGAAGCCCTCAATGCATCGGTGTCAGTGAGCACCGTGCCGGGGTTGAAGATGAACTCATCCAGGGTGAAATTGCTCAACATCGAGCTTCCCTGCTGGTTGGCTCGGGCGATAATAGCATCCGCCCTCTGCCTGGCCGTAGCCGGATCTCCGCTGGAAGCAGCCCGGGCCGCCTGTCGGCAAGTCTGATCGTTGACCTGGACTCCGATAACGATCACAGCCAGATCAAAAAGAACCAGAACCAGAGGCACAAGAATAATCAGACCGGCGCACAGTTCCACCGTGGATTGCCCCCGGTTTCTTGCGGAACGGTACTTAGCAGGAGAGAGAAGTTGAATCATTACGAACAGCGAGAAAAAAAATTGATCAGATCAAGACTACTCGTTCTCCTTATTCCCAGATATAGCCTGAACTAATCAGATGCATAGCTCACTATCCTGAAGTGGTGGTGTAAAATGAACTAGCTAGGAGGCGGAAATCATTGGTTAAATTCAAAGACTACTACCAGACCCTGGGAGTGAACCGAACGGCAACCCAGAAAGAGATTAAATCTGCTTACCGCTCCCTTGCCCGCAAATATCATCCGGATGCCAACCAGGGCGATAAGGCCTCTGAAGAAAAATTCAAAGAGATAACTGAAGCCTACGAAGTTCTCAAAGACGAAGAAAAACGCAAAAAATACGACCGCCTGGGCTCCAACTGGAAGGCCGGTGCAGAGTTCAAGCCCCCGCCTGATTTCGGCGCCGGTGGCTTCGGTTTCGACTTCGAAAAATTCAGCGACCTGAGCAAGAGCGGCGGTCCATTTTCAGACTTTTTCGACGTGCTGTTCGGACAGACTTTTGGTGGCGGCGCTCCCCAGGGAGGCTCCGGTAGCCGCACCACCACCAGTGGCGGCACACGATTTTCAGGCGCCCGAAAACCTAAAGACCAGGAAGCCACCATCGAGCTTACTGTAGAGGAGCTTGCCGCTGGTGCCCACCGCACCCTCAAAATCACGCCTCCCGGCGCAGCCTCGAAAACTATCGAAGTCAAAATTCCTAAAGGAGTCAGAGCCGGTTCCAAAGTGCGGATTCCCGGTCAGGGCGCCGATAGCCCCTATGGTCGAGGCGATCTTTTTCTGAAAGTGAAGGTCAAACCCCATGACAAATTCACCATAGACGGAGACAATCTTTTTTGCGAAGCCGAGATATCTCCGGCAAAGGCTGTACTCGGTGGACAAACAAGAGTGCCTACCCTGGACGGACCGGTCAAGATCCGCATTCCGGCGGGTACCCAGGGAGGCAAACTGCTGCGCCTGAGAGGCAGAGGTCTGCCCCAGCTCAAAAGCACTACTCGTGGTGACTTGTTGATCCGGGTAAAAATAGTCATTCCGGAGAAACTATCCGCAGAAGAGAAAGATCTCTACGAAAAACTTGCCTCTCTCGAACAAAAGAGCGCGGCCAGCGCGAACTGAAGCAGTTCACTTATAGTAGCACTATCGGTGATATCACCAACTATTTTGCTTCTGCTTCTGCTTCGCCTTCAGCAACCGGCTTGGCCGCCGCATCCGCCTTTTTCTCTTCGGGCGGAGGAGCTACGGACTCAGCCTCTTCGGCGGTGTCTTCAATGGTGGGAGCATAGGCCTCGGCAGGGGCGGCAGGCCGGCTGAGCGGCAACAGACTGGTGGCAGAGGAGAACTCTCCGAGCGCTTCTTCGCGGTTGTGTTCCCGAAAGAGCACTTCGGACATAAGCTCATGAAGCTCCGGAACACTTTCTCGTTTTTTAAGAGCGTCTTTCAAATTCTTTCTGGCTTCCGGCAGGCGATTCACCGCAATCAAAAGTTTGGCCAGGGTCACCCTGAGGTCTATATCTCCTGGTCGGTTCTCGACCTTTTGACGCACATCCGAGATAGCCGATTCTATTAATCCGGCATTTTTCTCAATAAGCTCTTTGATCTCCGGAGGATAATCGAGATTGTCAGACTCGAGGGCACAGCCCCTGACAAAGGTTTCGAAGCCTTTTTCCTTTTTGCCGTTCACGGCAATAGCCAGACCCAGGCGCTTGGTGATCCGCGGGTCTTCCGGCTTCTGCTCGAGAACCTGGTTGAATACTTCTATGGCACGACTGGTCTTTTCGTCCACCAGATAGAGATTGGCCAGCTCGATGCGGGGCTCGATCCACTCAGGCTTGGCCAACTTGAGCAAGTTCTCGTACTGCTCTTCTGCTTTTTCGACAAAGCCACCGTAATAAAGCTGCCTAGCGTAATTCAGAATGACATACTGACTGGTGGGGTGCTTGAGAATGGTCTTCTCCAGAACCACATAACCCTTCCATCTATCTCTGGGACTGTCGGACCGAATCAGAGTATTGCCGATAGCCATGTTCCAGGCTGCATCCTGGCGCTTCTTGTTATCCTTTGCGGCTTTCCAGGCAGCAGCCATGGCTTCCTTGGTCTGCCCTTTCTCGTAGAGAACCCAGGGCTCTTTTTCTTTTACCTTTTCGAGGATCTCCGCAGAGTTGAGCAGAGGGTCGACTGCCTCAATCCCGGTCTTGGTGACTTTGACCGAACCGGCATCCGGAAGTTTGACCGGAACCGCGATGGTAAAAGCAAAAAGTCCCCCGGCAACAATAGCCGCCAGAAGCTGGGGGCAGAGCAACTCTCTGACTAGATTCTTACGCTCGGGGGGTAACTCCTGCCCATTGACTGCCAAGACACTTCTCCTTCAAAGAACCTTCTTTTGAACTCTTATTTGATTAAGTTCCCTCACCGGACCGAGGCTAACCTGAAACCGGACTTGATAGAGACTGACGCAATTCTATCCACTGAAATACGAAGCTCTCGAAGACCGATTTTTTCCCGACATACTTGGATATCCGCCATTTCGTCTCTTCGCACAATCTTAACAGCTCGTTCAAATAATCGGTAAGAATTGGCGAATCTATTGCCATAGTTCCGATAATTTCGAGTTCGGTCAGATAGACCGCATCGACCACAAGCTCCACATTGTCTACCTGTCCGACAATATCAAGAGAGGACTCCACCAGCTCCAGAGCTTGAACTCCGGTCGTCGGATGAGCTGAGGCTTTTTTAGCTCCGCCCCGGGCCAGGTTGCGACTCCACTCGAAAAATGGCAGGTTCGCTAGCTCCTTCAGACTGGCCACCACTTCGGCTTCATCTTCCTTAAGCTGGGAGAATAGATTTGCCAGTCCGCTTGCATAAGCCGAGCGATTTAGCAAGCGATTCAGGGGACCGACCAGTCTCTTGCCCGGCATAATCACCGGAACCACCTGAGAGCGGCTGACAATTGTCCTCAGAACATTGTCCTCGCTCCGGGCAAAGAGAAAGAAGACCCCGTTGCCTCGAGGTTCCTCGATGGTCTTGAGGAGCGCATTGGCGCTGGGACGGTGGAAAACATCCTGAGAAGCTTCATATATGACCGCCACCCGCTTATAGCCGGAGGTCTTGGTGAACTCTTCCGAGAGCAACCGGGCCTGCTCCACCGGAATCTTGGTGGAAGCCCCTTCTTTGGGCATCAGCTCCAGCCAGGCCTGGGGGTGCCTGCCCTCGGATATCCAGCGACAGTTCTGGCAAAAACCGGTCGCCTCCGGAACACTCCTCAAACAGGACCCCCTGGTAGCTCGCTCGGTACTGGTGCAATTTAAGTAAGCCGCCACTTGTTTAGCCAGATCCAGCTTGGCTTCTCGGTTGTCACCCACCAGAAGATAGGCATTCGCCAGTCGAGATTGCTCGACGGCGGTCCCGAGAAGCCTGGTGGCAAGCACCTGCTCCTCTTCCAAAACAGGCTTGAAAATAAGACCCTTGCTCATGATCGCTAAAGGATATCAGGTCTTAGTGTAAGTAAAGTTAACCAAAGTAAGGCTTTATAACCAGGCTCTGCAAATTGACAGCCCTTGGCTTGTGGCCTAGACTATTTAGTTTGTGAATAGTGGGCAAAGTCCTGTTACTTAGGGACTTTGGCGGCGACAGACCCTTAGAGTTTCGACTGTTCGAGCTCAGATAAGACTGTCGGCTACGAAAGAGTGTGGATAAACCACCCGGGAGATAACCTTGGCAAACGTAATAGTAGTTGGTGCGCAGTTCGGGGACGAAGGCAAAGCAAAAGTAACCGATTTGCTGGCAAAGAATGCCGATGTCGTAGTGCGCTACCAGGGCGGCGCTAATGCCGGTCACACTGTGGTGGCAAATGGCGAGACCTATAAGTTCCACCTTATACCTTCCGGTATCGTCTATAACAAGACCTGCATCCTCGGACCGGGAATGGTCATCGACCCCCGTGCCTTCCTCGAGGAGCTAGACGGGCTTATCAAAAGAGGTCTCGATGACTCCTCTCTCAAGATTTCAGCCACTGCCCATGTAACCATGCCCTACCACCTCACCCTCGATGCAGCCGAAGAGGAGAAGCGAGGCGGTAATAAAATAGGAACCACCAAACGCGGCATCGGTCCTACCTATGCCGACAAGTGCGCCCGCTCCGGCATCCGCATGGAAGACCTCCTCGACAAAGAGGTGCTCAAATCCAAACTGGAATATCTGGTTCCCAGTAAGAACGTGCTCTTAGACAGGCTCTACAATCTGGAGAGCATGGAAACCGAACAGATTTTGAAAGAATACCTCGAATACGGCAAACGTCTTAAGAAGTATGTTTGCGATACCTCGGCGCTCATTTTCGAAGCGGTCGGTCAGAAGAAGAACATTTTATTCGAAGGTGCCCAGGGCACCCTCCTCGACCTCGACCACGGCACCTACCCCTATGTCACCAGCTCCAGCCCCTCGGCAGGCGGTGCCTGTGTAGGAGCTGGTGTAGGCCCGACGATTATAGACCGGGTGATCGGAGTCTCCAAAGCCTATGTGACCCGGGTTGGAGAAGGCCCCTTCCCCACAGAACTGATAGACAAAGAAGGCGACAGACTGAGAGAGACTGGTGCCGAAATCGGTGTCACCACTGGACGCCCCCGTCGTTGCGGCTGGTTCGATGCCGTGCTCGGACGCTACTCTGTTCGCATCAACGGTCTCGACTGCCTGGCTCTCACCAAGCTAGATGTCCTGGATGATTTCGACGAGATCAAAGTTTGCACCGAATACAAAGATTGCATCACCGGCGTAGTCTACAAAGATCTGCCCAGCATAGGCAGTCGCTTCAACCAGATGACCCCGGTCTATAAGACCGTAAAAGGATGGAAGAAGCCGACCACCGATTGTAAGAGCGTCAAGGATCTGCCAAAAGAAGCAAGAGAATACCTTGAACTTATTGAAGAGCAGCTCGATGTTCCGGTCGCCATCGTCAGTGTCGGTCCCAAACGCGACAACACCGTCGTGGTCGAAGACCCCATTCACGGACCGAAACGGGTTCTGAGCAAACAGGCTGCCGCTAGCGTCTGAAGCTCTCCAACCAGGTTCCGATATCGGAAAAGAATTTCCGAATGCCTCGCTTGATATTCTCGGCAGGGTCGGTGGCTTTTAAATTGAGCCGCTCGAGACCGGCTTCGGCCACCCAGTTTTCCGGGTCCCTGGCCAGAATGAGTTCATAGGTCCTGGTGGCAGCCGGATAATCGAACATATATCGCTCCTGAAGCCAGGCAAGCTTCTGGAGCGCCTCGACCGAATCGGGCATTTTCTTCAGGTATTCTTTCAAAGAATTCCTGGCGCAACCGATATCGCCAAGCGCCTCGCAAACATCGGAGAGCTCCAGAAGCCAGTCCGGTTTTCTGGGATCTAGCTCAATAGCCTCTTCAAGATACTGCTTCGCCTCTTTGAGATCACCGGTGCTTTTATTGAGCTGATATGCAAGATGCCGCACTGCCGCATCCCGGGGGAATCTACCGAGAAGCCCCCTTAGTTCTCGGTCGGCATCTTGATAGCGATAATTGGCCAGCAAAGCAGAAATCAGCTGAGCATGCGCTTTCTTAGATTGCGGTGCCAGACGAATTGCCTCCTCGGCCATACTCAGGGCAAGGTCCGAACTGAGATTCTCCAGATACATTTCAGATAGGGCGATATAAGGCTCCGAGCTGACCGGGTCATGGGTTCGCACCCACTCATATTCCATAATCGCCCGGGACCAGAGACCCATTTTTTTATAGAGCCTGGCCGCACCAAGATGAACTGAGAGATCATTGGGAAATTCCAAGAGAAGTTTCTCGATGCCCGGACGAGCTCTGGAATAGGCACCTTCTTCGGTGAGCCTCTTAACGGAGGCAAGCTTGTCAACCGGTGCAAGCGCCATGAACTCGGCCGAAAATACTCCGGAAAAACCGAGCACAACAATCGTAGTCGATATGAAAATTCTGTATCTCACTATAATAGTCTACTATGAGCACCGACCAAGATGTAAACAAGGATAAAAGTCCGCCAACCGGCGGATCGACGGCATCCTATGATGATTCCCTGGTCAAGGTGCTGGTCTATTCTCTTGCGGCAGGACTGGTCATTGTTCTCTATGTTCTGATGATGGTCAGGGTAGAGAAAACTCGCACCAAAATCGATCCGGTGGATCGAGCCTGCTTGATAGCGGCGGAAGAGATGACGAGAACAGTCGTCAGCCATCCTCGCTTCGGACTTATCGGTCTCGATGACAATCGACTGGATGAAATTACTTCATACGGTATGGAACCATCCCTGGTTCGATCCTTGAACTCTGTAAAAGCCTCGATAAAAGTGGCAGCAGATTTCGCCTCTAAGATAGATTCGCGAATAATGACCGATCTTGTCGACCAGGATCTGGAAGTGCTTGCCGATCTCGAAGCGTTGCTCTACGTAAAACTGGCTGATTCGCTGAAAGAGACAAGCACGGAGGAGGGAAATCCAGCCTATGAAAAAGCCTATCAGACTCTAAGAACAGCGCTTCCAAACAATATAAGAATAAAGTCTCTGAAGCTGACCATGGGAGGATACGGCAAGACTTCCGGGCGACCGACTTCGATAAAAGCCCCGGAAACAGGAGGTGCCCAGGCTATGTACACAGAGAATGGCTTCTATCGAGAGAACATTCCAGTGCCGGTTACATCGACACATTCAGTTCGTTTCTACAAAACCTACGAGCTCAGCAAATCCGTCCCACCGGAAAAATTCGTTCTCAAGTCCGAAGGAATGCTACCGGCGGCGGTGCTTCTGGAAGCGACTTTCGAAGACAGACAGGACGGCAGTCTAAAAAAGAAAAGCGCCTGTGCCCTCATAGGAAGCCCGTCAGAAACTTCTTCCGCAAGCTGCCTCGTGCTTCGCTTTCCGCAAGGTATGCCGGTCTCGACCAATCGACTCTCTATCTTCTTCCAAACCGAAGTCCAGCCGGAGAACAGTGAAGGTTACTGGGGTCAAGCCCTGGATGGCTCCGTGCCAGGGAAAGGGCACTTGAGTCCGACGATAGATCCGGTTCTCACTCCGATGAAACCGAATCAAGCGATTATCTGCTCTTTATACAACTGGCTCAAAAACATCGCCCCAGCACCAAGTCTCGAACAGCTCGACAAATTGATGGAAGCTGATTTCGCATCTGCCTATAACAGAGAAAAGCTCACCCGCTTCAACTACGTAAACAGCTGTCTTGCCGTGGATACAGGCGCCCGGCAGCGGGCTTTCCTCAACGCCACCATGCCCGGATACAATGGACAACGTGCTCTCGCCAATTGTTTCGAATATCCGAATCAAAGCTCGGTCTTCCCGAATTCGGCACTACCGGTGGTTATAGATAGAGAGGGGCGGGCTCTATTGTCCGGTCGATCCGACTTCAACGAGGAGATAGTCAATAGTTATCTCGATTCACTCTACTCGACCAACCTTGCCGCCCTGGAAACCATGGCCATCGCTCGCCACCTATCAAGAAAGTACCAGGCGGTGGCGGCCGACAAACAAGTAACGCTGGCTCGCACAGCCGGAAGAAACGCCCTGAGCATTGCGGAAGAATCATTTGAGATATCGGAGAGAAGCTTTGCCCTGCTCGGAAACGGCTTACATAAAATTGACCACTCCGAGGCGTATCTAGTAGGCAGACAGTTCGTTTTCCTGCCGGCCGAGCGCCCTCTGACCGAAGAGGATTTATTGAAGCCTGACGCCTCTTTGGTCTGGACAAGAAAAGATGCTTCGGCTTCGATCCTTATACCCTGGAAAAACTATTTCCACGGCACCGGTGGCATCACCGTAGAGGGTAAGCCGCTGGATCTGGTGCTGGCGGAGAATCTGAAGCCTCCCTGTACCGGTCCGCTTACCGTGGTGTTCGACTCGCGGGATCTGCAATCCGGAGGTGCTGTGATTCCGCATCTTTCCAGGACCTATCCATTTGAAGCCAATCCGATAGTAGAGGGACAAGCAGCCTACTATTGTGTGAACGGACTGAAAACAGGCTCGAACCCTGAGGTCTGCTGGTCGATTTTGATTCGGGACAATGCCTTCCATAAAAACGTCGAAACCAGCGGCAACAGATATCCGCTCAAAAACCGCCACCAGTGGTATAGGGAGTTCGAGCCTCCCTTTGCCAGTTGTCCACAACTATCCTTCGAAATCCAAATAAGAAGACCTCTTCCTCGGGTAGAGTCGGCTCCACGCTCCACTCTGGTCACCGATCCGCGCTTCGACAGGAAGTCACCGGTAGTGCCTCCTATTCCGGCCGAGATGATGTAGAGCCCCCGGAACAAGAAACATCCGAGAGTTTTTCCCGAAAGCGGGACTTTTATCTTCCTGCTGGGTATTAAAAGATAAGTAGAAAGGATCCTGGACTCAGGAAGAGATCGATATGACACCCTGGCAAAACAGAGCGTCAAATTCAAACCGCCTCAAGCTGGCAATCTTCTGGATCAGCTCTCTTCTGCTTCTCTGCTTCATAGAGCTGGGCATGAACCTCAGCGCAGGAGTTGCCCTATCAGAACTCGGCCAGTCCGCCCGGGCGACGGACAACACGCTGGCCGGTCCCTTGCTGCTTGAAGAAAGTCTCGACAGCGAGCGTGACCCGCCGAGAAGACAATGTCTTCCCTTTCTGAGCGCCGGCGTTAATCTACGTCATATACAATCCACAAACTTTCTCTCCCTCTACGATCTCTCGGAAGAGAGTCGCAGAGAATTCGCCGGTGCCGCCCGGGACAAATCCTTAGGGCTTCAGGCTTTATGCGAGAGCAAAGCCGATAGACCCTATCGGCGGTGCCCAATTTGGCTCAGCTTGCGTGTCTTTTTATACTGATCTCGATAGCGACCGTATCTTAAAAACCCTGATTCTCTATCGAGGAATATCATCATAATGACTGAATTGATCAGGCAAAGACCCGATCTGTGCACTGTCTCTTTAGACATCAACAGATTGGAGAAGCTTTCCACAATCGTAATTTCGTGCAATGACCTGGATGGTCTCGTACAGTCGGAGCAACTGGCGAGCTTCGGAGAATTTGCTCTATTGCAAAGCGACAATTTCGAACAGACACTACGCCATCCAGAAAGCGCAATGATGCAACTGTTGCATACGATACTGACCATTTGTCAGCGTCCAGCACGCATTCTTCTATTTGCCCATAGCGGCTGTGGCGAATTGACTGAGCAAACGGATCTCGAAGCATTAAGGCCGCAATCGGAAAACGGAAGTCTGCTCACCCCGCTGGAAAGTTCTGTTCTATCGAGACTGAAAGGGCTCGACAGACTGATTCGAGAAGGCTTACTGCCGGGCGGAGATAAGACCAGGACCTATGCCTGTCTCTACGAAGCAGAGTACGACTGGATTTCTATATACGAACCGGAACTGGAGTTGTTCGTTCCACTCTTCGGTCAAACGAACTTATGATCAGAAAAAAGGTGCCCCTCTACAAAAAGAACAGCACCTTTCTCGGTTCGATTGATTGATATTCGAATCTCAGTTGGTTTCGGCTTCAGCTTCTACTTCGCTGCTCTCTTCTCTGGCAGTCTTTTTAGAAGACTTCTTGCCGGACTTCTTGGGCTCTTCCTTGACTTCGATGCAAGGCTCGATACCAAGCTGAGTTTCGAGCTTCTCCAGTCTCTCTACCAACTCTTCGTACTCGCGACGCGAGACGAATCCGAGGTCTTTGGCGGCGCTTCTCACTTTGGTGGAAACTTTGCCTTCAATCTCTTCGGACTTCTTGGAGGCTTCTTCTTTCACATTCTTGAGGAAGGACTGAGCATTCTCAGTTTTCACCTTGCCTTGCTCTTCCAGTTCATCGATGAGGTCGCTGCCGACTTTGACAAGATCTTGCATCGCTTCATTAATAGCGGTTTTTACACGATCGAAATTCGAAGTAGCACCGACACTGGTCAATACGGCTTTCTTTATAAGGGTTGTGCTTTCGCTCATTGTATTACTCCGTTTGTTAGCTACAGGTCGTTACCCGACTGATATCCGGGGGTAACTCGCGTGACGGGCTCCGGGATGCATTAAAGATATCAAGACGGCAAGCTTTATTCATCCTTTTCGAAGTAATTTGAAGGTGAATTAATAGGGCGAAGATGTTTCCAAGGCGCTGAACTTTTAGTCCGGGCCAAGTAAAATGCTCATTCATATCTGCCTGTATGACCACGTTGAAAGCACTGGAGGTCGTCTCTTGATAGCACCGAATCCCCGTAATCACAAAGGTTTTAGCCTCGCCAGAGATCTCAAGAGAAGATCCGCGGCGGTCCTTGTCGCCTCTTTACTACTGTCCGGTCTCTTGGCCCCGCTTTTGCCGGCAGAAGCCCAGGCGAATCAATCTGCCAGTCCAAGACTGGTCTTGATGCTGGTCGCCGACCAGTTCCCCTTCAGCTATTTAGAACGTTATAAGAGCAGACTGTCCCAGGGCGGATTCAGATATTTGCAGGAGCACGGTGCCACATTCACTAACTGCAAACTTGAGACTGCCACCACCCACGCGGCGGTGGGACATTCCGTAATCGCCACCGGCGCCCATCCCTGGAGTACCGGGGTAGTCGGAAACAGCTGGTATTCCCGGGGCAGCAAAGGTCCGAAAACACCCACCGAAGACACCTCCGCCAACCTTGTCGGAGCCAACGGCACCGCCGGCGGCTTGAAATATGTCGCCGGCACCACCCTGGGCGATCAACTCAAATTAGCCACCAACGGCAGATCGAAAGTTTTCAGCGCTTCTGTAGATCAGTCCTCCAGCCTGCTTCTCGCCGGTCAACTGGCCACCAATGCCTTCTGGATGGATCTCAAAACAGGAAACATGGTCAGCTCCTCTAAATACGGCTCCACTCTGCCGGGCTGGGCAAAATCCTTCAACGACCAGCATGTGCCGGACCGCTATATCGGCAAACCCTGGCAGCGCCTGATGCCTGAGACCCAGTACGGAGCCTCCACCCGGGACGAATACGGCAGAGAACGCTCTATGCCTGGCGACGGCAAGCGTTTCCCCCATATCATCAATCGTGGTGATGGCAGTGAAGGCGGTAGCTACTACTCTAATTTCGCCATGACCCCCTTTGCCAATCAGATGATTCTCGACTTCGCCAGAAGCATGATCGAAAAAGAGCGCCTGGGCAGCCACACCGACTCGGATCTGCTCACCGTCGGTCTCACAGCCGGCGAAGGCCTGACGCAGCACTTCGGACCCTACAGCCAGGAGACAGAAGATCTGGTTCTGAGAATGGATCGCAGCCTGGAAAGCTTCTTCCAGTTTTTAGATCAGGAAGTCGGCTTGAAAAACTGCCTGATTGTGTTTACCGCAAGCCACGGCAGCCCTGCCATTCCCGAGTTTCTCGGAGAGCGCGGCATGACCGCAGGCAGAATCGACCCGAAGATTTTCACCACTTTTTTAGACTCGAAACTGGACAGTCAGATTGGCGAAGAAGACTGGATAGACGCCTTCTACCCGCCCAATCTCTATCTCAATTTCGACGCCATGGACAACCAGAAAGTAAGACAGCCTGATGTCGAAGCGCTGGTTTCGAAGATGGCTCATTCCGTACCCGGTATCGGGGATATCATCACAGCCTGGCAGCTTTATACAAATCAGCCCCCTAACGGACCGAAGAATGAAGCGATCAAGAAATCCTATTATTTCGGCAGGAGCGGCGAACTTTATGTACTGCCCAAGCCGGGTTTCGTCTTCACCGACAAATCCGACGGCACCGGATATGGTTCGCCATACAGCTATGATTCCCATGTTCCACTTGTTCTTTGCGGAGCCGGGATAAAACCGGGCAAATACGGCACCACCGCCTCGCCAGCGGATATTAGCGCTACGTTATCAGGCTTATTGAACATCGAGCTGCCTTCTCTTTGCGAAGGAAGAGCCCTGGACGAAGCCTTCGCCCAGGTAGCCGGTCCGCCCAGCCCCCGGGTCAAACCGGCGTCAGAGCCGGAACCAGCAGCCGGAGTCGACAAGAACGCTAAATCGAAAAGACGATAAAGAACCTAAAAGCAAGGGAGAAATGACTATGACAGGAGCGGATTCCGGACTGGAGACACTGATCCTGGTGGATGGAAGCTCGCTGGCTTTTCGTTCATTCTATGCCCTTTTCACCACAGGTCTGAGGACCAAAACCGGTGTTCCGACCTGGGCGGTGATGGGTTTCTTCAACTCACTCTTCGATTTGATAGATCGACAGTCACCCCATATGATGGCAGTCTGTTTCGATACCAAAGCCAAGACGTTTCGTCATGAAAGCTATGACCTCTACAAAGCGAATCGTGACGAGATGCCCGACGAGCTGGCCGAGCAATGGCCCCTGATCAAAGAAGGGGTAAAAGTCCTCGATATTCCTCTGCTCGAACTGGATGGCTACGAAGCCGACGACATAATAGGAACCGTCGCTCTGCAGGCAGCCAGGGAGAACCGCCGGGTAGTTATTCTCACAGGCGATCAGGATATCTTCCAGCTTGTGAACAAGACCGACGATCTGATCAATGTCCTGATGCCGACCAAAGAAGGCCTTAAAAACTTCGGACGCGATGAAATTTTTGAGAAGCTCGGAGTCTGGCCAGAACAGATTATCGACTACAAAGCGCTTTGCGGAGACAAGTCCGACAACATACCGGGCATAAGAGGGATCGGTCCCAAGACCGCCTCCAAGCTATTATCCGACTTCAATACCCTCGATGGCATATACGAAAATCTCGACGCTATAAAATCAAAATCCCTGAAGGCAAAACTGGAAGAAGGCAAAGAAGACGCCTATCTAAGTCAAAGACTGGCCACCATCAGCCTCGATGTCCCGGTGCCCTTCAACTTTCATGATTGCAAATTGAGCCTGCCCGATGTCGATCAGGTAGGCAGCTTTTTCAAGAGCCTGCAGTTCAAATCGCTGGTAGCAAGACTGCCCCGGGCAGTGGCGTCATTTGCCCGGGAAGAGAATAACAAGGAAGAGCTGGTCGGCAAAATAGCCGAGCAACTGGGTGGTATCAAGGTAGAACCGCTGGCAAGAGACGGCTCTAGAAATGGCAATGGCAATGGCACATCGGAATCAGTCAAAAGTGAAGAAGCAGCTCCGGCTGAGCCGTTCTTTGCCTCGGCTCCCGAGACCAAGATAATCCAGACCGAAGAGGAGTTGAAAGAGCTTATCGCCGAGCTTTCAAAAAGTGGCGTCATATCTATCGATCTGGAAACCGACGGCATAAACTCCCTCGATACCAGTATCGTCGGCTGGGCGTTCGCCTGGGGGGAAGGCTATAAACTGGGCGATAACAAACGCATAGAAATCACCGAGGGCAAAGAGAAGGAGATCAAGACCGCTTACATCCCGGTCATGCACCAGGTGATCTCGACTCTCAAACAACTCGATCAGGACTATGTGGTCAAAGAGCTGAAGCCGCTTCTGGAGAATCGCGATATCGGCAAAGTGGCCCAGAACGGTAAGTTCGAAAAGAATGTACTGTCACTATACGGCATCGATCTCGACCCCATAGTTTTTGATCCGATGCTGGCAAGTTATATCGTAAACCCTGACGATAAGCATGGCTTGAAAGACCAATCCGATCGCATCCTCAACTATTCGATGGTGCGCATCACCGAAATAATCGGCAAAGGTCGCAAACAGATAACAATGGATCAAGCGCCGATAGAAACCGTCGCCCCCTATGCCGGCGACGACGCCCGGGTGGCTCTTGCTCTGGCTTCCCACTATCTACCCATCCTCGATCAGGACAGAGCCTATCTGCTCTATGATATGGAATTGCCGGTAGAGGCCGCTCTTGCCACCATGGAACAGAATGGTGTCAAACTCGACACAGAATATCTAAAGGATTTTTCTGTGGAACTCTCCAAAAACATCGCCGAAATAGAAGAAAAAATCTTCGCGATAGCAGGCTACACATTCAATATAAATTCGACTCAACAATTACAGAAGGTTCTTTTCGAAGAGCTCGAACTCGACACCAAGTCAAAAACCAAAACCGGCTTCTCCACCGATGCAAGTGTTTTGGAAGCCCTCAAAGACGATCATGCCATCATTCCTCTTTTAATTGATTATCGTCAGCTGACAAAACTACGCTCCACCTATGTAGATGCCCTGCCCAAAGAGGTCTTAAGCCGAGACGGCAGACTGCACGGCGAGTTCAATCAGACCGTCGCCTCCACAGGCAGGCTGTCGAGCTCCAATCCCAATTTGCAGAACATTCCGATTCGGACAGAAGTCGGCAGACGCATTCGCAAAGCCTTTATTCCCGCCGACGAAAGTTCTTCTTTATTAGCCGCCGACTATTCCCAGATAGAGCTGCGCATGCTGGCCCATATGTCCGGCGATGAACTTTTGATAGACGCCTTCAAACAAGACCAGGACATCCACGCCAGAACCGCCATGGAGATATTCGACATCCCGCTGGAAAAGGTAGACTCGGACAAACGCCGGGTCGGTAAGACCCTCAATTTTGCCCTGGTTTATCAACAGGGCGCCTTTGCCACCGCCCAGGATCTGAATGTCTCGACCAAAGAAGCCCAGGCTTTCATCGACAAATATTTCAGCCGTTATCCGAAGGTAAAAGCCTTTCTCACCGGCACCATAGATGATGCCAAGAAGAACAATTATGTAACTACCCTCTGGGGTCGCCGCCGCTATTTCCGCAATCTCCACGACAAGAACGCCAATGTCAGACGGGCCGACGAAAGGGCAGCCTGCAACGCCCCTATACAGGGCAGTGCCGCCGACCTCATTAAACTGGCTATGATCGAGCTGGACAAGAAGCTCAAAGCCTCTGGACTGAAAGCGCGCCTGATTTTACAGGTGCACGATGAACTGGTGCTCGATGTTCCGGACTCCGAGCTGGAGGAAACCAAGAAACTGGTTCTGGAAGCGATGGAGATGGGACAACCTCTGTCAGTACCGCTCAAGGTGGACATGGGCACCGGCAAGAACTGGATGCAAGTAAAATAATTGACTGCCTGGTTTTTACTCTGACTTGCGCAGACGACTGTTTCTGTAGCCGTAGAAGCCGTAGATAAGCAGCCCGAAAGGACAGGTTACAGCGTAGGCTGTCAATACAAGCTCGTTGAGGTGACAGGCTAGAATGATGCAACCCAAAGCGCCTATGATTGGCAGTATGGGGTTGAGTAGTTTTAGTTTCACCGCCCCGATACAGACAAAAACGAAAGCGACGAGAGTACCCAGCACCATCATGTCGGCGATATCGCCAAAGTCCATGAATCCTGCAATAGCAGCAACTAGCACACCATTCAATAAAATGCCGAATGTCGGATTGCCTTTACTAGACTTGGCAAATATCTTTGGAAGGAGCCCATCTTCCGCCATGTTTCTAAAGATTCTCGGTCCGCCCATGCATAGAACGAGAAGAACATTGAATATGCCGAGCACTGCGCCGATTGCTATAAACTGAGCCGTCCAGGTCTCACCGACACTGACCAGAAGCTTAGCCAGAGGTGCCGCCGCTTCACTGCCCACAAAGAGAGGATTGGGCTCGCCGTTGATAAAACACGGCGCGAGCCCCGTGGCCACTGCCATGACCGCCACATAGAGTAGTGCCACCACCCCAACGGTCAGATAAGTGCCTATTCTAGTATCTCTCTGACTTTTAGATTCCCGGGCAAAAGTATAGAGCGCGTCGAACCCGACATAAGGGAACACCGCCACCGCAGCCCCTTTCAAAACACCATCCCAGCCCATCGGCATAAACGGAGTCCAGTTTGCCGAGTTGATATGGGTGATACCAAAGCCAAGAAATACTATGAGCAAGACCATCTTCAAGATAACCAGCATAAAATTCAGCTTTGCCGATTTGCTCACCCCGCCGAAGATCAAAACGGCTGTGATCACCGAAACCACGGCGATGGCAACCACATTTACCCCGAAATGATAAACCCCTGCTTCATCGACTTTGGGCCCCATCAAGACCTGGGGCAGGTTCAAACCCACCGCCGTATCGAGGTAAACACTCCAGGCGATAGCCACCGCCGAGGCACCGAAGCTGTATTCCATAAATAGACCGAATGCAACTATCCATGCCACCAGCTCTCCCATAGAGTGGTAGACATAACTATATGCTGATACCCCCTGGGGCATGCGACAGGAGAACTTTTCATAACAAATAGCCACTATCAAAATGACAAGACCGGTGAGCAAGAAGGAGAGAACCCCTCCAGGTCCGGCTTTACCGGCGATTATACCGGGCATGGCAAAAATACCGGCACCAATGGTGGCACCAATACCAAGACCGGTGAGCATCAACCAGCCCAGATGCCTGGGGGTATCATCCCCCTCTGTGTTCTGAACCGCGGGTACACATCTGAATAACTCGGAAACTATAGAGCCGCTCGACATGGTCATCCTCTGAAGACTTGAAAAGAACCTGGTAAATCAGAAGCATCGGCAAACCGAAAACAAACCTTGCGCATTCGGCTGTGCGCGAAAATCACATGCTAGCATAGCGGCTTGATTAATAAGTTGTATGAGGTCTTTCCCATGAAGATAGAAAAGGCTGCTGTGATCGGCGCAGGTGCGATGGGTAGCGGGATTGCCCAGGTTCTGAGCCAGGCAGGGATTCAAGTAGTTCTCAAGGATGTAAAGGACGAGTTCGTCGAGCGCGGTCTTTCGAACATCAAGAGGATGTACGACTCCAGGGTAAAGCGGGAAGCCCTCACCGCCGATGAAGCCGAGCGTCTTTTCAAGAATATCAAGGGCACCACAAGTTTCGAAGATATCGGTTCGCCTGACATCGTTATCGAAGCCGCCCTCGAAGAGATAGAAGTAAAACTGGAGATATTCAAAGAACTGGACAAACTTTGTCCTTCGCATACTCTGCTGGCTACCAACACTTCGGCTCTTTCAGTCTCTGAAATCGCCAGCGCCACCAAAAGAGCGGACAAAGTACTGGGCATGCACTTCTTCAACCCCGCCCAGACCATGCCTCTGGTGGAAGTCATTCCCGGGGTGGAGACCGCAAAAGAGACCATCGATACAGCCATGGTCCTGGTCAAAGAGCTGGGCAAAGAGCCGGTTCATGTGGAAGAATGCCCGGGCTTCCTGGTAAACCGTGTCCTCTTCCCCTACATGAACGAAGCCCTCTGGGCGCTGCAAGAGAAAAAAGCCGGCCCTGCCGAAATAGATGCAAAAGTGGTCGAATTTGGCATGCCCATGGGACCGCTAGCTCTCTTCGATATGACCGGTATCGACATTTGCGCCCATGTGGTCAACTTCCTGTACGAAGAATATGGTCCTCGCTTCGAGCCTTCGCCCCTGCTTAAGGTGATGGTCGAAGAAGGCTTCCTCGGTCAAAAATCCGGTGCCGGCTTCTTTGTCCATGACAAAGCCAATCCGGTTAAAAAAGGAGAGGCAAAACCGGTGAATCCGGAACTCGACAGACTGATTGAAAAAGCCAATAAACTGGCCGAGCCCGGAGAAGCCAAAAGAGACTTTGAAGCCGAAAGAGTGATTCTGCCCATGTTCAACGAAGCGGTCTATGCCCTTCAAGAAGGGGTGGTCAAAGCCTGCGATGTCGACGTGGCCATGAAATACGGCTGCGGCTTGAAGCGCGGTCTATTGAGCCTTGCTTCCGATAAAGGCCTCTCCGACTGCCTTGCTCAACTGGAGAGCTACCATGGTGATCTGGGCGAGAGATTCCGTCCTGCCTGGCTCATGAAAAAACTGGTCAGAGCAGGCGCCAGGGACTTTTCAACCTCTAAAAAAGAAACCGTTTGCGTAAACTAAACTGACCACCTGGGACCCCGCGTTTTTAGATTTAATTCGAAAATGAATGGGAAAAGACGATTCGGGGTCCACTTTTTTGGTGTAAATAGTAAGTATGATCAAGTGGCTCGCGATATTCATACTGGTCTGGTTTATCTGGCTGATTCGGGAAGTATTTCCTCCCTTCATAGTCGGAGGCATCATCGCCTACCTGCTTCTACCCTTCGTCAGCTGGGTAAGCTCCATCTTCAAAATCCACGCTAAAGTCGCCGTGGCGATTATTTATGTCGGGGCCTTCGCCGGTATTATCTACCTGAGCAACGCCTTCGGAGGCAGCATCATGGACCAGGCCAGCAACCTGGTCACCCAGCGTCATGAAATCATGACTAACCTGCTCGAACAACTCTCGAGCAGTTATGGCTGGCAGATAGATGTGGAAGAGACCGCCACCGAATTGGTCAGCGATCTGGAATCCTGGTTCGGCAAACCGGGCGAGATAGTGCACCTGGGTGAAATTCTCTCCAAGAGCTTGCTTTCGGTCCTTGTCTGTATAGTTTCTTCGATTTACTTCATTGTCGATAGCGAGAGGGTAGGCAAGTTCTTCCTGCGCTTCGTGCCGGTGGAGAGTAGAGAGACAGTGGTGCAACTCTCCGGTCAGATGCACATCATGCTCTCTAAGTACATCCGAGGGCAGATTTTCTTGATCATCCTCATGTCCTGTGTGGCTTACTTCTTTCTCCACTTCGTCTTCCATGTCAAGTATGCGCTTCTGCTCGCCATCGTCAGCGGTGTCCTTGAGATAATCCCTGTACTTGGACCGCTTCTGGCCATTTCGATGGCGGTAATAGTCGGAGTAGCCCAGCACGGCACCCAGGTAGCCCTGCCGATATTCCTGTGCTACTGGCTGGCTCGCCTGATAGAAGACTATCTGGTCATTCCCCGATTCATCGGTCATGTGGTAGAGCTTCATCCCCTGGCAATTATCATGGCGGTTCTCTGTGGAGAGGTAACTGCAGGAGCCCTGGGAATGCTTATCGCCATTCCGGTAGCCGCCGCCCTCAAAGAGATTCTGGATTTTATCTATCCGCCCACCGATGCACCACCGCGTGAGCCCACCGGGGCCTATAAAGCGATGCCGGATCTAAAACCGGATCTAAAAGAAATTCCACCGATTATCTCTTCGGATTCCCCCGTCAGTATTGAAGAAGACGACTCTGACAAAATAGATTCCGAAACCGGAGCAGTTGAAAAATTGTTAAAAGACGGCTAAGAGCCATCACCGGATGCGGTGCCGATTCACAACTTATTGCTTTGAAATAACAGAATACAGATAAGATAAAGCACCGCACCCAGTGAAAGGTAGCGAAAGCTGAGCTTCTCTTTGCTTACCATAATGAGGGTGACGGCACCAGAGACGATAGCAACCGCGGCTCCGATTTTTGCATCCGATCCCAGATTCCATTGGGTGCAGGCCACACCGAAGCCACCTAATATAGTGCCCTGGAAAACAAGCGCGCCGGTGACATTACCCAGAGCAAGTGTGTCTTTGCCCCGGCGGAGCCAGAGAATACTATTCATCTTCTCGGGAAACTCAGTGGCGATAGGAGAGATCATTATCGATAGAACCTGGGGGGGAAAACCCAGCATCTGGCTGACATCTTGAATTCTGTCGACAAAATAATAGGCCCCAATGCCGATACCCAGAACAGAGAGACATACTTGTAAAAGAATCAAAGCAAGACCACCAGAGTTCGAGCCTCCAGCGAATCGGGCGAGATAAAGCGGTCCCGGCTCCTCGCCGACGCTTCCGTCTGCCTTTAAAGTGAAATAGATATAGACGGGATAGAGAAGGAATATCATCGCCCCCAGCCCTCTGCGCAACAGAGGATCGGCAGGGCTGAAACAGGCCAGATAAGCCAAACTAAAAGCCAGCAAGAAAAAACGCAGGTCCCGTTTGAGAACTCGATAGTCGAGCTTCAGCTCAAGGGGACGCAGCCCCCGTTTATGAAAAATATAGACGAAGATCCCGCAGAGCCCCAGGGTTAGAGTGGACAACATAAAAGGGGAGCCGGTGATTGCCCCGACGCTTACTTCATTGCCCTGTTCGCTGCCGAAAGAGACAATCGCCACCAGGGGCACCAGGGTCTCGGGCAGAGCCGTGCCGATGGCGGCAAGAACACTGCCGACCACCCCTTCATTGAGATTCAGTCGCTGGCCGAGCCATTCTATACCGTTTGTAAACAGCTCCGAAGAGGCGACAATGAGCGCCATGGAGAGAATAAGAAAAGTAGCGGCTAGAAGCATTAATTTACTAATTCAGGACAATAATCGGAAAACTTTGCGAGAATAACGATTTCTCAGATCCTCTATCTTTAATTGCAAATGATAACCGTAAAAGATGTCGAGCATGTGGCCAAACTGGCCAGGCTCTCCCTGACAGAAGAAGAGAAAAAGCTGTATACAGAGCAGCTTTCGCGAATTCTCGACTATTTCTCTGAGCTCGACCAGGTGGACACCACCGGGGTGGAGCCCATGTCCCATCCGGTGAGCGCGACCAACGTACTGAGAAGTGATGCGGTTGTAAACCCTCCCGGTCATGAGAAAATGCTGAAGACGGCTCCTGACAAGGAAGATGCTTTCTTCCGGGTACCGAAAATCAGCGACTGAGATCAGCGCTGTTACTAGATGAAAAGGATCACATCAGCCTTTTTCAAGCCCGAGGCTGAATATGCCGTATATTATTGTTTAGAGATTGGCCAAGGCTCGGAATAGGAGGCAATATGAGCTCCAAGTATGTCTTTGTGACAGGTGGTGTAGTTTCTTCGTTAGGAAAGGGCATCATCGCCGCCTCTCTTGGAAGATTGCTCAGAGCCCGCGGTATCGTCACCACCATTGTCAAGCTCGATCCTTATCTCAATGTCGACCCCGGAACCATGAGCCCCTACCAGCACGGTGAGGTCTTTGTAACGGAAGATGGAGCCGAGACCGACCTGGATCTGGGGCACTACGAACGTTTTATCAGCACCAATCTGAGCAGGGTCAACAACGTCACTGCCGGTCGCATCTACAAAAACGTCCTGGAAAAAGAACGTCGCGGCGACTATCTGGGCGGCACCGTTCAGATGATTCCCCACGTCACCAACGAGATCAAAGCCTTTATAAAGAAAGCCACCGCTCAATCCCAGGCGGATGTTGTGATTGTCGAAATCGGCGGAACCGTGGGTGACATCGAGAGCCTTATCTTTCTCGAAGCGATTCGTCAGATGCGAAAGGATATCGGCATTCACGATGTCTGCTATATCCACGCCACGATGATCCCCAACCTCAAAACCACGCATGAGCTCAAAACCAAGCCCACCCAGCACAGTGTCGAACTTTTGAGAAGTCGCGGTATTCAGCCGGATGTCCTGGTCTGCCGGACAGAACTTTCGCTCTCTCCTTCCATTAGAGATAAACTGGCGCTCTTTACCGACGTTCCGGTCAATGCGGTAATAGAGTGTATCGATGTGAAGCACCTCTACGAAGTGCCTATCATATTAGAGAAAGAAGGTCTCGCCCAACGGGTGCTGGAGCGGCTACAACTGCCTAAGGTAGAGCCCGACCTGAAAGAGTGGAAAGAGCTGGTGGAGAAGGTCAAAAAGCCTACCAGCACAGTCAATGTCGCCATCGTGGGCAAATATGTGATGCTCTCCGACGCTTATATCTCGGTGGTGGAAGCCTTGAAACATGCCGGTTTGAAAACCGGTGCCGAAGTCAAAATCAAATGGGTGCTCTCCGAAGACGTGGAAGGCTCCGGAGCCGAAGAACATCTAGCGGGCATGGACGGCATTCTGGTGCCCGGAGGGTTCGGCGATCGCGGCATAGAAGGGAAGATAGAAGCGGCTAATTTTGCCAGGACTCGCAACATTCCCTATCTCGGTCTCTGCCTGGGAATGCAGACAGCCGTCATTGAATTCGCTCGCAACGTGGCAGCGATGAAAGAAGCCAACTCTACAGAGTTCGATCCCAAAACACCATATCCGGTGATCGACCTGATGCCCGACCAGCACAATGTGGTGCTCAAAGGCGGCACCATGCGCCTTGGTCGCTACCCCTGCAAAATCGAGGCAGACACCAAAGCCCGGGCAGTCTACGGAGAGGAAGAGATATCTGAGCGCCACCGCCACCGGTATGAAGTAAACAATAATCTGCGGGAACAATTGCACGAACACGGCATGGTTTTCTCTGGGCTCTCTCCTGATGGCAATCTTGTCGAGATGATTGAAATCCCTAGCCATCCTTACTTTCTTGCCTGTCAGTTCCATCCGGAACTCAAATCGAGACCGGACAGACCGCATCCGCTTTTCGTCGGCTTCGTAGAAGCGATGATTGCCGACAAAGCCAGCACCGGCAGCAACAAACAGAGAGTCCACCAGGCTTGATCTTTTAATAGGGAAGATTTTCGGTATCGGTCGTAGTGGTGGCGGCTAGCATCCGTTCCAGAAGAAGCAACACCACCGCCACCAGAAAGAAAACCAGAGCTGTCCCACCCAGGGTCTCCACCGGTCGAAAGATCTCGAAGCCGAAAACCGACTCTTTGGGATCATGCTCGTTATATTTGATATCGATGATGTCGTCTTTCTTGAAACGATAAGCCATCGGACTGACCATGTAATCGAACATAGTCAGGTGCGGTCCCAGCTCTTCGGTGTGCTGATAGATTCCCTCGCCCACTTTATACTCGTATTCTATGTAAGACCAGTTCACGACAGTGGCGATCTCGTTCATGCGATGCGGCTCGAATTTGGTCAGGGGAATGCTGTTGATAGCTCGCTTCACCCGGGCAGTAGCAGGTGTCCAGTTCTGACCGCGGACATATTTGCTGTACTCCATTGCGAACAAAGACACATAGCAAAATGAACAAACAAGGCAAAAGATTGCAATGGTACGCATGGTCTCAGACTATCGCCTCTGTGGTGATCAAATCCTGGTCCTCTTTTAGGAAAATGCCCGGTAAAGGGGGAGCTTACACCTCAATGGAGAAAGTCCAGCGGAGTCGCCGAAGCGGGCATATAGAGCGGGTGCCTGGGTTCTCCACAGGCATTTAGCGCAAGACACTTGAGACGGTGCCCCCGGGAAGAAGCCAGGTCGAGCACCGCAGTCGAGCGCTCTAAATGACCGCCATAGTTGCCCCAGGCTGCAATAATCAGACTGGCTCGATCCATGGCTTCGATTAGATAACTATCGTTGAGAATGCCCACCGGTTGCCGACTGCGCATCAAATCTCTCGGCTCCCGAGCTATCAATGCAAATAGGTTGACCACTTCCAGACGCTTGAAGCCCCAATCTTTCGCAAAACTTGCACAGCGTCGGATGGTGGGATCATCTCGTTCTTCATCGGCTTTGTTAGGATTGAGCATAACGAAGACAAGGTTGCCGCGACCCTCCCCCAGACTTCTCCAGAGCAGATAACGATACTTACCGGAGCGGTCGAAAATAGCGCCGCCGCTATCGGTTCTTCTATGTTCCGCCTCTGCCCCTCGGGTCGCCACTATATTCACCCTTCCGTCGCTAAAAAACTCTCGATATCTCTTTACCCTTTTAAGACAGCTGATTAGATCGAAAGACCAATAATGATAAGAAGTTGGCTGAAAACGTGAATCTAAGGCTATTTCAGGGAATTTAATAAGAAGGCTCAGTGCCGGGATTCCAGAATAACAGTCTCGCAAAGGTTACGACCCACGTGGAAATCGCAGTCGCCGTAACAGCTATTGGTACCATTGTTTTCCTGGCTCATCTCTTTGCCGCTTTCTTCGAGCAGAGCAGGGTCCCGGATGTATTGCCTCTTGTTCTAATCGGCCTGATTATCGGACCGATAACCGGGTTCGCCACAATCCAGCACTTCGGCGAAGTCGGTCCGGTTTTCTCTAACCTCACCCTGGTAATCATCCTGTTCGAGAGTGGTCTGAACATGAAGCTTACCTCTTTGAGAAAAGCACTGGCACCGGCGGCTATTCTGGGATTCGTCGGCTTCGTCCTCTCGGTGATGGTGGTGGTGGTAACTTCCAAGTACCTCTTTCGCATATCAGACATCTCGGCACTGGTGCTGGGCACTACCCTGGGTGGTACGGCAGCGTCGGTGGCGGTGCCACTGCTGCGCGGGCTCAATCTGCAAGAGCGCACCAAAACAGCCCTTGTGCTGGAGTCTATTCTCGGTAACGTACTCTCCATCGTCGTCACCCTTGCGCTTATGACAGCCCTGGAGAGAGGTAAACATCCGGCACCGACTCTGGTGCTGAGAGACGTCGCTTCCTCTTTCACCATGGCATGCGTGATAGGCGGCATCTTCGGCTATATGTGGTCTTCACTATTGGTAAGAATTCGCACTCTCACGCATACAAAATTCACCACTCCAGCCTGTGTCTGCATTTCATACGGCTTTGCCGAGATGTTCGGATTCTCCGGCATGTTATCGGCCCTCGCCTTCGGTATAGTGATGGGCAACGCAGAAAGACTACCCCACAGCAAACTCTCATCCTCGACCTGGCTCAGGCCGATCTCTCTCAATGACGATGAACGGGCACTTTTCGCCGAGCTGGTTTTCCTGCTGAAGACCTTCTTCTTCGTCTATCTGGGCATCTCAATCCAGAAAATCGGTGTCGATATAGTCTACGCCGGCAGCATCATCGTGCTCTGGCTTTTTATCTCGCGTCCACTCATAGTAAGGCTCGCCCTGCCTCGAATCAAAACCACCAAAGTCGATGCCACCATCGCTTGCATTATGATACCGCGGGGACTGGCTGCCGCAGTTCTGGCTTCCATCGCAGTCTCCAAAGGGCTGGAGGATTCTATAATCTTGCAGTCCCTTGCTTATTCGGTGATTCTAATAAGCATTGCGGCCACCGCTCTTTTCTCTTTCTTCTGTGAACGCAAACTTTTGACCCAGCCCTATCGCTTCATTTTCACAGGCTACAAAGAGGACCCGGAACCAGCCGACAGCGAAGAAGAGCCGGTGAGCGAAGAAGTTCTGGAAACCGGCATATTGCACTATGTGGAGGATTATCACCACCATCCCACACCGACAAAGAAGAGCGATGAAGGAGCGAATAGTAAACAGAAACTAAAGCTGGTCGAGAAAAAAGACCCGGTAGTTCTGAAAGAGAAAACGGAAAAGAAGGAAGAGAAGAAAAACGCAGCTCCTAAAAGTCCGAAGAAACCCGACAGAGACGGCAACTCCCAGAAGCCGGAACCCAAACACGACATTCTACCTGTAATAACAGCATCTACGGTGTCACTCTCCCACTCGGTCGGTCCCGGCATAGACCTTACTGCAGGTATAGTCGCGCATCACCACCACCATGAAGAAGAAAGTGATGATTGAACGGTCTACACCGAGAAAAACAATCTTCCTGATACTTTTGACGGTATTATCGACTCCATCAAGCGCGGCGGCCATGAGCCCCCAAGACCACAAAATCATGGACATGGGCAACAAATACTTCGACAAGAAAGCCTATTTCAGGGCGATTGAATACTATGACAAGATCTATCCGCACAACCGCAACAATGCTGAGCTGCTTCTCAAAAGAGGCCGCAGCTACAGCAAGATAGGTTATGACGAGAAAGCTCTCAAAGATTTGAATCTCGGTCTGAAGCTCGATCCGACCTGTGGCGAAGCCTATAAATGGAGAGGTGACATCCTGGCTGTTACCGGGAAATTCGACCTCGCCCTCAAAGACTACGACTATGCCGAGAAGCATCGCGGCGGCAATCTCTGGTCGATTACCTATAAAAGAGCGAAGGTCTATATCCTGATGGGCAAGCCCGACAAAGCGCTTCTTTACCTGACGAAAGCCATTGAAATTCACAGAAAAACAAAAAAAAATAAAAGCGGCTTTGCTGAAGACGAAAGGCTGATTCTAACTACCAGATCGGGCATTTACCAGAACAAGGGCGACTATAAAAATGCGATCAAGGACATGACCGATGCCATTAACTGTGGTGCGTTCAGAGACGATGTCTATTTGCGCCGGGGCGAACTCTATTACAAGACAAAACAGTATCCCCTGGCTTTCAAAGACTATAGCACCATCCTCTCAAAAAATCCTGTGGATGAAACAGCCTGGGAAAAGAGAGCAGAAGTCGCACTAGCCATGGGGAATTTATCCAGAGCGCTACTGGACGTCAACAAAGCGATTGAATGCTATCCAGGAGAGAATCTGGGCCGTTTGTACAGGCTTCGGGCAAGGGTCTATGACAAACAGGGCAAGAAAGACCTGGCCAATAAAGACAGGGTCAAAGCCTCGAAATTCTGAAACAGTCCACGTCACACCAAAGTCACGGCGCAAAAATATCTTACGGGGACAGAACAAACCCGTTTCTTTTTTTGAGGACCCGCGCCCATGGCTACTACCAATCCTGCTCATAACCAAGGCTCCCCCGAACAGTTCGTGCCCGCAGAGGCAAATCCGACTCAACCTCTCAATATATGGTCCAACGAAAGCTTCCAGGACATCCGCTCGATAATGAAGAACCTGGGAGATCACTTCAATAAAGTTGACGGCAAAGAGCACCTGCCTTCACTAGATTTTGAACCGCTTCAACATAAAGCCCCCGAACATCTCAGAAAACCGGAAGATCTGGCTCAGAATCTTCTCAAAGAAGGACTCAAGCCGAATAGTGAAACCGGTCGAGTCCTGTCAGAGTTGATAAGCAATGCCTCCAGCCACGGCGAAAGCGCAGTCAATGACCTGCTGGAGAATCTCAACTCGGCCCTGGAACCCCATGGCAGACATATCAAACTGCGGGAGCCTATGCCCCACAGAAGACCCGTAGCCGAATACATCGCCACTCTAGTAAACGACAGAAACAACCAGCCGATGGGATCAGTGGTGGCAGAAGGTCGCGGTCGCAAATAAGCGATTCAGTCTTCTTTTATGGTATATCCGAAGCCCTTGATCGTGGTTATGTAAGAGGGCTCGCCTTCTTGATCGACTTTCTCGCGCAGCCGCCGGACACACTGGCGAATCGCCTCGGGCGAGACCTCCGATTCCATCGGCCAGACCCTTGCGATAAGGGCATCGGCATCGAAGATATGATTGACGTTCTTCAAAAGAAAGACCAGGACATCGTACTCTCGTGCCCAGAGCCTGATCTCTTCACCACCTCGTAAAACGGTCTTGGTGGAGAGCTCCACCACCAGATCGCGATGACGAAGCTGACCTGACGACAGAACAGGAGAACGCCTTAATAGAGCCCGAATTCGCGCCATGAGTTCCCGGGCACTGAAAGGCTTGGTGAGATAATCATCGGCTCCCGAATCAAGCCCTTTTTCCTTATCCGAAATAGAAGACATCCCGGTCAGCATCAATACAGGCGTCGCCCCACCAGTCTTTCTGAACCAGGCACAGAGATCGATACCGTTCATCTCGGGGATATTGACATCGAGAACCACCAGCTCATAGACAAAATTCTGGAGCATCTCTTTTGCCGAGATGCCATCCTGGGCGGTGTCCACCACATGTTGCTCCTTGCCCAGAAGCTCCTCCAGCTCCTTGACCAGGTTCTCATCGTCTTCTACCACCAGCAGTTTGGCCATAGTCCATCCCGAATATACTGACGCCGTCCACGAAAACTCATTTTAGCCTACTGAGATCCGAACCGGACATCAACCATCCAGTTCCACAACAGGCAGAATCAACTCGCACACCGGAGCCCCGGAAGCTGTCCAGGATGTGGCTATGTCGCCTTTCAACCTTCTGGCTATCTCATTGCATAGAGCAAGTGATACCTCCCAGCTAATGCGCCTGGCTTCATCGGACTCCGGCATGAAGACCAGAGACTCTTGGCTCAACACCTCGGCGGGCTCTATCCTGAAGTGTATTGAAAGCGCCTCGACGCCCGAAGATGCGGCGACGCCAATCTCGACCATACGATCAGGGCAAGAGAGATGAATATGCCTGGCGAGAGCCAGAATAACCCGGGGCACAAACTCTTCATCCAGGGTTAGATAGTGCTCTGCCCGGCAAGCAATGGCAAAGCGATGGGGAACCGTATGATCATCCAGATATTCGTCTAAAAGCCGGGTGAACTGACCGACTTTAGTTAGCTTCAGGTCGAGATCAATGCGGTCCTGCTGCACCCGCATCAGATCGATAAGATCGTTGGTGACTCCAATAATATGCTCGATAGAATGGCTTACCCTGGTCAGACTTTTTTGCGAATCAACATCGAGTTCGCTATCATCCTGAAGCAACGAAGAGAGAGAGAGCCTGGCTGTGGTAAGCGGACTTCTCAGATCATGGCTGACCACGGCAAGAAGCTCCTGACGCTCTTCTTCTGCCCTCAATCGCTCTCTATTGTCGTGAACGACACATATGAACAGCTGCTCTTCTTCCGACCATTTTACCGACCAGGAAGACGGTATGATATCACCACCCATACTCACAATTCGATTGTCGAACTGCGCCACCGTATTTAATGAACGAGCCGAATCGAACTTATCGACAGTCTCGACCTGCGATTCGGCAGCGATAATATCAGAGAGCGGCTGCCCAAGCAGAGTAGCTTCATCCACTCCCCAGACCTTTTCGCAGACGCTACCTACTCTTCTAAAGATCAACTCGCCATCGAGAGCACAGATAACATCGAGAGAATTATCCAGTATCATGCGATCTCTGTTTCTTGCCAATTGAACGGACTCTGCCATAGAGTGAAAGTTGGCATCCAGCTTGGCTATCTCGTCTTCGCCTCTCAAGGGGGGAAGAAGCTCCTTATTCTGGGCAAGAAGCCCTATATTGGTATGTAAGACCGATAGCCTCTCGAGAATCACCTGGCTTATCGCCCGGGAAAGACCAAGGGTCAGAACCAGACTGGCCGCCAGTGCGCAAAGCAGAAGCAGATTCATCTTCCAGTATAGGTCTTTCTCTTTTGCTTCCCTCTCCGCCAACACGGCTATCCTCTTTCGTACTGCCTTTTCAATGGAATAGATGACGTTCATGAACAACTCTCTTTTCTTAAGCTGCTCTCTAAAACGATCATAGGTATATACTCGCTTCGGTGGTGACATATTGCGGTTTGCCGTAATGCGACTCTGTTCGATTTCAGCCAGCTCAAAACCCGCTGCGACCCAGCTATCACGAAACTTATCGATGAACTTCTGGGTCGTTCGAATATAGCCGTTGACCTCCCAGCGAGTTCGTCTATCCTTTTTGTCCACCCCACCGGCAAACTTGGCGTACTCTTTGATAGTGCGGGACATGAACTCTGTGTAAACAGCCATAATCTCACCCACCTGCCTTCTCTCTTCTCTTGCTCTATCGATCTTTCCGAGTAGATGCATCGAGGCACCTATAACCGTCAACTCGAAGAAAACAGGAATACAAAGCATCAGCGCTATCCGAAAAGCCAGTGACTCGGTATACTTCATGAGCCCGCCCCCGGCAATGAGAACCAGAAAGTAGAGCCGGAGGCGCCATCACTAATGACACCAATTTGCCCACCGTGCTCTTCTATGATATTTCGAGCACTATACAAACCCAGTCCGGATCCCCTGCCCTCCGAGGATTGCACCACTCTAGGCTGGGAGAATTGCTCGAAAAGTTGCTGCTTTTGACTCGGCAGAATACCAGGTCCCTGATCGGACACCTCGAAGCGAATAATATTGGCACCTGCATTGGAAGCTGAAGCGGTTACCGAAATCGAAATAGTCCCTGACAGTGGAGATACCTTACTGGCATTGGATAGAATATTCATGAGCACCCGCTCTATCTGATCTCTATCGGCTAAGACAGATAGATTCGGGTTCTCGATAGAATCGACTATCTCTAAAGTTTTCTGTTCAAAAAGATCTACCAGGGCGAGTTTGCAGGCTTCGACAATACTTTTCGCCTCGACCTCTTCTCTGACCAATGCAAAGCCCCGAGCCTTCGAGTCCATGGTATCGGTGAGGTTGTCCAGCATGGGCATAAGACGACCGAGATTGCTCTCTAACTGTTTCACTTTCGCAGCATTTCCAACCTTCATCTCATCAAAAGAACTAACGACCCCGTGGGCTTCCTCCAGTTTACGCCTCAAGTCTCTGGCAAGAATAGTGCGCAGTCCTCTACCCAGTCGCTCGGTCTGCTTGCGATACTCTATATCGTGAATACAGCAAAAATAAAGCCGATCGCTGGCGGACCATCTCACGGATAGAATCACATCTATGATGCTACCACTGGCAGTGAGCATACCGGACTCGAAAGAGCTGCTGCCCGAAGTAGCACCAAGCTCTTTTAAGCGTTTCCGCACCCACTCGACGTCCTGATCCGGTACAAGCTTGAAGAAACTGAAACCAATCAAGCCCTGACGCCTGAACCCGAACAATTTCTCCAGGGCCGTATTTGCGGCAACTAAATTAAAATCACTATCAAGGGTACAGATCACATCTGCGGAATTCTCGAAGATAGCCACCTCAACCCTTCTGCTTCTCTCCAGCTCTTCTGCCATGGCGTCGAAAGCGGCGCTCAAATCTCCAATTTCATTGTCGGCATGACGAGCCGGAGCGACCTTACCACCAGAAGCAAGAACAGAAGAGCGCCGCGCCAGATCATTGAGCGGTGAAGCCACCAGAATATGAAAAGCCCACATTCCAAGAAAAGCCACAAAAAGACTGGCGCCAAATCCCAACCACAAAACTTTGTGAATCAACTGCCTGACGCTCTCATCACTCTTCATCAGCTCTTGTCTACGCAAAGCGAGGTCTTTGAGAATCATAGAACCGGAGTCATCGACTTTATTGACTACTTCTTTCAGGTCGAGAAGCGCCTGTTTGCCTGCATCACCCTCCTTCTTAGTCTGCACGACCTCGTCGGTCAGCCGAAAAAGCTCTTCGGCATTCTTGCAGAAGGCCAGCGTTCCCCCCTCAAATTCATTGTATCGGGCGCTGACCTGACGCAAAGATTGAAGTCTCTCAGCAACCAGCTGTTTCTCTTCAGCGACTTCTGCTCTGCAATTCGCATCGTCGTTGACAACAGCACTCACAGACTGAAAGACACTCCTAACCGAAGACACCAGCACCGGTGCCAATTTCGAAATCACCTCTATGACCGCCGACTCGTTCTGACGCTCCTGCTCAGCCAGGTTGAGCATCAGAGCGCAAGCAGAGAAAAGCGCCAGTTCGAAGATAAGGGGTATGGCTACGATCAGGAAAAGTTTTCTGGTAAGGCGATGCTTCATGCCGATAAAAGGCTAATGTGCTTCCAAACTAGTTAGAAGCACATTATACCCATCCTACACTGAATCACTTGCCTGGAGACGACCGCGCTCGCGCCCCAGGAAGCCGGGGGAAACTATTAGTTCGAGTCTTTCTCCAAGGGGCGGACTTGTTCGAATTTTTTCTTGATCCAATCTTGCTCCGCTTTCTTAGAATCTTCCACACTCATTGAGCCTTCCGGTACTTGCAAGCTCGGCTTATCACCTTTTTGAGGTAGCTTCGGAGGCAGCGGCTTCTCGCAGTCGATATTAGCTCCGCCAACATTGCCGGTATCTCCATTGTCTCCATTGCCTGCAGTGCTCGAATTGTCGCCGTTCGAATCGACACGGCCAGGTTTAACAGGTTTACCAGGTTTACTGCCCTCAGTCGGCTTTGGCTTGCCCGGCGCTCCGATATCGGCTGGCTTGCCGCCTTCTGCACACTCGCCGGTAATATGGATCTTTTTGCCGTTCTCGACGAGTTCTTGCAGTGCTTCGCAATTAGTGCCAGAACCAATATTGACGTTAACATCGTTTCCGGCACCCAGCGGTGCTACATCTTTCTCTATAGTAAGACCGGGAAGTATTTCTTTGGTGCTAGCGCTGTTGTGACTGCTGTCACTATTGGTCAAGGAATTGATTCCTTCTACATAGGATTGAAATCTACTGGTGCTGCTAGAACCGGAAACTTCTCTGGTGGCGGTTGCTTCGTATTGCTCCATCATGGGCCTATCCTCCCTGGAATAGAAACTGTGATTTCCCGGATTCTGTCTCGCTCTTCCGGAACGAGTCTGAATTTATTTTGACGCCGTGACTTTCGCGTGACGTGAAAAATCCTGGGAAATTGCTTGACAGCGACCAATCTATAAGTAGAAGTGTTTGGTCAACCAGATTGAGCTGCAGTTTGAAAGACAGGCATCGCTCACGACAAATCGGCAGGGGAAAAACTGAGTAGGATCAAGTTCTCGCCATTTGTCTCCATATGGTCCCTGGGTGCCACGATATTCTCCCTCACTATCGAGAAATATCTTGAACAAAAGCTGATTTGCTCTGACTTCCTCGAGCAATTCTTCAAGAAATCCTAGACCAGCATCCGGAAATATAGCATCGTCTACATCGGCTCTATCGAGCAGAAGTCCAATCTCCTTAAGAAATCGCACAGGCTGCCTTTCTGCCTTAACAGGAGAATCTAGCACCGGATATGAATAATCTAGTAGTCCATGTTTCATAAAGGTGCCTTCGCTGAAGTGACTTTCAACAGGACCGATTTTGATACCATACTGCTCAATAATCGCACCGACTTCGGTAGCAGCCGATTCTATCGACGAGACTTCGATCTTCTTCCCGATCAAGTCATCAAAGCTTTGATAGCGCAGTCCGCGCACCAGCTCTTTTATGGTCGACAACCCAGGCACAGCCTCCGGCGGCAGACCGAGATTTGGTGTAGACTCTCTGGTCAAATCTATGGTCAATTTGAAATTCAACCCATCGTTTGAAGTTCCGAGATCCTTCTTCATTATTAGTTCTCGTGGCAGCTTGCCGGAGATCATTGACTCCAGTTTTCGAAGTAGATTTTGCCACCATCCAATAGCCATCTTATTTCAATCAGTAGTCCAAACGAATGCAATATATGGTGATTCTACTATTTTGCTTCGTCGAAGACAGCTATTCTCCTAAATTATGCATCGACAAAAATCTTCTCATACCAAAATGCTTCTGAATCCTTTAACCAATGCTTGTTACTGGGGGTAAGCTGCGAACGCAAAAGACATCGCTACTGGCCACCAATGGACATGTGAAAGTCCACAAAATGAGCCCCTAGTCTCAAAATTACTCTAGACCACCAATCTATCGCTCGAAAGTTGACCAGCAGTTATCAAACTGATAACATCAAAACCGACGAAGCTGCCCGGCTTGACAAATGGTTATCAAATTGATAACCTAAAGGTGATCGATTGGAAATCATCAACGAGAGCGAACTACACTCGTTTGCGAAGAGACATTCAAACGCGCGCAAACCGCTGGCAAACTGGATTAACGTAACCCATGCAGCCGCATGGAAAACATTTGCAGACGTTCGAAAGACTTTCCGAAGCGCTGATTATGTCAAGGAACTTGTTGTCTTTGATATTGGAGGCAACAACTTCAGGCTCATCAGCTCAATTGACTATACCTTGCAGCGCGTCTATGTCCTTGAAGTGATGACGCACTCAGAATACGATCGGTGGAAGGCATGAACACAGCAAGAGCGGACAAGGCATACATGGCACTGGTCAAGGAATTTCCCCTTGTACCTTTGCGCGACAAGGATGAATTCGAAGAAGCAGTAAAAGTAATGAAGAGACTTGCTTACCACCGGAACAGCTTAAGTGGTAGCGAAGCCGATTATTTGACAGTACTAGGAGATTTGATCGCGCAGTATGAAAAGAGGCTGCCTCAACTCGCGGAAGAGATGACGCCGCGAGAAGCTCTAGCTTTTCTTATGGAATCAAATGGATTAGCTCAGGTAGATCTCGTCGAATATGTCGGGTATAAATCAAATCTCTCGGCATTTCTCAGCGGTCATCGCGGGCTTAGTAAGCGCGCAGCTTGTCGGCTGGCGGAGTATTTCAAGGTATCTCCAGCACTGTTTCTGCCAAAATGATCGCCTAATTGCTATCAATAATTTCTGGCTCGTCAGTCAAACCGATCATTTCTCTAAATGCTGGCAGGTCAAATGCCGCAGAAGGAAGTTTTGATTGGTGTTGAATCTAGTTCTGGCATCACAAACCCGCCGGAGCGCACAACTATAGACATCAAGTATATTCGCTAAAAGCAATTACCACTCAGAACTTCGCAGTGGCCACTTCACCCAAACATGGCTCCACCTCTTCGTTTCGGCGTCGCCAAACAAATCGACAATGCAGGCACCATAAACGTACATAGCAGAATCCGAATCAATCTGCGGTGTCTTATACGGCCAATCGTTGTCTTTCATTGGTGGTCTCAGTTCCGGTGGAACCAATCTGTCGATCCACTTCCACGCAACACCGTCAGTCAGAAATGTCGAGCCAGTTAAAGCGGACTCTTTTGGATAAATGGTGGCAACATAGGGTCGATCATCAAGCTCTTCTGGATCGAAGACCAGAAAAATGTCAACATCTTCCCGTTCTTCAAGTTGAACATAGCCACGTCTCTCACCTTCTGGATGCAGAAAGCGGTATTGGCCAGCAAGGTGCCAGCAGCAAATACGGGAGACAAACTCATCAGCCGATAAAGCAAGTTCTTCCAGAAGCACTTGCATGCCATCAATACAACGATCTTCTTCTGTAGCAGCCATCGCAGCGACAGACTCTGCTCCAGAGTCAATCAACTTTCGAACAGCCTCGGGATTGGTACTCAAAATCTCATGAGCGTAAAAATCAATACCGTTGTAGTACGGCACACAAGGCTCATCTGTCGATCGCTTTGAGATGATCTCTAAAATCCAATCCGACAAATTGACGCCGCTCTCCTCTATCTCCGCGATTGCCGCCGAATCCGTTTGCAATTGACCGAGAAACGCACCGGCAAATCCAGGTCGCGCAATTTCCCGCTCTTTCACCGCCATCAAGACCATTCCCAGCTCAGGCAGATTGATAGCGCCATCAAGACACATAGCCCCTAATGCCGCACCAGAAGCGGCTCTCAACAAATCATTCGGATGATCGAAAAACGGCTCCCAAAAAGATTTTGCCAAGTTCCAATCTTCCTTCGGGTACAATTCCGCCTGTATCCGTGCCGTGGCTGCAGTCACCGCAGAGATGCTGCCATTGGCTTCTGCCTGATTCACCCACTGAGAGAAAAACTCCTTTTGCTCTTCTGAAAACAAACTCCACATCGTAAATCGAATTAAACAGCGCTCCTTTTCTTGCTGCTGCAGAATGGCTTCTAAAACAGGTTGCAAGCGTCGCGCCGCAGTAGCAGCGTTAAAATCGCCCTGGTCAAAGTGTTGATTGTTCTCCGACCACATGCCTTTCTGTATGCGTTCTAACGCATGCTCCTTCATCTCGTAATCGACATGATCTAAAACAAAGATTCCATCATAGAAATAGCTCTGCAATTATTCAGGCGTGTGAGTCTGCGACAAATCGAACTTGTCTATTCGTTCCTTCACCACAGAAAAGGTATCTTCAGCAGACATTT
>CAZCBH010000004.1:0-148391 GCA_964496875.1 uncultured Candidatus Obscuribacterales bacterium | reverse complement strand
GAAAAGACAGTCTCCTCCCGGGCGCCTTGATAACGGATGTACTCCAGGCGCAGCCTCTCGTGACGCTCCTGAAGATAGCGCCTCAATTTTTTGATCAGCCCCTTGAGCTTGAATTCGGCAAGCTCTTCAAAAGCTTTCCTGCGCGCTTTCTTGCGGCGACGCTCCCAGTCATCGAGAATAGCCTGGGGCAACTTCTCTTTGGCGGCCAGCTTGGTGTTCACATCCCAGTCTCGTATTCTTCCAAGCAATTTATAAAAGCGCTTCAGTTTGATACCCAGTTTGTTGCGGTAAGAATCGCTCTCCCAGCCATCTTCCCGCAGTACCTCCCAGATAGAGAACCAGCGTCGAAAAGCGATGCGGATATTGTGAATACTCTTGTTCTTGGCGTTGTGCTGAAACGGCTTAATCGCCTTTTCTATGGACTCGATGACGCTCATGGCCGTCTTGAACTCGAAGGCGAGCCAGTCAGGCTCCAGAAGATGACCCGGAATAGAGGTTATTTTATCTTCTCTGTCACTCATAAATCTATTTGAACAGATCCGAAACTATCTCTTTAGAGCGTTTCACAATGAGATCCGTGCCACCACGAGAATAGACCGCCCGCACCCGCTCAGCCAGATTAGGCATGGTCGGCCTTTGAAAACCAGGTAAATGATAGGGTTCCCGACAGTAATTTACAAGAGCATAACTAGTCCGGCTCCAGCGATATTTTTCCGACAGATTCAACGCTCCATCAGAAAGCCTCTTTCTGAGTCCGTCTTCATTACAGAGCTTGACCAGAGCCTCGGCCCAGGCATCCGGATCTTCGTAAGGCATGGCCATACCGGCTCCTTCCCGCTCGATCTCATCTGACAACGGATCCCCGCCGGTGCTCAATACAGGCAGACCGGCCCAGAGATAGTCGAGCATACGTGTTCTGAAAGAGTATCTGGTCTCGGGAAGATCAAAATGAGCCGATACGGCGATGTCCGCATCGAGTAAGTAGTTGACCCGCTCTTCATAAGGGATCCAATCTTCTTCGAAAAAAACGAATTTATCTATCAAGCCGGTCTCGACGGCTAGCTGCCGGGCGCGGTGGGCCATGCCCATCACCTCTACCTTGGGATTAGGAGACTTCCATCCCATAAAATAAAGACGCAACATCGGCAATCTATCTTTCACTTTCTCCACAGCCCTGATCACCGTCAGGGGATCGAACCAATCCCAGATGCCTCCGCCCCAGATCAATATCTTCTCGTCGTCACCGATTCCATAGCGACCGTGCCGAATAGCCTTGCCGTCCCCGGTTCTCTCAATGGGCTTCTCTTGCAAGCCGAAGGGCACCACATCAATAAGCTTTCGCATGGACGGATCGAATTTGTACATGGCGTTATCTATTCTGCCCAGGGCGCAATATCGCCCGATCCAGTAATCCCTCTGAATTTCCGAGGCGCACATCGAAAAATCGGCACTGAGCATGTGCTTTTCGAGAACCGCATGCATCATTCTGTAGCTGGAGGAACCGGCCACCGGGTCGTCTTTGTACTGGACCAGAACAGCAAATAGATAAGGGTCATAGAGATCCACCACCAGATACTTGCCCAGTTCGGCAAGCCGGGGAAAGGGCTTGAGAACATTGGACTGAATCACCAGGATATCGTTCTCCATCGCCCGGGAATAAAGCGCCGAGCGGCCCAGGCCGGTCAATATCTTGATAGTGGCGTCCCCGCAGGGATAATCGCCGGGTAGCTGTTTTTCGGCACTGACCGTAACCGGGCTCGCCAGCTCCACTTGGAACTCGGTAGAGAGCTGCTTCGCCAGCTCCAGACAGCGAATCGCCGGTCCGGCCATGGTACTGGAGACCGGCTCCAGGGTAACCAGTAAGATTTTTCTGCGGCTATTTTTTGTATCCACGAATGATCCTTTTCTCATCCGAATCCAGAAATCCAATGGACAAGACCAACTTGCCGGAATCTTTGTGTGTCGAAATTATATACTGCCTGCCAAATCGATTTGTTTGAGTTTGCATTTCGCTTACAATATGGACTGTTTTCAACAGGAAAGAGTTTGACCCGTGAGCCAAGATAAACAAGAAAAGAAGCTGGTTTCGATTGTTATACCGAACTGGAACGGAAAACGATTTCTTGCCGGCTGTCTCGATTCGATAGCTAAACAGACATACGAAAATGTCGAGACCTGGATAGTGGACAACGGCTCCAAAGACGGTTCGGTTGAATTCTTGAAAGAGTCTTATCCCGATGTCAAACTGATCTGCTTCGATGTGAACACCGGTTTCGCTCCGGCGGTAAATGCCGGCATTCGTAAGGCCCAGGGCGAATATATCGCCCTGATTAATAATGACACCATCGTCGATCCCGACTGGGTCAAAGAGCTGGTGGCAGTGCTGGAGGGCAGACCGGAGCTGGGCTCTGTAGGATGCAAGATGCTCGGTTATGAAGATCCGGAGATGCTCGACGGTGTCGGCGACGGCTACCGGCGCGGCGGACTGCCCGGACGAATCGGTCACGGCGAAAAAGACACCGGTCTATTCGACCAGGAGAGATATATCCTCGGAGCCTGTGGCGGAGCGGCCATGTATCGCCGTGGTCTTTTCGACGATATCGGCCTATTCGATGATGACTATTTCGCCTATTTAGAAGATGTGGACATGGCACTCAGAGCGCAGAGCGCGGGATACAAGTGCCTTTATGTACCGACGGCAAAGATATATCATCTAGGCTGCGGCACTACCGGTAGTGGCTATTCCGATCTGGTAGTCAGCCTCTCGGCCCAGAACAACATAAACACCATAGTAAAAAACATTCCGGCACCTTTGTTAATCAAATTCCTTCCCCATATTCTTTTCTGGCAGGCAGCCTATCTTTATGTGGTGGTTCGGCAGAGTCGAAAAATCCTTCCCTGGCTCAAGGGCTCTTTTAAAGCTCTTTTGATGCTGCCGAACATGCTCAAGAAGCGGCAGGAGATCAATAAGAAAAGACGGGTACCCCATAGCTATATGGAAGCGATTATTGTCGAATCGGAAAACGACCTGGCCCAGGCGAGGGAGAGACTGCACCGACAGGTCCGGGAGAAAAAGGCAGAAGCTGAAATCGCTCTCAAATAATTTTTGCGCATCTAAATGCGACTAGTCGCATTCGACAGAATAACGATTGTATATGAAGACAGGCTTTCTGAAGCTTGTCCGGGGCTTGCCCTGGCTACCGCCTTGCTGTCTTGAGCCAGAGAAGTCCCGGTTACATTCCGGTGCCCGCCCTGCTGACAAATTAGTTAACATTAGTCCCATCCGGTTGACTGCAGGACAAGAATGATTGTAATCTATCCGCATTCGTTACTGAGAATGATTTGCATTGACCGGCAAACTCCTTGTGAATCATTCTCGGTGAGCGAATCTTTTTCAATTAGTAATTATTTGCGAAATTCGGCGCAATCAAACCAAGACCAGAACAACTAATAAATAAAGGAAGGCAATCACAACATTATGGCTAGAAGAAACAGAAGAAATAATCGCGGTCAATCCATGGTCGAGTATGCAATCGGCATCGGCGCTGTCGCTGCTCTCTGTATGGTAGCCCTGGGCTCCCTCGGACATATCTGCGGAGACATGATCTGGAGTGTCGAACAGGCAATTAACTATGGCGGCACCAAGTCCACAACCCCCGGCAGAACAATCAATGCGACAGCTACCCCCTGGGTTCTCGACTAATTGTAAATCGACCGGAAATCAGAACCGACTTATTGTGGGGAGCGTGCCTGGGCCGCTCCCTGCTCTATTAAAAAATGGATAAAACTGGATTAATCAGAATGACAACGGTTTCCATTTTTAATATGATCAGATGATGCCAAGACTATCCTCCAGATATAAAAGAAGAAGAAATAGAACCTTCCCTTCGCAGTCGATCGCGAAGGGAAACCAGGGTCAATCCATGGTCGAGTTCGCTCTGGCTATTCCTTTTATATTGTTGATAATCGTGGCGATCATGTATTTCGGCCGGGTCTTCTATGTCAAACAGAGCCTCAGCCTGGCCGCCCAGGAAGGTACAAGAGCCCTCTCTCGCATGCCCAATCTCTCTGACCCTTCAGTACGGGAATTCGTTGTCGGATTCACCCCGGACGGTCAACTGGTCAACCCGGACTCGGTAGTGGCCGGAGCCCTGGGCTCGGCCAAATTGCTTTCCTCCCAGAATACTGGCAGCCTGCCGGCAGGCTCGAAAGTAAGAGTGCTCCCCTGGGATGCGGGCAGCGATCCCGAAGATGTCATTCCTGCCGGAACAATCGCAGTGAGAATCGAATACCCCTTCAAGTTTCTGGAGATTCCATTCAGTCCGGGAGACTCGGAATTCGGGAATTCGGTAGATATCTGGACCGGTCCGGACGGTCCCCCGGTAAGCTTCTTGAACTTTCCGATATCGGAGAGAACTGTGGCGATGCCAGAACTCTTTCAACAGTTTCCCTAGTCAGATAAATCAGGTAAGGAAAAGGATAGATGCCGCAAATAGTCAGCACCGAAAGGAACGCCAAAATCTCCGCCAAAAACGGGGGAGGTCAAGCCAAAGGCGGAAATTCCACCAACACCCTGATAGGCATCCTGCTAGCCGTTCTAATTGTGGTCGGACTGGTTCGAATGCTGACCGCCAAGCCTGCTGCGCCGGAGATCCCTAGAGCCAGAGTGGTTGCAGCAGCCCGGGACATCCAGCCCGGTATGCGAGTCGGATTTGCCGATGTCAGATACATCGACATCCCCCAGGACTATGCCAACGAAGCTATGTTCAATAAAACCAATCAGGTAGTAGGCAGAATCTCGACCATTTTTATCCCCGAGAGAAATCCGATTGAAAACGGCTATCTTCATCCGATCAATAAAACTCTCTCCCATTCTCTCGAGAATCATGAAAGGGCTCTGACCATCAAGCTCAACGAAGAAGGTCTGGTGGACCACCAGCTCTTTCCCGGAGACAGAGTTGATGTGCTGGTCACTTCAACCAAGAACAGCCGCAAATACACCAAAACAATTTGCAAAAATGTGAAAGTGCTGATGGCCACCACTCGCGATATGCTCAATTCTAATGGAGCAGCAAGAAACTCACGCAACCAGAACCGAATCACCCTGGCGGTGCTCCCGGACCAAGCCGAGCTCATCACCCACGCCGAACAGGTCGGCACGCCCAGACTGATTTTAAGAAATCGGCTTGCTACCAACACACCCAAAGTCTATGGGGCAAGCGAAGAAGACCTTTTGCCGGAGAGCGCTCATCTGGCAGCAGCCGCAACAGGGCCCCAGAACGGAACCAGCCTGATTGTTCCACCGCCTGTCATCGAGCCGATTCTTTCTCTGCCGGACCTGCCGCCGGTTCCACCTCAATTGCAACAACTGCCCGCCGCCGTGAAAAACTCGGTGGGTTGGGTCGTAGAAGTATTCACAGGAAGCAAGAAAGAGATTCATGAGTTCCCCAACCAGAACACCACGGCGAATTAGGAATAAGTCGTCAGTCTCTCGACAGAGACGCGACAGCCTGGGGTCGATTTTGCCCCTGGTCGCCTTCATGCTCGCCCTGATCATGGCCTTCATCGCCTTCACCGCCGATGTGATGCGAACCGCCTATGCTGCCATCAAATTACAGTCCGGGGTAGAGTCAGCGGCACTGGCTGCCTATTCTTATGGAGCAGATCTTCAAAACGGCTTTTCCCAGTCCAATGTCACCGATAAACTCTTCGAACTGAGCGGTGCTCGATGGAATCGGGCGCCGGCAGGACCGGATGCAGATGCCGGAATTTTCGAGAGCCCTATTACTTTCTCCTCCGAAGACTACTCTTTCATAGAGAACCCCAGTGACTCGGCCGAGAGTTTCTTTCGCCTCAAAGCACGTCGCGACGGGAGCGATGCCATCAAGCTCATGTTCGTCCCGGCGATTTTCGCCTTCAATAACTTACAAGGGATCCCGATACCGGCAGGCACCGCCACAGCCAACACCTACCGCTCCACCGAAGTCATCTCCCAGCCGGCTTCCAGAATAGGCGAAGGGACTCCGGCTACAGGCAGCCTTTCGACAAGAGATGCCGACCTGGCCGGTTTTGCCGCATTCCCGCTGGCCATAAGTAATGAGCAGTTCAGCACCGCAGCCTCACCGCTCTCTACCACAACTATCTATACCATAGACCTGGCTTCCAACATAGCACCACCAGCGACACCGCCGGCAGCCGGTCACATCCGAGGAGCTTTTATCAACCTCAGCCCTTCGGGAAGCACAAGCAACGCCTATGGTCAGGCCCAGGGCAGCGCCTCGGTCAATGAACTGATTCGGTTGATAGACTATTTCAGCTCCGCACCCTCGGTCCAGGCCATAAGCCCATATGTGGTCGAGAGGGGAAGCAGCCTCAGCGTTTTCGACCCGGAAGAGGCCTCGTTCAAAGAACTGGAAGCCCAGGTAAAATCGAAGCTTGCTCTGATTCCCACCGGTCGTTTCCAGATAATTCCGGTGCTTTCGAGAAACCCCGTCATAGGAACGGGCAACAACATTGTAGTCGGCTTCGCTCGGTTCAGATTGGTTAGAATCGTAGACTCAACTACCGGAAAGTTCCAGATCCAGATGGAGATAGGCGGCTCTGCCCTGGCTCGCAACGCATCGGCGACAAACAATCTGGTAAGCGTTCCCACGGTGGACGGCACCCTGATGCCGGCACCGGTGGCTCCTTTTTCTGCCCGCAACACCGGTGCCTTCGGCGATCAGATCGGAGCAAGATCCAGGGGAATAGTGATGGCACCCAGCCTATCGCCCACGTTGCCGGACAAGATAACAGCCGGATCCAGCGGAAGCTGAAAGAGGAAACAAAGACGATATGTTCAGTTCAATCAAACCAAAATCAAGCCCCCTGTCCTCTATAGAACGCTTCTTCTCCGGTATCGTAACTGGTGGCGGCACCGATTTGAAGCTCGACAATTCGAAAAAGGTCGATCAAGAACGACCTCTACCTTCATCAGAAAGGGAGAGAACACCGGCAAAAGCGCCGGTGATTGGAATAATCGGCGCCAAAGGCGGAGTAGGCGCCACCATATTCGCCATCAATTTGACCTGCGCTCTTGGAAAAAAGAGAAAACATTCCGTATTGATAGACTGCAATCTGCAACAGCCTGATATCGCCCTTACTCTGGGCCTCAGCCCCAGATACAATCTTTGCGATCTAATCGAAAGAAGGAGTCGCCTGGACGAAAAGGTGCTGGCAGCGTGCTGCGAGCGTATCCAATACGAGAAACAGACACTGGAAGTGATTACTCCTCCGCTAGATCTGGAATCCAGCCTGGCAGCCGAGCTCGCTGTCCTGCCGGAGTGCCTGGAGCGAATTCAGTCACTGAAAGAATTGATTTTCCTCGACCTGCCCAAACAGCTGGATCAGAATCTTCTTTCGTTGTTAGATCGCTGTGATCGAATTATTCTTGTCACAGAGCCGACCATATCCTCCGTATCCGGTGCCAAGCGCTGGCTATCGGTATTTAACGATCTGGATTATTCAAAAGATGACATCGCCATAGCCTTCAATCGCTCCGGAAAGAATCTAAAGCAGATGGAGCAGGAAGCAGCAAAGGCTCTGGGTCTGAAGAGAAACTGGTATCTACCGAGCGCCTATAACGCCCTCGAACAATCATGCCTGGAAGGCACTCCTCTGGTGGTATCACACACCAAAGAGGCCTATGTCAAATCCATTTACAAGATAGCCGAAGAGTTCGAAGCCTGGCTCGGCCCCGAAGCAGGGACAGGAATAAAAGCGGAGGGCAAATCCGATGTCTAAATTGCGGGAACTGCTCAAGCAAAAGAAAACCGCTTCGCTCAACACGGCAGTAGCGAAGCAGTTTATTCCGGAAGAACCCTTTGTCGATGAAGCTGTCGAAATAAAAGAAGAGAGCCTGAAAAAAACGCCTGCCTCTAATCACTCTCTAGACGAAAGTGAAAAAGCTGCTCCGGCGACTGCGACAAAGACTAAACTGTCCCTGGCCGGCTCCATAGCAGGAAGCGTCTTCGGAAAAAAAACCGAGAATAAAGCCGAACTCGACGCTATTCGTTCTTATCAGGCGATTAAAAGCTCTATTCACAGTAGACTGATAGAAGATCTGGACATCAATGCCCTCATGCAGCTCGAAGGCTCCGACGCAGTGGAGGAAGCCATTGAAGAGACCGTGCATCTTCTGGTCGAAGAAGAACGCCTGCCCCTCTCCCAGAAAGAGAGAGAGAGCCTGGCTCAGGACGTACTCTACGAAACCCTCGGTCTGGGTCCCCTGGAGCCGCTTCTGGGCGATCCGCTCATCAATGACATACTGGTCAACGGCGCCGACAGTGTCTGGGTAGACCAGGACGGCAAGCTTGTAGAGACCGATATCAGATTCAAGGACGATAACCATCTTCTCCATGTCATCAACCGGATTGTATCCCGGGTTGGCAGACGGGTGGACGAATCCTCACCGATTGTCGATGCCCGATTACCGGACGGCTCCCGGGTGAATGCCATCATTCCGCCGCTCGCCCTGGACGGACCGACCCTCTCTATTCGTAGATTCAGACCGGTGCCTTTCTGTGCCGATGATCTGGTGGAGAAAGGGGCTCTCTCTAGGGAGATGTCGGATTTCCTGGAACTGGCAGTCAAAGCCCGCCTCAATATCCTCATCTCCGGAGGAACCTCGGCCGGTAAGACAACGCTTCTCAATGTTCTCTCCAGTCATATTTCCGACCGCGAGAGAATCGTCACCATAGAAGATACCGCCGAACTGCGCTTGCAACAAAGACACGTGATTCGTCTGGAGTCGAGGCCGGCAAATATAGAAGGGCAGGGAGCAATCAATCAAAGAGAGCTGGTAAAGAACGCACTTAGAATGCGTCCGGATCGAATAGTGGTCGGTGAGGTCCGCGGCCCCGAAGCGCTCGATATGCTCCAGGCCATGAACACCGGTCACGAAGGCTCTCTCACGACTCTGCATGCCAACTCGGCAAGAGATGCTCTCAGTCGACTCGAAACCCTTGTGCTTTTGTCCGGAGTCGAATTGAGCCAGAAGAGCATTCGAGAACAGATTGGTGCCGCCTTCGACCTGGTTGTCCAGATCAAGCGCCTCACCGACGGTACCAGAAGAGTGGTCAGTATCACCGAAGTCACCGGAGTGCAAGAAGGCGTAATCAGTATGCAGGAAGTATTCGCCTTCAAGCCCCCGGGACGCCACACCGCCTGTGGTATCAGACCCCAGGCAGAGATCAAGATAATTAATGCCGGGCTCAAACTTCCCGAAGGCATTCTGAATCATGTAAGTAGCGAAGATGAGGCCTCGCAAACCGGCGAAGGAGGTCTGGAATGACTCCGGAAATAGTCGCGCTGACCATTATTCTGCTTTCGATCACAGGCGGTATCGTCTTTGCCAGGCTTTCTTTCCAGAAGAAACAACGAAGACTGATTAGAGATCGCCTGAACCTGGTCTTCAACGAAAGCACCCTCGCAAACAACTCTACCGGCACTCCCAGCATCAGGAAAGAGAGAGGCAAGAACCGCTTCAAAAACCAGGAAGAAGGACAACAAAAAGAAGGTCTGCGCCTGCCGGGACGGTCGCTTGTCTTGAGTTTCTCAGAACATATTCATCTGCTCTCGGAAACCGCTTCTTTAAATAACGGCTTCGAGAGATTCAAACAATCCACAATAGTCATGGCGGTTCTTCCTTTAATTGTCGCCCTGGCTCTGGGTTCGGATCAGAACCTCGATCAGAGCCTGCTTATCGCAGTCGGCGCCGGTCTTGCTCTTGCGACCTTGCCCTATCTCTACCTGCTTCTCGCCGCAAATAGAATGAAGCAGAAATTCATTCAACAACTACCGGAAGCCACCGACTTGATAGTCTCGGTGTTGAGAACGGGTCACAGTATTCCAAGAGCCGTACAAACCGTGGCCGAAGAGATTCCGGCCCCTCTGGGCACTGAATTCCAGGAGATTCATCAAAGACTCAATCTCGGACAACCACTTTCCGAAGCCCTCTCCGCGTCAGCAGTTAAATATGACTCCCATGAACTGGATCTGATCAGAAGGGCGGTAGCCATTCAAACCGAGGTAGGCGGCAGCCTGGCGGAGCTGCTGGACAAGACCAACAGCACCCTCCGACAGAGATTGAAATTAGTGAGACATATCCGTGTCCTGACCAGTCAGAGCCGCCTCACAGGAATCATAGTGGGCGCTCTGCCGATTCTCTTGGCCCTGGTTCTCAATTATCTGAAACCGGGTTATTTAGATCCGCTCTTCAACAAAGAGATGGGTCGTCTCCTTTTGATCGTTGCTGTAGGTTTGCAGATAGTCGGCATGATGATCATGCGCAAACTCTCCACGATGAAAGTTTAGAGGAGGAGCACTATGAGCGCAGCGATGCAATATCCCGAATTTATCCTGGCTTTCTGCCTCGGTCTTTTCTTTCTGGTCAAGAATCAGCGAAGTCCGGGCAATCTTCCATTATGGCTGACGGCACCGGCACTGGTTCTTATGCGTCGCCTTCCTGTGGGTTATCAACGCTGGTTGGCGAAGCTTCAGCTCTGGTCCGGCTGGCGCTCAAACACAGCCTTCGGTGCCCTTGCCGCTGCCAAAATCTATCCGGTGATTCTGACCGGTTTCTCAGGAATATTTCTGCCGCTCTGGCTGACGATGCTACTCACCATCCCAGCCTTCTTCACAGCGGATCTGGTACTTCTGGTGCTTTCACGCCGCAGAAAAGCCCGCATCAAAGAATCGCTCCCCCAGGCTCTCGATTTGATGGTGCTCTGTGTGGATGCCGGTCTGGGTCTCGATGCCACCATCAGCAGGATCGCTTCGGAGAAATCCGCAGTCAGACACGACCTCAACGACGAACTCATGATTCTTGGACGCGACATACTACTTGGCATGGAGCGAGAGAAGGCTTATCAAGATCTCTACAGTCGCACCGGTGTCGAAGAGCTCAAATCCCTGGGAGCCTCGCTTAATCAAGCGGCTCAACTGGGCATAAGCATTTCGAAAATTTTAAGAGCCCAGAGCGAATTCTTGAGAACCAAACTGAGCCAGCAGGCCGAAGAGAAAGCTGCCAAGCTTCCGATTTACATGGCATTTCCTCTCTGGTTTTGTATAATGCCTGCGTTGATGGTTATAGTGCTTGCGCCTTCCTTCATTACATTCTTCGAATACATCAAGCCTATGATGTTCCGTTGAAACTCATTATCCGGGGCGCGGTCCTTATCTAAAGGGAAATCCGTGAAAATCTCCATAAACAAAGACAGCTCCGTGCCGCTCAGAGATCAGATCATCGAGCAGATCTCGTTGCAGATAGCCTCGGGCATTCTCGAAAGCGAGACCAAACTACCGAGCATAAGAGCCCTTGCCGGTCGTCTCGACATCCACTACAGCACGGTGACAGCAGCTTATAATCACCTCGCCGACGTAGGTCTTTTAGAAATCCGTCAGGGAAGCGGCGTTCGGGTGGCCAAAGTCGGCAAGTCCAGCGAGAAATCCCTCGATCTCGAGTCCTTGATAATGGACTTCCTGGTCAAATGTTGTGAAGCCGGTTACAGCTTCGAAGAGGTTTCGAAAACCGCCGCCCAGATAAACTCTCGCGAACCGGTGGAGAGAATTCTCGCCGTGGACCGCAACGAGGATTTTCATTCGGTCATTTCGACAGAGCTGAAACCGCATTTTTCGATACCTGTAGAGGTAGTCACCACAGAAGCGCTTCTGAAAAATCCGAGCATGGCAGATAGATCTCTTCTGATAACCAGCCTCTATCACATATTCGCCTTTCAAGGCTCCATAAAAGACAGGACTAGATTAGTACCCTGCAACATAGAGCCGGCCAGACAGGAGATGGAGCAGGTGGAGGCTATGCGTTCCGGGACCATTTTACTTCTGGTGTCGGTAAGCAAAACCCTTATGAACATGGCGACCAAACTGGTGGCAGCCCATCGCGGAGAAGATGTGGCGGTTCGCCAGGTGATGCTCGATGATAAAAAAGAGCTGGAATACATGATCGACTATGCCGATCTGATTCTCTGCGACAGCCCAAGCGAAAAGCGAATGATGGAATTGACGGGCGGCAAGAAGCTGAAGTGCTTCAAACTCTATTCACCATCCACGATATCACTGATAAAAGACCGGCTGAAAAACTGGGGCTGATTGAAATCAGTTTTTCCGGGGAACCACACCCAGACCGGGTAAACTGTAATCGACCTTTAGATAACCGTCATCGTAGACGGCGCCCTCGAAGGGATCGTCGGCAAGCAAAAGCGCACCATCCAGATCGAGATGATCGACAAGCGGAGCCAGGTGAGCCGCAGCTGTTATGCCCAGGGAGGACTCGATCATGCACCCGAACATAACCTTGAGATTATTCGCCCGGGAAGTGTTTATGACCCGACGGGCTTCCGCCAGTCCTCCAGTCTTAGCCAGCTTGACCACCACCCCATCCACGTATCCGGCTAACCGAGCCACATCGATAGAGGTAGAGACACTCTCATCGGCATAGATTGGAAGCGGAGAAGCCTCTCTAAGAACCCGCCAGTCAGATAAAGGGGCATATTTGGGCAGAGGCTGCTCAATAAATTCCACGTTCTGTTCGGCAAGATAATGAGCTTTCGAAATCGCCTCTTTGACAGTCCAGGCGCCGTTGGCGTCTACTCTTATCGGAATATCCGGAGCAAGTGCCCTGATGGTATCGATGATCTCCCGATCATAGTCCGTGCCCTGTTTGACTTTCAGATGTTTATAGCCTGCCGCCAGAGCCTCTTTCGTCTTCAACTCCACCGTCTCGGCGCTATCTATGCCTATGGTGAAATCGGTAATCGGCAAGGGTAGATCTCTGACCCCGAAAACATCCACCAGTGAGCGGTTTAGAAGCTTGCCAACCAGGTCATAGAGAGCCATATCGATGGCAGCCTTGGCGGAACGGTTGCCCGAGACCGATTTATCCAGCCTCCGGAGCACCGCATCAATAGCAAAAGGGTCGTCACCGAGGATATCGGACTCGGACCAGAGCTTGAATAAAGCGCTGGCGGTCTCAGGGGTCTCGTCATGATAGCGGGTTGGAGATGCCTCTCCCAGACCAGTGAGGTCTTCGAACTGAAGCCTAACCAGAATATTGGAGGATGTAGAAGAAGTCCCGTAAGAGATTCCAAAAGGGTGAGCCGTGGTCAAAATAAGCGGCTCGTAGCTCATACTCAATTTTTTTGTTTTCACGGACATAGCTGACTATCTACTCATGAAGGTTTGACGACTTGTCTATCGATGGCATTACAGAACTCTTCCACCGCATCGACTATTTTCTGCGCTCCGAATCTAATCGGGTCAGTAACGGGAAGACCGGTGAGACTGACATAGCGCTCGATAAGCTCACGAGCCTCCTCTTCTTTGAGTTTACTCGTGTCGATTGCCATGGCGACAACCTTGGAGGGGCGAACAAATTGAGCCAGTCTCTCATAGAGGTCAATTAAGAGCGAGACCGGAGGAATCTCAATATCGGTTTCGCCGATCTTGGTCTTCCCGGCTCGATGACACAGAACCATGCAGCGTGGCGCCACGCCATGAAGAAGAGAAAGCGTCACCGGTGAGTAGCCGGGATGACATATGGAGCCCTGACCTTCGACAAAGACATAGTCGGCATCTTCGGCGGCGGTGAGAACCAGATCCTCGGCCACACCGGCCATGAAATCACCTATCACCCGGTCGATAGCCACTCCTAAACCATCGATCATTATTCCGGTCTGGCCGGTTGCCACAAAGCGGGCGCGATTGCCCCTTCTCTTCGACTCCTCCATTAGTGCAAGGGAGGTAGTCATCTTGCCAACGGAACAGTCAGTGCCGACGGTGAGAACAGTATGGGCTTTGACATAAGCGGCCCGGGCCATGGCCACTTCGAGGTAATCGGGGGGCTGCCGCAAATCGATCAGCTTCCTGCCATTAGCCTTTGCCACAGAGCTGAACTCTTCGTCATCGCAAAGAAAATCGTGTAAACCATTGATCACGTCGATTCCATTCTCCAGGGCGAAGACGATGTCCTGTCGCCACTTGTCAGGCAACTTGCCTCCGGTGAAAGCGCATCCCAGGAGCATGGCATCAGCGCCGAAATCCAGGGCTTCGGCCATCGAACCGACCACCGGAATGTCACCACCAACCCCTAAGACAGCCGAGGCGGTCGAGCCTGCCCGGGAGCTGTCGACAATAGCAAGACAGGACTCCGGGCGGAAACGAATCACCCCTTCGGCGGTCTTGGCGTGAGTGCCGGCCAACTCGCCCTGGGCGTAAATCAAAAGTTTTTGGTCAAGATCGACTTTCATTAAATTATCCAATCTGAATTTTCGAAAAATATCGAGGTAAATCTTACCCAGTTTACTGCTGAGTTTGTAACATAGAAATATACTGGAGCCCTAACGACATAACCTTTAATATTGACATCGCCAGGAGAGCTCGAACACGCTATATTTAGTCAGCCCAGGCTGCTAATATAACTTTTGTGTGGCTTTTCGACCCTTACTAAAATCCCAATTCCTCAACCCAGGTAGATATGACCGACGAAGATAAAGGCAACGAGCCTAATTCCGAGAACAAGGACCAAGAGCCTTCCCGTGACAACAAGAATGCCATGAAGGCTTTCTATAGAGCTATGTACGCCGGCGCCGACCCAGATCCGGATGACTACGGAATCAAGGTTGAAAAGGAAGGCGAATCAGCCAGGGACTCGGTCAGTAGCGCGGAATTGAACAGAATGCAACAAGAACTTCAAGAAATGGAGCGTCGCTGCCAGGAGGCAGAAAATCTCTATAAGCGTATGGCAGCCGATTTCGAGAATTATCGAAAGCGCATGCAGAAAGAGAAAGAAGAATTTGCCGCCGTCGGTATCCAGAGAGCCATCGAAGCGATTCTCCCGGCTCTGGACGACATGGACCTGGCAGTCTCCAACTTGAACGCCGACATGGAGCCCAAGAGCATTATCGAAAGCCTCAACATGGTGTACAAGAGATTTGCTCGCTGCCTGGAACAAATAGGCATCACGCAGCTCGATGTAATCGGAGAACAATTCGATCCCAGGCTGCACGAACCGGTACAGCAGGTGGTAGACGCCAATGTCCCGGAAGGTTCTATCGTTTTTCAACTTCGTCCCGGTTATCAATTCAACGATAAGATCCTCAGACCATCCCTGGTCAACGTTGCCACCGGCGGCAGTGACCCTGACAGCGAAGAAGTCGAAGAGATAGTCGAAGAGATCATTATCGAAGAAGAGGTGGTGGAAGAAGAGGCCGCTGAGGAAGATGCGACGGCAGATGAAGCGGCCCCGGAAACCGAATCTTCATCGGCAGCGGAAGAAGAAACGAATTCGCGAGATGACGTCACCTCCACCCAGGATATCCCGAATCTAGAAGGTCAGGAGAAGCTGCGAGAATCCGAGAACAAGGATGCTACGGCCCAGGAACACTGAGACTGCTTGATCGATGAGTGGCGACAGAATAATAGGAATAGATCTTGGAACAACCCATTCATGCGTGGCGATCATGGAAGGCGGCTCGCCCTCGATCATAGAGAACGCGGAAGGGCACCGAACCACACCGTCGGTTATCGCCATGACCAGAAACGGGGAACGTCTGGTCGGCCAGGTCGCTAAAAGACAGGCGGTCACCAACCCGACCCGTACCATCCAGTCTATAAAGCGGGAAATGGGCACCAACTACCGGGTGACCATAGACGATGTCAGCCACAGTCCCGAGCAGATATCGGCGATGATTATACAAAAGCTCAAAGCGGATGCCGAAGCCTTTCTTGGCGAGAGGGTATCAAGGGCGGTTATAACAGTACCGGCCTACTTCAATGACGCCCAGAGACAATCTACAAGGGACGCCGGTCAGATTGCCGGGCTCGAGGTGTTGAGGATTATTAACGAGCCCACCGCCAGCGCCCTTGCCTATGGTCTCGACAAACTGGATGATCAGTCGACCATCCTCGTCTTCGACCTCGGTGGTGGCACCTTCGATGTCAGCATTCTGGAGATTACCGAGGGTGTGTTCGAAGTAAAAGCCACCTCCGGTAACAATCGCCTCGGTGGAGATGACTTCGACCAGAAGATTATCGATTGGCTGATAGAAGAGTTTCGCAAACAGACCGATATCGATCTGTCCAACGATCTGATGGCGATTCAAAGATTGAAAGAGACCGCGGAAAAAACCAAGATCGAACTCTCCTCGGCCATGGTCAGCGACATTCATCTTCCTTTCCTGACCGCCAACGAGACAGGTCCTCTGCATCTGGAGACCCAGCTGACCAGGGCCCAGTTCAATGAACTGACTGCTGATCTGGTGGAAGCTTGTATCGGTCCTGTTCAGCAAGCCCTGGAAGACTCTCAGCTCAATCCGGAACAGATTGGCAGCATCATTCTTGTGGGAGGTTCCACCAGAATACCGGCAGTACAGGATATGATCCGGCGCTTCTTCAATAAAGAGCCCTCAAAATCGGTCAATCCCGACGAAGCTGTCGCCCTGGGTGCTGCTATCCAGGCATCGATTCTGGCCGGCAATCTGCAAGATGTGCTGCTTCTCGATGTGATCCCGCTTTCTCTCGGTATAGAAACCGCCGGTAATCTCTTCACCAAAATAATCGAGCGAAACACCACGATTCCGACAAGTCGTACCACGATTTTCACCACCAACGAAGACAGACAGACTTCGGTAGAAGTCCATGTCCTGCAGGGAGAGAGGGATCTGGTCACCGATAACAAGTCACTGGCCAAGTTCTATTTGACGGGCATTCCGCCGGCACCACGGGGAGTACCAAAGATTGAGGTCACCTTCGATATAGACGCGGACGGCATTGTTCATTGCAGCGCCAGGGATCATGGCTCGGGCATCAGGCACTCGATCACAATTCAGCGCACCACAGGCTTGAGTCCCGAAGAGGTGGAAGATCTGCAGCGCGAAGCCGAAGAGTACGCAGAACAAGATCGCCATGCCAGAGAAAAGATCTCCACCAGAATAAAGGCAGAAGGTCTGGTGGCCGATGCCGAAAGAACCATCCAGAAATATGGCGAGACCGTGGATAGTTCGATAGTGGATAAAGTGACCCGTGCCGTCGAGGCAGTTAAAGAAGCGCTCAAATCAAACAACGAAAATGACAGCGAACTCAACTCTTGCATCGGCGGATTGGATGTAGCTCTGCTCGATATGGGCAGGGCAATTCATACCGGCAGCAAGCGGGCCCCCTCGCCGAAGCCTCCGAAGAAGCCCACGGGACCGATTGAGCTGGGCGAAGGAGATCAAAATCCGCGTGAAGAGATAAGTGCGGATGATGATGATGATGATGATAATGGCCGGCTGGATTTAGATTGATTTTTTTGTATAAAGAACAATGGATACCGGAATAGATGAAGACCATGGCAAACGCTAAAAAGGACTACTACGAGACGATCGGAGTACCGAAGGACTCTAGCGCCGAAGAGATTAAAAAAGCCTTTCGCAAGAAAGCTCGATCGCTTCACCCGGACAACAAAGAGAGCGGCGATGAGCAAGCCTTCAAAGAGCTTGCCGAAGCTTATGAAGTTCTCTCCGACGAACAGAAAAGAGCGGCCTATGACCGCTACGGTCATGAAGGGGTAAAAGGCTCCACCCGAGGTTTCGAGGATGTGGACTTCAGCTCCTTCGCCGGTTTCGGCATCGACGACATTTTGGAATCTCTTTTCGGCGGTGGATTCAGAACCTCCGGCGGTTTCGGACGTCCCCAGGGACCCAGCCATGGAGCCCATCTCAAATATGATCTGGAGATAGATTTTCTGGAAGCCGTCTTCGGTTGCACCAAGAAGATCACAGTCAACAGACTGGAAGACTGCACCATTTGTGATGGCGATGGCGCCAGCCCGGGCAGCAAGATAAGCACCTGCGAAACCTGCGGCGGAGTCGGTCAGGTCAAAGAGCTGGTCAATATGCTGTTTGTGCAAACCTATCAGATAACTACCTGCCCGAAATGCTCCGGTCGAGGCAAACAGATAGAAAAACCGTGCAAAGACTGTCGCGGACAGGGTCTCAATCGGAAGAAGGTCGATTTCGATCTCAAAGTTCCAGCCGGCATAGACGACGGCGCCAGAATGAGACTGACCGGAGCCGGAGATAAAGGCGCTCAGGGCGGGGTCTTCGGTGATCTCTTCATCATCGTCCACGTCAAACAGCACAAAGATTTCATCAGAGAAGGCAGCACCGTCCATGTCAAGCAACCGGTCTCCTTCTCTATGGCGGCGCTGGGAGGGGAAGTAATGGTCCCTACCGTGGAAGGTTCCAAGGTGCTCAAAATTCCCCAGGGAATTCAAGGCGGCACCAAGCTGATAATGAAAGATATGGGAGTGCCCATCCTCAATTACCCGAATCGCCGTGGCGATCAGGTGGTACATGTAAACGTGGAGACTCCTAAGAAACTCTCTAAAGAAGAGAAAGAACTCTTCCAGAAACTGGCCTCTATCCGGGGAGAGAAACTGGAGGTAGAAACCAGAGAAGAGAAGCCCTCCACCGAAAAGGAAAAGTCCTCAGAATCTGAGAACAATACGAAGAAAGAGACAAAAAACGAAACAAAAGAAGAGAAGCATCATGATAAACACAATGATTCCTTTCTCGACAAGATAGTCGACGCGTTTCGTCCCAAGAATGACGAGTAACCAGGCGATTTTGGTAAGTATTCCTCGTATTTGATACTATGTTGCCATGGTTAAAACGAATATAGTTATTCGCTCACTATATCTCTTCCTGCTGCTGGTCCTGAGCGCCGGTCAGGCATTGGCCACGAGGCTGCCTGATCCGCTAAAGAAGGCAGTACAATCGGCCTTCCCCGGCACAGACGTAAGAGTCAGACTTGATGGAGTCCTTCAAGTCGGTAAAGAAGTTCTGTTCGTACCGGTGATACCGAAAGAGAAAGTCGACTTATCCGGTAACATCCAGCTCCTCTCCCGAATCCCGGCTACAAATCCGAGGGTGCTGGTCTTCAACAACAAGTGGGTCTTCATTCGCCTCGTCAAAGAGGGCGATAAACTGATCTTCTCTTTGCCGGACGGAACTCCGAGAGACTTCAAGGACAAGCTGCTCACCGGTCACCTGCCGCCGGATCTGATTGTTCCTCAGGGTATGACGACATCCGAAGAGTACCAGCCATTGATAGGCGAACTCGACATCGAGGTTATCCATAAAGAGACAGCCGAGAAAGAGACAGCCGAGACCCCGGCGCTTGAAGAGAAGCGGGACGGGACATTTTTTTTGACCTCTCCTGCCACCGGCAAGATAATTGTTATGGATGGTCTCGAAAAGATATCCGAGCTGGTGACCGACGGAACCCCCGCCGGCATGACCTGTTGCAACGGCAAGCTCTATATTTGCGACCAGACTAAAAACCGGATTCTGGTGCTGGATCCGGTGGCAAAAAAGTTTCTTGATCCGATTGCTCTACCTCCGGGAGCCAGTCCAAAAGGGATAGCAAGTATGCCCCGGGGGAAATTCCTGTATGTTTGCGAGACCGCCCAGAACTATGTGACCGTGGTCGAAATCGAAACCGGTAAAACTTTGATGCGAACAAAGGTGCGACCGGGACCGACCAAGGTGTCGATCACCCCCAGCGGTTACATGCTGCTGGTGTTGAACGGTCAGAGCGGAGAGGTCACCTTCGTCTCAACCCTCAATCAAAAAGCGGTCGGTTATGTTAAGGTCGGTGAGTTGCCTTCGGAGGTGATCATCTCCAAGAACAGCAAAGCTGCCTTCGTTACCAATCGAGTCTCCAACACCGTATCGATAATAGACATCGCCAATCGCAGAGTGGCGCGCACATTGAAAGTAGGAGAAGGACCGACCGGCATCGCCCTGAGCCCTGATGAGCAGCTGCTTTTCGTCGCCAATGCCAAAGACAACACTATAGTCGCTTACAAAATAGGTGACTACCAGAGAGAGAAAGATGTCCAGCTCCCTCTAGATGTGGAATTTCCCAGCAAGATTATTTTCCTTCCTGGAACCAAAAAGCTTTTGGTCACCAGCGCCGCCACCGACACCGTCGGCGTGTTGGATACAGAGACCATGGAGTTCTCAGAGCAACCCAGGGTAGGATGCACCACCGACAATGCAATCTGGGTCGACAAAGAGGAAGAAAGCAATATGTAAAGAGATCTCCCTTGGCCCCTTGACGGCTCTTTTCCTGCGTAGATAATAGAAACCATGAACATTCTTGCCACCACCACCCGGACAAACACTACAACGCCACCCTATAAATTGGCTGAAGTCCGGCTGTAAGCAAGAATACCTATCTAAGAGCATTCACGAGAGCCAGGCAGAAGCCTGGCTCTTTCTTTTTGCATATTTAAGAGGATAGAATTATGAACTCTATGAATTCAATGTCCAGCGACGACAAGCTCTTCAGAATAAGACACAGCCTCGCCCATATCATGGCCGAAGCCGTAATCGAACACTTCCAAGAAGAGATCCCGGGAAGCAAAGTAAAACTGGGTGTCGGCCCGCCGATAGATAACGGCTTCTACTACGACTTCCTCCTGCCCAGACAGATAAAAGAAGAGGATCTCCTCTCTATCGAAAATCGAATCAAAGCGCTGGTAAAAAAGGGCTGCCGCTTTGTCGGTCGCGAAGTGAGCCCGGAGGAAGCCCGCTCTCTCTTTGCCGACCAGCACCTCAAGTTGGAGTTAATCGATTCGATACTCGACGAACAATCGAACTCCGGTGAAAGGGGCCTTTCGGTTTACGAACACAATCGATTTATCGATCTCTGTAAGGGCCCCCATGTGGCATCGGCAGATGAAATAGACTCCGATGCCATCAAAGTGCTTTCGGCGGCAGGAGCATTCTGGAAAGGGGACGAGAGAAGGGAGATGCTCTGCCGAATCTACGCCACGGCATGGCAATCGGAAGAGCAACTGGAGAGTTATCTGGAGAAACTGGCTCGGGGGAAAGAGCGAGATCACAGAAAAATCGGCAAAGCGCTGGAGCTCTTTCACTTCGACGATTCTGCTCCGGGAATGCCTTACTGGCTTCCGAACGGTCTTGTGGTCATGAACGAACTGCTCTCTTTCTGGAGACAGGAGCACCAGCGAAGGGGCTATAAAGAGTTTTCGGCACCACTTCTTAACTCACGCAAACTCTACGAGGCATCCGGCCACTGGGAGCACTACCGAGAGAACATGTTCGTCTTGGGCGATGAAAGTGAAGATGATGATGGTATTAAATACGGCATCAAGCCTATGAACTGCCCCAATGCCATGCTTATCTATAATCTCAAACTGAGAAGCTACCGGGATCTCCCCCTGCGCCTCTCGGATTGTGACCCTCTCCATCGCAAAGAACGTTCGGGTACGCTGCACGGTCTTTTGCGGGTGCAAAAATTTCAACAGGACGATGCCCATATATTTCTGGCTGATGATCCGGATAAAAGCCAGATCGAAGCAGAATTCGAAGAGATTTTTGATCTGGCCGACTACTTTTATAGAGTCTTCAATATGCAGTATGAGTTCAGGCTCTCGGCCCGCCCTCACAGCTTCATGGGCGAAGCTTCCGACTGGGACAAAGCCGAAGCCCTGCTCAAAAGCATTCTTGACCGCCGCCTGGGCGAGAACGGTTATAAGATTGCGCCGGGAGAAGGGGCTTTCTATGGTCCCAAAATAGATATCATGATGCGGGACAGCCTCGATAGAAGCTGGCAGATGGGCACGATTCAGCTCGACTATCAATTGCCCCGACGCTTTCGGTGCAAATACATAGCCGCGGACGGCGAAAGGGAAACTCCGGTTCTGATTCACCGGGTCATTTACGGATCTCTAGATAGATTTCTCGGTCTATTATTGGAACACACCGGCGGCAACCTCCCCCTCTGGTTAAGCCCGGTTCAAATAGCGGTGCTTCCCGTGTCGCAAGATCAAAACCTCTGTGCCCGGGAGCTTCTGAAGCGCTTGCAAGATAATGGTTTCAGGGTGGAGCTCAATGACGAAAACAAGAGCCTCAACAAAAGAATACGAGAACTCTCGCTTCTCAAGATTCCATATCTGGTGATAGTGGGAGCCAGGGAAGAAGCTTCCGGACAGCTGTCGGTAAGAGCCAGATCCGGAGAGCATCTGAATGCGGTAAACGAAGCGGATTTCATCGCCTCGATAAAAGACGAGATAAGTACCAGGACTTTCTATAAAAGCTAGGGGGCTCGCAGTACGTTTTTTCTCGACTGGGCGGTGATGCCGATTGTGTTCATAACCGACTCGGCAATCACTTTGTCTCCCAGAGAGTTGGGATGGATACCATCTGTGGTGAGTAGATAGTCGGTGGCATTACAGCTTTTTCTATATGCCGAACTGATCTCGACAAAAGCCTGCCTGACATCGGCCACCGGCACCTGCTTCTCTTGCGCCAGGGCTCGAAGCTCCCGGCAATAGAGATCGAGCTTCTTGTCCATGGGATTCTCGACATCCTCGAAGACAGTCGGAGGAGTGATAACAATTACTTTGCGCCGGTTCTCTTTTGCCATTTCGATCATGGAAGCCATGCTGGCAAGATAGTCCTTCAGGCTTGTTCCAGCCGGCCCGTCCCCTGCCGGATGGTTCCGGTCGAAGCCATGACCCACATCATTGACACCGGCAAAGATGATTATAAGCTCAGCACCGGTAGCGATGGCATCTCTTTGATATCTCGCCTCCATCTGATAGGAGTGTTCACCGCTTATACCCCGGTTCAGAACCTGTATATGCTGCCCGGGAAAGATTACGGACAAATACTCTTCCAGCCTGTCAGTATAGCCGGTGCCCTCGCCCCGAGCATAGGTGATGCTATCTCCTATACAGGCGATTTTCGAAACCCCCTCCAGTAGAAGCGGCAGATCCTGCACCGGTCGCTTTTCATCGGCGGTAATTAAATGAGGCAAAAAGAAATCCACGTTATTATTGACCTCTCTGGAGATCTTCACCAGGGTGACAGCGCCGAGCAACAGAATAAGAACCAGAATAAGCCCCGGGTAACGCTTCACCTAGTCCTCCTGGTACTGGTTCTGGACCTTATTCAGGAAGCGCGTGATGCTGTTCTGGAAGAGCAGTTCTACAGTTCCGGTGGGGCCGTTTCTTTGCTTGGCTACGATAATCTCGGCTTCCCCCCTCTGCTCTGATTCGGGGTTATAGTATTCATCCCGGTAGATGAACATGACAAGGTCGGCATCCTGCTCGATAGAGCCGGATTCTCTCAAATCCGAGAGCATCGGCCTTTTGTTCTGCCTAGACTCCACCGCCCGAGATAGCTGAGAAAGGGCGATAACCGGAACCGAAATCTCCCTTGCCAGGGTCTTCAAGCTTCGCGAGATCTCTGAGACCTCCTGGACCCGGTTGTCGGTCTGCTTCCTGCCGTGCATGAGCTGAATATAGTCTATGATCACCATTCCCAGACCGTTATGTTCGGCTTTCAAACGTCGACACTTGGCCCTTATATCCAGAGAGTTGACCAGAGCTGAGTCATCGATATAAATCGGTGCCTCGCCAAGTCTGCCCATGGCCGCCGCCAGCTTTGTCCAGTCTGTGGTGTGCATATGACCGGTACGAAGACGGTTGGCATCGATTTGGGCTTCTGCGCAGAGCATCCTCATGACCAGAGACTCTTTCGACATCTCCAGACTGAATATGGCAACAGGGACATTCTTCTCGACAGCGGCATGCTGAGCGAGGTTCAATACAAAAGCGGTTTTACCCATGGATGGCCGGGCGGCGAGAATAACCAGATCGGAAGGCTGGAAGCCCGAAGTCATGGCATCGAGGTCATAGAATCCGGAAGGCACCCCGGAGAGGGCATCGCGGTTTTCGTAACGCTGTTCTATTTGCCGAAATGAATCCTCGACGATGTGCTTAACATGTACAAGCTGCTGCATCTCACGCTTGGAAGCCAGCGAAAAGATCATATGCTCGGCTCTATCCAGGGCAGAGTCGGCATCGGTCTCTTCGTAGCAGCTGCCGACAATTTCTGTGCCGGCTTTGATAAGCATACGTAGAAGAGCCTTCTCCTGGACCACTTTGGCGTAATATTCCAAGTTGGCCGTGGTGGCAACCGACAGAGAAAGGTCGGTGATATACTGCTTGCCGCCCACCCCATCGAGCTTGCCTTCATCCTTGAGGAATTGCGAGACCGTGACGATATCTATGGGCTCGTTATCCTCGTAGAGATCCAGCATGGCGGCATAGATAATCTGGTGCGCCTTGCGATAGAAGAACTCCGGCTCGAGCACGTCCACAACCCGGGAGATCCCGTCGCCACTGACCAGAAGCGCTCCCAGAACAGCTTGCTCCGCCTCGAGCGATTGCGGTGGCAGACGCTCCAGGGTGGTGTCGCTAATGGTCAGATCGGTGCTCATGGTGCCTTCTTTTTCTAAGTTTCCCCAACCGGTGCTTCTTCATTTAACGAAGCACCGGCTCAAAAAGTTCATTCCGACTTTCAATCATCTTCTAGAGAAGATGTATCTCCGGTTGGAAGACCGAGTTCCCAGGCCTTCAACAAGCGGCGCATGATCTTGCCCGATCGGGTCTTGGGAAGACTCTCCTTCACCTCTATCTCCCGCGGGTAGGCATGGGCTGCCAGTTGTTTCTTCGTATGCTGGCGGATGTCCTCCAGAAGCTCTTCGCTCGCTTCCACACCATTGGCCAGCACAACGAAGGCCTTGATGATCTCGCCCCTCTCTTTATCCGGTTTTCCAATCACACCGGCTTCGGCGACAGCGGCATGTTCGACCAGGGCCGACTCCACTTCGAAAGGACCGACCCGGTGTCCGGCGGTGTTAATCACATCGTCGGCTCTACCCACGAACCAGAAATATCCGTCTTCGTCTTTCCAGGCATTGTCACCCGAAAAGTACCATCCCGGTATCTTGAAATATTCATCGAACTTCTCTTTATTGCGCCAGATGCGGCGAAGCATAGAAGGCCAACCCGGTCTGACCACCAGACGGCCGAGTTCACCTGCAGGTAGCTCCTCACCGTCATCGTTCACCACCGAAGCGTAAACGCCCGGCAGAGGCTTGCCCATGCTGCCCGGCTTGAGCGGCATACAGGGCAAATTAGCGATCAACTGCATACCGGTCTCCGTCTGCCACCAGTTATCATGGATGGGCAGTCCGTAGACTTTCATACCCCAGCGGACCACTTCGGGATTGAGAGGCTCTCCCACACTGAGGATATGCCGCAAGCTATCGAGACTGTGACGGTAGACAGACTCTTCGCCGGCTTTCATCAACATCCGCAGAGCGGTGGGAGCGGTGTACCAGACCGTGACTTTGAGCCTGTCAATTACATCGTACCAGCTATCGGCATCGAAACGTCCTTCGACACTGACCACGGAGATACCATTGGACCAGGGTCCGAAGATACCATAGACGGTGCCGGTTACCCAACCGGGATCGGCTGTACACCAATAGATATCATCCTCTTTCAAATCAAGCACCCACTTGGTGGTCATATGGTGACCGATGATATCGTTGTGGACGTGAACCACACCTTTGGGCTTGCCGGTGGTACCGGAAGTGTATAAGAGATAGAGCGGATCTTCGGGATCCATGCGCTCACATTCCAGTTTGTCACTGGCTTCGTCCAGCAATTTCTCATAGCTGAATTCCCGGTCTTTGAGCTTCTTCTCATCGCCGCCTACCACGATCACATATTCGAGGTTGGGCAGGTCTTTGAAGATCTCGTCTATCTTGGGCTTCAACTCAGGGTTGGTGATAATCACCTTGGCTTCCGAATCCTCCAGCCGGTCTTTCAAAGCATCAGGACCGAAAGCGGAAAATAACGGACCGGCAATGGCACCAATTTTGGCGATGGCGACCGTACTTACATAAAGTTCGGGCACCCGAGGCAAGAAAACGAAAACCCGATCACCTTTCTCCACCCCGAGACTTTTGAGGGCATTGCCTACCTTATTGGATTGCTCGTAGATGTCCTGGAAAGTTAGCTTGGAGAGCTTGTTGTCGGCACCGACGGCGTAAAGCGCCACCTTATTGCGTCGACCGTCGGACATATGCCTGTCCACGGCGTTGTAAGCAGCGTTCACCTTTTTGCCTGCAAACCAATCGACTTCGTCCTTTACCTGATCCCAGTCGAAAGTCTCGTAATAGCGCTCGTAATTGGTCAGATTAGGGCTGACCGGAAATTTCTTGATTATCTCCTTGCGTCCAGCAGCAGGACTCGACCCGCTTAAAGTCGCCGCTTGAGGTACCGGCTTGTTATCGTTAGAGCCCTTACCGGACTTACCCTTGGACTTTTCAACACGTTGAGCGACTTTCATCGATACCTCCCAAACTTCAGGTATGGCGCACGGATTAAACGAGATCCCCTTGGCAAGGCTTTGCGCTTGCCGGAGCATATATAGTAACCGTTTTTTGCCAGATCAAGCGATTTCGAAAGCCCCCTTGGTCAATATTAAGGTAAGGGGTATTTATCACTCTGCATGTGGCAAAATATAAACGTCCCCGCAAATGACCCACTAAAAAGGATTGTTATGTCAGCCACTTTTACCCAGTTCAAAGACTCGGCAGAGGCCGCCGTCCGGAGCAATGATTTTCTGGAAGCGGAGAGACAGTGGCACAAAGCCCTGGAAGAGGCGAGGACCTTCGGCAAAGACGACGGCAGATACTGCCTCTGCCTAGAGAAAATCGGCCGACTCTATGACGGCGAGAAGCGTTACGAAAAAGCGGAAGGGCTCTATAAAGAGGCTCTACAGCTTCGAAAAGCCCACGACAGAGAGAATCAAAAAGATCTTGCCACCGCCTACAATAATCTGGCTGCGGTACAGTTCAAACTGGGACGCTATGACGAGGCCGAAAAGAATTACACCGAAGCTCTAAGCATCAGAGAAAAGGAGTTCGGAAAATCCAGTAAGGAGGCGGCGGTAGTTATTTACCAGATCGGAATGATCTTCCATAAGCAAAAGAAATACCCCCAGGCGGAAGACTTCTACAAAAGAGCTCTGGATATTAAGAACAAAGTCTTCGGTCCCAATAACAAAGAGCTCATCCATATCCTGCGCAATTACGCCAATCTCCTCAAGAAAACCGGTCGTGAATCCACCGCAGATCAGATGTATCAGTTCGCCGATTCGATTGAAAAAAAGAATTCCTGAGCTGAAACCTCAAAGAAATCGAAGCACTCGGATATAACGATAGCTATCGAAATAGTCATGGATGTTTCCATGCTTCCAGATTCCGTCGTTCCAATCATTGGTATACACATAGCCGGGAGCCCCGATTATGCCGCAATGAGCTTTAGGACCAATATTGCCCCCGGGTAGAGGATTCATAAACGCCACCAGAACATCACCACGACGAGCAATCTCTTTCAACCTGGTGTCATCTATGGCGCCCTTCTCACCATTTTTAATCACGAACTCTTTGACTTTGAGCTTGCCGCCCAAAATCTGACGCCGCATATAAAGGGTCACCGGAGTTCGCACATAAGCTATACCCGCCTTATTGAGCACATTGCTGACAGAAGCGGCACAACCCAACCCCCCTGAAGGCAAGCCGTAACCATTCTTCCACATCTCTTTGCCGACACAATCTTGAGCGGCTTTACTTATCGACCGGGCTGTGGTCGAAGCCTGACTAAACGCAGGAGCGCTGCTTCCCGTCATAGCCAGCGTCAACACCGCAATAGAAGTACCTTTTGAGAGCAGACTATAGCGACACCGCATATGATACCTCTCTATTTCCAGAGTAAGAATTGCAACACCACAATCACCATTGTGATTATGATCAGCACCCAGCCGCACAGCCTCAATGTCTTATTGGTGGAATTGTCCGGTGACTGCCCCGGCGCAAGCATCAGAGAACGAAGAAACAAAAATAGCCCCAGGAATCCGAGAACAACCGGAAGGGAGTGATGAATCAAACCGAGAGGCACTTGAGGGACTCTCGAAATCCAAACTTTGGTCGGCTTCTCTACCCGGTACAACCGGGGCTCCTCAGCCATAATCAACTCATTTCCGTCTTCGACTCCGCCCTTATAGCCAAGGAAGAGAAACTCTCCGGAATGAGAACTGCGAAAATACTCCCCGTGGCGATTCATTCCTCGCAGATAAAAAGCGACGGACTGCAAATCGCTGGCACCGGGCTTGATCTCCATAAGAATATAACCGGTGATTTTGCCTTTCTCCTTTAGAGCGTCTCCGGTTATGGACTCACCGGAGCGAAGCAACTCTCTTAGATTCTTGCCACGAATCTGCCCGAACCGGACAATTACCACTTTCATGTCTTCCTTGACCCCGCTGAATGCGTTGGTATAGGAAAAGACCCCTTTCGGTATTTTAACCAGTTCGCTCGGGAAAGTGCCGTTGCGCTGATACCAGGCAAGGACCGTTCCTTTCAAGCGTCGCATCTCGGACAGCACTCTCGCATCAGGTGACTGACCGGAATAAAGAACCACTCCCTGCTGATCCTCCAGACCTTCCGGGATCTCTCTGAACCAATGCTGCCTTTCCAAAACCGAATCCATCATCTGCATTGCAAGAGAGGCAGGCGAGCCGTCGTAAAAATTATATGGAACTTTGATCCCGTCGGACTCTCGGAAAAGAGTACAGGTTGAGATTCCATCCAAGTTGAGACGTAAGCCGTTGTCGGGAGTAACATAGACAAGCTTCGCCTGGGCGAGACTATCGGTGTGTTCAATTTTCTTCGAAACCAGGCTCGATGGCTTCTGCTCCGTATGCGAGAAAAAGTAATAGCCGGCGCCTACCACCACCACCAGTGCCACAACGGAAACGATATACTCTTTGAAAGAACGCACCAGAGAGACAACGCCCTCACTCTTGGAGACAGCGGTTCGCGCGGCCCGCAATTTCTGGGAGCGTTTCTCGGATTCCTGCTCAATAGTCGCTTCATCTTCATAGTCCGGATCGAATTCATCATCATCGAGAACCGGACTACCGGATTTTACTTGAGAATTTGATTGAGATTGTGATTGCGCTTCGAGGGCAGCCATGACGTCGGCACCATGCCAGACCCCGGAGGCTTTAATAGGATCCTGAGGCAGCTTCTCAGGCGGAGTAAGGCTGGTCACCCTGGAAGCGAGATGATCTAGATAAGGATCATTGCTCGGATCGTTGCGTCGCTGCTCAAAACCCATTCGGGAGCTGGGGTGACTGAAGCTGGAAGGAATCTCGCTTACCGGTCCGGCAGAGTTAAAAGGTACAGGCGGCATCTGCGGCGGCATCTGCGGCGGCATCTGCGGCGGCATCTGCGGCGGCATCTGCGGCGGCTGATTAAATGGTATCTGGGGTGGTGCGCCGCCAAATGGCATTCCCGCAGGCATGGCGGGCGCGCTCTCAAAAGCATCTGCTCCAGACTGCCGGTCAGACACTTCCATATCCATGCCATAAGAAGGAACCGCTGGAGTTCCCGGTAAGGGTATTTGTTCCGAACCACCGCCTGAAACAGGCGAAACAGCACTCTGGGGTCCAGAACGACTGTTCTCTCGCCAGGCAACAGCCGCCTTCTTATTCTCGTCGATTCTTGCAAGAATTAACTCGTAGGCGCTCATGGTCGACTTGTAAAGCGGGTGGTTGACACCAGCCGCCCCTTCGATAAGCGAAAGAGCTGTCTCGTAAGACTTGCGCGACTCTTGGAAGCTGCCGATCATCTCCTGGGTGCGGGCGATTTTAATCAGGAGATTGACCATATCCGGATGGGACCGACCAAGAATCTTCTCCCCGATGGAAAGCAGGCGCTGATAAAGCGGCAGAGCGTCACGATACTGACTGAGAGCGTGAAAACAATCTCCCAGGCGCTGCAGGGGATAGGCGAGTTCCGGATGAGCCGGCCCATAACGGGTCTCCAGAGCCGAGAGCACATTCTGGTAAATGCCCAGAGCTTCTTGGAAGCGCCGCTGGGCGAATAAGGACTCGGCATTGGAGAATGCCGCGTCGATATTAATCTGGCTCGGATCTGGATAAGGAGAGGTCATCTCGAGGGAGAATTCACTCCGCTTCTGAATTACTAACTCTTTTATACACTGATCCCAAAGATAATACTCCGAACATGCTAATCTTTGGACTATCAATAGTTTCGACGAGACAGAGGAGCAAGTGCACTATGTCCATAACCAGGCTGGACTGGGTTTATCATCGCCCGGGTTGAACGTCTTGTAAAAAAGCGCAAGAGTTTCTTGAGAGCAAAAGCATAGAGATAAAAGAGATTGTCAATGCCAAGAAAGAAAGGCTGGGCGCAAAAGAAGCCCTGGACCTGACCGACTCGGTCAAAGACCTCTACGTAAGCAAGGGAAAGAAAGTCATTCATCTCGATCTCGCCGACAACAGTCAGAAGCCTGCTGATGATGAACTGATCAATCTCATGCTGGGTCCCACCGGAAATCTGCGGGCTCCCACGCTCAAAGTGGGCAAAACTATGATCGTCGGATTCAACGACGAAGCTTATCGGCAAATTCTAAAGAACTGACAGCCTCGCCCCCATCGAGTTTCAGAGGTTTCGAATCATCGCTCGCGGTCGCTTTCAAATAGCGATCTAGAAAAGCGATGGTCAACCGGGTGATAGCCGCCCGGGCAGGACTTTTTGCCAGATAATCGCCGGCGATACCAAATTCTTTGCCGGAGCCGCAAGAAAAAGTAAAATGATTCGCTCCCTTAATGCAGGCTATAGCCTTGGGCTCGTTGCTGGGCAGATAGAGCAGTTTGCGATCCTGTCTATCTTTGAAAAGTTTCTCGCTATCCCCGTATTGATACATCACAGGACAGCCAAGCAATGCCAGATCGTTCTTTGAAGCCACGGTAAAGACTCGCTCGTTGACCGGGCCAGAAAGGGAGACCACCGCATCGACTCTGCCGCGACGAAAAAAACGAGGCTCTGCTCCGGATACAAGTAAGCCTGTCCAGGCGCCAAAGGAGTGCCCGACCACCCCTATTTTTTTGAGGTCGACATGCCGGTATAGCAGAGACTGTCTGCAGCGGTTCATTTTGTCGGCCCGCTTCAAAGCATAAAGCAGCTGTTTCGGTCTATAAGCATACTGCTTGCGCCCCTGCCCGGCCTCTTCAAAAAGACCTTCATCTACCAGTTTATGGATAAAAGCCCAGATCTCTCGGGTCTCTTCTTTGCCTGTCTTGACTGCCCTATCGATACGGGAGGCGTAACAAGGATCGGAAAAATCCGGAGCGATGACGACATAACCTTTTCTAGCCAGGGCCTCGCATAGAAAAAAAGAGCTGAGACCGCAACCTGCCGCACCATGAGCATAGAGCACCAGCGGAAACTTGCCGGCGGCCGCCTTTCCAGAAAGGGCCAGTTCGGTCTCCACCCTGTTTTCTCCAAGAACATATTCACTTTTCGCAATTGAGCCATCGGCAGAAGCCGGATACCAGACAGCCAGAACCGTTCCGGAGCGGGACGGACGGGAGGATTTGTCGACAAGATAGCCGACTTTATATCCATTCGACAGCTCAATATATGTGGCATCCTCGGCACTACCGGCAGTATTAGCTGCCGGATCCGCACGTACAGGTACCGAACTGTAAAGTGCTATCGATATAAAAATCGGCAGCCAGAAAAAAATCAGAGTCGGTCTTAAGACCGACTCTGGCAAAATTGAATTTACTGATTTCGAATACAACAAATCAGGCGTTGTCTTCGAAATGGGTCTCATCGGTGAGATAACCGAGAACCAGTCCGGTAATTGCACCTACGCAAAGACCCCACATGGCGCCGCCCCAGAAATCGTAATACGGAGCCACCGAAATAGGCTTGGGCCAGTAATTGATGATTTCGAAAGAGGCCCCGGTCAGAATCGCACCGAGAACAGCCATGACAATCATGGTCTGGGTAGGAAACATACTAATTGCTTTCTTTTCTTTGTTAGCCATCTTGAACCTCAAGGCTTTGTTTTGAACCGCTTGATCAAAAACTCTCATTTCCCTTGACAAGCGGCTGCTTTCACGGACCGAGTATAGCAAAAGCCAAATTCAGAATTCTGAAAAAATATTCTCAGAGTAGCATTCCGATACCTGCCACTGTCTTGCAATCTTTAATAAATCCCTGCTGAACCCTGTCCCAGGCATCGGCCAGCTTCAACACCACCACCTCGGTCTCTTCGTCCATGTCGAGTTCCTTTTCAGTGAGGGTCAGATCCCTGGCCTGATAAAGATAGAGAACTTCAGTACAGAAGCCCGGGGCCGAGTAGAGTTCTGTGAGAGTCTTCCAGGAGGCGGCAACATAGCCGGTCTCTTCTTTTAGCTCTCGCACCGCAGCCGGAGCAGGATCTTCACCTTTCTCAATTCTGCCGGCGGGCAATTCGAGAATGTAATCATCGAGCGAGTACCGGTACTGCTTGATCAATATAACTTCATCATCGGCCGGTTGGGCTGCTATGACCACCCCGCCGTTGTGAACCACCACTTCCCTGTCTACCTCGACCCCTTCTTTAGAGCGAAGCCTGTCGAGACGAAGATCAAAGATCTTGCCTTCGTAAAGCATTGTTGAATCGTAGCGGTCGGCGTGGGTGAATAGCACTGGTAAAGGACTCCTGTTCCATAATTGATAAGGTGACTATCGATCTTATATGATCACAATTCCCTTAACCACTCGGATTAAGAAATACAGTGAACTATAAAGAGGCGGTCGCTTATCTCGAAAGCTTTCCTCCCATGAAGGAGAAGCCGAGCCTTGAAAGAATCAAGCTTTTCTTCAAAGAGACAGGCGAACCGCAGAACAGTATCGATACAATCCATGTTGGTGGCACCAATGGCAAAGGCTCTACAGCACTTACTGTAGATGCCCTGATTCGCGCCCTGGGTTTGAAGACAGGCAGATTCACCGGTCCTCATATGTTTACCTGGCGAGAGCGCATCGCCATCAATGGCGAGACCATCTCCGAAGCCGATTTCGGCCGCCTGGCAGGCGAGATCAAAATCCTTTCCGAGCAATTCGGAGCAAGGCATCCCGAACTGGGAGTCTTGAGTTGGTTCGAATTGCTCACCGCCATGGCTTTCTTCAAATTCAAAGAAGAGAAAATCGATGTGGCAGTGATGGAGGTCGGATTGGGAGGACGCTTCGATGCCACCAACGCTGCCGACCGCGTTATCGGCACGATAATCACCAATATCGACCTCGAACACACCCATATCCTGGGAGATACGGTGGAGAAAATCGCTTTCGAGAAAGCCGGCATTATGAAAGCCGGAGTAAAAGTGACCACCGGTGCCCGGGGCGATGCATTAGAAGAGTTGCGTCGTCAGGCCGCATTAAAAGACACCGAACTGGTGGAGGCTTCCGAGGACTTTACTTCGGATAGTCCTTTTATTGCCCGCAAAGACGAGATCCTTGCCGATCTCGCCCTTATCGGTCCGCATCAGAGAACCAATAGCCTTCTTGCATTGACCATGCTCGCCCATGCAACGCGCTTTCAAGATACCAATTTTTCCGATACTACCGCCATAGAGAAAATGAGAAAGGCTTTAGCCTCTCTTTTTTGGCCCGGCCGATTTCAACTGGTAGAAGATAAGCAGTTGATTCTCGATGTCGCCCATAATCCGGCATCGGCAAAAGTGTTGCGACGAACGCTAGACCAGTTCTCCTCCGGCAATTATCTCTTTGTGGTCGGCTTCTTTCGCTCCAAAGATGTGCCGGGATTTCTTGAGAACCTGCTTAGAAAAGGCGATAGAGTAATTGCCTGCAATCTCAATACCAGGCGAAAGTTCTACAGCGCCCGAGAGATAAAAGCTATCTGCCAGGACCTGTCCATAGAATGCTCGACAGCCCGGGATGTGATCCTGGGCATGAGACAGGCTGCCAGACTGTGCTCCCCGGGACAATACACAGTGGCAACCGGTTCTTTCGAAGTGGTTCGTTCAACAATGCGCTATCTGGGCTGGCATCCGGATGTGGTTGCGAGATCTTTCAGTAACACCCCGGTGACCACCCCCAGGCGTATAAATAGCTGAAAAGGTTAAAAGGTTAAGCCCTAAACTACTGACATCCCGGGAATCGACAAGAACGGGCTTATTGGAGTTAAAATCGCATAGATTAACTTACAAGGGCTCGATCGCTTTGACCGAATACAAAGTTTCAAAGAACAATCTCCAGAAAAGCATCCATGGCATGGTAAGGCACCAGGGGCTACCTGTGGCCGGTATCAAGATTCATCTCTATGCCCAGCAAGAGACGGAATCGATGTCGGGACAGAGTCCCACCGACGAGCCCATCGCTTCGGTGACCTCCGGCTCGAAAGGCGACTACGAATTCAACGTTCCCTTCGGCAATTACAGTATTCAAGCGGTGCCAAGAAGCGACAGTCGTCTTTTGAAACAGAGTCTTTTCAATATAGAGCTCAGTAGAACAGGCATCACCTGTGATATCAGCTTGAAGCCAGGACTTCTTCTGTCTGGAGTGGTTCGCACCGCATCCGGTGACCCGGTTAGAGGCGGTGAAGTATTCGCACTGGGTATAGAACCGACACCTTACTGGAGTTCCTCCCCAATAGACAGCCGCGGACGCTTTACCCTGGTCCTGCCCCGGGGTAAATTCCACCTGGGCTCCCGCTCCTCTGCCACCGGAAATTTCGGAGACGCTTCCAACACTCTATCGACGACTCACGATGACAGGCTCTATTATCTGAGCAAACAGATTCACAGTGTAGACCTCAATCGCGACCAGAGTTTCGACCTGGAATTGCCCGAATTAGTGCGATTCCGCGGCGAACTGAACGACCCCCTGGGCAATCCGGTGCCTGGTGCCCGGGTGCTTTTCACCCCCAAAGATGTGGAAGAATCTCCCGCTCTAAACGAATTGGATTTTTCCGCCAGTTGCATGACCGACGCAAAAGGCCGTTTCGAAATTCATCTCGAGCCCGGGATCTTCGACATGGATGTGGTGCCCGCCAGAGAATCGAAACAGTTCGGATTCTCGGAAGCCGATTTGAGAATCGACAGCAATCTCGACCGAAAGTTCACCCTGGAAGAAGGACACAAACTCTCCGGCCGGGTGCTCTATAAAGACAGCCCTATGGCAAACTGCCTGGTTCGTATTCACTCTCACGAAAACGACCGAGAATTCATCGCCGAATCCAATCAGGAAGGCGAGTTCGCCGCTTCAATCCCGCCCGGAATTTATACCCTTCTTGTCTCCACCGCCTGCGACAACCGCAAAGGCAAAGTGAACCAGAACCACGCCGACAATGAAAATGACATGGCTCCCTGGACCAAAGAGATTGTGGTGGGAGGCGACACCCATGTGGCTATCAAGCTCAAATCCGGCGTCACCTTATCCGGATGCATCAAAGATGATGCCGGTAAGCCCAAAGCGGGTATTCGTGTCTCGGTCTTTTCTGCGACCAAAAGCAATCAGGACGGATTGAGCGAAGAGAATCTAGGACGTTCCATGGCCCATACCAATACAGGCGAGAACGGTCATTTCTCCTTCTCTCTGGAAAAGGGCAAGTACTGGCTTGTTGTCCACCGAGATTTCGAGAGTGCCAAATTGATTGAGATGGAGAACGAGTCGAAAGAGGTCGATGTCAGCTGGCACGGTTGGTGCCAGGTGGGCTTCCTGGTCGAAGGAGAGGACGGTAGTGGAATTCCACGCTGCAAGGTGAGCTATGAGCCCTATAAAGTGAACGGCGAAGGCGGGTCCAATAATATTTCGTCAGCTGCCGATCAAATAACCGGTCAGGAACATCCTTCAGGTTACGTGATCACAGACCGGGACGGTCGCTGCCGCCTCACCATCCCTTCGGGTATCTATTCATTTCGATTCAACCCGCCCCAGGCAGGCTCCTATGCCGATAAAGAGATTCGCCAGCTCTCTATAATCGCTGATTCCAAAAGAAAGGTCCTGCTCGGCCGTAAAAATTGATCTCCTAATTCATACATATTTGCGGAACTATTATTAGAAGCCCCTGTTCAGGCCGGGTATAATCTTTACTGAAGGGTTCCATTTTTTGATTTACTAAAACTCGAATTCGGAATGCAAAAGTGAGCGAACAGGCACACAAGCGTAAAAGACCCAAAGTTCCTACTAGTCCCTGGGATATTCTCATCGCTTCGGTTGAGCAGATCATGGATAAGGGCGACTGGAAGGAATCCGAAAAGCTTGCTCTTGCCGCCCTGGAAGAGGCGGAATGTTTCGAACCCGATGATCGTCGCCTGGGAATCACCCTGGAGCTCATGTCCGAGATTTATTATGTGACCCGGGAGTATCACCGGGGAGCGCCGGTGGTGAGAAGACTTCTACAGATGTATATCCGCTGTCTCGGTCCCGATCATATCGACACCGGCACCGTCACCCATAACGCCGCCATGCTCTACCATTCCTGGGGTAAACATGCCGAAGCCGAGCCCTTCTATGTCCAGGCCTTGAGAATCAAGAAGAACCGACTGGGTCGAGCCCATCCTCAGGTTATGACCCTTCTGGGACATTATATCCAGCTTCTCTATCAAACCGACAGGGTCAAAGAAGCCGAAGAACTCAAATCTACCGCCATTCAGGTATCGTCAGGCAAATTCACCCGCTCCGGCCAGTGGAAAGCTGTGCCACCGCCGGAAGACTCGACCATGTACACCAACAAATAAGCGATGGCGCTGGTTATGGTTATGCAGAAATAGGCTGAACCTGGGACATTCCGCTGCCACCGGTCCAGGTGGAGGAAGCCTCGTCTTTTTGAGAGTCGCCGGGCTTGGGAAACAGAGTCAGATCTCGTGCTTCGAAATTCTGCCATTTGGCGGAAACCATGCCCTTTTTATAGAGCTTCTGGTGAGTCGAGAAGAAGCAGGACTTTAAAAGCACGGACTCGCTTTTCTCTTGCAGGCGCTTTTGCAGTTCGGATTGAATCTCATCGTCTCTAGCCACCATCAAGATCATCTCGATACCGGCTCCGGTAAGTGACGCTTCCAGTTTCTCTATCTCTGCATCGCTCAAAGAAGGATTGTTGACGATGCCGATATCGTAAGCAATACCATTGGCGACAAAAGAGACTCGAGCGTCGATGGCGAATTGATCTTTCTCCTCCCGGCTTGCGGTCTTCCACTGGAACTCGGTTATTTTGCCGTTCTTCTGAGAGATAAGATAAAGCATTCTGAGATTGGCCACCTCCAGGTGGTGCCTTTGCCATTCGGCGTCGAAACGATCCACTTCGTCGTGATCGATACCGGTGGCGGTCTTAGCCTGATCGGACAGAAGATAGACCAGCGGCTTGGTCGGGGTCGTCCACCAGGGCAACTTTGTACCGTGACGATGACAGAGAAGATAATCGAGATAGAAGAGCTTTCTCAAACGGTCCCGAATCAAAACAGGCTTGTTGTCCTCGGCGATGAACCAGGAGATATGTTTCTCCAGAAGCACCTCGTGCTCGTTAATCAGGTTGAATATCAAGTGATCTCTATCGTTTAACTGAATCGCCATTTTAATTGCCTATTTCCTTGTGGTGAATCTCTTGGGTAGTTAAGTAGGTAGGTGGGTGGTAGGGTCACTTCCCGAAGATGTATTTCGAGAGCGCGTCATCCATGCGCTTGTGTACTCTGTACTTTCTCCTCAAAGAATCGTCCATATGGCTCAAACTAGATTGCATCCTCTTCACACCCTTGGATCTCGATTCGATCAGAGCAAGCTGCTCTTCGAGATCTTCCATCGTTTTAGCCGGTGGCCTGGGTTTGGTGAGGTCATCATATATAGCGGCGGAATCATCATAATAATCCGCCAGCATGCTGCCGTATTCCGCCAGATCTTCGTGGCCGGGCGGCGTTTTCAGATTTCTCAAAACGCTGGCCAGGCGCTTGTATTTAATTGCCACTCTCTGGGCGATATGGCTCCATTCTTGAACCCGCTCCAGCTCCTGGTTGAAGTGACGGCTCAGGATAAAATTCTCCTTTTCGCTTTTTGCATAGCTCAGCACCTTCTCGTCGACAGCCTCGAACCAGCGCTTGGCTGGAGAATCGGCCGAGTCATAGGCGAATGCGCCGGCTGCCGCCACCGAGTTGACCGCGTTTACAGCCTGGACTGATTTATGGGTCTGGTCGTCCCGGCTGGAGAAGGTCTCGGATTTGTTTGCCTGAGCCTGGGCCGGAAGCAGAGGTCCGATACAGAAGCAGGCGCTCATCACCAGTGCCATCGCCCCGGGGACAATTAGTTTTAATTTCGAAGTATCTGCTGCTATTTTCATGACACTAGTTCTGGGCATTTCTCAAAGGTTGTACTGGGAAGCCGGATCTTCCGGTGGAGGTAGCGCCGCCTGGGGTGGCAGGCACCGAGGGCCTTGCCATGAAGGCATCTTGAACCTGGGCGGTGGTGGCTCCGGTATTGATGGTGGCCGGTGTATCGGAATTGGCGTTAAAAGTATTCATCTGAACTATCTTCCAGATGGTGTAAGCCGAGAGCAGCATCAAAAGTCCTGCTGCGGCTCCAACCACCCTGGCCGCTCCATAAGGATGACCGAGGACCATCGACCAGGCGGCAAGGGCCATGAATATCGTGGCTGATACCACGCCCAATATGACCAGATAACGAGAGAAGGTCCAGACGGTCGGAAGCGGATGGGATGAATCCAGTCCATAGAGGGATGGTGTTTTGGGATAGCTCGCTGCCGGGCTGTCGGCAGTTATCTGCTTACGTCCGCCACTGTTCTGGGCGTTGGGATAAGGTGCGAGCACCTGATTGATCTGTTCTATCTGAGCATTGGATGCGGTTACATCGATGGTCTGTTCTCCGGAACGAAGATTGACCCCGAGAATTCCTTCTATCTGACTGAGTTCATCGTTGGATAATTGATCCGGACGAATGGTGGTCACTTCACGCTGGCCTCGGGCACCATTATTGAAAACCCTGACGACAGAGCGATCTCGACCAACTCCCACCGGGAAATTATGACCGGGAGTACCATCGGCGGCTCCGGTCGAAACCGCAGGAACGCCACCGGTATCACCGGGAATCACAGGAGCCGGAGAGGAACCATCCCCAATCGGAGGAGGCTGAGGCGGTGCGAAGCCCTGGGCAGATACACCGGGTGCCGCAACGATAAGGATCATGGCAGCAAAGCTGAAGGCCAGCGAAAGAAGGGCAACTTTTGCCTCTCCGCATAAATTTCTTCCGGCCTCTCTATGGAATCTCATCCTCTAATACTCCTGTTTAAACACCCGAACCGGTATTGTCGCCCGGGTTTCCGGATACGTTTTCCGGAGTTTTGGTTGTAGTCGCTTTGAACCCGACCATCGCTTCCTTCTCTCCTTCTACTTGCTTCTCGGTGCTGATTCCCATCAGCTCCTGGGCAAGACTCTTCAATTCGGATAGAGAGGGGAAGTCGACCATATCATCATCCTGATCTAATTCAGGCGCTATCAGACTGGACAGCTCATTGGTCTCGCCGACTTGCGTCGAAGCGGGGACGGCGATTTCTTGCTCGGCAAAGCCTGTCTGGTCGGGAGCGAAGTTGAGATCGCTCGTGACGGTGTTGATAAAATCGTCGAGGATCTGGACATCCTTGGTTTCTTCGACGTTCTCAGCTTCATTATTTCCTGGCTCATCAATGTCATCGATAAGTGACTCCTGTGCTAGTTCGATTTGCGGCTTTTTGCCGTTCTTTCCGTTGGTGATTGATGTAATCATAGGAACTTGTGGAGGTCTTACCACGGGCTCGTAATCGCCAGCAGGGATCTCGAGCAGTTTTTCTCCGGTAACAGACTCGTACATATCCACGGAAGACACTTGCAGTTTCTCCTCCATGGTCGGATCTTCCGGTAGATCTTTGTGCGAACAGAACTTGTCCGGCAACTCTTCGAAGGTATCCACGACCTTGCCCAGGGTCATCTCCAGACCAAGAGCGCGGATTTCGCAGCAGAGCCCGTCGAAAGCAGCGGTTCTTCCACCATTCTCCGGATTCTTGCCCTGGACGATATCGGCATAGGCCTGATGCCGTCCCTGAATATCATCGGCTTTGACAGTCATCATCTCGTTAAGCATGTGAGCGCAGCCGTAAGCTTGCACCGCCCAGACTTCCATCTCCCCCATACGCTGACCGCCATGGTTGGCCTTACCGCCGACAGGCTGCTGGGTGACGGCGGCATAAGGACCACCGAGACCGGAGCGGGCGTTGACTTTGTGCAGCACGAGCTGATTGAGTTTGAGCATGTACTGACGACCGACCAGAACCGGCGTATCGAAAGCTTCACCGGTTCTACCGTCGAAAAGCTTGACCTTGCCGTTCTCTTCGAGCCACTCATAACCGGGCAGCTGACGTACTTCTTCCAGGGCGCCCTTGACCAGATTATAGGTAGCATCAGGGCTTAGGCATTCATCGAACTGGTGGATTCTATAAAAGCGATTGAGCACGCTGGCGTAGAAGCCGAGCTGGGTGTCGAAGACCTGACCGACATTCATACGGCTGGGAACACCGAGCGGGTTGAGCACGATATCCACAGGTGTGCCATCCGGCAGATAAGGCATGTCTTCATCGGGAATGATGGTGGCGACAATACCCTTGTTACCGTGGCGTCCTGCCAGCTTGTCGCCGACTTCGAGCTTGCAGAGCCTGGCGGTGAGAACTTCTATCTCGCAGATCAAACCGGCTTTCATCTCCGGGGTGGTCTCCGGGGTGAAGATGCGTACATCAATCACCCGGCCGCCGGCACCATGAGGAACCCTGAGGCTGTTGTCGGACATCTCTTCGGCAACTTTACCGAAGACCGCTTGCAGAAGCTCTTCTTCCGAGCTTAGAGCACGCTGCTCTTTGGGAGTGAGCTTGGAGACCAGCACATCGCCGGGCTCTACATAACTACCTATCTTGGCGATGCCGCGCTCGTCGAGATGCTCGATATCCTTGCCTGCCACATTGGGAAGTTCAGGAGTGAGAATCTCGGGACCTCTCAAGGTCTGGTGCACACCTATGGAATGCTTCTCTATCTCGATATGGGTGAAGACATCGTCACGGATGAGACCCTTGCGGATGATGATCGCATCCTCGTAGTTATAACCGTTCCAGGAGAGGAAGGCGGTGAGGATGTTGCGACCGAGGGCAAGTTCGCCTTTGTCGATACCGGGACCATCGGCGATAACCTGACCGGCATCTACTCTATCACCTTCCCGTACCGAAGGTCTCTGGTCACGGATGGTGTTCTGGTTGGTGCGGTCGAACCTGGTCAGTTCATACTTTCTTTTCTCTCCGGAAGCCTGGGTGATCTCGATCTCGTTGCCGGTGACACGGCTGACCACACCGGCTCTTCTTGCCGTTATAGAGTGCCCGGAAGAACGAGCGACTATTTTCTCCATTCCAGTGCCGACCCGGGGACGCTCGGGACGGACCAGGGGCAGAGTCTGGCGCATCATGCCACCACCCATAAGGGCTCTACTTGTGTCATCGTGCTCCAGGAAAGGAATCAATCCGGAACCTACCGAGAAATAGCCCTGGGGTGTGATGCCGATAAGATCGACCATTTCCGGAGGCACTTCGAGGAAGAGCTCACCGCGTCTTGCTGCCACCAGCGGTCCGAGAATCTCGTTGCCGTTAACCTTGGTATCAGGAGGTGCCAGGGTATATTCTTTGTCTTCACCGGGAGTGATATAGATGACATCGTCGGTGATAATACCGTTCACTACCTTTCTATAAGGTACGCACATGAAGCCGTCATCGTCGATTCTGCAATAGGTCGCCAGGTAAGAGACCATACCGCAGTTCTTACCTTCAGGAGACTCGACCAGACAGACTCTACCTATCTGGCTGGGATGCACATCGCGCATCTCCACAGGAGCGGCGGCAGGGTCGATACCACCGGGTCCGAAAGAGGTGATTCTTCTTCTGTGAGAAAGCTCGGAGAGAGGGTTCTGTTGATCTAGATACTGAACCAGCGGATTGCCGGCAAAATATTTGGATGCCGCTGTGGCAAAAGGTCTGGTGTCGAGAAGGTCGTTGGGAGAGCCAATCTCTTCGTCTTCGTTGAGTTCCAATCTCATTTTCACGGAACGGGCCATCTGACCGAGAGCCGGTCGAAGCGCCCGGGTCATGGTTTCGCCCACGCCTCTCAAGTGACGGTTCTCGAGACTGTCGATATTATCGATAAAACCGGAATCGAGAGGCAGACCGAGCAGATACTCGATGGCCCGCATCATATCTTCCGGAGTAAGCTGCAGAGATTCTTCTTCCAGACCAAGTTTCTTATTGACTCTTCTTCTGCCGAGACTGGAGAGCGAATATCTCTTCTTATCGGTCAACTCGGTAAGAGCTGTCGCTCCGGAGGAAGCACCACCGCCGCCGTCGGGCTTCCAGGCGCGACCGAGCATTGCCGCCGCTTCCTGGGCAGTTAGATGGGGCCACTCTATCTTGTTGCGTTCGAGCAAGTTGCCGATTCTTTTTTCGATATCTTTGGGATCCCAACCCATGGCGGTGAGCAGGGTAGTAGCTCCAACCCAGCTTCGCTTGGGCAGCTTCACCCGGCAACGGGCGCGGCTGGTTTTCTTGTCGGAGTAGTCGAGCACCAGTTCGAAGGTAACCGGAGCGCCGAGTTCGGCAAGCATGAGAGCCTTATATTGATTGAGAGCCGGTTGGCTGTAATAGATACCGGGCGCTCTGACAAGCTGACCGAGCACCACTCTTTCGGAGCCGTTGATGACGAAGGTGCCGCGATCGGTAATCACAGGCAGGTCGGCTACATAGACTTTCGATTTGCGGAGTTCACCGGTGGTGGTATCGCGCAACCAGGCTTCCATCATCAGCCGACGGGCATGGGTCATATTGGTTTTTCTTGCTTGCTCGGCACTCAAAGGATAGCCGGAATCAGGAGCGTACTCTTCGAACCACCAGTTCACCTTACCGTCCGGTCCGAGGAAGGTAAGCTCAAAGCGAGAGCTCAAATCACTCGATATCGGAGAGACCTCGGCAAAGAGGTTACCGATGGTCTCCTCGAGGAAGCGCCGGTATGAACGCCGGGGATGCTCCGCTAAATCTGGTGCCTGAAAGTAGAAACTCATTGACCGCCTCCAACTCCGTTATGGGAGAGTGAACGCTTGTTGACCGAGAGGGCTCTGGCAAGGTCGCTGGCATAGACTTTGTTGCCGGGCTTGAGGGCGCTGGCGATTCTGAATTCGGTAACCGCCTGGCTTATCTCTCCGGCGGCCATCAAGTTGACAGCCAGTCTGTGGTGTATTTCAGCGTTGTTGAGATTATTTGTCAGCATCTCTCTTAAAATCTTTGCCGCTCCCAGATGATCCTTTTGTTGTTCCGCGGCGCTTACCATTGCCATTTGTGCAGTGAGGGGAGCGCTATTTTCATTCGCTTCTTCTGCGCCTCCAGCCGCTTTCTGGGTCAACGGCTGATTATTAACAGTATCTTGGTTCACGGCTCCGTCTGCAATGGGATTATCCGCATTCTCGGCGGGGAAAATACGTGGTTTTAGATCTTGACTTTGCGCCCGAGAGGCCTGATCGGCAACCTGACGAAAAGTGTTTGCCACCGGATTCATGTGAACAGGTTGCTGGACTTGTTGAACAGGAGCAGCCTGGTGCTGCATTGGGGCGCCTTCATACATACTTTTGCCATTGAAAGGCGCAGGCATTTGTACATTCGGGTTCGGATGCATAGCCACCGGACCGGGAATCTGCATCTGAGTCATGTTCAGGTTCGGGTTCGGGTTCGGGTTCGGCATGCCCTGAGGATATACCGGCTGTCTTTGCATAGTATGCATGGGCATAGCCATATTGTGCTGCGGCATCATCGATACGGGCTGGCCCTGGCCTTTATAGTTCTGCATCTCTTTCATCCGGGCTGCCGCTTCTTGATTGTGTTCAGGGTCGATAAGAACACAGGTCAGGTAAGCCTGGTGCGCGCCCTTATAATCGCCGTTCGCCTCCAGGCACTCTCCCAGAAGGAATTGATACTTGGCATTGCGTGGCTCCATCATAGTAGCCTGGCTGATCTCAGCCAGCGCTTCCCGCTTCAGTCCCTGACCGAAGAGAGTCTCGGCCGCTTTGCGATGCTTCTCGGCGGTGGCATGCTGATAAGCCCGTTTCAGACTCTCTCTACCGGCAACCAATCCGGGGTTCTGTGGGTCGATCGCCTCCAGCTTGTTGTACTCGCTGCGCGCACCGACAAAGTCTCCGCTTAACTGCAGAGCGCCGGCCAGCCCGAGATGATAGTCGGCAGACAGGGGATTCTTCGCCACTTGTTCACGCCAGATTGCCACCAGGGCCTGACCGGCGGCGTGGTCATCTCCATCTAAAATCAAGGCCTTACGAAGAGAGTCCGCCGCCTTGGTGTTGTCTTTCTGGGCAAGGTAGAGCATGCCGAGCTGACGATGGGCAGCGGCATAGTCAGGGTCTTTGACTATCGCCTGTCCGTACCATTTGAGCGCTTCACCGACCCTTCGATAAACCAGCTCGATATCACCCATCTTCACATAGGTCTTGGCGCTGGGGTCGATTTTGAGAGCCTGCTGATACTCTATATAAGCTCCCTGGTAGTCGTTAGAGGCGATCAACTGATCGCCCAGTCCTAATCTGACATCAGCGTCCCCCGGGTCCATGCCCATCGACTCGAGAGCCTGGGTAAGAAGTTTACCGGCCATACCGTTATCAGGAGCGGCCGCCAGAGCCTTTCTCAACAAACTGGCTGCCGCCTGGGTCTTGCCTTCTTTGAGCTTCTGCTGACCGTATGCTGTGCGGGCGGCAGAGAGGTTGATTCTGAATTGCTTGTTGCCGGAATCATACTCCACAGCCTTCTCATGGGCGGCTATAGCCTCTTCCCAGCGCCCTTGCTGTCCAAAAGAGACCGCGTCATTGTTCAGCTGCACCGCCTGCTGTTTCTTCTCTTTGATCTGGTCGAGATGCCTTTTGTAAGCTTCCCTGGTCATAGCTTGCTTCGCCTCGAGAGACTTCTTCTCCTCTTCGGCTTTGCGGGCTTCATCTTCTTTCTGCTGTTTCTCGAGTTCCCTGTAGTCAGGACGTCTTCTAAATCGAGAAGTGGGGACCACAGTCTCTTCCGCCGCCCCGAAATCTTTCTCGCCTCTATCGTAGGAGGCTTTACCGCTGGCATCTCCGTTCCGCCTCGGCAGAGGAGCGGCATTGAGCTTGGTCGCCGAAACCGGCAACGGCTGGTAAAAGAGAGACAGGACTGTTGTCGTCACCGCCAGGGCTAGCATCGGTTTAAAACTTTGTCTGGTTCTGTTCATGTGGCTAAAGAAACCTCGGATTGCTGGTCAGCGCCGTCTTCGGCGCTACCGGTCGCAAATCGCCGAACCGGTCACATTCCAAGGTAATACTGCCGGGAGTCGGAGTCTATTGGGGGATTTCCCCGGGGTTTCGTAGATCTCCCATGTGGACATTAAATGCTTTTAATCTAATTGCGAAACAGACCGAACTGTTTTGATAGAGCGCCGTATAGCCGCACATCACTGACAGTCGCTCCGGTAAATAAATTATGCAGCCCCGGCCGAAAAACGGCCGCCCAGAGAGGACCTGCCATCGCAGTCAAAAACAAAATACAGACTACTTTTAAAACCAGATGTAGGTCACTAGCTAAAACGAAAAAGAAAAAGGCTGTAGATAGTATCGTCAGCACGGAGGGGATCGCCTTGAGAAGGTGTCTCCAGGCGGATATATGAAGGCTCACGATCTCACCTTCGTGGTCGGTAACCCTCAGACCAAGATAGAACTTCCCCGGCGTCGCCTGGAGAGAAGAGGCTTCGAAAAGCATAGTGTAAGCCTGAGCGGAAGAGAATAGAAACAGTAATACTGCCGCCGAGACGAACTGACCCTGCCAGGGTGGAGTCGAAGACAGAAAAATATTTGAGAGCACTACCAGAAGAAGAGCCGGAATTAAGACTACAAAGACTGAGTCTAAAAAACTAAGTATGAAGATAAAGAGAAGATACGGCACCATCAACGATACCAACTTAAAATCCGCCATTTGATTCGAAGAGAGAACAAAGGTCAATAGCGGTATCAAAATCCCAAGAACCAGACTAACTGTCGTAGCCAGAATCAGAGCATCTATGAAATTAGCCACCAATCTCCTTGTCGGTGAAGCCGGCACCCATTCCGTCAAACGGGCCTGGAACAATTTAAGCTCCTGATGCCTTGATTTCTCCTCTTCGGCAAGCGAGTCTTTTCCCATCAATTCCAGTACATCGCTCTTGAGCCGATGCAATTCGGCCCTGTCGGATCGACCGGCCAGGGGAAATGCCCTATCGAGTGCCTTGAGACTCTCTTCGTAGTCTTCGAGATTCATATGCGATGAAGCCTGCCGCACCAGGAGTTCGAGAGTGAAATAATCGAACCGTGACAATTCGATGAGTTCTTCGCAAAATTCGATCGCTTCACGGTCTCTACCAAGATTCTGATAGGAATCTATCAATCTCAAACTGTCCTGATAGAAGGTTTTCCGTTCAGGAGCAATAGCCAGCGATGCTTCCACATCGTCCACGACCTCTGTGTACTGATCCAGACAATAACGAGCCCAGGCCCTGAGTGCATAGGATGAGGCATCATCGGGTCTCAGGGAAATTTTGACGGTGGCATCTTCGATTGCCCCGGCATAATCTTCCAGCCGAATCCGGACATACGCCCTCAAACCATAGTTGTAAGGCAACTGATCCGCCGCATCAATCGCCCTGGTCAAGAGCTTTTCGGCCTGTTCGAATCTCAACAGCAGCACACAGACCAGGGCAGAAAGACCGAGGGTAGAAGATTTCAACTGGTTGGATCTGCCGGTGGCCATCGAAGAATTTATCCGCCCGGAAACCGGGATTGTCAGGAGTAAAGATTTAAGAATATCAAATAATTTTTAAAGGCTCGACAAAACCATAGATATGCATTGTAAGCGTATTCACCCCGCAAGTATCCGGTAACCGGATATATTATTTGCCGCATTCTCTATCCGAATCATTTATCAACCCTGCTTTCCAATTTAAACAAAAGATGCGAAAGTACTGGAAGATAAGTAAGGCATTGCTACAATTAGTGCGTGAAAATATTTAGTAAGATATTCTCGACTCGAGGATAACTCCGGAGACAACTTTTGGATCCATCGCTTCCACCAATGCGCCCTACGGTATTCAGACCTCGCACAGTGTTGTGCGAACGTCACGAATTGATTCGCTTCGGCTTAAAAAGAGTCGTTTCGGAAGTGGTGGAAATAGTAGCCGAAGCCGCCGATGGAATGTCCGCCTGTGAGATCATCCGACAACTGAGACCCGACTTTATCATTCTCGACGTCGATCTGGATGTTCTCAATGGTGTGGAGGTATGCCGCCGTGTCAGCCAGGAGTTTCCTAACTCCAATGTCCTGGTCCTGACCGATTCCTATCACGCCACCAAATACCATAACCAGCTCATGAGAGCCGGTGCCAGAGGATTCTGCCTGAAAAGTTCCGGTCCCCGGACGCTTTTTGCCGCTATAGAGCAGGTTACCCGCGGATTGCCCTACTGTGATCCTAAAATCACCCAGCTCGTCAAGCAACAGCCTTCTGCCAGCGCCCCGAACAGTAATCTCACCGACCGCGAAATCGAAGTCCTGATTCGCCTCGATCTCAGAAATAAAGAGATAGCCGAAGAGCTCGATATGAAGCTAAGAACCGTCGAGAAGCACATCGAATGCATTCTCGCCAAACTCAAGGTTCCGACCAGAACGGCAGCGGCTTTAAAAGCGGTACAGCACGGATATGTTCTTCTGCCCAAAGTTCCAGGTCGTGATCCGGTAACTGGAGTGAGCCACGAACAAACAGTGGCAGAGCTGCAAGCGGAGCTGGCCATCGCCAACGAGCATTTGAAAGCGCTGCTCAGACAGAACGAGCTGCTCAAAGAAGCTCTTTCCGAAAAGATGCGCTCACAAAAGGACGATAAAGGTAAAGGCGGCAAATAGGGCCCCTAGTTTTTATACACTCCAATTTAATCGACTTAAGACAAGCTCGGTCCCTTTTTGCTAAGCTTCCAACCGAGAGAAAAGATCGGGTCCAGGCAATGAGAATCGTGCTTAAGGTACAAAAAATAGCGACGCTGGCGATTCTGCTTACGGTGGCACAAGCACCACCGGCAGTAGCAGACAGCCCGAAGAACAAAGAAGAGATAAAACCCTCTTTTGCGATCGGTAACAAGTGGAGCAGGGGATTTCAGCGCTATACGGGAATCAACTTTCTCACCGAAGTGGTAAGCAATCAGGTTGTGAAGTATGTGATCAAGCGACAGGTCGGTGGCGATGTAAAAGTCCGCATCAAGACATACAGCCTTACCGATCTATTGGCTGGCAAGGTCAAGTCCGCCGACATTCTGCTTTCAGAAGCGAAACTGGAAGGTGTGCCTATTTCAAGGGTGGAGCTGAACACAAAAACGCCGACCTGGTTTTCGCTGAAGAGAGAAAAGGGCTCTTATATGAAAGCACCGCTCGCTATCAACGTAGAAGGGGATGTAAGTCAAAAAGATGTCACCAGAGCGCTTGCCAGCAAGAAAGTAGTCTCCTCGCTCCGGGGGCTTAAACTAGATCTGCCTGGTCTGGGTGAACAGCAGCTGGATATAACCGATCCCGATGTCACCATTGAAGAGAATCAACTGGTAATCAAAGGCAACCTCATAACCAGGGGTGGTGCTCCAGACACCGGTGTTCCGATAATTATTACCGGCAAACCGGTATTAGAAGGGAATCAACGCATAATGGTGGATAATCTCATAGTAGATTGTCCCTACATAATCGAGCCGGAGAAATTTGCCAGATTCGTAGAAGAGTTGATCAACCCGATTGTCGATTTCGGACGTTATGATAGAACCACCCATGCTTTCCGCCTGTCTAAATTCGCCGTCGAAGAGAAAAATGTCTCTGGTCAGGGAGAACTGATTCTGGTACCAGCTCAAAAGCTCGCACAGTCTAAATAGATGTAGACAAGAAAAGAAAGGAACGAAAACGAAGACAATGTCCATGCCTTTTCCCTCCAATTCCTCAAAAACAACCAGGAAGCTGTTCACGATAGCGATTTTAATAAGCCTCACTCCCTTTTTGACGATCTCCTGTGTCACAAAGCACGCCGACACCTCATCGAATCAGGTCCAGACCAAAAACAAGAAAAGGAAAAAAGGCCTGACCGTCTGGTTCGTGAAAGAGAAAGGAGAAGAGCTGGAGCTGGTTGAAGTACCGCGTCCAAAAACAGGAAACGACCCGGTGGAAGCCGCTGTCAGCGAACTGCTCATGGGCCCGGACGAAGAAGAAAGCAGCAAAGGAATATCCTCAGAAATTCCCAGGGGTACAATCCTGCTTGGTATCGAAAAGGATGGTGAGAAAATAGAGCTCAATCTCTCCAAGCGCTTTACTGCCGGTGGCGGGCCGACCTCTATTCAGACCAGATTGGATCAGCTATCCAAGACGGTCTCCCGGGTAGCAGGTGATTCCAAGGTCTATTTGAGCGTCGAGGGGGAGAGACTGTCTGCAAACCAGTTCGACGGTCTCGAGATCAAACAACCGATTAATTGAGCCCGGACAGACACCTTTTGACAACCAGCTTAAATCCTCCTAAGTTAAAGAACCTTACAAACCTGGTCCCGAGAATATATAGCCTGTAATTGTTTGATATGATCTGTTCCTTATCAGTAGAAACACCCATCTGGTTTGGAAAAATGAAAGAAGGAATTCATCCGGAGTACCATGAGGTTGTAGCCAGCTGCGTTTGCGGCGGCGAAGTACAACTGGGCTCCACCGTTACAACGATTCGTGTCGAGATCTGCAGCGCCTGCCACCCGTTCTACACCGGTCAGCAGAAGATTGTGGATACCGAAGGTCGGGTAGATCGCTTCATGAAGCGTTATCGCCAGGACAAGAAAGAAGCCAAAACCGGCTAGTCCGAACAATATCGACACGCAAAGCGGCTTTCAACCTGGCAATTAAATTGTCAGGTTTTGCTTCATCTACGGAGAGTGAATCAAGATGCTCAAATCGTCCTTGAAGGCTAAAGACAAGCTCATTGTCGCCCTGGATACCTCAGACCTGGATACGGCTAAAAGATTGATCGACGAACTTCGGGAACATACCGGAATGTTCAAGGTCGGGCTCGAACTCTTCACCCATTCGGGCACAAAAGTCTTCGATCTCATCGAAAAGGAAGCCATTAAGGTCTTCTTCGACGGCAAGTTCATGGACATTCCCAACACCGTTGCCCGGGCTGCAGCCAATATAGCGGCGCACAGAATAGCCATGCTCAATATCCATGCTTCCGGCGGTCTCGCCATGATGAAAGCCGCTGCTGAAGCCGTTCGAGATCAAGCCGAAACAAGCAAGATAGAAAAACCGATACTAATAGCGGTGACAGTCCTGACCAGCGTTGATGCAAACGCTCTCAAAAATGAGCTATCCGTAAGCATCCCGGTGGAAGACCATGTCGTCAAACTGGCCACCCTGACAAAGCAAGCCGGTCTCGACGGGGTAGTCGCCTCTGCCAGGGAAGCGCAATTGATTAGAGCTTCTCTGGGTCCGGATTTCATAATCGTCACCCCTGGCATTCGTCCGGCCTGGGCTTCTACCGACGATCAAGCCCGAATCGTCACCCCATCCCAGGCCGTTAAGAACGGCTCCGACTACCTGGTGGTGGGCAGGCCGATAACCGGTGCGGAGAATAAAAAAGACGCTGCCGCGCGGGTAGTGGAAGAGATGGAAGAAGCGCTGGCTTCTTCATAACTTATACGCTGACGGGATCAGGGTCTCTACCGTCAGCCTCACTCTTTCCCCGGGGCTCTTCCTCGCCAGATTCGACAGAAGAGGCAGCCTCACCGCCTGTAGTATCAGACTCATCGGCCTCATCAGCCTCTTTCCTGGTCTTCGTAAAGAGATTGAGAAAGTAGTTGGCATGCTCGGTATTTTTAGACTCCATCCCCTGGGTGTAGAGATATTTGATCGGATCTTTCAGATCCTCCGCCTCACGATAACGAGCCAGCATACCCCGACTGGCCGCAGAAATGGCGCCAGTCTCCTCCGATACCACTATACAAAGACCGTCATAGGTCTCAGAAAGACCGATAGCGGCTCGGTGCCTGGTTCCGTAACGATAACTCAACTCAGGATCATCTGTCATAGGTAGTATCACACCGGCGGCGACCACTTTGTTTTTTCGAATTACCACCGCACCATCATGAAGCGGTGACTTATCGAAAAAGATAGTCAGCAAAAGCGTGGTGGAAATATCGGCATTCACCGTGGTGCCCGGGCTGACATAATCTCGCTCTCCGTGCATGGGCTCGATCACGATAAGCGCACCAGTCTTGGATCTGGACAATTCGCGCACGGCTACAATAATCTGCTCGACATCCCTTTCCAACTGCACCTGCTCGAGGCCGGTGAGCGAGAAATCAAAACGCAGAGTGTTGACCTTTCCCAGATGGCCCAGTCCCCTCCTTAACTCTGGCTGAAAAATAATTACCAGAGCGAGAACCGCCACCGGGAAGATAGTCTGCAAAAGATATGTAATCAGGTCGAACTGGAGAATAGAAGCCATCCCCCAGATCGAAGCAAGCACCAGCACACCTTTTACCAGGCGCTCAGCCTGACTGCCTACTATTCTCTTCCAGGCCCAGATCACCGCATAGCTGATGATCGCGACCTGAACACTCATCGAAATGAAGAACCAGAGAACATGGAGATCGAACTCCCCGTTGACATTGCTCCAGAGCTGTTGGAAATAATTCATCGACCTCGCTCGAGAAGATTGTCAGAGACCAGGGATTCCAGGATCAAGAGTTGAAGTTGAGAAAGTCGGGAATGCGATCCTGTCTGACCAGATCATCCAGAGACTCTCTTTCGATTATCAGCTCCGCCTTGCCGTCCTTAACCAATACGCATGCCGGTTTTCCAGTCCTGTTGTAGTTGGAGGACATGCTGTAGTTATAGGCGCCGGTGGAGAAAACCGCGATCAAATCGCCGGTTTCTGCAGGTATCCCTGCACCTTTTATGATTATATCTCCAGATTCACAAAATCTGCCGACCAGATCCACCGGAGAATCAGCTTCGCTCTTGTTCATTCTGCTGGCTATGACCGAGGTGTAACGGGCGTTATAGGTAGCGGGGCGGGGATTATCAGCCATTCCGCCATCAAGTGCCACGGCTCGTTTGCCACTCTCGAAATTCTTGACCTGACCGGCTCGATAAAGAGTGACTCCGGCAGTGCCCACCACGGACCGACCCGGCTCCACCAGTAGCTGAGGCTGCTTCAGACCCAGACGGGTAAATACATCCAGCACTCTTTCAGCCATAGCCCTGGACCAATCAAACAGAGGAATAGGCTGGTCCGCTTCGGTATAGACAATGCCCAGGCCGCCGCCCAGATTCAAATAGTCTATCTCCCGACCGAGCCTGTTCTTGATCTCTGCTACGGTTTCGGCAAGGATATCCACCAGCTTCAGATAGGGCTCCATAGCCAGCGACTGGCTGCCGATATGAGCATGAATACCCCGGAAGTCCAGGTGCTCCTCATTCTGAACCACCCGCTCGACAAAGGGAATCACCTGCTCCAGGCTGATTCCGAACTTACTGTCGAACTGGCCGGTCTTGATATATTCGTGAGTGTCAGGCTCGACTCCGGGAGTCACCCTGACCATAATTCTGGCACGCATTCCCCGGGCGGAAGCGATCTCGATAACCGAATCCAGCTCCTGGAAGCCGTCGACGATAATGGTTACCCCGGCATTCTCTATCGCCATGATCAGCTCAGCCGGTGACTTGTTGTTGCCGTGCAGATAGATATCGTCTTTCGGGAAGCCGGCCCGGAGCGCTGTATAGAGCTCTCCTTCCGAGACTACATCCAGACCCAGACCGAGCGCCCTGACCAATCTGCAAATCGCCAGGCACATGAAAGCCTTGCCGGCATAAAGCGCCTTAGCACCTGGATAGACAGCCAGCCCCGCCTTCAAGGCCTCGGCCGAAGCTTTTATAGTATCGTAGTCCATCACCCAGAGCGGTGTGCCCCAGCGCTCGGCAAGCTTGACCGTATCGCAACCACCCAGCATCAAATGATGCTCGGGCGAGATCTCTGCCGTAACAGGCATCAACCGGGTATTTGGCGAAAGGACACTGGTGCTCATAAAGGAAGATTCTACCACCAGTGAATCATGGACACGGGCAGTTATGAACAAAGCGATACTTCAAAACCCAAGATCTCACTAAATACAGTATCAATCGAAAGCGCCCTCTATATGCAGCAGATCCAGGTCTCCATCCCGCACCCTGATGAAGCGACTACCCGCTTCGCAGGCCACGGAACATCGCTTGATCGTAACCACCAGCACATCGAATCTTCGACCCTGTCTTTGCTGCAAACCGGACTTCGACAAAAATATCAAAGCGCCCCGTTTGATTTTGTTTTGTTTGGATCTGTCGACAGAAGCAAGCGCGCTCTCCACCGACTCGGTACCGTAGGCACCGATGAAAGCAGCCCGCGTCTTGACCTCTACGAAAACAACAGTCCCTTGAGGGTCCCTCGCTATGATATCCAGTTCGCAAGCACGGTAGCTCCTCCAGTTGCGCTCGATAACCCGCCATCCCAGACCGGTCAGATACATACTGGCGGCATCCTCACCCAGGACACCCAGGGACTGTCGCCAGAAGCGAAACGGTGTCTGCAAATTCTTTTCATCGAGACAAAATTCTTTCATGAAGCTTCCTCCCCGGATTAGGATTAGGATTAGGATTAGGATAATGACGACGCAACAGAATGTCACCGAGGGGGCTAATGGCTGAAAACTTGAGCCCGCTTTCGCTATAATTTCGACTTTGACACGGTGATAGAAGTTAAGACGCAAGGCGACAGGAAATAGTTCAATGCTTGACCTCAGATATGTAAGAGAGAACAAAGAGAAAGTGGAAGCTGCCATATCGAGAAGAAATGGCAACACCTCCATCAAAGAGCTCATTCAAGTCGACGAGGAATATCGCGATGCTCTATCTCGCTGGGAAGAGTTGAATCGCAAAAGAAACGAAATTTCCGAATCTTTCAAGACCGGCAAATTCAGCCCGGAAGAGAAAGAAGCCATGAAGAACGAATCGAAGAGACTCAAAGAAGAATATGAGGAAGTGGCTAAACAGAGAACTGTTCTCGATGAAAAGCTCAAAGAGATTCAGATGGCAATCCCGAACATGCCCGATGACAGCGTTCCGGACGGCAAAGACGAGAACGAGAACGTGGTCGTCTCCACCTGGGGAGAGTTGCCGGTTATAGAGAATCCCAGACACCATTACGAGATTGGCGTCGATCTCAATATTTTCGATTTCGAGCGCGGTGTCAAAGTGGCAGAATCAAGGTTCACTGTCCTCTACAACTGGGGCGCCAGGTTAGAGCGAGCCCTCATGAACTTCATGCTCGACTTCCACGGTAGAAACGGCTATACCGAAGTGTTTCCTCCGATCTTGATCAACAGAGACTGCATGGAAGGTACCGGACAGCTGCCCAAGTTCGAGGGCGATTTCTACCGCTGTGCCGATGATGAGCTCTATCTCACGCCCACCGCCGAAGTACCGGTTACCAACCTTTATCGCAAAGAGACCCTGAACGAAGAAGATCTGCCGATTCTTCATTGCGCCTATACCCCCAACTTTCGCCGCGAGGCAGGCAGCGCCGGTAAGGATACCCGGGGCTACATAAGGCAGCACCAGTTCAACAAAGTGGAGCTTGTGAAAATAACCACTCCGGAGAACTCCGAAGCCGAACACGAGAAGCTGACCAGGGATGCGGAAATGATTCTGGAAGCCCTGGAGTTGCCCTATCGCAAAGTCATCCTCTGTGCAGGCGATCTCGGTTTTTGCGCCCGCAAATGCTATGACCTGGAAGTCTGGTTCCCTGCCCAGGACAAATATCGAGAGATAAGCTCCTGCAGCAACTTTGCCGAGTTCCAGGCAAGACGAGCCGGCATCAAATACAGACCTGCTGATGGCGGCAAAGCCCGTTTCGTTCACACCATAAACGGCTCCGGTCTGGCGATTGGCAGAGCCATGGCCGCCATTCTCGAGAACAACCAGCAGGAAGACGGCTCCGTCAAAGTGCCTCCGGTACTGGTGCCCTATTTGAATGGTGTCGACATCATCAGAAAAGATGGCTAAGAAGAGTTTCGAAAAGAACTCGGATTTAAGAGCGGTTCAGAAAGCCTGCCTCTACGGAGCAATCGCCCACACTTTCGCTATACTGTCCACCATCTATTGCTTCAGAGCCGGCGACCTGAGCCAGTTTTCAGTCGAGAGACTGATGAGCTTCGCCGCCATCCATCCATTGCTCTGGCAAATCAACAGCCTGGCTCTTTTGACGGCCTGCCTCTCTCTTACCTATTTCTTGATCTGTCTATATAAAATAGCTCCTGCCAAAGACGCACAACGCAAGATCTTCTGCCTTTTCCTGGTCATGATCGCGCTCACGGTGGATGTTGAGACCTTTTTCAATCTGATGATCCACTTCGTCGACGTCTCTTATCGTTCTCTCTATGACACTACCCTGAACCGTTCGATTCTCCGACTGGAAGGCTGGATGATTCTGGACCAGACTCTGGGAAGAATCTTCATCCTCTCCAACACATTGTATGCATTGGCTGGATACCACCTGACCGAGTTTTTACTGGAAAAGACCATGGTCTCAAGACGCATAGGGCTGGCCGGTCGGGCCATCTGGATCATGCTCTTTCTGGTCAGCATCCTTACCTTCGCTTCTTTAGTGCCCCAGGCGCTCTTCCTTTTCTTCTGGACCATCGTCCTCTTCATCGTATGGCTGATCGTACTTTATGTAAACGCCGATGGACTGACCCAGGAATCAGAAGCAGAACCTGAGAATAAAGACATTTAATCTATTGTCCGGCATACAACAACAGCCAATCCCGCTAAAATGCTCTCTCGTACAGAGAAGGAACGAGAAGGAAAGAGCATATGCCTGGTTTATCCCCGAAAGACGAACCGCAAGCCCAGCCCGACTGGACCTCCTTGCTTGCAACTGCCATAGATAGAGAAGACAACCAGACGCCTTATTACGCCCAGATTGCCGAAAGTTTCCAGGTCATGATCGATAGCGGCAAGATCATTGTCGGCAGAAAGCTACCCACCAATCGTGAATTGGCCGCCTTGCTCTCAATAGATCGCTCCACCGCCGCCCGCGCCTATGCCGAATTGACCAGAATGGGCTATCTCGAAAGCCATGTCGGAAGAGGATCCTTCGCAAGAAAGCCTTTGACCGAAGGTTCTGCTATCACGGCAAGCGAATCGGAAGCTCTCGACTGGTCAAGAAAGTTCTCCCGGGCCAATCAGTCTATATACGACATCTTTCGCTCGGAAAACGAGACCTATGAGTGGAAACCGGATCTTATCTCTTTCGCCGGCGGCATACCTTCTTTCGATAGCTATCCGACCGAAGACTTCGAATCTATTCTCGGGGCGATAATGGAAGAGAATCGCGCCCGGGGACTCTTCGAATACAGTCCGGCCGAAGGGCACCCAAGTCTGCGCAGACAGGTTCTTTTTCACCTCAGACGCATCGAAATCCCCGCCAAGCAAGAAGAGCTCTTGATTGTAAGCGGCTCTCAACAAGGCATAGACATTGTCAGCAGTGTCTTTGTCGATCCAGGAGACAGGGTCGCCATGGAGGATCCGTCTTATCTCTGGGGCGGTTGCAGCTTCAAGAATCGGCAGGCAGAATGCCTTCCCACCCCCATGGACGAAGAGGGCATCCGTCTGGATATACTGGAATCCCATCTCAAACGCTACCGCCCCAAACTCATCTATGTGATTCCCAACTTTCAGAATCCTACCGGGATGACGATGTCGCTTCCAAGAAGAGTGGCTTTGCTTGCGCTTGCCAGTCATTATCAAGTGCCGATTCTGGAAGATGATTTTGTCGGCGATCTACGCTATGAAGGCGAGAGGTTGCCATCCTTGAGAGCACTTCCCGGTGGCGACAAGATAGTCATTCACCAGGGCACTTTTTCAAAGGCCCTCTGCCCAGCCCTCAGACTGGGATGGCTGGTAGCACCACAGGAGGTGCTCGGTCGACTCATACTAGCTAAGCGGGCTTCGAACCTCTCTACCAATTCTCTCTCTCAGATTTTTCTGGCGGAGTTCCTTGCAAAAGGGCTTCTGGAAGACCATCTGCGGTCGGTCAGAGAGACCTATAAAAGAAGAAGAGACACTATGTTGACCGAGCTGCATCGAGCCTTTGACACCAGCACAGGTATCACCTGGAGCAAACCGGAAGGTGGTATGTTCATCTGGATGAAGTTACCGGAAGGACATTCCACCAAAGAGCTCTTGCTCCACGCCCGAGACAGAAACGTCTCTTTTGCTCCCGGTCATCTCTGTTTCTTATCGGGAGAGAACACAAGTCACCTCAGACTCTGCTTTATCCAGAACGACGAAGCCACTATCAAAGCCGGAATCGAGAGATTGAGGCAAGCGGTGGAAAGTTATTTCGATCTGGTAGAAACTAGAAAATCCAACTCCAGCCGACCGGTGTTCGCCGGCGGCGGCCATACATTTATATAAGGAGGAACCTTCGCATGGCTACAAAACTGAAAGAGAAGATCTCGAATGAAAAGTTATCCGGCACAGAAAAGGTGAAAAGAGCATTGCCCCAGATGCTCAAAGGCGGCGTGATCATGGACGTGGTCAACGCCGAGCAGGCCAAAATAGCCGAAGCAGCCGGTGCCGTCTCGGTGATGGCCCTCGAGAGAGTACCGGCAGATATCAGGGCCGACGGCGGTGTCGCCCGAATGAGCGATCCGGAGCTGGTCTCAAAAATAATCGAGGCTGTCTCTATCCCAGTTATGGCCAAAGCAAGAATCGGGCACTTCGTGGAAGCCCAGATCCTCGAATCTCTGGGCGTCGATTGCGTCGACGAAAGCGAGGTCCTGACACCGGCTGACGAACAGTATCACATCGACAAATCCAGATTCACCATTCCTTTTGTCTGCGGAGCGCGCAATCTGGGGGAAGCCCTGCGTCGCATCGGCGAAGGTGCTGCCATGATCCGTACCAAGGGCGAAGCCGGCACCGGCGACGTGGTGGAAGCTGTTCGCCATGCCCGATCTATATTAGGCGAGATCAGAAAGCTCGTGGCCATGTCCGACGACGAAGTGATGAATTACGCAAAAGAGATTGGTGCGCCCTTCGAACTCGTTAAACAGGTAAAAATAGATGGCAAGCTCCCGGTGGTCAACTTCGCCGCCGGCGGCATAGCCACGCCTGCCGACGCAGCCTTGATGATGCAGCTCGGCGTCGACGGCGTCTTTGTCGGCTCCGGCATTTTCAAATCGGGCGATCCCGAAAAACGCGCCGCCGCTATTGTAAAAGCGACAACCTATTACAAAGACCCCGAAGTTCTGGCCGAAGTAAGCAGGAACTTAGGAGAGCCTATGGTAGGCCGCTCGGCACGCTCCCTGAGCCCGGAAGAGGAGCTGGCAAGCCGGGGATGGTAAAGATAAAAGTTGGCGTTCTTGCCCTCCAGGGCGATGTGGCCGAGCACGCAAGGATGCTTAGCAAAATCGACCTGGAGCCTGTGCCGATAAAATATATCCATGAGCTGGAGGGCATCGAAGCCCTTGTTATTCCAGGCGGCGAGTCGACCACGATAAACCGTCTGGCCGACTTTGCTGCAGCCGAGCTGCTCGAGAGAATCAAAGAGAAAGCCCTCAAAGAACGAATGCCTGTCTACGGGACCTGTATGGGCTCCATAATGCTGGCGAAATCCGTGGAGGGAAGCGATCAGAAGACTCTCTCTTTGATGGATATCACCGTAAGAAGAAACGCTTACGGACCTCAGAAATCCAGCTTCGAAGCCGATATCGCCATCAAAGGCGAAGCACTGCCTTATCCGGCGGTCTTCATAAGGGCCCCACAGATAATATCGGCGGGAGAAGATGTCGAGATCCTAGCTCTAGCGCGAAGCCAAAACGAGATCTATATGGCCCGCCAGAAAAACCTGCTTGCGACCACCTTCCACCCTGAGCTGACCGAAGACACAAGAATCCATGAATTCTTCAAAGGAATGATCGAGGAGAGCCTGGTTAAAGAAGGATAGAAAAAGATAGAATTGAACCTAACGATGTTAGGATTCTACATTTTCCAGTTTGTTCCATTGTTGCTGGTCGAGGGTTTCATCCTCTGGCGTATGCAATGGGGCAGCTTGCCTCAATCTATGTTCGACTCCTTGCTGATGAACTTCGCCTCTTTTCTGGGGTTGATTCTCGGTCTTGGACCTTATATCGCCGGCTCCAACACCTGGGGACTGACTCTATTCGGCACCTATTCGATAATGGTGGAAGGAACGGTTTTGATGCTCCTGGAGAGACATCCTCCTCGACTGGTGTGGTCGGCGGTCATGGTGGCCAATTTGCTGGGCTGTATCGTGCTTGATCTGGAGGTCTTCCTCAGCAAAATCCCCTGGGATAACTTTTTCGGATTCTGCATTTGATTCTAAGAAGAAAAACAGCATCCTCAATAAGCCTTCCTGCTCTAACGCTTCTTCTTGCTCTTCTATTCCAGGGCTGTGGCGGCAACCTCCTCGATCAACCAGATCCTCGCCAGCGCTGGGAAGAGAGCTATGATCGCGCCTATGTGCTGCAGAGAGGCAAGCAGTTAAAGAAAGCGGCTGTCGCATACGAAGAAGCCCTGGCACAGCTGAGTTCAAACGGATCAATGCGGAGCGAACGGGCCAGAACCCAGCTCGCCCTCTCTGAAGTCTACTTCGAGACGAACGATTTGAACAAAGCCTCGGTCAATTTAAAAGAATCCCTCAGGATCTCTAGAACCCTCTGGAAGCCTGACAAGGGCGGAGATTTGAATAGAGAGAACGCGCTCAATCTGGTCAAAGGAATGGTTTTGGCTAGCGAGATCGCCTTGAGAGAGAAAAGGCTGAAAGAGGCTCATGATACCATAGACAGTGCTTTTGATACCGGTAAATCGATCCTGGCACCGGATCATACTATGCACCGCATTCTTATAACGAAAGCGGCGATTTTAGAAGAGCAAGGTGATAAAAAGCAGGCGGATTCGATACGGCGAGAAGCTCTGGTGCTTGCCTCACCGATGCATTACAAAGACAATCCGGCTCTAAAGAAAAAGAGCCCGCAAGAACTCTATCTTGCCGCCCGGGAATCTTTAGAGGGCATGAATCTAGCGGAAGCGAAGGCTTATCTGGAAAGCTATTTGCCTGATCTGGAAAAACAAGAGCCGCACTCGGCACTGCTTGGCCGTTCTTACTTCGTAAAAGGAAGACTGGCTCTCATGGACGACAGGTTCGACGAAGCGGAGCGCAGCTATAAAAGAGCAATCGAAATCCTCACTCCAAAAGAAGACAAAGAGAACAATCAGTGCAGAATAGAAAGCTATTTGTCCCTTGCCTCGCTCAATCTGAACACGAAGAACTATGAGGAGTGCATCAGAATCTGTCGTGAAGCTATCACTATTTCTAAGCGGATCAAAACAATCGAAGGACAAGAAAAGACCGAATCCGAGTTTCTCGAATTGCTGGTCAAAGCCCTGGTCCGGTCTAACAAGCTGGACGAAGCAGAGGCAGCGATAAAAGAGAGAATGGCTCTGGAAAAACAGATAAAGTCCAAAAACAACAGACGTTATGCCACCGCCGTCACCGAACTTGCTCGCATCTATGACAAGAAAGGCGAGCTTGCCAATGCCAGAAAAGCCTATGAAGAGGCGATACGAGAAAGGGAGATAGAGCGAAACGTCAACCCTGTCTTTCTACCGGATCTGCACAAAGAATACGCAGTCTATCTGAAGAAGAACGGTCTCGATAGCGAAGCGAAAAAACACTTCGAAGAAGAGAAAAAGCTCCGCAGTGCAATCTCAGGACTGAACTAAGTTTTCAAGTACGCATTCTAGAGAGAATTCGAAGATTTCGATCATATATAAGGTTAAAACGGCAAGCTCTTAGTAAAATCTAGCTCCGGAAACCCGTCAATATGTCAATATGTTTTCACGCCCCGAAACAAAGAGGTCGGTAGTAATGAGCAAGACCATAGCCAACGTGATCTGGAAACCCCAGGGCAAATACCTGGAGTGCAGAGCAGCCGACTTCTTGAAGGCACACGGCATGAAAGACTGGAGAGAGCTTGTTGCTCGCTCTTGCGAAGATACCGACTGGTTCTGGGAAGAAGCCCTCAAATACATGGGGGTCAAATGGACCAGAGAATACAAGAAGCTCATGGATAGCAGCGATGGCTTCGAATGGACCAAGTGGTTCGTAGATGGCGAGCTAAACATAGTAGACAACATTCTTGATTGGCACATGGAAAAAGGCAAAACCCTGGGTGCTAGAACCAGTGTCGGCAAAGATCACATGGCTCTAATTTTTGAAGGTGAGGAAGGCGAACCGAGAAAATACACCTATGGCGAGCTCAACGAACTGGTCTCGAAAACCGCAGGAGTAATGAGAAAGCTCGGTGTCGGCAAAGGCGACGCTGTCGGCATTTATATGCCGATGGTACCGGAAGTGGTTGCGGTGCTTTTCGCCTGTTTCAAAATCGGCGCGGTGGCAGTGCCGGTCTTCAGCGGATTCGGCTCCCAGGCCCTGGCAGCCAGACTGGAGGACAGCGAAGCGAAAGTCCTCTTCACCGCCGACGGTGGCGTCAGACGCGGTAAGCTTGTCGACATCAAAAAAGATGCCGATCAGGCCGCTGATGCGGTAGCCTCGGTTAAGCATGTGGTGGTGCTCAAACACACCGCCAATGAAGTAGCCTGGAGAGAAGGACGCGACCTCTGGCTCCACGAAGAGCTGGAAAAAGCAGAGTCGGTGCCGACTGTCTACGACCTGCCTGCCGAGCATCCCTCTATGTATCTCTATACTTCAGGCACCACCGGCAAACCGAAAGGCACCGTGCATACCCATGGCGGTGCTCTCGCTCAAATTTCTAAAGAGCTCGGTTTTTGCTTCGACGTCCAGCCTGAAGACGTCTTCTTCTGGGTCACCGACATCGGCTGGATGATGGGTCCCTGGGAGATGATCGGTGTTCTCTTCTGGGGAGGCACCCTGGTCATCTTCGAAGGCGCCCCGAACTATCCCACCCCTGACCGGATCTGGCAGATAGTAGAAAAACAGAAAGTCAGCACTCTAGGAATCTCGCCCACGGCTATCCGCGCCCTGCGCTCCGCCGGAGAAGAGTGGGTGGACAAACACGACTTCGCGAGCCTGCGTTTATTAGGCTCTACCGGAGAACCCTGGGATGAAGACAGCTATATGTGGTTCTTCAACCGGATAGGCGGAGGCAAATGCCCGGTCATAAACATATCCGGCGGCACCGAAGTGGTAGGCGGTCTGCTCACTCCGCTGCCTTTGATGCCGCTCAAACCCTGCTCCCTTGGCGGTCCGGGACTGGCCATGGACATCGATGTCTTTAGCGAAGAGGGCAAGAGCATCAAAGGCGAGATCGGACATCTGGTCTGCAAGAAACCCGGTCCATCCATGACAAAAGGCTTTCTCAAAGCGCCCGAGCGCTATATAGAAACCTATTTCGAAAAGTTTCCCGGAGTCTGGTACCACGGAGACTGGGCTATGGTGGACGAGGACGGCTCCTGGTTCCTCTACGGTCGCTCCGATGACACCATCAAAGTGGCAGGCAAGCGAGTCGGTCCCGGCGAGGTGGAATCTGCGTTAGTCGAACACCCCGATGTGGCCGAAGCGGCTGTGGTCGGTGTGCCCCACGACATAAAAGGCGAGAGCCTGGCCTGCTTCATAACCCTTCTGCCCGGCAAATCCGAAACAGAAGAGCTAAAAGAGGAGTTGCGTAAACTTGTGGCCGGCAAACTGGGCAAAACGATGCGCCCGGACAAAATCCACACCGTACCTGCTCTACCAAAAACCCGCTCCGGTAAGATAGTGCGCAAAACTATAAGATGCACCTACCTTGGAGAAGATGCCGGAGACAAATCCAGCATAGAAAATCCGGAAGCACTGGAGCATATCAGCGGATTGAACTTGTAAAAGATCTCTTCCGGGCGTGAACCAGAGCGCTGCCGGGGGTAAATCTTAGATACGGGAGTTAAAAGGATGGACTCGTATCTATGGGATCAGGCAAGCATTGCAAGACGGAAAAGAAAGCCTGGGAGATTCTTTCCGACCCGAGCAGTCCCGAAAAAAAATGGCTGGCAGCCAGCAAGATAGTCGAAGGCAAACGCCAGAGTAAGAGCAATCTGCCGGCGCCCCTCGGTATCATGCTGTCCATTCTCGGCGCCGGTGCCGCTTCTGCCGGTGGAATCATAAGCTATGTCATGTCAGTCAGTTTCTTCAGCTACTGGCTCGGCACGGCCTCCCTGCCCAACAACGACTGGGCCTCTTACACTTTTGCCGGAACTATCGCCTTCCTCGGTGCCTATATCTACGGCAGCATATTCAACTACCAGAAAGACCGATGGAAAGGCGGTAAAGCCTGGGACGCCACCCTGCTCGCCAGCCAGATTGCGTTGGCGACAATCCCCTGCTTGCTTGTCTATATGGTCTCGAGCCCCTTCCTGCTCGGATTCGAGACCTACCTCTCTCTTGCGCTCTTCGCCCTCACATCCTGCCTGGGTATCGGCCTGGGAGCAAAAACCAGCAGAGCCGCCGTCGCCAATCTCAACAAAACCATCGGAGCCTCCCGGGTGTACGAGCCCATGCAGCGTGGTCTGACAGCCGGTCTGTTTTTTCTGTGCCTGCCTTACCTGACATCTGCCACAAACTACGGAGTTATAGCCAGCCTGGTTCCCCTGATGCTAACCTGCATAGTCGGCGGCAGCGCCTATTTGACCATTCGCAAGAACAAAAGCTACAGGACTGAAACCAGCTTGAATATCGGAGGCTTTCTATGGCACCCGCTGCTTTTGACCTCCGCATTCTCTCTACTTAGCGGTCTGGTGGCGGCTCTGGCTACCGGCACGATCTTCCTTTCGGTACCGACACTCTTACCCAGCACTCTCGCTTTCTATGGCACTCTGGCAGCGGTACTTGGCGCTTTCTATGGACTGTCCCTGGGCGGTGCCTTGCTGGCCACCAGACAAAACAAACAAGACCTGTTTAAAGAGCTGGAGAACCTGGGCGACAAGCTGCCCTCAGCCCCCAGGGATAAAGAGAAGGGCAGTGTAAGAGAACTCGACTCCGGAGCGCTGATCAAGAAAGAGAGCGCTTGACCGGAGCAGAGCTAGTGACCGGTACAGGCTCCAGCTCTCCTTCCATTTCTCTATCGAGCTCTTCTGTCATGCTGAATCAGGCAATCTATTATCAAAACCGAGTATTTAGAGCAGTGCCTCTACGAACATCTCGGGTTCGAAATCTTTGAGGTCGTCTATCTGCTCTCCAAGACCGATAAGCTTCACCGGAATATCGAGTTCTCTAGCGATACTGAAGACGATACCACCCTTGGCGCTGCCGTCCAGTTTGGTCAGAACAACCCCGGTCAAAGAACAGACCTCGGTAAAGACCCGGGCCTGTTGTAGACCGTTTTGCCCCGTCGATGCGTCTATGACCAGAAGAGACTCCAGATTGCAGTCGGAGCCATGCTTGTCTATCACGCCCCTGACTTTTTTGAGCTCGGCCATCAAATTGGTTTTATTGTGCAAACGACCGGCGGTATCTATAACCAGACAATCATAGTTCTCGCTCCGGGCTTTCTCCAGAGCTTTGTATACGACAGCTCCGGGATCGGCACCGTCCTCCAGTCGAACGATATCGACTTCGGCCCGCTTCGACCAGATCTCGAGTTGGGATTCGGCAGCGGCTCTGAACGTATCGCCTGCCGCCATCAAGACCTTCTTGCCCTCTTTCTTCAATCTCCAGCAAAGCTTACCGATACTGGTAGTCTTTCCTGTTCCGTTAACTCCGACCACAAGATAAATGTTCAACCTATCTGGATCGTATGACAGGATAGATGTGGGCGCCGCCTTGAGAATCGAGAGAAATTCCTGTTTGAGAAAATCCACCACTCTATCCTGGGTCCAGCTCTTCGAATCGGCGTTGCGACGCAGATGATCGATAACAGACTCGGCGTTACCCAGACCGAGATCGGCTTTGATCAAACGCTCTTCTAGAGTCTCGAGAAATTCGTCATCGACAACAACTGTACGGGCTTCCACCTTCTCTTCGGTGAGCGCCCGAGAACGGCTGGTGCCGGAGATAGGCTCGAAGCGAAAAGTCGGCGTTTCCGGCTTCTCCTCGACGACCTTCTCTACCTGCCTGGCAGTGCCGGGTTCCATAGTAATAGCCGGTTCGATCTGGGGCAATTCTCCCGTCGCCAAAGACTCATTTACATATGGGTGCGGCGCCGCTTTTACCGGTTCGCTAACGGGCTCCGAAACCGGCTCTTGAATTTGATCAGGAATTTGGGTAGATCTTTCGGTGAAAGTTTCGGGAGTTTCGGGGGCTTCGGACCCTTCGTCCCCGACTATAGCCGTCTTGGTTTTGGACAGAGCGGACTTCAACTTATTGAAAGTATTGCCGAACCATCCTTTTTTATCGCCTTGCTTCTCTTCGTAATCGCTCATATAAAGCCTCTCACGACACAGACTCTTCCGATGTTTTCGACACAGCATCCGTCAAAGACTTCAATTCTCCGGTTTGACGGAAATATTCCGCCTCTTCCACCAGGTCTCCCAGGACTCCGTTCAAAAATTTTGCTGCTCTGTCATCGGCAAAGCGATGGCAGAGTTCCACGGCCTCGTTCACACAGACCGCTACCGGGACATCCGGCATGAAAAACAGCTCGGTGACAGCCAGATTCAAAATCTCCCGGTCGAGACTCATCATCCGGTCATGCCTCCACTTCGACTTCATCGATGCTGTCACTTTCTCTACCAGGGTTTTGTTGGCGACATAGGTAGAGATCAACTGCACGGCAAAATCCCTGACCTCGGACTGCATACCTGCGTTAAAAGCAAGGGTAAGTTCAGGAATCACAATCGCTTCTGACACCAGAGCCAATGCCGTGTTTATACGCGACAAGTGCTCCCTCAGGAACTCGGTGCTGACATCGACCGTGTGAATCTGATGGACTCGATTGACGTTACGAGGATGATCCAGCTCAAAATCATCCAGTTCGTCGGATGCTTTCAACAGCTCGGAAGCAGACTCGTCTAGAAGCTGCTTGGCGTGGCCGGTCAGACTCTCTATGGATGTAGTCAGGAGATTCTCGATCTCCAGACTCTCAATTTTTTCTTTCTTGCGGGGCATCTGGCTCAGTACTATCACTGCCAGCTCCCGGGCAACTCTACGAGGTTTCATAGTTTATAAATCACCGCTGGAATTGATCATGTTACCATGGGCCCGACCGGGACAATTTATATAGAGCGAAGCTCTTTAACTAAACTCCATAACTCCTCAAGATTTCTACCAAACAGATGACATTGAAAATCACCGGCGGCAAGGACAGAGGTCGAACCGTCCCCAGTCCCAAAGGCAATCTGGCCAGGCCTACTGCGGCGAAAATAAGACAGGCTCTCTTCAACATACTTGGTACAAGGGTAAACGGATCGTCATTCCTCGATCTTTTCGCCGGCTCCGGAATCATGGGCATGGAGGCCATCAGTCGGGGAGCCGAAAGCCTCATCGCAATCGAAGCGGACCGGAAACTGTCCCTTTCTTTGAAAGAGAGTTATGATCACCTGGGCTACGAAGGCCGGGTCCGGGTTATGAATGATGATGTGCGGGCTGCGGCAGGAAGACTGCCCGCCAGACACTTCGATATCATTTTTGCCGACCCGCCATACCAATCCCCCCTGGGCCAGGCATGCATTCATCTGGTGGATAATAAACGCTTACTTAAGAAAGGCGGACTGTTTATACTGGAACACCTTCACAGCTTCAACCCGGATTTTGAAAGTACGGGACTGGTTTCAAGAGATCAAAGGAAATACGGTCAGACCGTAATAACCTTCATTCAAGAGAGAGAGGGCAAGGATGTCTGATATTCAAAAGCACGTGAGACTGGGCGACCTTCTTCTGGCAGCTGAAGTTCTGACCTCCGAATACATCAAAGAGGCCCTCGGCACCTATGAAGCCCAGGGACTGCCCCTGGGAAAAGTGCTGGTGATTGCAGGCTTTTTGAACGACAGTCAGCTCAAATCCGCTCTGGATCTTCAATACATGATCAACGACAACCTTCTTGATTTCGAAAAAGCCGTGGAAGTCATGAAGCTCTGCTATACGGAGAAGCGAAACATCTCCGATGCTTTTGTGAGGGCCAAGATTGTCCGCCCGGAAGATAATGAGACCAACAAGCTCGGTCAGCTCTTGATTAACGCAGAGATTATCACTCCTGACAAGCTGGACGAGTGCCTGGTCACCAACGAAAGTACCGCCCTTCCTCTTGGTCATATCATCTGCCATCGAGGCCTGGTCTCTCAGCCCCTGATCAATAGAGCCCTGGCGATTCAAAACCTGATTCGCACCGGTCATATCGAAAGGAACAGAGGAATAACCTCTCTTCATGCCGGTCTTGCCAGAGAGCAGCAGTTGTTGAGCTTAGAAAGCAATCGCGGCTATTCGAAAAAGCCGCTTAAATCGACGCCTAAACTCGGAGAGCTCTTCTCGCTCTGCAACATTTGCACCGATGCCCAGATCAGTGAATTGCTGATCGATTCGATAGGTGCCAATACCACCTTCGGCAGTGCCCTTCTGGCCAAGAGCAATCTCAAACCGGAGATGATAGAAAGGGCGGTGGAGATTCAAGAGATGATGGACCGAGGCACCCTCGAGAAAGAACAAGCTGTCAACGCCCTGACCACAGTGATTCTCAAAGGACTCTCCGCGGTGCAAGCCGTGGCCGAAGCGAGCGCTTACCGGATGGTGCCGAATCAAGCCGTTCCCTTTATCGATCTGCTCAAAGCAAGCGGTATTCTCAGTAACGAAAGCATCACCGTGGACATTCAGGAATGTCTCTCGGTGAACTACAACCAGGTCAAACAGGTAGTTTCGATGATGAGAGAGAACAATATCCTCGACGACAATCTTCTCTTCTCCTGCCTTAGATTGGTCGACCTCAGACAACACAATCTGGTCAGTTATGAAAAGGCGATCATCGCCCTGGAGTTCTGTCATCGTTCTAAGAACGATATCGAATACACACTCTATATGACCGGGGTTTTCGATCGAACCAGATTGAAAGAGAAAGAATATACCGTTTAAGAACAGCTCTCTCCCCGGGCTGACCACGCCGTATCAGATTCACCGGTTTTCTCCTCGACTTTCTCTTCTTCCAGCACCACCGGTCCACAACAGGGCTCGTCACCGGCAGTGGTTGCATCCTCTTTCACAGCGGTATCATCGCATTCGGACTCGTCATCCACATCCATCTTGCCGGTATCGGTGGAAGGATATTTAAGACGCTCATGATGCAAGGTTCTCCAGACGCGAACAAAGGCTAGTTTAACCCGCTGCAGCTCGTCATAAGAAAGATTCGCGTCGCTGAACTGCTCATCAGCCCAACGAAGCTGAAAGATCTTGTCGATAGCCCTCTCCACCTCTTCTTCGGTGGGATCCCGCATACTGTGAGTGACCGCCTCGGCAGCATCGGCAAGCATGACGATGGCGGTCTCTTTGGAATTCGGTTTCGGACCGGGATACCTGTAGAAAGAGGAATCGACGTTATCCTTGCCATCCCTTTCGCAGGCTTTGTGATAGAAGTAGGCCATCAGAGTGGTGCCCTGGTGCATGGGAATAAAATCGGCGATAGCCTTGGGCAATGAATACTTTCTTGCCAGTTCCAGTCCATCGGTGACATGGGCGAGAACGCGATTGCGACTGTCTTCCGGAGACATCGAGTCATGCGGGTTCTTGGCTCCAAGCTGGTTCTCTATGAAGAATTTAGGCCGGACCATCTTTCCGACATCATGATAGAGCGCACCGGCGCGGACCAGCTTCACATCGACCTTAATCGCTTTGGCTGCCGCCTCGGCAAGATTGGCCACAGCGAGACTGTGCTGATAAGTACCGGGGGCTTTCTCCTCCAGCTGCTGTAAAAGCGGCTGATCGGCCTCAGCCATTTCTGCCAATCTATAAGGTGTAACCAGACCGAAAATACTCTCCAGAAAAGGAAGACAGCCTATAGCGATAATGGCGGAAGCAAGTCCACCAGCAAACTCCATAGCCAGTACCTGACCTAAATTAGAAAAAGAAGGCAATGCCATATGCGGTGCCAGTACCATCCACGGCGTGGATGCCAGGCTTAAGAACGGTAGAGCTTTGACCAGACCGTAACCCAAAAGAAAGCCCAGGGCCTGCGCCACACCAATTACCAGTCCGGTGAACATCAAAGACTTGCGATCTCTCGAATAGCCGAATATGGCGGAAAGCGATGCTATGGAAATAGCAAGAAGGTGAGTCCCTTCCACCAGTCGATTAACCGCGATCAAGACCAGTACAGGAATAATAACAGCCGCCGCCACTCTGCGCCCGAAGAAAATCGTCAGACAGAGCGCCGCTCCGGCCATGGGAACGAATTGCGGATAAGTCCTACCAAGCAGACTGGCGCTGGCGCATGCAACGATCACGACGGTATAGATCAAACCGAGGGACATCCCCGAGAAGAAGTGCTTGGGCTCGAAGTTGTAGATAAAGATGGCAGCAAAAGCGACTGCAGCGATAACTGTAAAACCAAGAACCATCAAGAAGGGAACAGAACTAATCCGCGATATTCCAAGCGCTTGCAGGGTCTGGGCAATCTCCTTGGTGATAATCGTGCCTTTCGAGACGATCATCTCTCCTTCCTCATACTTCTTGGTGACCGCGTTCACTTCCTTGAGGGTCTGATCGGCCTTTTTCTTGGTGGCGACCGGGTCGATGACCAGATTCGGCTCCAGGGCGTTGGATACTAGAATGGCGGAACTTCTTCTCAGGGTCGGCTCCCAGTCGTCAGGAAGGAACTCGAAGACGGTGTCGGCCCAGACATCCTTATGGCTGACGGGAAAACGCTGAAAGCGATTACAAATTCGTCTTGTGGTTCTTAGCATGGTAGAAGAGTAATCAGACATATAGTCGGGTCGAACACTGAGGGCGATAAGCGCCTCGCTACGACTGACCAGATCTTCCACCTGAACGACATCGCTGAGAGTTTCTCTGCCTGTCAGGAAGGTTGTCTTTATAGAATCGATAGTCTTATCGAACAGAGGCGATCTGATCCGAGCGCGCTTGCCCCGGGGTCCGAATACCTTCTGCCTCGCCGCTGCTTCTACTTTGCCATGGATAGACTGTTCCAGATTGGCAAGATTGTTTCTGCCTTCCGGTTGTTCAAAATCGAATATGGCGTCGAATGCCACTCTTGAGCAATTGAGAAGATAAAAATCTTCATCGGCGGAGAGATTGAGCTGGATACCCGGCACCATCTCCGGCACGATTCCCCGGGATTGAAGCACTTTTATCCGACCGATGCTCTCATCCACCTTAAAAGTGGTGTTCTGGTCCCGAGAACGATCAACCTGAAAAACCGGAATCACCAGCTGTCTGGCATTCTCCATCAATTCTTTGGTGGCAACCGGATCGATGACATAGGCAGCCTGGGGCGCCACGATATGCCGTTCGGCTATGTCGCCGGCTTTGATGCCACGATTGAAGAGCTGCCCGGAGGTAAGGGCGAGGAAAAGCAACAGTGCCCCGAGAGCGCCTATAGTGACCCAGGAGACGAACTCTCGGCCTGATGGTACATGGGCATGGGCCGCGTCCGTTATCGCAGACGACTTATTCTGGTTGTTTCTGTTTCCGTCAGTGCCGTTCAACCTAAGCCTCGCTTTGGCCCAATCCGGTAGTTCATATATTCACTATATATAAATATACTTCTAACTTTTCATCATAAAACTCTCGAAAGTCAAAGTTAGAGTCGAACAAATCGGTTATCTTAATCGACTTGAACCCCAGAAATCCACCGGAAGGCCATCAGATTGAAGATTCTAGTCACCGGAGCAGCCGGCTATATCGGCAGTCATTTCGTGAAGAAGGCGCTGGATCGTTATCCGACAGTGAAAGTTTTCGCGGTGGACGATCTGAGAGAAGGGCATAATCAGGCTGTTCCTGATAGCGAAAGAGTCACTTTCCACAGTATTTCCATAGACAACACCGAAGCCCTCGATCCGGTGCTTGCCGCGGAGAAGCCGGATGCGGTGGTCCACTTCGCCGCCAGCGCTTATGTAGGTGAATCCCAGGAGAATCCGTTCAAATACTTCGAAAATAACGTAACTGGCAGCTTGAAACTTTTTAAGCTTCTAGCCGGGCATGGAGTGAACAAGCTGATATTTTCCTCCAGCTGTACAACTTACGGCAATCCGGTATATATACCGATTGACGAAAAACATCCCCAGGCCCCCATCAATGTTTACGGAATAACAAAACTGATGATCGAGCAGGCTCTTATGGGTTTGCATCTGGCTTCCGGCTGGTCCTATATCTCGTTGCGCTATTTCAACGCGGCTGGAGCCGATGATCAAGCCGCCATAGGAGAGAGCCATGACCCTGAGACCCATTTGATTCCCCTCGTTCTGCAGACGGCCCTGGGCCGAAGAGAGGAAATAGGCATCTACGGCGACGACTACGACACAGAAGACGGCACCTGCATAAGAGACTATGTCCACGTCTACGATCTCGCCGAAGCTCACTGCCTGGCTCTCGACAAACTCCTCGCCCTCAAAGAAGGCGAGAGTACCTTCGATGCAATCAATCTGGGTACTTCAAAAGGCGCATCGGTGGAAGAGGTGATCAAAACCTGCGAGAAAGTTACGGGCCGTTCTATCAAACGAAAAGTGACGCCAAGAAGACCGGGAGACCCGGCAAAACTGGTGGCGGACTATACGAGAGCGAATGAGATTCTGGGCTGGGAGCCAAAGTATGATCTGGAGAGAATCATCGAGACAGCCTGGGTCTGGGAAAAATCAAGGCAGTATTAGCGCAACGCCGCGCCAAGCATATCGATACCATATCTTCGTCGGTCTTTTTTAATTGATTTCTTTCTCATTAGACAACCTCGCTCTTCATAGAGTCGCGCTTCTTTGTCATAATTAGCCCAATGACTATAATCAAGAATAATGGATATCAGCTACCGGAAGGCTCTGTCTACCAACCAGCCACCACCACTAACGGTGCAGTCTCCGGATCTCAAACTTCGGGTAAAGGCAAAGTGCAAGACCGCGAACGCCACTCAGTCATGTCTTCCAACGAGACCAACTCCGATCGCAAGTCAGATCAGAAGCTGCGCCCCCAGCATCTGAAAGAATATATCGGCCAGTCTCATTTGAAGATGATGCTGACCATGTCCATATCGGCGGCGCTGGAGCGAAAAGAGCCCATAGATCATGTTCTTCTCTATGGTCCTCCAGGCCTTGGAAAAACCACCCTGGCCCAGGTCATAGCCTCGGAAATGGGCGCCAAGATTCACATGACATCAGGTCCCAGCCTGGAAAGACCGCGGGATATCGTCGGTCTGGTACATCAACTGGAAGCCGGCGACGTGCTCTTTATCGATGAGATCCACCGCCTGAACAAAGTCGCAGAAGAGCTTCTATATCCGGCGATAGAGGATTTCATGATCGACCTGACCTCGGGCAAAGGACATGCCACCAGAACGATGAGACTGCCCCTACCGAAATTCACCCTGATTGGCGCTACTACCAAAGCCGGCTCAATCTCGAAAGCCTTGAGAGATAGATTCGGATTCTCTTGCCGTCTAGATTTCTACAATCAAGAAGAGCTATCCAAAATCGTCGAGCGAACCGGAGGGATTCTTGGTCTCACCATAGAGCAAAGCGCCGTGGATCAAATAGCTTCTAGATCGCGCGGTACGCCTAGAATCGCCAACAGATTGGTCAGACTGGTGAGAGATTTCGCCCAGTATAAAGGCAAGAAAGAGATCGACCGGGAGATTGCCGTGGAAGCTCTGCAATCTTATCAAGTCGATCAGTCCGGTCTAGATAGCACGGACAGAAAGCTGCTCCATGTGGTAATCAACAATTACGACGGCGGACCGGTCGGTATTGATACCATAGCTGCCACCATAGGAGAAGACAGTGAGACCATCGAGGACGTCTACGAGCCATTTTTGATCCAGGCAGGCTTTCTGCAACGCACACCGCGAGGACGAATCGCCACAGCGCTCGCCTATCAACACCTGGGTAAAAACCCACCGGCGAATCAATTAAGCCTCGACTTCGGTAGAGCCGACAACCAGAGTGACTCTTTTGCAGAAAACGATGAGAAGCCATAGACGAATCGCTCAATATCTTCTGGTGGTCATCATTTTTGCCTTCTGTTTCCTCCAGCACTTCAATACCGGCGTGCTGGCCCAAACAGAGAGCAAACCCAATCTAAGCACCAATAGAGATACCACCATTTTTGCGGGCTCCGGTCTGGAAGAGCAGCTCGTGGTAGGCAAAGTGCTCGAAGTGACAAAACCCAGAATAAACAAAGAGCTTCTGGGCAGCACCGGCATGGTATCCAACCTCCAGACCGTCAAGTTGAGAATCATCGAAGGGGCGCTGAGCGGCAAAGAGTTCATCATAGACAATGAACTGACCGACAATCCGGCCTACAACGTAGAGGTAGAACCGGGTCAGGAGGTAGTGGTCGCTCTTGATCAAAAGCCTGACGGTACCCTAGAGATCAATATCGCCGACTACAACCGCACCCCGGTCCTTACCTGGCTCCTGGCGGCATTCCTGATCGCATTTCTGGTCTTCGGCGGCAAGCAGGGAGTCAAGTCTCTGTTGGCTCTATTGATAACAGTATTGTTGGTGGCCTGCGTGCTGCTGCCTCTCAGCTTACAGGGATTCAATCCGCTCATGGTCTCGGTGTTTATCTGCCTGGCTGCCACCGCCACCAGTATTCTTTTGATAGGAGGCTTCACGAAAAAATCCCTGGCAGCAATCATGGGCACTATTGGTGGTGTCATAGTAGCGGGCATCGCCGCCCAGCTCGTAATCTGGTACGCACCGCTTACCGGACTGTCCAGCGAAGAAGCGCAGATATTGAGAGGCTCGGTGCTGGTACAGAAACCGCCCTTTTACAGCGGTCTATTGGCGGCAGGCATGTTGATAGGGGCGCTCGGCGTGATCATGGACGTAGGTATCTCCATAGCTTCGGCGGTCTCAGAGATATCGAAAGCGGATGCAAAGATGACCATGAAAGAGCTCTATGACTCCGGTATGAATGTAGGCAGGGACATAATGGGAACCATGACGAATACCCTCATCTTGGCTTATACTGGCGGAGCCCTGCCCCTACTTCTACTGGCAACCCAGATGCCTTCCATTAAGCTTGTTAACCTTGATCTGTTCGCCACCGAAGTGGCATCGGCATTGAGTGGTAGCCTAGGTCTGGTATTTACTATTCCTCTGACGGCGATTGTCGCAGCAAGGGTAATGTCTCCAAAAGATTGATGAGAGTACTATTCGGCTGGATTCTATTCCTTACCGCCATCGGAAGCATCATGATAGGCGGACTCGTCTTTCCCCTGGTGCTCGGCTATGCCTGCATGCTGGGAGGAAACGAGTTCGTCGCCATGGCCAGGGCAAAAGGTTATAAACCTTCCGCCAATATAGTCCGGGGCATGATCATAGCCTTTTTCGTCCTAACCGCCCTGCCCAATATCCCCGAACTAGATCTGCCCGCCGACTTCGCTCTCAGTCATCTGTCGATTCTTTTTACGGTGGGCATCTGTATCTCCTTCGTTCGCCTCCTGCTTAGAAGCGAAAAGCCGCCTGCCACCATCGCCGATATCGCCTCGACAATAATGGGTTTTATCTATGTAGGTTGGATGCCCTGCCATCTGGTGCTTTTGAGAGATCTGGGCGCCCCCGGGGTGGAGGCGATTGCAAATCCTCTGCAGCAGCCGGGTCTCGCCTATCTATGGGTCTGCTTCTTCATTATCTTCGGCACCGATGTCTTCGCTTACTATGCCGGCAAAACTTTCGGCAAACACCTGCTCTATCCGGAGGTCTCGCCCAAGAAAACCGTCGAAGGCGCACTGGGGGGATTGCTAAGCTCGATTATCATCGCCACGATAGTAGTCTACCTGGCTGACAACTATGTCTTCTCCTGTCATCCCTTCCAGTTCAAATTGATTCATGCCCCGCTACTTGGCCTGGTGGTCTCCATCGCCGCACAACTGGGAGACCTATGTGAATCGTTGATGAAGCGGGACGCAGGCATGAAAGACTCGGGTGATTCCATTCCCGGTCACGGCGGCTTTCTCGACAGGGGAGACAGCTTGCTCTTCGCCGGTCCCATAGCCTATTACTGGATCAAACTGGTCGTCCTCGGCATTTTGTAAATTGTTCGATTATTTGGTTTTAGGTCTTCTAAGTCCTGGTATCATATATAGGAAATAAATCTTGGAGAGGTGGCTGAGTGGTCGAAAGCGGCTTCCTGCTAAGAAGTTGAATGGGCTTAAACCTGTTCCGTGGGTTCGAATCCCACCCTCTCCGCCATTTTTTTGAATTACCACTCAAAGAAGAAGCTAAGCTCAGTCTATTTCGCCCTTAAGGGCAGCGAGTTTGTCTTTTAGCGCCTTCAGTCGTTTTGTGTGATTCATAATCTCAGTGACCTGCTCGATGTTGTCATCCTGCATGGCCTCTACACCGGCTGATTTCAGGGTGGCAAGCGCTCTTTCGAGGTTGACCATAAGTTGATCACAACCTTCGAACAACTGCTTCTCTGTATCGGTTACAAGTTTCCCTAGATCACCGACAGCTTCCGCCGACGCCTTTGTCACCGCAGATGCACCAGTCACAGCAAGAGATTCAACCGATTCTTTAACAGGTCGAACCTGAGGCTGAGGCTGAGATTGAACTGGAGGTGGCGGCAAAGCCCCGTCCTCTTCGGTATCACTGAGAAGGGCTTGCAAAGAACTGGAAGGAGCCTCTATTCCAAGAGGCGAGGGCAACTCCGTTTGCTGAGGGGCGGAATCCTCTTCGTCACCTGCGGAAATGAGCGATTTGAGCGATTTGAAAGATGGCGGCGGAGCTTCTTCCGCTTCGCCGGCAGACTCAGCGATTACCTTGGAGAGCAAACCCTCACTCTTCTCTTCTAGAGGTGCATCCATTCTAGATAGAGACGGTTCGAGCGGTTGACTCGAAGGCGAAATCGGAGGCGACGTCGCTTCAGGACTGGAAACCATAGCGGCACTTTCCGGAGCAGAAGCTGGAGTCGGCAGAGGCAGCGAGAATGGAATCTCCGGGATTGACTGCACACCACTGACCTCGGATAAAGAAGCATCCACCGCAGCAGGAGCAGGTGTGGGTTCCAGTGAAAGTTCCGAAGAAATTTCGGAAGCGGGCTCAGGCGCAGGCGCAGGCAATAATTCGGGAGGCACCTTATGACCGGGCGGGACAGGAAAAGCGTTCTGTGCGGAAACTGCCGGTTCTTCCTGAGGCACCGAGTCATGGCTCTCGAAGAGGTCGCTCGGAACACGGAAGTTCCCGGAGCCTGTCTCTGCCGGCGCCGGCGCCGGCGGTGGCGGCGGAGACGAGACCGGAGCCGAAGCTGGAGATGGATTCGGAGCGGGAGAAGAAGGTCTGGCACGTCCGGGGGGAATAGGAGCACTGGGTGGAGATTTCGACTCGGGACGCTGCCACATCTCGTCCGCCTGAGAGGCGCTCTTTACCGGCGAAATCTGGGGAGGCGGAGCCGTCTTTTCTTTAGAAATAAGCTCAGAGAGCATGGCAAACTCATTGGTCTCCCGGATGCCTTCTCGACGCCTCTCGTTTGGAGGTGCCTGAGGAACAGCTTGAGAAGACCCGGAAGAAGAAACATTAGCAGGAGAGGGAGGTGGTGCTCCGTGGGTCGCGCCGCCGTTCGAAGGAGATTCGGTAGCGGGTGCTTCAGGAGCGGGAACAGGAACGGCATGGAACGGTAGAGGCGCTCGTCGGGGTTCGTCCAGAGCCGCTACCATCAACTGCTTGACCGTCTGAGAACGACTCAGACCCTGAGAATAACTGACTGGAGCCGCTGGATTCGGAGTCGGAGGCGGAGCTGATGCCCGGGCACCGGCCATGCCGGGCGGTACCGGAGCAGCTGCTCGTGAAGACTGAGACTGAGGCTGAGGCTGAGGCGAAGGCTTGGGCGGAGACAACTTAGCTCCGGTCCCATAGGAGAAAGGCTGTTTGGGATTAGCCTCACCCCGGGCAACGGCAATTAGATTTCTAAGGAGCTGTCGCGAGAGTTCCGGAAGCATTACCTGCCCCACCGGAGTATTATCCATGAACCACCCGGACTGGCCATCCACCTGGAGGAGCTGTCGAAGCACCAGGTGGGGCGCTATGAGCTCCGATTCAGGGTCGAAACCCAGTAGAAACTCGCTGGGGATGATGAATACAAGAATCCTTTCGTCGGTGCAATCGACTACAAGAGAATAATTCGGCAGAGAGACATTTCCACGCAAGGCTTGAACAGATGCTCCGGTCTGAGGACTGGTCCTCATCTGAATCCCCGCCGGTCTCTGACAATTCAACTGGGCGTCGCTGCCTGCCAATGCTCTATTGGCTTCTACACAGCTTGCCTGAAGGGTGTCGAAGATGACCTCGACTACGCGTCCCATGGTCGACTCGAAGGCGGCGGCGGGCGGCGGCGCAGCAACCGCTCCGGGAACCGGCTCCTGCTCGGCTTCGCCCTCCGGACGCACGCCGGGCTGATTAGCCGAAAGTTGGCTCAAAAGAGCCTGGCGATTGTTCATCACCTGAGCTTTCAACTGATCGCTATCTGCGCCCTGATTGCTAGAGCCGATGGCAAGGGGATTGGGTTTTCTTTCCTCTTCTCTGGTCATTTGCCTTCCTATTTTTTCCTTGTCAAAGCAACGTAATAAAAATCTTCCTGGTCCACACAGCTATCGAGCCCGAGTCCAAGCTCCTTCGACCAGTCGTCCAGCTGTCTGCGATCTGGAAGCCGGTGGGGAACGATGTCGGGATCACTTTTTCGAAGCGCATCAACAAACCTGGCACCGAGAGGATGGCTGAGAATGACTTGTCCGCCTACTTTCAAAACATCGATTGCACTGGTTAGAGCCAGTTTCTGATCGAACATGTTTCCAAAACATGCATTGAAAAAAACTCGATCAAAAGAATGTATATGAGCGGGTAAGACTTCTCCCATAGCTGAAGCAATATCAGCCACATCGCCCTGCCAGAAAAAGACATCGGGATAGCTGGCGCGTGCTCTGGTCAGCATCTCAACACTGAGATCACAGCCTACGATGTCTTCCGGTCGAACCCCGGCACCGAGGAAATAGCCGATCAGAACTCCGACTCCGGAGCCCACATCAAGGACCGTCGAACCAATCCCGACCCCTGACATCTCGACGATCTCCCGGGTCCGCTCTTGAATAAACTCCGGAATAGGACGGAGAAACATATCGGCTTTCTTGTCGAAATAAGCACCTTGCAACTGGATATGCGGCTGTCTTTTCGATGCTGACATAGAATAAAGTAAGACACTGAGAAAACTCTCGACTGTTATATGTTATTCCTCTTGAACCTCAAGTTAATCCCTTCGAGTAACCATATTTTGAGCGATGAAAAAGAACAACGGCAAAAGCGACAACAAGGAAAAGCTGATTGAAGAAACGCTAAAACTCAAAATCGGTCGCGGCGAGAGTGCACAACTGCCTTCTCATCTCTCCCCCTCGGCAAAAGACAGGCTCGCCGAACTCGAAGCGGAGCTCGAAACAGACCCCAAAAGTGACAGACCATCTATAGGCGAAGCTCCGACGCGTGAATCAAATCACAAAATGTTCTGGACGATTCTCATAGTTACGGTGATTCTATCCAAGCTGCCATTCTCTGAGCTGATTTTTACTCCACTAAATCAATTTGCGATTATGGTGCACGAGATGAGCCATGCTGTAATGTGCATCCTGACAGGCGGTCATGTCAGCGGCATGACCATAGTCCCCGACGGTCAGGGACATGGCGGTCTGACATTCTGCCATGGCGGCATTCCATTTATCAGTGTCCAGGCCGGCTATCTTGGAACAGCGATAGTTGGAGCTATTCTGATATTTCTCGGTCAATACAAGCACCTGGCCAGACCGACTCTAATAGCCCTGGGAATATTCACAATTCTGGGAGCGTTCATCTTCATGGGAGCCGGACTCTTCTCGACCATGGCTCTGCCGATTCTGATGAGCATGGTCTGGGCAGGCTTACTGGCATTTCTTACGATTATGGCCGGATTGAAACTGGATGAGAAGAAGGCTAATCTCGTCCTTCTTTTTCTGGCAGTACATACAGCCATGGACAGCCTGCGGTCGATAGCCCTGGTCATGGGTGCCTCGGTCTTTCCTTCCGGAGTCTATTCGGATGCCACCGTTATGCAACGTGACTACCTGCTTCCAGCGGTTTTCTGGAGCCTGTCCTGGGCCTTTTTCTCCCTGGCGCTCATGGCTCTCACCATCTGGTTCTGCTTTTTCAGAAAGAGAAAATCCGGCTAAAGAAAGCTCAAGGTTGAGCCCGAAAACTCCGCATAGCAAGAGCCATTGCAAGGTTCTCTGCCTGATTGTTCGAGTCTGATATCGGTATCAACTGCAGTGCTACAACACCGGCCTGGGTTCGGTAATAGATCACAAAGGTGCGGGGATTCTCTCCATGCGCCGTTCTCTTGAATTCGAGCACGTCCAGTCTTACCACTTCCCCTGGAACTTTTCCGTACTGGATTTTTCTGGATTTCACCAGACCGACATCAACATGCTCAGAAGCATAAGAGCGCCGACGAAGCGCTTCAAAGGCGCTTTTCGAGACTCCATCCAACCCATTGCCGTCATAAGAGAAATTGAACGTGTAGGAGATACCGGCAAACCCACTGTTGTTTCTACGCACATCCAGCCCGACCAGAGCCTGATTATGTTCGTAGGCAGAGGCATTGTATTGCCAGCCGGGAAATCGTCGGAACTCTCCGGGATCGAAAATGGCAAACGCGACCTCAACCGGGACTGGCGCTGGGGCAGATGCGGGAGGCGGCAACGCCTGAGGTGGACGATCAATGGACCCTGCGTCTCCGGGAACAGAAGCCCTCTCTTTCTTTGCCGGGGGCTCTAAGGTTGTTGTGCTGTCCGGCAAAGAGAAAGGTGCGGCGACTGTTAACGCGGAAGACACGGGTTCTTGCACAGGTTCTTGCACAGGTTCTTTCACCGGCTCTTGCATTGCCTCTTGTGGCGACTCAGGCTTCGATGAACTGCCGGATATCAAAGCACTTCCAAACTGCTGGAAGCCCATTATCGCCAGCACCGAAATCAAAAGAAGCAGTATCGCGTAAGCACCATATTTGCCACCAGAATAGTCGAGAGCCGCCACATTTCCGGCTGGCGGAAACTCTGCCGCCCGGGACAAAGACTTAGAGGAAGAAGTCAAACAGCCTTCAATCGCAGAAGAGAATTCCTCCATACTCTGAAATCTGTTGCCCGGGTCTTTCTCCAGCGCCTTGAAGACACATTGCTCTACCCTGGTCGGTATCACATCTGCCGCCAGATCAGGGATGGACGCGAACGCTCTTGGTTTTTCTTGAATATGCTTGACCATGGTATCGAATGGAGTATTACCTCTAACCGGCATTTCCCCGGTGAGCGCCTCGTAGATAACACAACCGAGGGCATAGATATCGGACCTGGCATCCGGTTTGGCCGCTCTGCACTGCTCAGGGCTCATGTAGAAAGGACTTCCGAAAACCTGACCCGTAGCAGTCAGCCGATGAAGGTCCTCTCCCTCAAGGTTGACCATCCTGGCTATGCCGAAATCGACCACGATCGGGACCATTCGTCCTTTGTCCTCCGACCGAGTGACAATTATGTTGGAGGGCTTTATATCTCGATGAATTACCCCATTACGATGCGCATGGGCGAGGGCGTCGCAAATATCCTTGAATAGCGGCAGTACTTCTCGATAATCCAGAGGGGCATTGCCGTCGATATGCTCTTTCAAATCGCATCCGGTAAGGTATTCCATGACAAGAAAGGGAGTGCCGTCCGCCAGCTTGCCAAAATCATAGACCGGGACGATATTGGGATGTTTAAGGGAGCTTATCGCCTTTGACTCGACCTCCAGCCGTTTGAGCAAAAAAGAGTCCTCTTCTAATTCGGCTCGAATCATCTTGAGTGCGACATTGCGATGCATGTACTGGTGGCGCGCTTTATAAACGACGCTCATACCGCCCCTTCCCAGGGCGGATAAGATCAGGTATCGATCTGCTACTATGGCGCCAATCAATGGATCTTCAGAAAGCGATTCCAGTTTTGTTGAGTCATGCGGACAGAAACGAGCGCCGTCGGCGGACATGAAACCGCATTCTGTACAAATAGAGGTTGGCTTTCTCTCGGTATCGGACATCGGCTATCCAGCGTAGTTTTCGCCTGTCACTATGACAGATGGGAAGAGAAATTACCAGATTCAAATGACTTAAAAGAAGATCCGAAAAGTGAAAGGGCGAGAAACAAACTTTGCAATCAGAATTAATCGAATGTGTTCCGAATTTCAGCGAGGCTCGTGAACCGAGAACCATAGTTGCCATTGCCGAAGCTATTGCATCCGTTCCCGGAACGATGCTCCTTGGAGTGGATCCCGGTCCCGGTGCCAACCGAACTGTCTTTACCTTTGTCGGAGAGAAAGAGCCGGTAGTAACATCGGCCTATCTGGCCATAGAGAAAGCTCTCGAGCTTATCGACATGACGAAGCATCACGGGGCTCATCCAAGAATCGGCGCTTGCGATGTCTGTCCCTTCGTGCCTATGGAAGGCTCGACCATGGAAAGCTGCATTCAAGCCGCTCGAGAACTGGCTTCCAGGGCAGGGAGGAATCTGGCATTGCCTGTCTATCTCTACGGAAAGGCGGCCATGGACCCATCCAGAGTAGAGCTGGCCGACCTACGCCGGGGACAGTATGAAGGCTTGAGAACACGCATCGAAAATGACGGCTTCCTTCCTGACTTCGGCCCCGCCGCCTTCAATGAACGGGCCGGCGCCACTGCTATCGGTGCAAGAGAGGTACTGGTTGCTTACAACGTCAGCCTTGAGACGACCAGTCAGAAAGTTGCCAGAAAAATAGCTTCTCGAATCCGAGAGCAAAGCGCTGATGCCGGACTGAAACGAGTGAAAGCAATAGGCTGGTACATGGAAGAATACGGTCTGTGCCAGGTATCCACCAATATCCTCGATTATCGAATCACCTCTTTGAAATCCGTTTTCGATAGGGTCAAGCAAGAGGCCGCTGAAAGAGGCGTGGCTGTGGTCGGCAGCGAAGTGGTAGGTCTGCTTCCCCTTGCCGCGCTCGCAGGAGAGATGGGTTCGGCATCAGAGTCCCATTTGAAATTTATGGTTGAATATCTCGGTCTCAACCTCCACAAACCATTTCGAATCAGAGAACGGGTTCTCGAATACCGCCTGGCCGACCTGAACAAAGATAAATCCTGAATTAAGATCCTGGCTAAATAAGCTTTTAAGGAGCAAGTGAGAGTACAATTGCTCACACTTTACCGTGGGCACATACGAGTGAATCAAATGATGGAAACAGTAACCAATACAATGGAAACCCTCGAATCTAATGGTAACGAGTGGGAAAACGACGATTTCAGAATGGTCCTGCGTTTCATGGACAAAGCGACCCAGTGGATGAAACTCGAAGAAGACGTAATGCTTCCCTTGCGGCAGCCTAAAAGGTGCATGACGGTAATAGTGCCGGTGAGAATGGATGATGAGAGCGTGCGCTCTTTCATTGGCTACCGAGTTCACCACGACGTGGCCATGGGTCCGGCAAAAGGCGGAGTCCGCTTTAACGGCGATCTTTCCATGGGGGAAGTCGCTGCCATGGCGATGTTGATGACCTGGAAATGCTCCCTGATGAACCTGCCCTTCGGCGGCTCCCACGGAGGAATTCGCCTCGACACGACAAAAGTCTCCAAAGGAGAACTGGAGCGTGCCACCCGACGCTATTGCTCCGAAATCATAGAGCTTATCGGACCGAACCAAGATGTCCAGGGTCCTGATTTAAACACCACCCCCCAGACCATGGCCTGGATGCTCGACACTTTCAGCGTCAACGTCGGTCACACCGTGCCTTCGGTGGTGACCGGCAAGCCAAAATCTATAGGCGGCTCTCTCTCAGCCCACCGTGCAACCGGATATGGTGTTTCGCTGGTAACCCGCAATGTGGTCAAAAAGCTCAATCTAGGAAACGAGCCCACTGTAGCCATCGAAGGCTTCGGTCTGGTAGGCTCCGAAGTAGCCCGCGGTCTTCACAACATGGGCTTCAAAGTAATCGCCGTATCCGATAGTAAAGGCGGCATTTACAATGCGGACGGTCTAGACGTCCACAAGCTGCTGCAACACCAGAAGCAGAGCGGAGGAAGAATCACCGATTTCGAAGGCTCGACCCCGATATCCAATCAAGATCTCCTGGAACTGGCCTGCGACGTTCTGGTCCCCTGTGCGGTTCGTTTTCAGATCAATCTCGCCAATGTCGAGAAGATCAGAGCCAAGATCATTGTCGAAGGCGCTAATGCGCCCATCACCCCTGAAGCCGATGAAATCCTGGACGCCCGCGGCATCATCGTCGTGCCGGACATCCTCGCCAACGGAGCAGCCGAGAGTGTCGGCTATTTCGAATGGGTGCAGGGTCTGATGAGACTTTTGTGGACCGAAGAAGAGGTCTGGGCAAGACTGGAAGAGATCACAAACAAGATCTGCAACCGGGTCTTCGCGGTGGCCGACGAATACAAGTGCTCCATGAGAATGGCCGCCATGCGCCTCGCTCTTGACAGAGTAGTCGAAGCCAGATGGCACCGGGGCCTCTATCCATAGGAATGCATTCTAAAAAACCAGAGAGAAATTTCTCGAAGACCAGAGCCTATGCAGCCATAGCCGCCCTGTTCTTTCTCTCGATTATTTTGTTGGCAGAATTCAGCCCTCTTGCCGACTTGCTTGCAGGCAACGAAATCACTCGTTCCGGAGTGCAAAAATACAGGATACATATACTGGCGCCCCCGGAGTTGACCAAAGTAGCAAGCAAACTAACCACGGTGAACCAGACCGTGAAGCTGGACAAACTGGCGGGCACGAACAGTTTTCGACTGGACGGAGGGCAGGGCTATTACAGCTATTGCAAACTCGACTCCAACTGGGAATTCGGAGAAATCGCCTCTCAGAAGGACAGGGATGCCGTGGTCGAAGGGGCGTTTTATTCACTAGTCCAAGAATCCAACAACAAACCGGCGATTCATTTGAACGATCGTCGTCTTCGCGCGCTCGAAATAAGCGCTCCGGATGGAAGCGCTCGACTTTTCGTATTGAACGGAAACCGCAGCGGACTGGTCACAACAGGAGCCGGTAAGTCCTTCAAAATCTACTATATCGCCGATATAAAAAAATCGCCTGCGCGCAGAATCGACTTCAAGGACCAAGTTAGAGCCATCTACTATGACGAGAATGCTGCGAGATTCTACGCCAGAACAGTCAGCGCCGACAATAAAGACAGCACCGCTATTAATACCAGTGTCTACCCTCAGAGACTTAAGTACATAGATCCGGCCAGAAGCTGGGAGATCAAGTCGCTGGACATTCCCATTCAAGATGATGCGCAGGTAGCGTATATATCAAATGGAGAAGCGCTCTGCGTTCTCGACCGGGAGAAGCTCAGAGTCTTCGGAGCCGACGACGGTCGGGTGCGAGAGATTATCTATCTGAAAGATCATTTCAAAGCCGGAGAAAACGATGGAAGAGACTCGCTTGTGGCATTGCCGATGGTGCCCGCAGTGCTACTCAACGATGTTCTAGTAGACGTCAGAGATGGCTCGATTGTGGATACCCTGCCTGGCTTTACAGAAAAATCCCTGTACGCCGTCGACTATGGCAACAAGAACCTCTATTATGCGCCGGCTAGCAAAACCATGGAAATCACCATCTACGATCTGCACAATCTCGCCCTCAAAACCAGTATTAGACTAGGAACCAAAAACTCCGACGGCACCGACAGAGAGGAGAGAGAGGACACCCTCAAGTATTTGTTTATGATGGAAAACGGCTATTTGATCGGGCTATCGGCCAAAGCGACTAGTTCTTGAGAGCAGCCACCAGAAGGATTTTTTCCTCGCCCTATAAAACCTTCTCAAGAAGATGCGGTCTCGAGCTTGAGCGCATCATCTACCGCATAGTTCGAGATCAACTCTTTGATATCCGCTTCTTGAAGAATCCCTTTTTCGGTAACCAGCCCGCTGAGGAGATTAAAAGGAACAAGATCGAACTGGCTGTTCACAACGTTTATCTCTCGGGGAGCATCTTCCCAGACTTCAAAACCAGGTCGTTCGTGCTTCTCGAACTCGAAAAGACGTTCTTCGGAGACGAACTTTTCCGTTCCCGATAAAGCGTATAAAGGCACTTTCAATTCACGGCAGCCCACCGAAAGCATCCAGGAACCGACTTTATTGACAACTCCGGGTAAAGCAATACAATCGCAGCCCATAAATGCGACACTACAGGCAGGCAGAATCAAGCCCATGGCTGTGTCGAAGGTGTGGATCACTTCGATTCCGCCCGAATTGAGCCTCGAAGCAAGTTTGCGTCCTTCGAGACTGGGTCTCGATTCAGTACAGGCCACCCGGAAATATCTGCCTCTGGAGCGGGCATTGAGCAGCGCGCTTACAACAGTGGAGCTGAAAGAATAAGCGAATACGACAGAGCCCGGCTCGATAAGGTCATAAGCCAGGTCGGCGATTCTTGCAGCGGATGCGCATAGAGTCTTTTCAAATTCATCCAGGGTACTCTGGCACTTTTCTATTAACTCATCGGAGGACTGACAGTCTTTGATTGCGATCAAGACTGAATTGGAGAGATGAAAGACCGGAGCCATTGCCGGCTGCACCCCGACCAGCTGCTTGGCGGCTTCCGTCAAATAAGAGCGCAGCACCTCTGGCTTCTCCGCTTTCTTCTCTTTCATGATCGTCTGAAAGATTATTATCGCCCGGAGAGCAAGCTCTGCGGCTCCGGACATCAAATCTTCCTCGATTGGTTTAACCAGGTCCCTGATCCATATTTCAGACGAATTGCCCATTCGAATTAATTGCTCCTGAGAGAATCGAGAAAAGCGAGAGATTTTTACATATATTAGCCGGTTTGGAAGTCAAAGATCTAATGATAAGTTACCAAGAGTATTAGAAGCCTATTCTGTTGCCATAGCCCGAGCCGTTTTCAAATGACCGTCGAGATATCCGCTCTTATCGGCAGAGATAAGATGATCCCAGGGCAACAATTGCTCTTCGGGATAATTCTCAAAAACAAAGTAGTCCATAGAAGGGACACCATCAGGTCTTGCCTTCATGGCTCGCTTCCAACTGCCCAGACTCTGAGCGCCATCACCAATATCGATGAGGATTTCGGACAAGCGGCGATCGCCCCGGGACAACAATGCCTGGATATCGCTCCAGTTATGACTCTCGGTCCTGACGTCGATTCCTTTCGGAGCAAGGCTCTTTCTCAGAAACTCCATTTTCTTTTTGCAGCCCCGGTCCCTGCCTCTGCGCTGGAAGGGAGTCTGGGCCTTCGGCACGAAAGAGCTGAGACCGAAGACGAATTTCAAGGCAGAATGGCGCTTCTTCAAACGACGGAGCAAAGCCACAGTTTCATCGAGATCACCTTGCTCTTCAAATGGAAGCCCGGCGATACCGTAGAATTTGATACCACTCAGACCACCGCCGGCGATAGCATCGACTGCGTATTCGATCTGGGCCTCGGTCAAATTCTTTTTCATGATATCCCTCAGACGCTGCGAGCCGGACTCGAGGGCGATGGTTACCGACTTCTGACCGAGCCTGGCAATATTGGCCGCCAGGTTTTCAGTCAGAGTATCGGCTCGCACCGAGGCGATATTAACCCGCAGGTTGTCGACTTTTGCCAGACGGTCGGCAATTTCCTCGAACTCCGGGTGCTCCGTAATAGAAGGACCGAGCAAACCGATCTTGTCGGTATGAGCCGAGGCTTTGAGCGCCGCATCAATTATGGTATCAACCGAAGCGAAACGAAATGGTCTGGTCAGATAGCTGGCCAGACAAAATCGACACTCTTGCGGACAGGATCGCACCACCTCCATCAGATAAGTGGCACCCCAAGTGGTATCAGGAGAGAGGATGCAAGTGCTGGCAATGTAGTCGGAGGCGGGCTTGAACGCTTGACGAGCAACATGTTGCGGTGCCGCCTTTACTATTGATTCGATAGAGAGAACCGCGCCCGAGTCCTGGTAGTCGACTTTGTAGCAGGACGGCACATACAGTCCGGGCACCGCCGCGAATCGCTTCAGGCGCTCAAAACGGTCAAGACCTGCCGTTTCAATCACCGCTTCAATAAAGGCAGGCACCGTAGCCTCCGCATCGCCAAGCAGAACGACATCAAATATGGCGGCATAAGGCTCGGGGTTGGCTGACAAAACCGGTCCACCGCCGAAAACTATGGGACTGCCTTCACCACGGTCTTTAGAAAGGGGCTCGATTCCATATCGCTCCAGCATCGTCAAGACGGTCGGGAAATCGAGCTCCCAGGAGAGAGTGAATCCATAGCAATCACTCTGCCCGGCAGAAGAATGCTGATCTATATCCGAGAAGCAGCGCCGAACGAAGACATGCTCGTGCTGCTCGAACAACCACCAGACAAGCTGCATCCCCAGTCCGGCCATACCGATTTCGTAGGGACCAGGATAGCAAAATGCCACGTCAAGGCGAATATCGCTCTTGGGCACGGCAGGGACCAGACGTATCTCTCGATCGAACATGGCTCAATTGTCGCAAAAACAAGCGATAAGAAGCTGGTTATAAAGAGCCTTGCGCACATTTCGAAATAAATTCCAGAAATTTTAGCTTGGTTGCAAAGCTGTTCGTCTCAAAAGAGAAAAGGGCTGAAAACCAAACGCTCCAGCCCTTTTATAAAGATTCAATTCCGGTCCGGGATTTCGATCCGGTTGTCAACAACACCTCATTATGTGCGGAAATCCATCGGCTCAGGTGCCGGGGATGTACTTGGCCCAGTCGGATCCAAGATTCTGAAAAAACTGATGCGCCGTCAGCACATCGTCGTAAGTAATTTTAGGCATTTTAGCCAGCCTGGAGCGGTCCTTTTTGGTCCACTCTCCGTAACTGCGAGGCTTGCTCTTCTCCGGCTTGGGAGTAGTTCCTACTATGGCTACCCCCAAAGGGTGCCCGCAAGAATTGCAAGTCACTCGTACTACTAAAACCCCTGGCTCCTGACGCAAGAGTTCGATTCCTTCCTGCTCGAACTGCCGAGAACAAAACCGACAGACTTTCTGCTGGAAATACTCTTGAATTGCCTGGAAACCACCGGGATGGTCACCGCCCATTTTCGACCGCCGCTTCTAGGTTCGCTGTGCGAACTATAAGGTAAGACTTCCGCTCAAATGATATTGTTTACTGGATGATTGAAAAACGAACTTTCGTTTTAGGATTATACTTGAACGCCGATCATTTGCACCAAAAATTTTGGGAATTTCCGAAATTAGGTGATAAATACTGACGGTGATACCACTAATGGAGTGAAACACTGATGACGCATATTGAAGAAATATCGGCAATGGAAATTCTGGATTCCCGCGGTAATCCTACTGTTGAGGTAACCGTAGTACTTTCGAATGGTGCCGCCGGTAGAGCCGCTGTTCCATCTGGTGCCTCCACCGGTAGTTTCGAAGCCGTCGAGTTGCGAGACAAAGATCCGAAAAGATATGATGGCAAAGGCGTGTTGAAAGCAATCGAACATATCCATGAAACCATCACGAAATCGCTGTTAGGCGCCAACGCCACAGAACAGACTCTAATCGACCACGAACTGATCAAAATTGATGGTACTGATAATAAATCTTCCCTCGGTGCCAATGCCACCCTTGGTGTCAGCCTGGCAGTAGCCAAGGCAGCTGCGAACTCAGTTGGAATGCCTCTTTTTAGATATATAGGCGGGGTAGCGGCGAATACTTTACCTGTGCCACTTATGAATATTTTGAATGGTGGCAAGCACGCCCAGGACGGAGTCGACTTACAGGAGTTCATGATTGCACCGGCAGGCGCCAGCAGCTTTTCGGAAGCTCTACAGTGGGGAGTTGAAACCTACCACGCACTAAAAGCAGTACTACATAAAAAGTCTTTGAGCACCGGAGTTGGTGACGAGGGAGGATTCGCTCCTTCGTTGAAGGCCAACGAGGAAGCTTTAGAGCTAATAGTCCAGGCTATCGAGAAAGCTGGCTTCAAGCCTGGTCGCGACATTTCCCTGGCCCTCGATCCGGCTTCTACCGAGTTCTACGAAAATGGTAAGTACAACCTGGCCACCGAGAACAAGAGCCTCAGCAGTGAGGAGATGGTGGAATATTATGAGAAACTAGCATCCAATTATCCGATAGTCAGCATCGAAGACGGGCTGGCCGAGGAGGATTGGGAGGGATGGAAGATCCTGACCGACAAACTCGGTACGAAGGTCCAATTGGTAGGCGACGACCTGTTCGTCACCAATACGGTGCGATTGAGACGTGGTATTGAAAGTGGTGTAGGTAACTCCATCCTGATCAAACCGAACCAGATTGGCACCTTGACCGAAACCATCGAAGCAATAAACCTGGCTTCGGAACACGGTTACACGAGCATACTCTCTCACCGCAGTGGTGAAACAGAGGACGCCACCATAGCCGATCTGGCTGTAGCCATGTCCGCCGCTCAAATCAAAACAGGCGCCCCCTGTCGCTCGGAGAGAACGGCCAAATACAATCAACTACTCAGAATCGAACGAGACCTGGGTCGGTCCGCCGTCTATAAAGGCTATGCCTCTTTCGTCCAAAATAGAGATTCCAAAAAAGAGAAGCAACCGGCCCATATATAAGGTCAGTTGATAATACGAGTGAGGACAGATACGGTACGATACCGCCCGAGGTATCGTCCGTCTATATACTGATCTATATAGCTCTTGCAGAGCATCTTGGCCGGCTCCTGCATAATAAAGTGATCACGAGACCGGGACGCCCAGGCGCCCTGCATTCCATCGCCAAAGTAATAGCAGGTTCGATCGACTCGAGCTTCCTGATCGCTCCAGGCCACCGCAAAAGCCTGAGACTCGGTCCAACCGGGTTGCAACCAGTCTGCCACCACTCTTCCGTCCGGCTTGCGTGAGAACTTCACCTCGCTGACCATTTTGGTGCCGACTCCGACGTCACGGACATAAGAATCAACCACCTCGGTCACACAGTGCCATCGCCCCAGAAACGTGGTCGGAAAAGAATTGGCAGGCAAATTTGAAGAAGCCCTCGAAACCGGCTCCATTCCGGGTCGATATGACGGCTGATTGGATACAGGAGCAGCGCCTTGTGTGCGATAGACAGGCGGTGCTGCCGAGACCGGCGGCGAAGGGGCCCTGTCCCTGGCTTCTCCAGGATCCATATCCTCTACATCCAATGCTTCCGGGTAGGCGGAGTTGCCACTATCGCCCTTCTTCTGCACATGACCGGATAGAGCCTCGCCATATCCAGGAGCTACGGCCAAGGGCTGAACCAGGCAAAGATAAAGGAGAAGGAAAATGCCTGCTCTACTGCTTAACGCCAACTTCTCCCGCCCCTGAAATCACGAACTACCTTCTCCCACAAGCCTGCAATTTATAAAAAAGCCTTCCTTGACATCTTAATCTATTTCAAAATACTACATCAACTATGAAAACAAGATTCTCATCCGAAGGTTGGACATATTTATAGTGTTAATATGATCCCCTCAAAAGGCCACTACTTAGACCGGCTCGCCACAAGAGCTGGGTATAGCGAGGATGCACAGTGAGCAACAAGACCGTTTCGTCCTGCGAAATCAAGGACCCAAAACTGAAGGACGCTGGTAAGCATAGAATTGAATGGGCTGAAAAAGACATGCCTGTTCTCAAATTAATCAGAGCGCGCTTCGAAAAAGAGAAGCCCCTCAAAGGCCGCCGCGTTTCTGTATGTGCCCATGTCACCACCGAGACAGCCAACCTGGCTAGAACCCTGGCAGCCGGCGGAGCCGATTGCGTCCTGATCGCATCTAATCCGCTCTCCACTCAGGATGACGTCGCCGCCGCCCTGGTCGAAGAATACGGAATCAAGACCTACGCCATCAAAGGCGAGGATATCCCCACCTATCACAAACATATTCAAATAGCCCTCGATCACAAACCCGAGTTGATCATCGACGACGGCTCCGACCTGGTGGTCACCCTGGTACAAGAGCGAAAAGATCAAGTCAAAGACGTTATTGGAACCACCGAAGAGACCACCACCGGCATTACCCGCCTGAGAGCGATGGAGAAAGACGGCGCCCTGCCCTTCCCTTCCATCTCGGTCAACGATGCCCAGACAAAGCATCTCTTCGACAACCGTTATGGAACAGGTCAATCCACCCTGGACGGTATCATCCGTGCCACCAACAGATTGCTTGCCGGAAGAACGGTAGTCGTGGTCGGCTATGGCTGGTGTGGTAAAGGCACAGCAATGCGGGCCAAGGGTCTGGGTGCATCCGTCATAGTAACCGAAGTCGATCCGATTAAAGCGGTCGAAGCAGTAATGGACGGATTCCGAGTCATGCCGATGACCGAAGCAGCCAAACTGGGCGATGTCTTCATCACCGTAACCGGGAACTGCCATGTAATCGACACCAAGCACTTCGAAGTTATGAAGGACGGTGCCATCGTTTGCAACTCCGGACACTTCGACATCGAGCTCAACCTGCAGGGTCTTGGCAAAATAGCCAAACAGAAAACCCAGGTCAGAGAATATATGGAAGAGTACACCCTCAAAAACGGCAACAAGATCTATGTTCTTGCCGAAGGCAGGTTGGTCAATCTCTCTTGCGCTGAGGGACATCCGGCAAGCGTGATGGATATGAGCTTCGCCAATCAGGCGCTCGCCCTCGAGTATCTGGTCAAAAACAAAGCCGAATTGAAAGCAGGACTGCATACCCTGCCCGCTTCGGTCGACCAGGAGATAGCCGCCCTGAAACTCAAGTCGCTCGGAGTCGAAATCGACACCTTGACCGACGAGATGGTCAAGTATCTGAGCTCCTGGACAGTCGGCACCTAATAGATTCCGGCTCCCCGGGGAAATGAACCCAAGAAAAGAAAACGACCTCCTAAAGGAGGTCGTTTTCTTAGTTAGATTCAAAAGACTGAGCGCCTAATTTATCTTCTGGAACATATAACCGATTCCTCTTGCGGTAAGAATCAGATCCGGATTGGAAGAATCTTCTTCCAGTTTGGAACGCAATCTACTTATATGTACGTCGACTACCCGGGTATCGATTCTGTGGTCAGGAGGATAAGCCCAGACTTGTTGGAGAATCTCGCCCCGAGAAAAAGGTCGACCGGAATTAGTCACCAACAGCTCCAGAAGACTGAATTCCATACCAGTCAATCTGATTCTTTCGTTCTTGCGGGTCACCTGTCTTTTGTTGAGATCGATTTTCAAGCTGCCTATAGTAATAACATTCGAACTCTTGCTTTGACCGGTCTCTTGCTGCCTCTCTACAGTACGTCTCAAAACAGCCTTGATCCGGGCTTCCAATTCGCTGGGGCTGAAAGGTTTGACCACATAGTCATCGGCACCAATCTCAAGACCCTGAATCCTGTTAGAGACATCAGCCACGGCGGTGAGCATGATGATAGGCGTATCGGAGGTCTTGCGAATCTCGCGACAGACTTCGTAACCGTCCATCTTGGGAAGCATCACATCGAGAATCACCAGATCGGGTTGAAATCCATTAAATTGATCCAGCGCCTCTTGCCCGTCGGCGGCAGTCACTACGTTGTACCCAGCCAGCTTCAGTCTGGTCTCGAGGATTCTTCTAATAGAAGCTTCATCATCAACGACTAGTACCTTTTCCTGGTCACTGTTTGTCTCTGTCACGGCTTTTCTCTCTCACCTTCCCAATATAGCTACCTTATTCAAGCAAGAAATCCTAAACAGTAAAACCCGCTGAAGATTTCAGGGCAGAGTATATAACTTAAAAGAGGTGAATAACAATACTTATCTTGATTCTTATACCTGTGGTCTTTCTCATGATAGTCATGCCATGGCAGCAAGAGCCCTCTCGCTTCCTATATATAGTTGAGGAAGCCTTCTCTTCTTCGACTTCTCTCGGGGCTTATAAAGAACCGATAAACAAGGATGCCAGGGGGACTTTTATCCAGACTCCATCTCTATTGCAAGAGAAGGATCAAACTCTTAGAAATAAAAACGTGAGACAAAAAAACTGCCACCAGCTAACACGATCGAATATTCATCGATGCGCCATCAAATATGCTTCCCGCCTCGTTTAAGGAGATCTGACTTCCCGAACCGAAGCATCTCCTTAACTAGAATTTATTCATTTCTTATTCGAACAACGCAAGCAACGAAGCACCAACCTGAATTTTACAAAAGAGTGGCATCGTCCTCATCACAACCAAACCGGCAGGCACAAAACCTGGATATATAGCCGGTTTTAACGGCATGGCAAGAAATTGCCTGAGCGATCTGAGCGAAGCTCGAGAAAACCTGCTGACATCCCTTCGTCCGCTTGCGTCCGATATAGGCTAAAACCCAATTATATGACCGATAGCGAATGATGAAGGATATTTCGGCTATCCAACCAACATACAAAAGCAGGCTGTAGCGGCGATACCACTGATGACGGTATCATTGCCGATGCCACCTTGACATGCCTCGAACACCGCCACCACATGGCACCATATCCGGTTGTCAACAAAGCCTTCGCAAAATGCCGCAACAATCCGCTACAGTACATGAGCCCACACAGGTGGGTCGTTTCGGGGATTCGCCCCCCTTTAGTTTCAAACCTTTGAACGGTATAAGAAAAGGTAGGTGCACAGTCAGGATACTCATGCTAAACTGCTGACCTGGTCGGGTCCATACCGACACTTACTAAACTCGCTTCCGCAAACTAAAATGAGTCGCAGTTATCAAAATCTACAGGAAGCTAGATAGAGGGAGAGTGGAATGAACAAGCCAAATACGAGCTTAGCTCTTAGCGCATTGATCGCGCTATCACAGGCTGGTTGGCAATCGGCAAGCGCTACACCGGCAGATGGTGCAATCTGGCAAAAACTGTCAGACACCGCCGGCGGTAAATCTATTAAGAAGGTAGCCACTAAGAAGGCCGTATCTTCTAAGAAGGTTGCCACCAAGCAAACTGCCGGTGCCGCAGCCCCGCAAAAAGCGATCAAGATCGCTTCAAACGATTTATCTATAGATGAGAGTCATTCGATGTTGTTCCTGCCAGGTCGCAAGGACGTCGGAGCTCTGGGCGCAGGACCTGCACCAGCCGCTGCACTCTCTATTCATCCGAGCCTTCCGGCCAGCATGGATGCCGCCCCGGTAGCTATCAATCCAGCTATATCTTCTCCCTCGGCTGAAGCTACCAGCGAAATTCCTATAGATGAAGAGATCAAATCCAAAGCTCAATCCGCTCACGAAGCTCAATCGGTCCGGAGCGAAGACTTTATCGCTCAACTGGCTGCGGACAATCTAATTGCCCAGTCCTCCAGCAGCGAAATCACCGCCAGCCCGATTCCTCCTGTAGTGACAGGCACGGTCGACCTGGAAGAGTACAAACCGACCAACGTTATCGATGTGAAGGTTTCACGTTCCAGAACCTTCAAACTGAGAAACAAAGTCGTCAGAACCTCTATCAGTGATCCCGGAATTGTAGAGCCGGTTGTCGTATCCGAGAACCAACTCGTCCTGTTGGGTAAATCCCCGGGTAAAGCCACTCTCGTAATATGGGACGACGCCGGCAACAATACCGCCATCGACGTCAAAGTATCGAGAGACTACAACCAGCTTCAAGCCACTCTCAGAGAGATTGACCCCAGAATCATCGTCAAAACCTACTCTGTAGGCGGTTCTGACCGAGTCATCCTCTACGGAGATGTGGACCACCCCGAGTCGGTAGTGCGAGCATTCGCGGCAGCTAACGTCTATATGGACGACCGCGGTATGAGCATCCAGGTAGCCAACAACCGCCTCATCAACGCCAGAATCGGTGAGATGGGCGCCCAGGGTGGCGGCGGTGCCGCCGGTGGTCAAACCGGTCAGCTTGCTCAGTTATCCTCCGTCGACAGATATACCTTCTTCCCCAACCTGAACAACAACGTTTCGCTGGCTCAGGGAATCGTCAGTGACGGTGGACGGGTCACCAGCTTGATCAAAGTACGTAAAGTACCCCTGATCGCGCTGCATGTGACCTTCATGGAGATGAACACCCTGGCTGCCCGCCAGCTCGGTGTCTCGCTCGGTTTCAACTTCTCCGGTCCCGGCTTCGGCTTCGGTATCGGTGGTAGTACCGCAAACGTTGCAGCGAGCGGTAACTACCTGGTCAGCATCCCTGGTGCGAACCAGAGATTGCCCGGATTCTCGAACTCACCCCAGGGATTTCCGGTGAACGCGAACGTACAGGGTATCGAGACTAACTACTCGAATGCTTCGGTCTCTTTCGTCAACCCATCCCAGGCTACCCAGGTATTGGGTATCGGTCTGCCAATCTTCCCCCAAGCCGCTCCGATTCTGCCTTCGCAGATTCTCTTCGGTGCTCCGGGTGGTGCGGCCTTCCAGACAGCCGGTCTCGGCAACCTGTTGACCGCAGTGTCCAACTTCGCCACCGGTAGTCCCTACAAGTTCTCGGTCAACCCTTCGGTTCAGGGTATCATCGCCCACAACCGAGCAAGGGTTCTCTCCGAGCCAACCCTTGTATGTATCTCCGGTGAGCGCGCTTCCTTCCTGGCCGGTGGAGAAATCCCCATCCTCCAGGCAATCGCCACGGCAGGTCAGAACCAGTTCTCGGTCACCTTCGAGCCTTTCGGTATGAGAATCAATATGATCCCTGTGCTGATGGAAAACGGCTCGATCAACCTGGAAGTGTCGCCGGAAGAGCGGGTCATTTCGAATGCCTTCGCCTTCAACTTCCCGGGAAGTAACACCAACATCCCCGGATTCACAACCCGTAAGGTACAGACTATCGTAGAGATGAAGCCCGGTCAGGAGCTCTTTATCTCCGGCATGGTCACCACCAACAACGGTCGCGAATTGAATAAATATCCTATCTTCGGAGAGATTCCGGTTATAGGCGCCCTGTATCGCTCCAAGTCTTTCAACAAGAACGAGAGCGAACTGGTCATCGCCATCAGACCGGAAGTTATCCTGCCTGGTACCCCCGGACAGCTCAAGCTGCCTGAGGAGATCGGAAGGGTAGAAGGTCCTCGCGACATGAACATGTTTGCAGTAGAGCCGACGGTGGTGGACGAGCGCCATTACACCAGCGGTCGTGCGGAACGTCACCAGAAGACATCGCCTACGTTGCCTGAAGGTGCTCCGATACCTGACTTCAGATAATAGATTTAGATTCATCCTTGAATACGTGGAAGAGCGTTATATAACTTAGAGGGAGAGTGGAATGAATACGCCAAGGAAAAGCCTAGCAATGAGCCTGTCAATTTTATTGACCCAGGCCGGCTGGCTTGTACAACCAGCCCAGGCAGCCGACGCCATCTGGCAGAAGCTGTCCACGAGCGAGAAATCTTCCAAGGCTTCACCGAAGAAATCTTCGGTAAAAGCCAAGAAGAACCAGGTCAATAAAACCGTTGCTTCCAAAAAGCAATCTACTGACAGCGCGGCCCTGGAAGAAGATCATGTGATGCTTCTTCTTGGCGGCGGCAACGAAGTCGCCAAAGACATGCCGGCTCCTGCAGCAGCTCTCAGTATTCATCCTTCCATCAACTCCTCCTCTACGAAAGATAACGCACCGACTCTTGTAAGCTACAACGGACCAGTACCGGGAGTAACTCCCCAGTTGTCGGCCACCAGCGCAAGCCAAGGCAAACAATTGCTCGCCCAGCTAGCGCCCGACCACGTTATCGCTCAGTCCACCGGCAGTGACGTCACCGCCACGCCGATACCGCCCGTAGTGACCGGTACCGTGGACATGGAAGAGTTCAAGACCACCAACGTCATCGATTTGAAAGTTTCTCAGTCGAGAACCTTCAAATTGAGAAACAAAATAGTCAGAACCTCAATCTCGGATCCCGGCATTGCAGAGCCGGTCGTGGTAGCCGAGAACCAGATGGTAATGCTGGGCAAGGCGCCCGGTAGTGCCACCATGGTTCTCTGGGATGATGCCGGTAATACCACCGCCATAGATATTCTCGTAGACAGAGACTTCGACGAACTCCAGACCTCTCTAAGAGAGATCGATCCGAGAATCATCGTCAAAGCATTCTCCGTCGGCGGCTCCGACAGAGTCCTCTTGATGGGCGATGTCGATCACCCCGAGTCTGTTATCAGAGCCTTCATGGCTGCCAACGTCTTCATGGACGACCGCGGCATGAACATCCAGGTTGCTAACAACCGACTGATCAATGCCCGAATCGGCGAAGTTTCAGCCCAGGGCGGCGGCGGTCAGGCTGGTGGTGCTTCCGGTCAGTTGGCCCAGCTCGCTTCAGTCGATAGATACACTTTCTTCCCCAACACCCAGAATAATATCTCCAAAGGTCAGGTCATCACCAGTGATGGCGGCCGGGTGACCTCGATGATCAAGATCCGCAAGGTACCTCTGATTATCCTCCACGTCACATTCATGGAGATGAACACCAACTCCGCCAGAGAACTTGCCACCGCGGTAGGCTTCAACGGCACCACCTCGGGCTTCGCCTTCGGTGTTGGTGGTACGAACCAGACCGCCGGAGTGAACATTCCTATTCCATTTGGTGGTATCAATCAGTACACCAACACAACAGGAACAGTTGCAGGAACACCACTTGCCAACGGTGCCGTTCCAGCCGGCAGGGTAAACCAGGGCTTCTCAGTCGGCCCGACCGGGTTTGCATCCGCCAACCAGTTCCAGGGTAACAACATCAGCGGTATCGGTCAGGCAGTTCTGCTCAACCAGCCTCCATCCGTGGCTCCCGCTTCGGTTCTCTTCGGAGCTCCGGGTGGTGTCAGCTTCGCCTCTGGCGGTCTGATGAACTTGTTCAGCGCAAGCACCAACTTCCCCTCTACCAGCTCCAGCCGCTTCTCGATAAACCCCACCATTCAGGGTCTGATCTCGATGAACCGAGCTAGAGTACTGTCCGAGCCCTCTCTTGTCTGTATATCCGGCGAGCGCGCGGCCTTCCTGGCAGGTGGTGAGATCCCGATCCTGCAAGCCGTGGCTGCAGCCGGTCAGGCTCAACAGTCGGTCGTATTCGAACCGTTCGGTCTGAGATTGAACTTCATTCCTATCCTCATGGAGAATGGAGCGATAAACCTGGAAGTTTCTCCTGAAGAGAGAATTCCTTCTCTGGCAAACGGTTTGAACGTACCTGGTTCGGCCACTATCATCCCCTCCTTCATCACGAGAAAGGCGCAGACCATTGTCGAAATGAAACCCGGACAGGAGCTGTTCATCGGTGGATTGGTCTCGACCAACAACGGTCGTGAATTGATTAAATTACCGATTATCGGTGAAGTACCGGTACTCGGTGCGATGTACAGATCGAAAGCTTTCGCCAAAAACGAGAGCGAGCTTGTCATAGCAGTCAGACCGGAAATAATCCTGCCTGGTACTCCTGGACAGCTCAAACTGCCGGAAGAGATCGGTCGGGTAGAAGGACCTCGCGACATGAACATGTTCCAGGTCGAACCTACCGTACTGGACGAACGTCACTACTCCTCGGGTCGTGCGGAACGTCACCAGAAGACCTCGCCGACTCTGCCGGAAGGTGCACCGATTCCCGATTCTCAATAATCGCGGTATCAGTAAGAGTAATGAAGAGGGACGGTGTCACCGTCCCTCTTTTCTTTTGTTGTGTGCAAATACAAGCAGTAAAAGGAAACGGCTTCAGAATGCTGAAGCCGTTCTCTTTCAATAGTCAAATATAGTCCGTTTGCGCCTGCTACTATCTTCTTCTTGTCGATTTCTTCGGACGCTTGCGACTCATCATCCCGGCGACGAACTCGGAGCACTCATCGGGAAACTCGCTAAAGAAGATGTCCAGTACATGTTCTACCGAGTTCCTTATGAAAGTCTCTCTGTCGGACTCGGGCACATAACAATTGGCCAATCCGGCTTTGTCCACTATCTTCAAAAGACCCTTTTCAGAAAGTCTTACCATGGTGGTCATTACCGTCGTATAAGCTATCTCACGCTTCTTTCTCAATGCGTCGTAGACTTCTCTTACGGTAACAGTAGGATTCGAGCTGGAGAGCTTCCAGACCAGCTCCATGATTTCGCATTCCAGGTCGCCAAGAAACTTCTTCAGTCCAACCTGATTGAATCGAAAGGACGCGTTATCGTCGTGTAATCTCATGCAAACTCACCAGATACTAAGGCTTTGGAAAATCGTAACACAGACCGACGACTTTAGGTAGTTGGTTACCTAAATCAAAACCTTATAGGTTACTTTGAGTTACTTTGAGTTACTTAGATTTACTTCTTGAGCGGCTTGGGAAGAGAGATTTCAGCAACAGCGAGTATACTTTTTCAAGAGCAGCCCGGTGATTTATATGATGAATTCGAAGCACGACAAAAGCGAAAAGCGTCCTGTAGTATTTCTGGATCGTGACGGTACCTTGAACATAGAAGCCGGATACATAAAAAATCTGGAGGATCTCAATCTTATCGATGGTGCGGCCGAGGCGGTCAAGCGCCTTAACATGCTGGGGATCAAAGCGATTCTTGTCACCAACCAGACCGGTGCCGCCAGGGATTATTACCCGGAAGACCATATTCTTGCCCTTAATCAAAGGCTGGAGAAACTGCTGGCGGATCAAGGCGCATTCTTGGATGCGGTCTACTATTGTCCCCATCTTCCGGCTCCGGATGCCAAAATAGAAAAATACGCCAGGGATTGCGATTGTCGAAAACCCGCCGTAGGCATGGTCGAGCAAGCTTACAAAGATCACGAGAACCTGGATAGAGAACTGTCCTTCGTTGTCGGTGATAAAGCCACCGATGTGGAACTCGCCAAAAACTGCGGTGCCCGCGGCATACTAGTTGAAACAGGCTATGGTGAGAGAGTTCAGAAAGGCGACTATCAGTGGCCGGTGAAGCCGGACTTCCAGGCCCGGTCAATTAGCGAAGCGGTGGACTGGATAATTTCGGTGGTCAACGAAAATATCGAAGAGACCCCGACAAAATTAGATTGAGACCGAAGGCTTAAAATCAGGCGAGCGATTTCTTCAAGAGTTGACTTATCTCGGTGAGCAAGCTCGGCATATCGAAAGGTTTGGGAAGATACAGATCGGCACCGGCTTCCAGCGCTCTCGATTGATCCGGATGGGAGGTTGCCATTACCACCCAGATCTTGGATAGTTCGTTGTCTTCTTTGAGCTTCTGACAGAGCTTCCAGCCATCCATCACTCTGTCGGTTAGATTCGATTCGAGCAAAACCAGATCCGGATGAGGATCATATTTGCACATCTCCAGGGCATCATCGGCAGAGGCAGTGACATCGACAATATAACCCTCTAAAGAGAGGGTCTCTTGCAAGAGACAAGCCATGGCACCATCAGGCTCCACCACCAGAATCTTGGAGCTGGTCATCTCGACCCGACCGGCATCGCTCTGGGTCTGACTAACGACATAGCAGGACTCTGCCTTTTCCTTGGCCAGATAGCGAGCATCCCTTGCCGTGGTCAAGACATCGACATAACTGTGGAATCGACGCTTGGTACTGTCCACAATACCAATTGCGATAGAGATAAGGGGAATCCTTCTTCTGATACCGCCGCGTCCGGTCGAGATCAGGTAACCTCTTTCGAGATCGCCTTTGGGATAGAATCTAGTGCTTATAGTATCGAACTGCTGACAGATGCGCTCCGCTTTCCGGGCCGCTTCGGCAGGCGGTGTGGTCATGATGAAGTCATCGGCTTCGATATGTCCGACAAAGTCGTTCTCGTCTGCTATGTCTGTAAGAATGGCTCCCAGAGCCTTGATCAACTGATCTCCGGCAAGATCGCCATAGGTCTCGTTATAGACCCTTATTTTATTCAAATCGATAGACATAGCGGCCCAGGATCGATCGGAGACCAGATGCTGCTCCAACATACGCCTTATCATATTGGGACCGGGCAACTGAGTGAGCGGATTGGAGAACTCTTCCTGGCGGCGCCTCAAATGGGCCAGAACCCTTATAGCAAGCTCGTTTTTGTCTATAGGATCGGCGAGCACGTCGTCGGCACCATATCTGAAGGCATTGATTCTTTCGTTCACATCATCGGACGGATGGAGCAATACCAGAACCGGTCTGGGATGAACAACGGTGGCACGAATCTGCTGACAATACAGCCTGCCATCTCCTTCGGGCATGTTGGCCGACAGAACGATCAAATCCGGATGAAGGAAGGAGAGAAGCTCATTCGCCTCTTCGAAAGAGGCGACAGCACTAACTCTGGCGCCGGTTTTTTCGAGCACCGAAGCATAGTCGGCCGCCTGCCGGGTTTGATGAATAACCAGAATCTGGGGCTTGGGTAGAAGCATCAGATGTCCCTACCCCTTGCCGCCTGCATTTCGAGGCTCGCCGAGGGGAGCTTGACCGTGAAAGTGGTATTGCCAGGCTCGGAGGTAATGCTGATATCCCCGCCCAGAGCAAGCACCAGAGATCTGGTTATGTATAAACCGAGCCCGGTGCCTTCGGTCTGGCGCACCAGGGGATTATCGAGACGGCTGAACTTAGAAAAGATTTTTGGGATATTCTCTTTAGAGATGCCCACACCCTGGTCATTGACACAGATCTCGATCATCTCGGGCTGCTTGGGATCATCCTGGGAAATAACGTTGGCAGATACGGTTACAGTGGTATTAGCCGGTGAGTATTTGATGGCATTATCTATGAGATTGGTGAGAATCTGCTCCAATCTATCTGCATCTGCCCAGACCGGCGGAATCCCTGGTCCGAAGCGGACATCGACAGAATGATCGCCTGCCTTTTCTGAAAGATTGCGCTGTACTCTCTCCACCGCCTCTTTCAGATCTATGGCGCGAATCGTCAACTGCAGTCTTTTCGACTCCAGCCGAGATACGGCAAGAAGATCTTCCACAAGCCGGGTCAATCGGTCGGCTTGATCTTTGATGATGCCGATATAACGTCGCTGGGCCGCGACATCGATTCGATCACCGGCTCTCAAGATAGTATCGGCAAAACCTTTGATACTGGTTAGAGGGGTCCGCAATTCATGACTGACAGTGCTGACGAACTCTGTCTGGGCCTGTTGAACGGTGCTTGCCTGGAGGATATAAATAATCGTCAGGAAGTTATCGCTTTTACCGTTATCCGAGCCGATGGGCGTATGGGTAACCGGCATCAAAAATTCGTTGCCGGCTTTGCCTATAACGGCAGCGGTCTTGACGTTCTCGATACCATGCTTGTCGGCTCCGGCAGGCAAAGGAGAGACAGCCCCGGAGGCATCTTTGGCCTCGTCTCTTTCAAAGTCGATCAGGCTCGACAACTGGGAGCCCACCAGTTGACTCTCCTCTTTGCCAACCAGCTTGACAACAGCACTGTTGCAGCTGACAATCAGGCCCCTTGAATCGCTGACGATGTAACCATCAGCACTCTTGTCCATAAGGCATCTGTAGATGTCTTCCGAGCTTAAACTCACCGGCCTGGGGTCCCCTGAATTGAAATGAATTGAAAGCAGACGCAGAAGGTCTTCGAAATTTAAGGTAACACTACAATCTCTGCCATCGCGCCATTACAACCTATTGTTAAGGATTCGTCGGCGGCTTCGATTTGATCGGACACATTACTCAATATCTGTGAGATCTGCGAGCTTCTCTAAATCCTCTGCATCGGTTAAGGCGAGAATCTGCTTCAGGCGCTCCATATCGGTGACATACAGATATCCTAATAAGGCTTCAAAAGCGGTGGCTTGTCGATAGACGGCTTGATCGACCTTTTTGAAATTGCCGGCTTTCAAATTTCGAGCCCGGCGCACTAAATCGCTCTCGGCTTCATTCAGGCTCTCAGATATGCGGTGCAGCAACTCTGCCTGGCTTCTGGCATTGACCCTGGAGACCACTTGTTTGTGGATCTGCTTGGCAAGCTTCTTCTCAGAGACTTCTTTCTCTCGTTCATAGAGCTCGAAAACAGCATCACCAAGATGAGCAAGATTTCTCAAGGAGAGTTCCCGGGCATCTTCCGGGCTCATGTCGCTTTTGAAAATCATCTCGCCTATATATCGGTGGACTCTTTGGATTCAGTCGATTTTTTAGATCTGTCCTGGGGGTCCCGCCCTCTTCTCTTCTTGGGAGCATGGCTGCGCCGCCCGGCACTGGGATGTGGATCCGAAGCCGATATCGCCCGGGGGCTCGAATTAAAAAAATGATTGAATAACACTTGAAAAGCGAAATTAGGCAGGGTGGAAGCCATACGATTGAATCTCCATGGCTCTTTCATCAATCTATAGAACCACTCGAGATGAAGCTTCTGAAAGAGAAGCGGCGCCCGTTTGACTGCTCCGGCGAAGACATCGAAACTGCCGCCCACTCCAATTATTACTGTACCGGGGAAGAGACTGATCCATTTGTCGATAAAATACTCTTGTCGCGGTACCCCCATAGCCACAAGCAGTAAGCCGGGCTTTCTCTCGGCGATTTCACGCACCACCGCTTCTTCTTCGGCTTCACTTATATAGCCGTCATGGGAAGCGCAAATATTGAGACCGGGATGGATTTTTGGAAGATCTTTGCGCAGCTTCTCGATAATGTCGGCTTTGCTCCCCAGAAGAGCTACGGGAATGCCTTTTCCGGCCGCCGACGAGAGCGCCTTTTCGGCAAGCTCAATACCCGGCACCCGCACACTGTCATGTCCGTCCAGCCTGAGAGCGAAGACCGCGCCGGCACCATCGGGAACGATAAGATGTGCATGACGGATGATCCTATCCAGCCGATTGTCTTTCTGGGCCTGGATGACCATCTCGGCGTTGATCGTGACCACATGCATGGTCCTGGATAACCCCCAGCTTTTCTCGATCATAGAAAGCGCTTCGCTCTCATTGACCACATCCACGGGATATCCCAGTACTTTCTGTCTAGATTCGAAATTGTTGCCAGCAGTTGCCATTAGAAGATGCCTTCTCGAGAGATAAAATTTGCCTTACCTGCCTAAAATTCTATCTATAAACCGGATATTCATGCAAGCGGCCCGGCGAGCCTCATCCAGGGGCTTTTTCAAAGACTGAATACTATCTTGACGACGCAATAGCGCTTCTTTCAACAGTTTTTCCATAGCCTGATCGTCCTCAAAAATCGCCCGATCATTGATCAAATTTAAGAAAAATTGCCCGAACTCTTTCATCACCTTTTCAACTTTGGGGTCGTAAGAGAGCCCAAATACAGGTACTCCGGCTCCCAGAGCCATGATCAATGAATGAAGACGCATGCCGACAACAAAATCGAGCCGGCCAATCAGGGCGAGCCACTGGCTGGGACGCTCTAGAGAATCCGCGTCGAATCCGAGCACAGCTCGCCCTTCCCTCGTCCATTCATCGATGACCGACTCCAATGGACGACTATCTTGATCCTTCTGCAAAACCAGAGGAACCAGCACCGCATTCGGCGGCAAGGACGCGACGAGAATCTTCTTGAACTTTTTAAGAGAGTTCTCATCCATCGATGAATGCTCCCTCAAAGATAGCCCTATCAAAATGGTGTCACCATCGCCATCTTTTTTGAAACGCTCCAGTTCGCTCTCAATCTCTAAGGGAAGATTGCCGGGCTCAAGAGACCAAACAGGGTCGGCAGTGAGATGACCGCCAAGACCCCAGTCTCGAAGCAGGCTCAGCGACTGCGGATCTCTTACCGTAATCGAATCGGAAAAGCGCATCGACAACGAGGTCAGATACTTAGCCACCGGTGAACGCAGTGGGCCCAGTCCCTGGGCATAGACCAGGACTTTTACCCCGGCCATCCTCGCCATCAAATGCAGAAGAGAATAGTAAATAACCGAACGCAGCGAACTGGTGTCCTGGAAGAGCCCACCGCCGCCGCTGACAAATAGCTTTGTCCTTTGAAAGAGGGCGAAGACCTTCACCAGGTTCCAACGGTTCCTGGCCGCTACCGAAAAGGTCGAGGCGGTTTTCTGCGGATTGTTCGAAAGCACTACGATAGATTCGGACTTCAACTGAGAACAAAGAACTTCCAGAATCGCTTCATCGCCAAGATTGCCGAAGCCATAGTAGCCGGAGACGAGCACCAGATCCTTTCTATGACTATCTATAAGGTCGTGGGAAATATCCGGCAAAGTACTTACTGAACAAGAAAAGCGATTGACCTGAACGCCTTCAATGATATCAGCAGAGATCAGTTTTAATAGTACCGGCAATTCTGATATCGTTTCTCTATGAACAAAAACGGAAGTAATGAACCGGTGACGCTGTCAGAAATCAGCCCCTCCCTGAGACCGGAAGACGCCTCGGAACTGAGTCGAATTCTCGAAACGGCTTCGGCAGAGAAAACCAGGGTCTTGACCGAAGTATCCTTTGTAAGTGAAGTAAGCGCGGTAAGCGAGCACGAACGCGCTGTAACCATCGATCTTTCCGCCCTCGACAGAGTGGTGGAGCATGTTCTGGAAGATATGGTTATCACTGTGGAGACCGGCATAAAGATAGCTGAGCTGAACCGCTATCTGGCTCGGTCCGGACAGTGGCTGCCGGCAAATGGAAGTTCTCCAAATTCTTCCGTAAACGAACTCATCGAAACCGGTAACGGCGGTCCTTTAGACACCGGTTTCGGTGGACCGAGAAATCTGGTTCTGGGTCTTGATACCATTTTGGCCGACGGCAGCTCTTTCAAAAGCGGCGGCAAAATAGTCAAGAACGTCACCGGCTACGATCTGACAAAACTGCTTGTGGGCTCTCGCTCCTGGCTCGGGATAAGCCACCGCGCCCATCTCAGACTGTTCGCCTTGCCTCAATTCAGGCAAGCCCTTTTGATGCCCTTAAAATCCACCGAGATAATTCCTGAATTTTGTAAGAGCTTGATTGCATCGGGTATCGCGATAAAAGTCCTCGAAATAGCGAGCGCGGATTTTTTGCCGGAGAACTATGAGAGATTCGCCCTGGTGGCCGATTTCGGACACCGGAAAGAGGTGGAAGAGTCTTTGGACCATCTCGAAGAGCTGGCCTCTAAGATGAGCGGTGTTGGACAGATTCACCGTCTTGAAAAAAGCGCCCTCGACGGAATACTCGATAACTTAGCCGGTTTCAGCCTTAGCGATACCACCGCCTGCGATCTGGTGGAACTAGCGGCTCCGCTCAAACTTATTCCTGAGATTCTCAATGAAGTTCAAGGGTGTACATTCAGCCTGAGACCGGTCCCGGGCAAGCTGACCTTGAAACTAAAAGAAAATCATCTCGAATCACTGGAGCGCAAACTTGCCTCCCTGGCGGAGCGGTGCAGCCTGGCCGGCGCCATCACCCTGGCACATAGATCCGACGACGGTCTATACATGGTCAAATCAATTAATCAGGGCAATCAGGACAATACCACCAGATTATCTGCTCTGAAAGAGACCATAAAAAAACGCTTCGACCCGGAATCTATTTTGAATCCCGGGATCCGATTTTGAGTTCTTATTTAAGGCGCCATCATGGACGATATCAAAGGATCTAGAGTAATCAATTTGAGCAAAGCCACCCTCGAAGCCTGCATCCATTGCGGTCTTTGCCTGCCGGCTTGCCCGACCTATCTGGCCACGGGTCGGGAGACCGAATCTCCCCGGGGGCGAATCTATCTGGTAGATCAATATGTCTCAGAAAAACTTCCTTTCTCGGATAGACTGGCCGAACATCTGGACTCTTGCCTGGGCTGCCTCGGTTGTCAAACCGCCTGTCCATCAGGAGTAAACTACGAAGCTATATTAGACGCGGTCAGGCCGCAGCTCGCTTACAAAAGATCCGCCTTTTCAAGACTGCTTGGTAGAATCGCCTTCCGCCAGGTCCTGCCGCGTTATGGACTTCTTAGAGTTCTTGGTGTGTTTCTGCGCATCTGGCAACTTGCTCTGGGCAGCCGCGTTTTAGGACGCCTGACCGATCATTTTGCACCGGATACGACACTATCTCCCCCCCGCCGTTTCTTAAAAAGACTTGCCGGATGGGAGAAATTCTTGCCAATCTTGAAAGAGCATATTCCCCTGCCCACTCGCCTCGATCCCAAAAACCCGTCGGATAAGGGAGTACATACCCTTCTATTCAAGGGCTGTGTGATGGACATTTTCTATAACCATGTCAACCACAGCACCATGCGTATTCTGCTCAAACAGGGGCATTCGGTGGAAGTGCCGGATCAAACCTGTTGCGGCGCCCTGGCTTTTCACCAGGGCGAAGAAGACATCGCTCGGGATCTGGCCAGGAGAAATCTGGAGAGATTCGGTTTCGGCAAGGACCCTATAATAGTCAACGCTGCCGGCTGTGGCGCCATGCTCAAACACTACAAAACCCTTTTTGAAGACGATCCCGAACTGGCGCACAGAGCGGCGGAGTTTTCGGCAAGAGTCCGGGACCTTTCTGAGTTTCTGGTCCAGTATCAGTTCCAGGCGGTTCCGCAGCCTTTTGAAAGAAAGACCACTTATCATGCGGCTTGCCATCTTGCCCATGCCCAGAAAGTGCATGAAGAGCCACTCACTCTTTTACAGGAACTCGACGAAAAAAACGAACCCCGGAAAATGGTTCCGCTTGCTCAACAGGAACATTGCTGCGGCTCCGCCGGTATCTATAACCTGTTCAACACAGAACTCTCTCTCGACATCCTCGACGAAAAACTCGATCATCTCGAAAATACCGGAGCAAAAACGGTGGTGACCAGCAATCCGGGCTGCCAGCTGCAGCTGGAAGCAGGTATTGCTGCCCGCGGTCTCGATATCGAGGTCAGACACATTGCCGAAGTATTAGACCAGGCCTACTGAAAACCGGCTTCCAATCCAAACTAAACTGAACCTAACTTATATAGTGCTTCACAAGCGGCACTCAAGAGAGATATTGCCCGTTCCGGCATCCTATAATAGGAGCCGGTCTCAACATTTTATAAAGGGGCAGGGTCGTGACCACAGAGGCACTAGTGAAACAAAAGAAGCTGCAAGTATTCGATTTCGATATTCCCGAGAGCGTACTCGACCACTATCTGACCAAGGATTGCATCGCGGTGGATACCGAGACCAGAGGTCTGGTTATTCCCAGGGATAGACTGTGCCTGGTCCAAATAAGCGATGATGAAGGTCTGGTCACCTTTGTAAAATTTCAGGATCCCGCCAGCCTGCCGACCAGGCAAGAGACTAATCTGAAAAAGCTATTCGAAGCAGAATCGGTCACCAAACTGTTTCATTTCGCCCGTTTCGACGTGGCGGTGATGAAGCATTATCTCGACATCGACATCAATCCTATATGGTGCACCAAGATCGCATCCAAATTAGTTCGTACCTATACGGATAAACACAGCCTCAAGTACCTGGTCTCGGAACTGCTCGGCAAAGAGCTTGACAAGAGCAATCAAACCAGCGATTGGGCACGCTCAGATCTTACCGAAGCTCAGTTAGAATACGCGGCCAATGATGTGCTGGTCTTGCCTCCGCTCAAGAAAAAACTTACCGAGATTCTAGAAAGAGAAGACCGACTCGAGCTTGCCGAGAAGCTTTTCAAAACCTTGCCTACTATCTGCGAGCTTGATTTAAAAGGATTCGCAGGTATTTTCGAGCACTAAAAGCGCAGTTGATGGGGATTGATGAAAATGGAAAAGTTGATCTATGAAAAATCCAGCCAAGGAAGAACCGCTGCAGTTCTACCTGAGCCCGGCGTACCGGAGAAGAAGCTGGAGGATCTGGTCCCGCCCGATTTACTTCGTAAAGAGGCGGCTCAACTGCCCGAGGTGAGTGAGTTAGATTGTGTCAGACACTATGTTCGTCTCAGTCAACTCAATCACAGCATCGACACCGGCTTCTATCCTCTCGGTTCCTGCACGATGAAGTACAACCCCAAGGTGAACGACGCCATGGCAGGCCTTTCCGGATTCCGCGATCTGCATCCTCATCAACCGGAAGACCAAATTCAAGGGGCTCTGGAGCTTATCTGGAATCTAGAAGAAGCGATATCCGAGATTGTCGGACTGCCCCATGTCACTTTCCAGCCGGCAGCAGGCGCCCACGGAGAATTAACAGGGCTTCTTCTGATTCGGGCCTATTTTGAAGCCCGCGGTGATCACAAGCGAACCAAGGTGATAGTACCTGACACCGCCCACGGCACCAACCCGGCCACAGCGGCCATGGCCGGTTTCGAGGTGGTCGAAATTAAATCTAACGATAAAGGCCTGGTCGATATCGATGCCCTGAAAGCAGCTCTGGGTCCGGATGTAGCGGCGATAATGCTGACCAACCCCAACACTCTGGGACTCTTCGAGGAAGAGATCTGGACTGTGCAGGAGCTGGTACATAAAGCCGGCGGTCTGCTTTATTATGACGGCGCCAATCTGAACGCGGTCATGGGTCTGGTTCGTCCGGGAGACATGGGCTTCGACGTCTGTCACCTCAATCTCCATAAAACCTTCTCCACACCCCATGGTGGCGGTGGTCCAGGCGGATGTGCCGTTGCAGCCATCAAAGAGTTGGAGCCATATTTCCCGAAACCGACCATCAAAAAAACCGGAGAGCGTTTCCAGTTCGATTGGAATCGTCCCGAGTCTATCGGCAAGGTAAAAGGCTTTTACGGCAATTTCGGCATCTTGGTCCGTGCCTACAGTTATATCCTGGCAAACGGAGCTAACGGGCTTTCTCAAGTGTCCAGAGACGCAATTTTGAACGCCAACTATTTGAAGCAAAGTCTCAAAGAAAACTATAAGGTTCCCTACAGCCAACCCTGCATGCACGAATTCGTCATGTCCGGCTCCACCCAGAAAGCAAGGGGTGTTTCCACCGCCCACATCGCCAAGCGTATGCTCGACTTCGGAGTACACGCGCCCACGGTGTACTTCCCGCTGGTGGTACCGGAAGCGATGATGATCGAACCTACAGAAACCGAATCGAGAGAGACCCTCAATCAATTTATTTCGATAATGAAAGAGATCGACAAAGAGAGTATCGAGACACCGGATACGGTCAAGGATGCACCGCACAACACACCGGTGAAGAAGCTGGATGAGGCTCTGGCAGCCAGAAAACCGAATCTTCGCTGGAGTCCGGATCAATAGGAAGCGTAAGAAAACTAGAGGAAGCTAAGTTGAGTCGGGCATCATATTCAGTGCCTCAGCGACAGATATCTCCAGCGATCCATAACCATATATTCCCCGTGTGAATCCGCTAAAGAAACCGAAAGTTCGTTGACATTCGTTACAACTTAGAGTTAGATCAATGTGTTGATTGAGGGTGGTACAAACAACTGAAAATCAACGAAACGTAGAAACGAGGGAAGACTCTATTTACTCTGGACCGCTTCGGCGGGAAGGTTGATGTTTCGTCAACCAGATGTTGTAGGTAACTTCCAGCTAACCATTCAATTGCTGGGACTCGGTTCGGATAGTGTTATGCACGAGTCTTCTAATGCAGGAAACGAGCGTCTTGAGCGCATTCTTCCTAGCGGGGTAAAGGAGTCTTTCCCCGTTTTCTACTTTTGAGCAAATAATTCATAGTCGAGAAGCGGGAGTTTTGCCGGTGCCTTATATGTACGACATTCAAACCGTTGCCCAGCTGGCGAACGCCCTCGATTCTTCTGAGTTCGAGCTGCTCCGATTTATTTATAGAGCAGAAGAGTTCTACACTCGCTTTCGCAAGAAAAAAAGCACCGGCGATATGCGAACCGTGGCCGCACCCAGAGAGCCGCTCAAAAAAGTTCAAAAAGCGATAGTCAAAAAATTTCTGGCCGACATTCCATTACCCGATGAATGCACCGGATTTCGTCCGGGTATGTCCATACTCAGCAATGCCCAACCCCACTGCAAGAAAAGATTCGTATTCAATACAGACCTCGAAGACTTCTTCGGATCTATTTCATCAGAGCGAGTACTCGGACTCTATCTCAGGCTGGGCTTCTCTTTTCCGGTCGCCTGCGTGCTCACCGAACTCTCCACCTATATAGGTTGTCTTCCCCAGGGCGCACCATCCTCGCCCTATCTGGCCAATTTAATCGCCTACTCCATGGATGCCGACCTGGCTGATTTCTGCACTGCCAACGAATGGTCTTACACGAGATACTGTGACGATATCACCATTTCCGGAAATGGCAATTTTTCTCTAGCGGATATGCGCACCATATCCGATATTGTAGAAGTGGAAGGCTTTCGGATGAATATCAAGAAAACCAGATTCCACAAACATAATTCAAAACAGATGGTCTCGGGGCTGGTGGTCAATGAGAAACCCAGCTTGCCCAGAGCAAAACGCAGAAAGATAAGAGCTATTTTTCACCAGGCCGAAGTCGAACCGGAGCGCTACCGCGACCGGGTCAGAGAGCTGGAAAATCATCTCTCCATTCTCTCCATGCTCGATCCCCAGAGCAAAGAGGTGGAAAAATACAGAACTGTTCTAAACAAATTGATCAGTCAGGCTAAGCAAACTATACCGTCTATATAAGGTTGCCGTAGTCGAGCTGGACTTTCAAATACTGCATGCGCTCTTTTACCCGAGCGATCTCTCTTCTGGTACCACGGATGGGAGCCAGACAGGCCAGGGCAACGGCGTTGATAAAAGTAAGGGGAGTAAGGGCCATGATGAATCTGGTCACTTCGTCTCCGACGAAGCCGGCATAACATTTGGAGGCCAGATAGAATCCGATTAAATTGGCAGTGACAAAAATCGTCCAATGAATACCGAGAAAAATTCTCTCTCTGAGAAGCAGGGCGTTAAGAGACTGCATCTCCCGAACAACCGACTCCGGCAAATGGCTCCGCTTTGCCTGGGCTTTTCCCTCCCGGGCGAACCGCGGTGCTGCTACCCGTTCGGTATTGTGCTCTATGACCCTACCCTGGTTGTTGGTAGGAGTCGGAGTAGGCGCCCATTCCATCTCCTGACCGGAACGATTGGCAAGCCTGTAAGACTCTAACAAAGCCAGCTCATGGTAGGACACCTGGCTGGCTTCATTTTCTGATGGGGCGTTGATGGCCGGTTCGGGCAACTGCGCAGTAAACTCGGGCACCGCTCTGGTCTCGTATATAGCCTGGAATACTCCCGAGCCGAACTCGGTTATCTCACCGCAATCTCCACAGAACTTGGCCATGGACTCGATCGAACTATCGCAGTTGGAGCAGGTCGCCGTGATGGCCGCCGGTGTGGTAAGGGCTGTACTCATCTATCTTTTAGAACCGTTATCAACAACAGGAAAAATCGGTGGGACCGTCGGGTCCCTCGACCGGTGCAGCTTTGCGCACTCTCACCGGCTAGAAAAGCGTACCTCAGCATTATTGCCTTAGCAAGCAATATTCGGCTAATGATTGTCAAGCAGAAGAGGTTGCAAACAGGTTAAAACCCAGACAGACAAAGACTTATAGGTTCTTTTCCAAAACCCCGATACATTCTGCAACACATGAAATCCATGTAATCATGGTGCTCTCGGTCGAAAACGACTGCTCAGCCGAGCAAGGTTCCGGTAAGACTGGCAGCGTTCCGAATTAGCTTGACAGCAGCCTGTTTATTGAACTTGCCATCGGTGAAGACTTCCTTAAACAGCGCCTCTCGAATGATCTTATTGTTCTGTAAGAGCAACCGGTGAGCAAAGGGCATGGCCGCGTCGATGAAGTTGAACCGGGGATTAATGGTCAGGGCCACCCCTTCTAATGTGAGCAGGGCACGCATCACATAGGTGAATTCGGAAGGCAGGCGGAAAGGATACTGGTAGCAGACGTCGGAGAAGTCGAAGAGCATCTTGCGAAAACGGACTTTACTCATACCTTCCGAAAAACGGGTATCGATTATCGGTGTCAGGTCTGCACAAAGAGCGTCCCGGTCAACCTCTTCTGTGAGAAAGCCCATGCCCACAAAATCATCCACAAGGGCTCTGTAGTCTCTCTGGGTGACATGAATGAGAGCGTTGACCATGTGCATCTTCAACTCAGGAGAGATCTTGCCGACCATTCCGAAATCGAAGACTCCGATGCGTCCGTCTTCCATCACGCGCAGATTGCCCGGATGAGGATCGGCATGGAAGAAGCCATCCTCGAGCAGTTGACGAAGATAGAATTTGGCACCGAGTTTGGTTACTTCTTCTCTCGATAGACCCATCTGATCGATGGAGTCCACATCGTCTATCCGGACGCCCGGTACGAACTCGACGGTCAAAACCCGACGGCCGGTCATCCTCCAGATAATTCGGGGAATATAAATCTGCTCGAAATTACGAAAATTACGCCTGAAAGTATCAGCGTTCCTTCCTTCGCGAATATAGTCTATCTCTTCAAAAATAGTCCTGGCGAACTCATCAACCACATCGGGCCAATCAGTATGCCTGCACAGGTTGGGATACTCCATCACCTCATCGGCCACAGCGCCCAGAACCTGGATGTCCTGGGCGATGATACCCGCAAGACCGGGTCTCTGCACTTTGACGACCACAGCCCGTCCGTCCCGGAGGGTGGCTTTATACGCCTGGGCAAGACTGGCGGCAGCTAGAGGCACCGTCTCGAAACTCTCATAAAGGTCTTCGGGATAAGCGCCCAACTCTCGGAATATTATCTCCCTGGCAACCGAGAGTTCGAACTTATCGACGTTCTCCTGGAGTTTAGCCAGCTCCAGCATTGCGGGCAGGGGCATTAAATCTGCCCGGGTAGAGAGGGTCTGACCGATTTTGATAAAAGTGGGACCCAGATCATGGAGCTGCCGGGTCAACCAGCGGCCAAGTTCTCGATACTCGTCGTACTCCTCGTTGGTGAGGGCTGCCTCCTCGGCATCATCAGGCTGGTCGGAAACACGATTGCGCTCGTATTCGGCAGCGTGGAATTTAGAGAGCCCTTTGACGAGACGAACGATTATCCAGATTATCGGAAAAACCCTGAGAGCAGCCTTTGTTCCCTGCAGATTTCGTACCCTGACGAAAACCCTCCAGGAAGACTTGAGCAACCGGGGTATGGTCACATCCTTGAAGGTCTCTTTGATCGGGTTGAGCCGATCCGTATGGGAGGTAGATTCGGTCGTCGTTTCAGTCAATGGGATTAATCGCCGATAAGTACTTCTTGGCCTCTAGTTTAACGGTAATATAGCCGTTGTCAGAAGGTGTGGAAGATAAATTTATGATTGTCTTAACACCATATTTTCATTAGATATATGGATCTGACGGTGCTCAGCGATGACCCAGGGCTTTGTACTGCAAAGATATTATTTCGTTAATACCTTTACTTGCCAGATCGATAAGGTCCTGGACCTTGTCCGCCCTGTAGGGCTCGGCTTCCGAAGTAATCTGCAGTTCGAGAATGCGCCCCGATTCGGTAAGGACGATATTGCTGTCCATGTCGGCCTGGGAATCCTCGTTATAGTTCGGATCCAGAAGCAATTGCCCCTTGAGCTGAACGATAGAGACTGCCGCCAGATGCTCGGTCAGGGGTAATTCATCCCAGAGACCTTCTTTCTGAAGCTTGAGCAGGGCATCGTATAAGGCAAGAAAACCGCCACAGATACTGGCTACCCGGGTACCGCCGTCGGCTTGCAGAACATCGCAATCCACGGTTATGGTCCTTTCTCCCAGGGCTCTGCGATCGACTATCGATCGAAGTGAACGCCCGATCAGACGTTGAATCTCAGAGGTTCTACCCGAGGGTTGCCCCCGCTTCACCTCTCTCTGGTTACGCACCAGGGTGGACCCTGGCAACAAAGAATACTCTGCCGTAATCCAGCCTTCTCCCTTACCGATAAGAAAGGCAGGTACACGCTCTTCAATCTTTGCCGTGGTAAATACCTTAGTATCGCCAAACTCCACAAGCACCGAACCATCTGCGTTCTTGGTGAAGTTTCGATTGAACTTGACCGGCCGAAGCTGGTCCCACTGTCTGTTATCTCTACGCCGGTACATCCGGCTCTCGCTTTCTAGGGCCCGACGGGGCCGAGAGCTTCATAGTATATATGGAAAATGCAAGAATCGCTGCAGTCTTCATAAAGACTGTAGAACTTTGGCAAGAGCACTGGAAATTTGAGATCTGAGACTTAGCTGCGCCCGAATCGCAGACGATTAATCGAAGCGGTTCCCTTGACAATGAATTTCTTGCCTGCTTTCACTTCCAGGCTGGTGAATTTGAAGTGGATGTCATCGGATCGGGTGCCAAGGGAAGAGAGGTTGTTCACTTTCTGAACAATCATGTTTGAGAGTTGAGGAGAGATCTCTTTGCCGCTGGTCTTGAGCTTGGTATCAGTGATTTTGACCCATCCGTCTCGAAGCTCCAGCTTGCTGTCTATCTCCACCGGAATATTGAGGGCGTATTGACCCATGCCCACTTTGCTGTCCAGAGATATATTGACCGCATTCTTCTTCCCAAGCGATAGATTGCCGTCGGCGATAACCAACCCTATTTGCGGCGCACTGGTACCCAGAAGACCGGCAATGGCACCGACTTTGCTGCCGGCGGTGACAGAAAGCCTGTCTAGAGTATGGGGTGATTTCAAAAAGGAGTTCAGGCTCTCCTGACTGATTTCTGCCTCAACCTGGGCTTCGGCGGGCTCGGTAAACTGAAGCACCTTTTGATTGAACAGGACACCGGTATCGAACCGCAGTGACCCTTTTGTACTCAAACTCATGGTATCGACGATGAAATCCTGAAAGTTACCCCTCACCAGAGAGATATCCAGAGATTTCAGAAGTCCCTCACGCAAATCCATATCCCGGGCGACCAGATGGATGTTCTTACAAGAGCCTTCCATGAACTCACCATCATCCAGATCGATTTCAAGCTTGCCGAATCTACCGGTGTTTATATCTACAAAAGAGATAGGAGGAACCACAATCGCTCCCGGACCGGCATTGGTGAGAGGTTGATTCAAAATCCCCTGCATTGGATTTGGTGCTTTGTTATTGAAAGGCATCTGCAGTGGTATCGCCCCACCGCCCTGACCCTGGCCAAAAGCGCTCGAATTCGATGTGATACCGAAAGCGAGAGCGAAACCTAAACCCATGCCGAAAATACTCAGGGTGGCGGCAATAACCGGTTTAGAACGGGTTGAGGCGAAGCTGGATTTCATAATCTGTCCTTCAGAAGTTGAGATTGCAATTTTGACAGCTTATTCCAAATAAAGTTCCGGAGCTTATAAAATCGACTTAAAAAAAACGCTCCCTTTAGAGGGAGCGTTTAAAAGTATTCAAGCTATCGAGCTATTACTTTTCTTCACCACCGGCTTCAGCACCAGCATCAGCACCAGCTTCGGCACCAGCTTCGGCACCGGCTCCAGCGCCAGCTTCGGCACCGGCTTCAGCGCCGGCTTCCTTACCGGCTTCAGCGCCAGCTTCGGCACCAGCGTCAGCACCGGCACCAGCACCAGCTTCAGCACCGGCTTCAGCGCCGCCTTCAGCAGGTGCTGCGGTTTCGGTTCCGCCGCCTTCGGTTCCGGCTTTGTCAGCTCCACCGCCGCAAGCTGCGAGGGAAACTACCAGGAAAAGGCTTGCAAAAGCCAGGGCAAGAGTTCTAAATCTGATAATCATGAGATTGATCCGTCTCCTTATGAGGTTAATGATTCTACCTTCGACAATGCTCGAGTTTTACATGATCGGAGGCAATCATTTAGTAATTGGATTAAATAATCGCCTACCTATGACGGCCGCAATTATAACCGGTATTTTTTCGATAGCAAACCACTTGATATGGACCGATAAATAAATAGAATCGCATTCGGAGGAGTGAGATTCTCGAAAAGCCGCTGACGATGAGATTTTTCGGACAAGGACTACCTCTTGACTAGACTGTGTCCGCTCATTACGATAGGTTTCTCAAGTCCCATAATATCGATAACTGTTGGAGCGATATCCGCCAGTGTGCCGTTCTCCAGGCTAAAGCTGTTAAGTTTGTGATCAGGATTGAAGTCTGCCACTATTAACGGTACTGGGTTAGTTGTGTGTGCCGTATGAGGGTCCCCGGTCTTCACGTTCAACATCTGCTCGACGTTGCCGTGGTCGGCGGTGATAATCAGCGTCCCTTCAAGCTCTCGGGTGGTTTCGAGCAGTTTTCCGAAAGCATCATCGACCACCTCCACAGCCTGGACCGCGGCATCCATCTCACCGGTATGACCAACCATATCCGGATTGGCAAAATTTAAGACAATAAAAGGATATCGATCAGATCTGGCCGCTTCGCAGGCGACCCTGCAAACTTCAGGGGTCTGCATCTCCGGCGCGAGATCATAGGTCGCCACTTTCAATGACGGTATCAAAGAACGGGTCTCTCCTTCGACCTCGTTCTCTTTGCCACCATTCAAGAAATAAGTGACATGGGCATATTTCTCGGTCTCGGCGGTATGAAATTGTCCTAATTTGCGACAGGAGATGAGCTCCGGCAGGGTCATGGACAGATCTTGATTCGGCATCTGGCTCAGATCGAAAGCCACCGGCAGCTTCAAAGACGTATCGTAGGAAGTAAGACATACATAGTGAATATCCGGCAGGCCCGGTCTTTCGAATCCATCAAAATCATTCACGGTCAGAACCCGGGAGATCTGGCGTACTCTATCGGGACGGAAGTTGAAGCAAATTACAGCGTCCCCCGACTCGACCCTGAGATCATTCACTATATAAGGTTCGACAAACTCATCCGACTGATCATGCTCATAGGCTCGCTCGACAGCCTCCACGGCACTCTCGGCTCTATGACCTTCGGAGAGAACGAGAGCACGATAATATTTCTCGGTTCTATCCCAGCGTTGATCACGATCCATCGCAAAATATCTACCGCAGACCACACCTATATCCATTCCCGGCGTCAACTTGGAGGTGAGTTCCTTCATATAGCCGAGGGCCGAACGAGGTGGTGTGTCTCTTCCGTCGAGAATCGGATGAATGACTGTCTTCTCGACCTTGTTTCTTCTGGCCAGCTCAAGGAGACCATCAAGATGATCCGGACTGGAGTGAACACATCCATCCGAGACAAGACCGATGAGGTGCAGCTTGCCTCCATGACTCTTCGCATACTTGACAGCATCGATTAAAGCGGGGTTGGTAAAGAAACTTCCATCCTGAATAGTGTTCGAGATTAGAGTAAGCTTCTGGACTACCACCCTGCCTGCGCCGATGGTGAGATGACCAACCTCGGAATTGCCCATTAATCCCCGGGGAAGTCCGACGGCCTCGCCGGAGGCATCCACCTGAGAATGGGCGAAGTTTTTGAGGAGAAACTCATAGTTGGGAGTTTTGGCTGCCAGGATGGCATTACCTTCTCTCTGATTGGAAATTCCCCAACCGTCCAGAATTACTAATGTGACTGGATGCAAAAGCGCTCTCCTTATAAATATGAATAGAGTTAGTGGATTGTATCGCGACTGGTCCATCGGCTCAATTATTGTTGAAATAATAAGAACAGGTGTTTTAATCACATCTTCCATATACTAGAATTCGAAAAACCGCAGTCGGAAACCTCTTGCAATGAGTTCCAGCTCAAACCAGGGTTCAGACCAGAAAGGAATGAATCCACCGCCTCAGATAAGCCAGTCTTCTCTCGACAGAAGCTGGATCGCGGAGGTTTCTCACGAGCTCAGACTGCCGATTGCCAATATCAAACTACTCGTCGAAACCCTGCTCGACGGAGCCCTGGAAGACAAAGAGACCCTGGTTCGTATGCTCAAACGCACCAGCCAGGAGGTAGACCGTCTCGAAGGGCTGGTCAAGGACGTACTCTCCATCGAGCATGTCGCCCATAATCAACAGGAAGACCTGATGCGCTCCGAGGTCTTGCTCCTCGACAGCGCTATCTATGCCCTCGAATCCACTGAAGATCTCGCCAGAAAGAAAAACATCCGCCTTCGCACCGAAGTAGAGGATGATTACTGTATTTACGCCAATCGAGAACAGCTCAATCAGGTGGTTCTCAACCTGGTGGAAAACGCGGTCAAATATACCCAGGAAGGCGGCGAGGTCAAAATTCGATCGGGACAGAATCCAGGTGTGCTGATAGTTTCGGACAACGGCATCGGCATCGAGAAAGAAGAGGTACCGAAGATTTTCAATCGCTTTTATAGAGTGGATAGGACAAAACAGAGAGGCAGCACCGGTCTTGGATTATCAATTGTGAAACATATAGCCGACCTGCACGGTGCTAAAATCACCGTGCAGTCGGAGTTGGGGGCAGGATCGAGATTTATAGTGGAGTTTCCCGGGCCTAAGAGGAGATAAAGTTAACGTGCAAGAGCTCAAAAGGGTGATGATCGTCGACGACGATGAAACCATCATAGAAACACTGACCTACAACCTGAAACGCCTGGGCTTCGAAGTGGTTCCATTCAAGCGCAGTATGGACGCCCTTAGCGGTCTCGAGGAAGCCGCTCCTGACCTTATCGTAATCGACTGGATGCTGCCCGACCTGACCGGTCCGGAGGTGGTGAAGCTTATTAGAGAACGCTCGGTGGACGTGCCTATATTGATGCTCACCGGCAGATCCTCTCCCAACGACGTGGCCACCGGTCTCTCTTCCGGAGCCGATGACTACCTGGCCAAGCCCTTCAGCAAAATAGAATTCACAGCCAGAGTGCAGGCTCTGCTGCGTCGGTCGGGGAAAGGCGACACCATATCCAGTGCCCAGCTCAGAGTAGGCGATCTGATTCTCGATGACGACGCCAAAAGAGTCACTTTAGAAGGAAACAAAGTAGAGCTCTCTCCCAAAGAGTTCAAGCTCCTGAAAGTGTTGATGAAAAACGCAGATAAGACGCTCTCCACCGATGTTCTCCTGAACAAAGTCTGGGGCTCCGACTATTCGGGCGATGTAAAAACAGTGGCGGTCCACATGAGATGGTTGAGACAGAAGCTGGAGAAAGATCCGAAAAACCCTGTGCTGCTGGAGACCGTCCAGCGCTCGGGTTATCGATTGAACACCCCTTCCAGAATCGGTCAGGGTCATTAGAGGAATTATTTCCAGGTATCCCGGTTTCGAAGACAGTGCAAAAATGGAGATCGTAAATTGAAAGAGAGTCTCACACTTTTGAAAGGCGATGTGATCGCCATGGGCAGGAAGGTCGACACCACTCTGGGCGAAATGAATAAGATGCTGCGCAGAGAAGCCACTGCTTCCATGGCTTTCATAGAACAACAGGAAGAGGAGATCAATGCGGCCTGTCACAATATCGAAGAGAAGTGCCTGGACATGCTTCTGGAAAAAGAGTCGCTGAACGCAAAAGAGATAAGAACCCTGGTCAGTATCACAATAATCATCGCCAAATTAGAACGGATAGCGGACCATGCCAACCGGGTCGCCAAGGTAGCCGACTGGGCAAAAGAAGAAGACATCGCTATTCCCCAGGAGCTAATAGAGATGGCATCTGTGGTTCACCAGATGGCCAAAGATATTCTTATCGTCTTTCTCACCGACTCCTCCGAAAAAGCAAAAGAGATTCTGAAAAGAGACAACAGTGTCGACTATCTCCACGACAAGCTCTCAAAAGAATTGCTGGGCGACCTCGGCGATCAGGACCGGGGCAATGCCCAGCTGAGGGCCCAGTTCCTCTTCTGCAACCGCTTCTTAGAACGGATGGGAGACGCCTGTGTCTCTATCGCCAAGCGAGTATACTTCATCGCCACCGGCGAGCGCCTTAAAGCCAGCGCCATGGATATTTCCAGCCAGGCCAAAGGATAGAGAAGGATAGAAAAGGTCAGAAAAGGTCAGGAAAAAAGATGCCCGTTATTGTGCTAGCCGGAGACGAAGATTTTGAACTCAAGCGGCGCTTGAAGAAGCTCAAAGACTCTCTGATAGACCCGGCCTGGGCCTCTTTCAATCTCTCGGTCATAGACCGCCCCAATCTGGTCGATGTCTGTGACAACGCCCTGACGATGCCCTTCGGTCAGGGAAACAAAGTTATCGTCTTCGAAAACTGCGATTTATTTACAAAAAAAAAATCCGGTGGAGCAGCAAAAGCAAGCGCCAAACCCAGCGCCTCAAAAACGACCAAACAGCTGGAATATCTCGATGATATGCTTGGTTCGGTGGCAGAGAACACCTATTTGATTTTCTCCTGCCCTTTCAATTTCGACAGCACCCTGAAGACATCGAAGATAGTATCAAAGCACGCGGAAAAAGAAGAGTTTCCCAAAGCGAAATTCTATGTCGGCTCCCACAATCCGCAGCTTGAAACCTGGGTAAGAAAAGAGGCTCATCGCTACAAAGCGACCATCGACGACGATGCGATCAGTTATCTATTAGACGGCACCGAGGCCAACTTGCGCCAGATCGCCAACGAACTGGAGAAGGCAACTACCTATATTCTTCCGGAAAAGCACATCACCCTTGCCGTGGTGGAGGAGATGAGCCCTTATCACTCCCATGTCTTCACTATGCTGGATTTCTGGCTGAAAGGACAATCTCACCGGGTTCTCGATAGCGTGGAAGAGCTTCTCTCCCGTCAGCCGGCGATTCAAATAATGGCGACCCTCCAGACTTTTCTCTCCCGCTGGATCGAGATGAAATCCATTTGCGAGGAAGGCAATCACAAACTCCCCTACGGACCAGGCATTAAAAAGCGGGAACTTCCGCTGCCCGAGCAGGTCAAAAGAGTTTCCTCCGACATGAAGATGAGGCCCTTCGTAGTCGAAAAGGATCTGAAACGTCTCAAAAACTGGAGCCTCGAGAGACTGGTCGCCAAAAAGGAGCTGTTAACTCGGTTCGAAACCAGTGTTAAAACAGGTCTGATGCATGATCGCAACGCACTTGAACTCTTCCTGATAGACTAGAGATATATAGAAATCAATTGAACACGAAATACCGGAGGCCCGCGTCAAATTCCGGGTCCCGAGGCATTAACCAAGAGGTGTAAATATGCCCGACAGCAGATTTGTGCTTGAAGAGATGACCGTCAAGGATACCTGGCGCATCTTCCGAATGATTGCAGAATTAGTAGAAGGATTCGATGATCTCTCCAAAATAGGACCGGCAGTGTCGATCTTCGGCACCGCCCGGTGCAAAGAAGGAGACAAAGAATACATCATGGCCCAGACCATCGCCAACAAGCTGGCCAGCGCCGGATTTGCGGTGATAACCGGGGGCGGTCCCGGGGTAATGGAAGGAGGTAACCGTGGTGCCATTGAAGCCGGTGGCACATCGGTGGGTCTCAATATTCAATTGCCCATGGAACAGGGAGGCAACCCTTATCAGAATGTCTCGGTCAACTTCCGTTATTTTTTCGTTAGAAAACTGATGTTCGTGAAGTACGCCCAGGCCTTCGTGATTTTGCCCGGGGGCTTCGGCAGCCTTGATGAGCTCTTCGAAGCGCTTACCCTGATCCAGACAAACAAGATAAAACGCTTTCCGATGTTCCTGGTCGATTCGGAATTCTGGAACCCGATGCTGGGCTGGTTGAGAACCCATGTTCTCACCCGGGGATTCATCTCGGAAGACGATCTCGATCTGCTCCAGATCATAGACGATCCCGATGAACTGGTTGAGAAGATCTCCTGGTGCGAGAAGGAGAAGTGCTATCTCAAACCCCAGGGGGTTCTTCTTCATCCGGAGAGCAAAAAATCCGGAGGGAATGGAAAGCACTAGATGATCGAGGTCGACGGCTCCCGAGGGGAAGGTGGCGGTCAGATCATCCGCACCAGTCTGTCGCTGGCCATGGTCACCGGCAAAGCTTTTCGAATCTCGAACATTCGAGCTAAACGAAGCAAACCCGGTCTACAAAAGCAACATCTCACCTGTGTGCAGGCTGCTGCCCAGATGACCGGAGCCAGGGTGGAAGGTGACCACATAGGATCTCTTTCCATCACTTTCGAGCCGGGCTCTGTTGCAAGCGGCGACTATTATTCCGATGTTGGCACCGCCGGTAGCACCAGCCTGGTTTTCCAGACGATTTTGTATGCTCTCCTGACAGAGAAAGAACCAAGCACTGTTCGTCTCAAAGGCGGCACCCACAATCCATTTGCACCCAGCGCAGACTTTCTGGCTTCCACATTTCTTCCATCTCTTCGGTTGTTCGGACCTGAGCTCGACCAGATAGAAATCATCGAGACGAAAAAAGCGCAAGCCAGGGAAATGCTGTCCATATTTTTAAGGAAAACGACCGCCTTACTGAAACCTTTACGGCTCTGGGCGAGCGTGGCAGGCGAGCGGAAGTGGTGGCGGATTTGGCTGCGCAAGAGTACAAAGACTACAGAGAAAGCGGAGCAGTCGTGGGCTCTCACCTCGCCGATCAGCTCCTCATCCCGATGGCACTTTCAGCTGGTGGTCGATTCAGCACAGTCAGCCCCACCGACCACACCCTGACCAATATTGATACCATCAAACAATTTCTCGATGTTGACATCACAGTAAAAGACATCCGAGCGAATCTTTTCAAGGTGGAGTTGATTCATTAGCTGTTACCAAAACCAAGTCAGTAAAGGGACGATTTCAATGGATTTATCTCTTTACTGCCTGCTCTTCGCAACCTCTAAATTAAAGAATCTGGTAAAAACCGGGATATTTGTCAAAGACAAAATAGAATGACGAAGTCATAGATAAGGTCCAGCCCGGGAGGAATGGCTTTGAAGATTGCTGTATGCGTAAAATCTGTACCGGACACAGAAACCAATATAAAAGTTGCCGATGACAAGACAAACATCGCCCTCGATGGTGTTCGTTTCATCACCAGCCCCTACGACGAGTTCGCCATAGAAGCGGCTCTCAAGCTCAAAGAGCAGCACGGAGGAGAGACCACCGTTTTCTCCGTCGGCGGAGCAGAGGCGACAGATGTCCTCAGAGACAGCCTGGCACGCGGCATAGACACTGCCGTCCACATCAACGATCCCGATTTGCAGTGGCTCGACCCGCTGAGCACCGGTGAAGTTCTGGCTGCCGCCATTAAAGACGGTGGCTTCGACATGGTGATCATGGGTCAGCAGGGTGTCGGGGGAGACAACAACCAGGTCCCGTCCATAGTGGCTGAATTGCTCGACATGCCCCAGGTCACCATGGTGGTCAAGCTCGAAGCAGCCGACGGCAAATTCAAAGCAGAAAGAGAGATAGAAGGAGCCCACGAATTCGTAGAAGGCTCGCTCCCCTGTGTTATAAGCGCCCAGAAAGGACTGAACGAACCGCGTTACCCCTCAATCAAAGGTGTAATGGCCGCTCGACGCAAACCGATTGAGACCAGGGACGCAGAAGCGCTCGGATTGAAAGGCAAAGTCGGGGGCGACGCACGCAAAATCGTCCTCAAAGAGATGAGAATGCCCGCCTCGCGTCCCCAGGGCACCGTCCTCGACGGAGACGCCTCCACCCAGGCTAAGAAGCTGGTCGAGCTCTTGCGCCAGGAAGCGAAAGTACTCTAATTAAGATTCAGGAGAGAAACAATGTCCCAAGGAATTCTAGTTTTTATCGAAGAGCGCAAGGGCAATTTGAGAAAAGCCAGCTTCGAGGCTCTCGCCCAGGCAAAAAAATTGTCCGGCGGTGAACCGGTATCGTGCGTAGTTGTAGGTAAAGACCCCTCCTCGCTTACAGAAGCGATAAGCAAACACAAACCGGAAAAAATCTACAGTGTCTCCTGTGACGCGTTAGACGAATATTCCGCCGAAGGTTACACCACGGCTCTCTGCGAAGCTATTAAAAAAGCCGACCCAAAATTCGTCTTTGCCGCCAACACTTCTATGGCAAAAGACTTCTTGCCTCGGGCAGCAGCCAGAATGGGTGCGCCGATGATAACCGACGTGACGGAGTTCGCCGAAGGCGGAGCCTCGACACCTGTCAAACCGATGTATTCTGGTAAAACCTATGGCGTTTTCGAAATCAAGAATCCACTTGCCATAATCACCCTGAGACCGAATGTTTTCGAAGCAGAAGCTACCGACGATAGTCACAAAGCCGAAGTGGAAGCGCTCACCGTTGACGGTGGCAATATACGCGCCAAAGTGACCGAGACCCATAAAGCCGAAGGACAGAAGGTCGAGCTCAGTGAAGCTTCTGTAATTGTCTCCGGCGGCAGAGGCATCAAAGGTCCGGAGAACTGGAAGGTTCTGCAGGAACTTTGCGACTCCATGGGAGCAGCTCTAGGCGCCTCCAGGGCCGTGGTCGACGCCGGCTGGATCGATCATCAGCACCAGGTCGGACAAACAGGTAAGACCGTAAGCCCACAGCTTTACTTCGCCTGCGGCATCTCCGGAGCGATTCAGCATCTGGCCGGCATGTCTTCCTCGAAGGTAATAGTCGCCATCAATAAAGATGCCGACGCTCCCATCTTCAAACATGCCACCTATGGTCTCGTCGGCGACCTTTTCGAAATAGTGCCTAAGATCACCGAAGAGATCAAAAGCCTGAACGGTCACGGCTAACGAAAGAACCGGTTAAAAACCTGTGAAGCTCCGGAATTCGATTTAACCGGAGCTTCTTTTTAAAAAAAATTCGGAGGATAAAACAGGCATGGAGCCTCAGCTCGAATATATCGAATATAAAGACTTCGCCAGAGTCGACATGCGAGTTGGCAAAGTTTTGCGGGTAGAGGAGTTTCCCCGGGCACGCAAACCTGCTTATAAGCTCTTTATAGATTTTGGCGAAGAGATTGGCGAGCGCAAATCGAGCGCCCAGATAACCGAATACTATAAACCTGAAGATCTGGTCGGGCGTTATGTGGTGGCGGTAGTCAACTTTCCCGCCCGGCAAATAGCGGATTTCATGTCCGAAGTGCTGGTTCTGGGAGCATCTACAGATGGCACCACCGGAAATATCATCCTCCTGGCTCCCGACCAGGTAGAAAACGAGGAACTTCCTTGCGGTGCTCGAATCTGTTAACGAATTACAAACAAAGAACAAACACCAACGAACACCAACTAACAGTTACCGGATTCTGACAACACAATTAACTTGACCGGCGCATACATTTGTATGTATTATTGTAATACAGGATGCCCTTATGAAGGTGCATGAAATCCGCATCTACCAGGTCAAAGATGCACTGTGCGCGAGTGTTGCCCGGGGCCCTCGCGCGCCGTTCTTGCTTTCCGCGCGAGCTTGCTCGGGCGGTTAGAAGTGCTGATTTGAATTTGCATAGCGACTCTTGAAAGATCTACCCGACCCCCTGCCGCACCGGAGCATCACTTAGCCGCAGTGGCGCCTGTTCCGAATTTAGCTTTGACATAGGCCTCGACCAGGGCGATGAAATCACCGGTTAATGAGGCACCCTCCAGGGTCTTCACATATTCTCCATCCACATAGACCGGTGCCCGAGGTTCTTCTCCCGTTCCGGGCAAAGAGATGCCTATATCGGCATGTTTAGACTCTCCCGGTCCATTGACGATACAACCCATTACCGCCACTTTGAGATTTTCCACCCCTGGATAGGACCGCGCCCAATCCGCTTTGCTCTTCTCCAGATGTTCTTCAATGTCTCTGGCCAGCTCCTGAAAAACCGTACTGGTCGTGCGGCCGCAGCCCGGACAGGCGGTCACCCTGGGTAGAAATGAGCGCAGACCCAGAGCCTGGAGAATATGCTGGCAGGTGAGCACTTCCTCAACGCGAGAGCCACCCGGAGCCGGAGTTAGACTGGCTCTGATAGTATCGCCGATACCTTCGGCAAGCAGTATGGACAGAGCCGCCGCCGAAGAGACTATTCCTTTGGTGCCCATACCTGCTTCGGTCAAACCCAGATGAAGAGCGTATGTACAACCGGCAGCCATTTTTCGATAGACCTCGAGTAAATCCGGCACCTCCGAGACCTTAGCCGAAATGATTATGCGCTCGGCAGGCAGTCCGTATTCTTCTGCAAGCCTGGCCGAAGTAAGGGCGCTCTCGACAATGGTGTCGATCAGTACTTCATGGGCTTCCCGCGGCTCTTTCAAGGCGGCGTTCTCGTCCATACGCCGGCCAAGAAGATCTTGATCGAGCGAACCCCAGTTGACACCTATCCTTACAGGTTTGTCGTTTTCCCTGGCCACATCAATCATCGCCTTAAAATTCTCGTCATGGCGATCACCCCGACCGACATTACCGGGATTAATTCTGTATTTGGCCAGTGCTCTTGCACAGTCCGGAAACTCTCGCAAAAGTATATGTCCGTTAAAATGAAAGTCCCCGACCAGAGGGACATTCACATCTTCCCTCCCAAGCTCTCTGACAATCTTCGGCACAGCCTGGGCCGCTTCGCGGGTGTTTACTGTGATGCGCACCAGCTCCGAACCGGCCTCATGAAGCTCTTTTACCTGGGCGGCTGTGGACAGATAGTCTTCGGTTGCCGTGTTGGTCATGGACTGGACGACTATCGGGTTGTCGCCACCAACAGCGACACCACCAACATCTACCACTATGGATTTTCTTCGCTTGAACTGAGTCATCTCGCACCTTCTTGCTACAGGCGGGAAGCCTTGGATGATCCAGAGATTCTAGCAAGCTTGAGACAATAAGCGAGTCAAGCAGCAGAAACTTTGACCTGTGATTAACATTAGAGCCAGAGTTCCGGATAGTGCTCCCTGATACTGTACCAGTCCCTTCTATCCGGACCGCCGACGATGATATGGTCGAGCAAAGAGACCCCTAATATCACACCGGCTTCGATGAGATTGGTGGTGGTAGCAAGGTCCTCTTGACTGGGCGAAAGCCTGGCCCCGGAAGGATGGTTGTGACAGACCATCAGAGAATGGCTGTTTGCGATAAAAGCGGCTTTATAAACCTCCCGGGGATGAACCAGACTGGATGAAAGAGTCCCGTGGGAAACTTCGTGTACCCCGGTTACTTCATTTCTTGCGTTCAAATGAAGCGTGATGAAATGCTCTTCGGCGGCATGAAACAAAGGTCGGATGAAGTCGAGAACATCCTCGGGAGCGCCGATGCGCACCCTCAAGGGAATGTCCGGGCTGGCGCCCTCTTTGACCAGAAAAAGCTTGAAGAGAGGCAGTCCGTAACTCATTTTAAGGGCAAGCGAAGCTGTATCCATAGCGCAATCTCCATAGAAAAACACAGTAACACTACTTAGTCAGTCGTCTACAGACATAACGACCCCGATGCGATGATGGTTCAATCTGTTCTCAGCGCAAAAGTCCCTGTTCTGACAAGAGATCCGCTAAGAGATCTGGCAAAAGATCAAACCTCTCAAGATCAGACTTTCTGGGTCTTCCAGACCCCGGTCTTGAAGCGCCAGACAGCAACCAGGCCAAGCAGAACCGCAGCCACTGCCAGACCGAGCCAACAACCCATCGGCCCATCAGAGAGGCGCATGGTCAAGAACCAGGCAAGCGGCAGACGAATAACCACCAGACCGACGATGCTCGCCCACATGGGCCACAGTGTATAGCCTGCCCCCTGCATGGCTCCGAAAAGAATCAGCCACAACGCCACAAAAGGCTGGCAGAGCCCCAGAACCTGGAAGTACTGAGTTGAATATCTCACCACCACCGGATCAGTACTCATTAAGGAAGAGAAGAAACCGGCGAAAAAGACCAGTAGTAGACCCACCACCGTAGTGAAGATTCCGCCAATCAGGGCAACCTGCCAGCCGGCTCTTTCGGCTCGCTCAGGTTTGAGGGCACCCAGGTTCTGACCGACGATGGTAGCCACCGCCGTGCTCAAGGCATAGACAGGCAGACAGGAGACAATCTCCTCAAGCCGGAAGCCGACAGCCCAGGCAGCCTGACAGGCAGTTGGATTTTCGGTCTGGGCAAAGATGAGAAAAAGAGCGAAACAGCCCCCGACCCAGGCCAGGTCCATGACACAGGCAGGCAGACCTATCTTGAGCAAGCGCATGAACCAGTCTTTAGATAATCCGCTCTTGAACATAGAGCGGAATTTGACAGCATTGGCCAGTCTGGTCTTGCGCAAAAGAACGAGATTGAGAGTCATCCCCACAATAGACGCGCAGAACCAGGCTGTTCCTATGCCGGCTATGCCCATTTGAAAAGGCTTGATACAAAGACAATAATCGAGGGCGAGGATAATGGTGGTCATTATCCCCCAGACCATCATCGGCACCCTGGCATTGCCCATGGCTCGCCAGATCGCATGGGTGATCCAGACAATGGTGAAGGGCAGCTGAGAAAGCAGATCAATGGACATATAACGCCAGCCCAGATCCTGCACCTCGGGCGATGCGCCCAGAGCCGCTATCAGAGGGCGACAGATGAGAAGACCGACCACCATTGAAGCTGTTCCGAAAAAGAAGGCGAAGATCATGGACTGACGCGCAGCTTCTTCGGCGGTCTCCATGTCGCGCGCTCCCCAGAAGCGACTGACCAGGGCAGTGGTGCCCGCTGATAATGCGACAGTTATAAGGATCATGAAAAACCAGATCTGACCGCAAAGACCAATGGCAGCCTGGACGTTGGAGCCGAGTTTACCGGCGATGAACACATCGCTGAAACTGGCAAGCGAAACCGTAGACATCTGTATTACCAGAGGCCAGGACATATGCCAGATTGCAGCCCAGGTAGAGCCGTTGACGATTACCTCGTCAATCTGCTTCTGTTTATCATCAATATTCTGACAGGTAACCATTTCCTGCTGATACTCATACTTGCTTCAATTCACTCAATACCGGTTCTGAAAGTGGCCGGGAACCCGTATCAGAGACTCTTCCACCCATGGTACGATCTACTGGAAAACTCAAGTTCAGCTGTTCGCAGCACGTACCCTGGAGGTCCCTCAATCCAGTTTGACTAGCAATAATGCCCCCGGCAAACTAGAAAAGTACGCTAACCAAGACCTTCCATCCGACGAAGAGTTCTGGACAGTGGTCCAACGCTATTTTTCATTTGAAGAACCCTCCAGCAGGTGGTCGAAACATAGAAAGTCGCTTCAAAAACAACTCAAGAGAGTGAAAAGCGATATCAGCGAAATAGATTCGATGACGCTCCTAGAGCGATCTAGCATCTTCTCACATATTTTCGGAAATGGAAATATCGAAACCATCGAAGATATAGATGTATTAAGGGAAGATCAAAGCCATTCTGAAAAGTTAAACGAAAAAATCAGTCTACTCTTCGCTTTTGCCGACATGAGATTATTTCGGAGCCTGGCTTTCGACCTGTGGAAAATCGATGACACGCTCGACAAAGGCGATGAAACACCCCCTGTCAAAGACATATCTCCGGCAGCTCAATTCACCGCGCGATTTGAGCTGAGCACTGCCGAGGCCGCCTGGTTGAAAAATGCCGAACTGTCTTCCATAAACTGGTTGAAACTGATCGCTTCCGGTCCCTGGGAGGACGATCCGCGCCGCGTTTTTGTGGTGGCACTTATAAATAGACTCTCAACGCTCTCTAAGGAAAACAATTCGGATCTCGTGACCGGGATGGTGACCGCCTTCGACGAAACCTTGAAAGAGCACAGATCCTCTCTACCGGCTGAGTTTCTGCCAGAATTGCTGGTTCTTGTCGAAGGTCAATCAGAAGAGATTCTTCTACCTAGATTCGGAGAACTGAAAGAGCTAGATTTTCGCGAGAACGCCGTCCATGTCAAAAGCTGCGGAGGCGCCAAACAGGTGGTGAGACAGTATCTGAATCTCCGAGACATTCTTGCCTTACCGATAGTCTCTATCCTTGATGCCGATGTGTTGGAAGAAGCGGAGATTCTCAAAGAGAGCCTCCGGGACGAAGATCTGCTGCTGGTCCTGACCGATGGAGAGCTGGAAGACTCATTCGAACCGGCGGCGTTTATCAAAATGATAAACGAATACATAGGCGCTACCGGCAGTTCGACATTTCTTGCTGTGGACAAACTAAGAGCAGGCGAATCCCGTGTCAAGCAGATGACCCAGTTCTGGCGCCGCAACAAACTAGGCTCTTTCGACAAGATCGAATTTGCGCAAGTAGTTTCACAGAAGCTTGAAAGCATTGACGTCCCCAGGGAATTCTCCAACTTGATGGAGACCATTCGAGAATCTACCAACCATGAAAGAAAAGAACTCCGCTTCGCGAGATAAAGAGATTTCGAAGGCTTCGAAGCCCTCGAAATCATCAGCGGTAAAGATAGCTGGTATCGCATCTACCACCATGTGGCTAGTTGCATTCGCGCTTCTATTCTTTCTCAAAGAGGGCGACAGATATGTCTGGACCTCTGATGCCCTGATGCTTACCGGATTCTGGCCTGTTCTCTTTGTCTACAAAGCCGGATGGACCTGGTTCTTCTTCGGTATTCTCAATATGTCTATCGGTTTTATTCTCGAAGTAGCCCGCCAGTTGCCTGAGGATGTCTATGTCAAAGCGGCTCTATCACCGGCGATGATGCAAGCCAAAGAACATGTGTTGACCATGCACCCGTGTCTTCCCTGGATTATCATCGGCTTCCTCTCCACATTAATGGGAGCTTTTCGAATAATCAGAACAATAATCAGAATAATAGTACGCTGGCGTCTCTCCCAAAAGAAGAATGACGCTGAATAGAAAACACCGGTTTAGAACCTTCAGAACTACTGTAGCTGGGCTTCCCCGCCAAAAGCGACTTCACCGTCTTCTGCAATCATTACGTTGGCGAGATAGCGCTTGACACTTTCGTGCCAGCGCGGCGCACGACCGACAAGATTAATCAGGTGGTTGCGTCCCTGCATTTTCTGGTCGTCGAATTCCGAGTGCTTGAAGACGAAGGTCCATTGCTTAATCACGTAGTTATAGAGCTTGGGATCTCTTTTCTTCTGTTTAATCAGCTTTTTCTCCAGTGCGGTTGCATAAAGCACTCTTCCATCCATATCGAGGGGATTCATCTCCACGGCTTTTTGCAACACCTGAATAGCCCGGGAAATATTCCCCATTCTAATAGCCTGCTCTCCTTGAAGACGCAGGGCACTGGGGGTGACCACACCGAGTTCGAGGATCTGGTTGGAGAGAATCATGCCGTTATTAGATTGGCCGATTCGGGATGTATCCATGATGTAATCCGGCTTCGGCTTCGACTCTTTAGAAGCGGAAGGCTTGGCCGATACCGAAAGCGGTGACGACATCATCGAGATGACGCTCAATACCAGGGATAAATTTACTAACTTGCGACCGGACACTTTTCCTACCTCTCTCTTTGATGAAACTTCGGAAACTAACAGATTTTAGACTTTGACTGAGACCCTTTCATTTGTGGATTCTGCGGCTTGCTACCAGAGAAGCCTGGATGCTTCAACTCTTTAATGGCTTCGGCGACACAGTCGGCACCATAGATGGCGCTACCTGCGACAAGCACGTCCACACCCGCTTCGACAACCAGGGGAGCGGTATCACGATTGATACCGCCATCGACGGAGATCTTGGTCTCAGGAAAACCCGCTTCGGCAAACATCTCTTTGAGACGACGAATCTTCTCTACAGCCGTGGGGATGAACTTCTGACCACCAAAGCCGGGATTGACCGACATGACCAGAACCAGGTCGATATCGCCAAGCACATACGAAAGTACTTCCGGTGGTGTGGCAGGATTTAGAGCCACACCGGACTTCTTACCAAGACTGCGGATATGAGACAAAGTCCTTTGCAAGTGGGTTGCGGCTTCGGCATGAACGGTAATATAGTCGGCACCGCCTCTGGCGAAATCGTCGACATAACGGTCAGGCTCCTCGATCATCAAATGAACATCGAGAGGAAGGTCGGTTGCCTTGCGAATGCTTTCCACCACCGGGATACCGATGGTTATGTTCGGCACGAAGCGACCATCCATCACATCGACATGAACCCAATCGGCACCGCCTTTTTCGGCGGCTTTAATCTCTTCACCTAGTTTGGTGAAGTCTGCCGACAAAATCGATGGTGCAATCAGTACGGACATGGACACTTTCTTTTTGGCTTTCGAAGCCCCGGTCTGAAACTTCTATTGGTGACAGGTGCCAGGATTTGAAACCCGACAGCAACGCTTATCATGACTTCCTGAAATGCCATGGTCAAGTGGAACTCTCCAAGCTAAGCACAAAGATGGTGAAGGTTTTCTAACAATTCCTCTTACATCCGCTCAATGACAACCAGGTGCCGATTTAATTCGATTGCCTTTCATCGACGTTTGCTTAAGACGGCTTCAAATCGAAAAGGTTTCAAAGAGACTAAGACCAGCAATAAAAACGCTCATGGTTATAAATTGCTAAGAGTCCTCAAAAAGAGATTTAGAACAACAGCCCTCTAAGGTCCCGCATGTCACAATTCTAAAGATGAGAAGATGAGAGAAAAAAGTACCAAGCCGAATCCAGGCGCAAACGAGAGCGTATATCGACAATGCCTAACCTAGAACTATCGGAAGAAAGAGAACAATTCCAGAAACTTGCCAGAGAATTTGCCGAAGGAGAGATTTCTCCCCGGGCCGAGGAAATCGACAAAACCGCCGATTACCCGGCAGAGATAATTCAAAAAGCCTGGGAGATAGGTCTGGTCAATTTCCAGATTCCGGAAGCCCTGGGCGGACTCGAGCTTAAAGTTCTGGACTCCTGTGTCATTCTCGAAGAGCTCGCCGCGGGCTGTAGCGGGGTATCAGCCTGCATCGAGGGTAGTGCCATCGCGCAACTGGCTCTTCTGAAATATGGTACGCAAGAGCAGAAAACTCGCTTTCTGGAGCCTCTTCTAAATTCCTGCTCTCTGGCCGGATACGCCAGTCAGGATGCCACCGAAGATGATATCGAGGCAACCGAGCAGTCCGGCTCTTATGTCCTGAACGGACACCACACCGCCCTCATCAACGGTGGTCATGCCGCCTGGTACTTCGTGGTGGCATCTCAAACCCGGGAGAACGGAGAGCTTGCATCCACAGCCTTCTTAGTGCCGGCGAATAGTCCCGGCCTTGTCCTGGGCGATAAGGTGCCCACTTTCGGAAGACGTGCCAGACAGGTCACCACAGTAAGTTTCGAAAATGTGGAATTGACCGAGGAGAACCTGCTCGGTGAAGCCGGCGCAGCCTCCACAATCATCCATTCGATTCTTCCCGAACTATATTGCTTTATCGCCGCAGGAGCGGTGGGAGTAGCGGGCAGAGCGCTTCATCACGCCATCAACTACTCCAAAGAGAGACAGACTTTCGGAAGACCTATTTCTCAACACCAGGGCATCGCTTTCATGCTTGCCGAAATGGCACGAGAGCTGGAAGCAGCTCGATATCTAACCTGGCAAGCGGCCTATCTTCTGGATGAAGGCAAAACAGCCTTTCGAGAAGCGATGGTGGCAAAATCCTACGCCCAAGAAGCGGCTATGCGCATCACCACCGATGCGGTTCAGATCTATGGAGGTTACGGATACAGCAAGGAGTATCCGGTGGAGAAACTGATGCGGGATGCAAAAATCTATCAACTCTGCGAAGAAAGCGCCCTGGAGTTGAAAGCAGATCTCGCCCGGGAACTTGTAACTGTGACGGCAGGTTCTGCTGGTCCCGGCAGCGACTCGATCTAGTTCGACACCCATGGATCTAGAATTCAAAAAAGGGCAGCTTCTGATTTTGAAAGTGGCGCCATATTACGAGAAAGAATATTTCTACGAAATCACCAGCGCCGGTGATAAGCTGGTCAGAGCCAACCTCTATCACTCGCCCAAGGTGAAGAAGTCCTGGTCACGTGAAGAACTCGAAACCATGTTCAACCTGGGCATAGCAAGAATCGCCAGAGAACATGAAAAACCCCGGGGTGGGGCGGAATTCTCCGGTTGATCGATAGTCGATTTACTAATTCTGTCGCCGCTTTCTGCGAGCAGCTTTCTTCTTGCTTTTCTTCTTAGCTCTCTTCGCCTGTTTTTTGCTGGAAGAAGCAGACGTGTTTTTGCTCTTCTGGGCAGACGCGCTCTGCTTGGCGGCATCATTGACAGCACTATTGCCGTCATCGGCGGAGGGTCCCGAATCGGTCGGAGCCTTGGCAGGGGGGATGACCACAGGAATCTTATCTTTGTGCTTATTGAACAGGCCAATCAGGCTCTCCACCGGAAGCTGAGTCTCTTTGAACTTTCCGGGAAACATGAGCTCCAGGCTATAGACCACGGCAGAATAGAACAATCCGGTGGCAACCACCAGGTAGACGGTATTGATTATCGTCCAACGGGCCACCCTCTGCACATTATGGGACTGCCGGGATTTCTTGAATCTACCGACCGAAATGATCTCGTCCAATCTGCGAGTGATATCAGCAGGTCGGAAACCGCCCCTGAGACCGCCGTACTTACCTAGATTATCCGTGGTGACATGCCGGCCGCATACCACGCAGAATCTGAGACCTAGATTTAATTTTGCTCCGCAGTAGGGACAACTTGCTGACATCTATCGATCAAAGGCCATGCGTCTGAGAGGTTCCGGTCATATGTTCGACCCAAGGTCGGCACACGACAATATTACATTATTGACAGATTACAGGAGAATGCAGGCGCACCACAAACAGTGGCTAGGAGGCTAATCGGATGCGTAGCGGCTGAACATCTCGGAGAGAGATTCCCGGTCATGGGCAAGGGCTTCTTGTTTGGTATTGAGTTCGACAATCCGATCTTTGAGCTCTTGAATCTGCTGCTCAATCACCTTTACTTCTTCGGTTATCTCGGACTCGGTCAAAGTCAAAGCTTCGGTTAGAGTCTCAAACGCTTTCTCAAGTTCGCTTTCTGCCATGGCAGAGCCTTTCCTCACTATACGATTCCTTAGGACCAGAATAATTCTACTCTTTTATGAAGCGAATTCCCGTACTTCGGTCCTTTGGTTAACTCCCTGGTTAACTCTCGATTTATATGCCCGCTCCCTGTAAGAAAACATCGACAGGGTCCGAATTGTCCGTCGAAGCGCCATCTTCCGGGCTTTCAGCATCTGATTTATCATCATCTTCACAAAGATTGGGCATCGAAGCTAGCTTCTTCTCCAGCGAATCGAGACGGTTTTTCAAGCGCTTAATAGCTTCGGCCTCGATGTCGGGGATAGAGTTATCCACCTTCTTACCATCGCGATAAATAACTCTGCCCGGCACTCCCACAACAATGGAATTAGCCGGAACGTTCTTGAGTACTATCGAGCCCGACGCCACCCGGGCGTTGTCTTCTATGAGGATATCGCCCTGAATCACAGCCCCGGAGCCGACAACAACGCCATTACCCAGGGTCGGGTGCCTTTTCACTCCCCGGGTCTTCTCCCCCTCTCGGGCTTCCGGACCGGCTCCCAAGGTCACGCCCTGGTAAATGAAACAGTCGTCACCGACCACGGCGGTCTCTCCGATAACCACTCCCATGCCATGGTCTATAACAAAACGCCGTCCCAGGGTTGCTCCCGGATGAATCTCGACTCCGGTAAGCATCCGGCCAAGATGCGATACAAAGCGAGCCAGGGTTAGTCGCTTGCTCTTCCAGAGTTTATTTGAAAACCGGTAAAACACCAGGGCATGGAATCCCGGATAGCAGAGAATGACCTCAAACCGGCTCCTGGCTGCCGGATCGAGCTCCATGATAGTAGTGATTATCTCTTCCAAATAGTCGGAAAACATGCTGATCAAAAGCCCCAGAGGGTTGTCAAGCGGCGCTATTGCGGTTTAATCGGGGCACCACTTGGGAATTTAACAGTTGGGGATCGAATAGATCAATATTCATGGCCTCATTTTCATTAAATATGCAATTGATGCGTAATTTCCCCACAGCCCCCGCGCCCCCTTGGCAGCTATCCTGGTAACAGGTGGTCAGGAAGGCACGGCGAAAAATTTGTCCAAAAATTGTCCAGCTTGCATATAAGCTGTCAAGAGGCGGACTAAAAGCCTCGAACAATGGCAAAACGGCTACTTGCCAGCGTATCGGTGGAAATCTGGAAAAATGGCTAAAACAACCAGCTTTTTTGAAGATTTAAACGGATCCTCCAACAAGGATTCGAAAGATAACGCTGGCGGCTCTTCCGAATTACTATCCATCGCCAGCCTGGCCAAAGAAACTCCCGCACCTGCCGCTTCCCAGAAGTCTGAACCGGCAAAGGTAGAACTAGCTTCAGCAACACCCGATACCAAAGCCAAACCAGCCGATACGACGAGCAGTCTCCCCAAATTAGCCATGGTGGATACTGCATCAATAATAGGAACCAGCCAGACCATCCGCTTGACCGGCGCCGAAATCGAGAAACCCCCGGAGAAAGGAGGTTTCCTCTCCGGTTTGACCGACGGTGGTGCCAAGATTGTCACCGGCATGGCAAAGATGGTCCTCAACGAAGAGAAGACCTCCGAACAGAGAGTCAAGGACGCAGACAGGAGCTTAGCCGGCAACCTCGTCAATACCGGACACACCCTGGCCACCACAGTCACGGACAGCAAGGCGAGAGCCGCCATCGGCGACGCCATAGCCGATCAGACCAAAAAAGTGATGTCCGGCGACACCTACGCCATCGGTGAGACCACCGCATTTGTGGGCTCATTCTTCATTCCTGGAGCAGCTACCGCAAAAGGCACCACCGGATTAACCAACACAGGCAGAGCCCTCAATACCGCCACAAAAATGGACGATGCTCTGGGTCTGGTCAGCAGAGTAAAGCCAGGCAGCATCATCGACGATGTGGCCACCAAATTTAGACCCGGCTCCGTGCTCGACGATGCAGCCCGTGCCAACCCTGCTGTGACCCTGGGCGATGATGCTTCCGCCATCGCCGCAAGAACAGCAAAACCCGGTCCGGTAATTCCGTCCAGCCCGTCCTTCAGCACCCGGTTGAGCACCACCGTAGAGGATCTGAGCCAGGCGGCAAGAAGTACGGTAGATAAGACCATAGAGGCTTTCACCGGAAGGTCCGTACCCAAGCTTGCTACCGAGACAGGCACCGGTGCCACCCTGAGAACAGGCAACGGCTCCAGCTTGCTGGAAGGTCTCGGAGTCAAGACGCCCGGCAATGCCACTCCCGGAAGATTCACCCTGCCCAGAACGGGCAAACCAGGCAGCATTCTGGATGAAATCGGAACCGGTTCCCTGGCGGATGATGTCGCCAGAGGTCCCAAACCGGTTGTTGCGGAGCGCGCTCCTGTCATTCGCGAAGCCAAGCCGGTTGTCCACGAGGCTAATCCCGTCGTCCGCGAAGCCGGCGACATTAAGCCCGTCGTCCGCGAAGCCGGCGACGTTAAGCCCGTCGTCCGCGAAGCCGGCGACGTTAAGCCCGTCGTCCGCGAAGCCGGCGACGTTAAGCCCGTCGTCCGCGAAACGCAGCCTGTAATTCGCGAAGCCGGCGACGTTAAGTCCGTCGTCCGTGAACCGCAGCCTGTAATTCGCGAAGCCAATCCGGTTTTAACCCGCACCCTGGAAGAATCAAAAGGAGCGATTGCAAGACAGACAGAAAACGCCGGCACCGCCCTGAGGCAAACTTCAGACGATTTCACCAGAACTCTCGATGATCTGGCAACCAAATCCGGTCCTCAAGCCCGCGGTCCGATTCAATCTATTAAGCAACTGACTGAAGAGATTAAAACCGGCAACGCCGGCGCCGAAGCAGTGGTCAAGCTCGAACAATCAATGAAAGACCTCGGCCGAGCCCTGCCGGAGAATCTTGCCGACGACTTCTCCAGGCTGGCAACAAAAGCTGATGATCTGAAGATGTCCACCGGCAGAAACACAGCCACTCGAGAGATCTCCACCGGGGTCAAGGAAGCGGCAGACACAGCCGTTGCGGCAAAGAGAACTCTGGGTCAGGCTTCCAGAAATTTCAACACCAACCTCGACGACCTGGTCAGAAATGTAGCCAAAGAAGATCCGGCTCTCGCAAGAACTCTTAAAACCAGAGTCGACGACATCAAGGTAATTTCAGAAAAACTGGCAACCGGTGCCGACGATACCGCAGCAAGAACACAGCTGCAACAAGCGGTGAAGCGACTGGGCGACGATGTACCGGCAAAATTCACCGACGACCTCCAGGCTGTCACCGGAAGCGCCGATGATCTGAGCATCGCTTCTTCCAATTCGAGAGTCGCCAAAGTAACTGCCAGAGAGACAGCTAGCTCTGGCGAAGTTGCAGCGGAAGCAACCAGGGTGATGACTGAAAAGTCCGGCAACTTCTCCACCGCCCTCGACGACCTGGTCAGAAATGTAGCCAAAGAAGATCCGGCTCTAGCAAGAACTCTTCGCACAAAAGTCGACGAGATAAAAGAACTCTCCGGTCAGATTGCCGGTAAAACCGCCAGCGGTGCTGATGATGTTGTCGCCCGCACAAGACTTCAAGAAGCGCTCAAGAGCCTCGGCGACGATGTGCCGGCCAAATTCGGCGACGACCTGCGCACCGTCACAAGAAGCGCCGACGACTTCACCGCGGCCTCCAGCAACAGCAGATTGGCCACAGAGACTGCCCGGGAAGTAGCCGGTGCGGGCCGCCTCGCCACCGAATCGACAAAAGTGCTCGGCGAATCGACAAACCGCCTTGGTACCTCGCTGGATGACCTCGTCAAAAACGTCGCCAAAGAAGATCCGATCCTGGCAAGAACCCTTCGTACAAAAGTCGACGATATCAAAGAGCTCTCCGGTCAAATAGCCAACAAGACTGTAAACGGAACCGATGACGTTGTCGGCAGGGCAAAATTGCAAGAAGCGCTCAAGAGCCTCGGCGACGATGTGCCAGCCAAATTCGCCGACGACCTTCGCACCGTTACAAGAAACGCCGACGACTTCTCTTCGGCATCAGCAAACACCAGAGTAGCCACTGAAACAGCCCGGGAAGTTACCGCTGCGGGCCGCCTTGCCACCGAATCTACAAGAGTACTGGGCGAATCTACAAAACGCCTTGGTACCTCGCTGGATGACCTCGTCAAAAACATCGCCAAAGAAGATCCGGTCCTTTCAAGAACGATCCAGACCAGAGTCGACGATATCAAAGAGCTCTCCGGTCAGATTGCCGGTAAGACCGCCAACGGCGCTGATGATGTCGTCGCCCGCACAAGACTACAAGAAGCGCTCAAGAGCCTCGGCGACGATGTGCCAGCCAAATTCGCCGACGACCTTCGCACCGTTACAAGAAACGCCGACGACTTCTCTTCGGCATCGGCAAACACAAGGGTCGCCACCGAAACAGCCCGGGAAGTTACCGGTGCGGGCCGCCTTGCTACCGAATCTACAAGAGTAATGGGCGAAACTACAAAACGCCTCACCACCTCCCTCGATGACCTCGTCAGAAAGGTCGCCGACGACAATCCTAATATAGGTAGAAATCTACGAACCAGAGTCGAGGAGATCAAAGACCTCTCCAGACAGATAGCGAATAAGACCGCCACCGGCACCGACGACATAGCTGCCCGCACCCGAATGCAGGAAGCGGTCAAACAGCTCGGTGACGATGTACCGGCAAAATTCGCCGACGACCTCCGCACCATTACAAGAAACGCCGACGACTTCTCTTCGGCATCCGCAAACACAAGGGTCGCCACCGAAACAGCCCGGGAAGTGAGCGGTACCGCGCGGATATTGAGAGAATCTATAAAAGACGTAAACGAATCCGCCTCCAGATTGAGCCAGACAGTTAACAGCACCAGAGAAGGTCTGGTCGCCAAGCTGCCTGCCGAAATCCGTCCGACCGTGGTCAACGAACTGGATAATATTGCCGCCGCCACCAGAGAGCTTGGCACCAGCGCCTCGCCCCGTGCAGTAGGCAATCTCAGAACCTCGGTGGAGCGCCTGGTGGAAGCCACCGGTGCTAATACCACCGACGATGTTCTCAGAGTAGCTAGAGAAGCAAGAGAACTTCTAAAGAACGTCAGCCGACGCGGCACCGCCGAAGAGAGCTTCGCCCAGGCAAGCTCCAGAGCTCGCCGTATTCCTCAGCTTGGCGACGACCTGGTGACCAGATCCGGCAACATCTCCGACGACATCAGCCTTCTCACCCGCCGCATCAGTGATGAAGCCGGCAACAATGGCGGCATCCGAACCGCTATCGATAAAGCCCGGGGCAGAACGACCACCGGTCTGGTGGACGACCTCAAAGTGGTGGATGACGCTGTTCAGAAGATAGGCCGAGGCACCGAAACAGCAGCTACTCTCAGAAAAGCGGAAGAGGCGCTGGAGAGACTGTCTACCACTCCAGGAAAACAATTCGGTGCGCAGATAAGCAATGTCGTAGATGATACCAGAGCCCTCATCAAAGCAGCCCGGGAAACCAGGCCGATAGCAGCAGCCAGAACCGGCGCCGACGATCTGGTTCGCTTCGCCGACGATCTGTCCGGAGAAGCCCAGAGAGTCATGACCAGACCGGGAAGCCAGCTGCCGGCTAAAGTCACCGAAGATCTCAGATCAATCAGCGAAGCTTCCCGCAAACTGGGAAGATCAGGCGGCGACGACCTTGCTGAACTCAGCACCATCGAGAACAGCATGCAGCGCCTGCGTACCAATATCCAGAAAGTCGAAGGCGGTCAGGGTCTGATCGACGATCTGGAAAGAGCGGTTGAGAAAACCCGTAACCAGGCTCTTGAAGTCGCAAGAACCACAAGAATTGCCAACCTCACCGATGACGCCACCAGAGAAGCCAACAAAGTCGGCACCCTGGTCAGAGAAGTACAGGAGAATGTCGCGGTTGCCGGCAAACCGTCCCGCTATGTATCGAGGCAACTGAAAGAGCTCGATGACACCGCCAGAAATCTTGTCGATTCCGCCGATCCCAGTGTCGGCATCCGTTCGATGAGACAAAACATCGCCAACCTCAAAGAAGCACGCGTCAATATTCCCAGAGCCCTGGAAGAATCGGTAGAAGTTCTATCCAATCGCGCCACCGGCATCAACGCTCTGCGCAATACTACAAATGGTGCCAAAACCGTAGAACGCATAAGAGAAGCCGTCACCGCTGCCACCACGAACCTGGGTGATGACGCAACAAGATTAGCCCTCCGCACCGGGGACGATATCACCATCAAAGCCGGCACCGAAGCCCGGGTCAAGTCCATAGTAGACGACCTGGCTGATGATTCGGCGGCGCTCAGGCGCAGCGACTCTACAGCAGCCAGAAACGAGATTCAAAAACGCATCGACAATTCTCTCACAGCCCTGAGAGAATCAGGAAATGCCCGCCTGGCAAATCAGCTGGACGAAGCCCTCCAATCTCAACGATTCCAGCAGGTGCAGGACGCCAATCGGCTACTGGCCGGACGCATCGAAGCCCAGGCTGCCGACCTTGTTCCTGCCGCCGCCAGACCGGGCAGACAGGCAGCCGAAGGCGCCCTGGCTACCACAGCGAGAGACACCGCCACCCTCACTCGTATAGAAACGGCGGCTAGAAAGTTAGCTGCCGGCGACAACAATCCTCAGCATCTGGCCAGCATCACCCGCAGCCTGGAAGAACTCAGTCCCAGCCTGCAAAGGCAGCTCAAGCCGATAGTAGAAGAACTCAAGCTCGGTATTACCGAAGGAGCGAAAGCAGGTGATCATCTGGTTACGGCAAACGCTCGCGTGATAAGCGATTCTCTCACCAGAAATGGAAGATTGCTGCAGAGCCCTGAAACTTTTGCTTCAGTCAGACAGAGACTGGACGTTATTCGCACCATCCAGGGTGACTCTGAAACTCTTCGCCAGCTAGGCAACCTCCTGCACGAGATGGAAGCGGATATGGCACGAATCGCCAATCCGGCCACCTTCCGCTCTATGGTCAACTGGACCAATAACAGACTGGGCATCACCCGCGCGCCGGCCCACGTCGAGGGACTGACCAGCGATTCGGCAAAAATCCGCGAACTCCTCGGCGCTTCAGAATCGCCGTCCTTCTTCGGCAATCTCAGCCGGGTATTGTCGGCAGAACCGCAGCTAGCCGGTCAACTGGGCAAGGATCTTGCCTGGCTCGGAGGCGGTGTCGCCGGCACTTATTTCGTAGCCGACGCCTGGATCCGTGGCTACTCCAACGAGATAAACGCCCGTCTAGAAAAAATCGCCGGCGAAAGTGTCCAGAGCGTTGGCGAGATAACCAACGGTAATCAAACCCGTGCAGAAAACAAAGCCGCATTCCTGAAGGTCGACTCGGCGGCTGCCGCCGAAGAATCCAGAAGAGCTGCTGCGTCCAGATCGGAGGGCTCTGAAAGATCCGATAGAACCTCCGGCGATGACAACGCTAAAGCCAGCGTCCTAGACTTCAGCCCGGTAGTAAGCAGAATCGTAAGAGCTGCCGGTCGGGTCGAACAACAGATCGAACTCTCTAAGCTAACCGGTATCATCTCCGGTAGCGACTTCGAAATGTCTGATGCAGCCAGAGCAAGAAGAGACTTCGGTAAGCTCAGAACCTGGTCAGGATTGGCCGCAGTGGCACCGGCTGTGGAGACAGCTCAGACCATTCTTCCGCCCTTCAAACCGATAACTTTCAAAAACCGTGAACCAGATATCAGGCAGCCTCAGGTCAACTTCGAGAAACCGGCCCAGCCGCGCTTCTCTCCCCGCAAGGTGGCAGAGTTGATGAGCAAGCTCAAGGACAAAGAGAGCATCGAAGAATCCGGCACTCGCCTTGCCGGTATCTACGGCGGCAGCGCTGCCACCACCACCAACTATGGCACAGTCTTCGGCAACACTCTGAGAAGCACCTCTTTGAGATTGATTCAATCCGGTATGGAAAAAACCGAAGCCAATGGTGTGGACAACGCCGGCACCGGCGGCACAGCAAATCAGGCGCCGAACACTTTCACAACCTATGCCAGCAATACCGGAATGCAATTCGCCAGCACCGGCAACGATCCTCAAAACAGTGATGAGGAAGAAGCCAGAAGCATTCTTGTCGAAGCGCTCGAATCCGGTGAAGCGGCTGTCTAACTAATAGCCGGATCAGGCTACCACTTTTTTCATGACCAGAACGGTGTTATGTCCACCAAAGCCCAGGGCCTCGGCCATGGCATAGTCGACCTTGGCTTCACGGTAGGTGTTGGGCACATAGTCGAGATCGCATTTAGGATCCGGGTTGACATAGTTGATGGTCGGGTGAATTTTCTGGGTCGATAAAGTAAGAGCGGTGGCGGCTGCGCCAATCGCTCCGGCTCCACCCAGCAGATGACCGACCATGGACTTCGTGCTGGAAACAGCCAGTTTGTAGGAATGGTCACCAAAGACATTCTTTATCGCCAGGGTCTCCCGCTCGTCGTTGAGCGGGGTCGAGGTACCATGGGCATTGATATAGTCGATATCGCCGGGTTCTATCTCGGCGTCTCTCAAAGCTTCTTTAATCGCCCGCGAGGCACCATCACCGGTTTCATGGGGAGCGACTATATGGGTGGCATCGCAACTGGCGCCGCCGCCCACTATTTCGGCGTACATATTGGCGCCTCTTCGCATGGCATGTTCCATCTCTTCGAGAATCAAAACTACCGAGCCTTCACCGATTACAAAACCATCCCGGTCGATATTGAACGGGCGGCTCGCCGATTCCGGACTGTCATTGCGCTTTGACAACGCCATCATATTGTTGAAAGAAGCTACGGTAAAGCTGTTGAGGCATGCTTCGCTGCCACCGGAGATCATTACATCGGCACGATTGTCGCGGATGTACATAAAAGCGTCGAACAAGGAATCAAGACCGCTGGCACAGGCTGTCGAGTCTGATTTGGCGCGTCCTTTGGCACCATATTCGATGGCTACCTGCCCTGACGGGGCATTCGGCATCAGCTTGATAACGGTTCTTATACCCAGTTTCTTCGGGCCACCTTCCAGAAGCTTAATGTAATCAGCCGTGGTGGTAATAAGCCCGCCCACTCCGGTACCGATGAAAGTGCCGACTCTTTCCGGATTTATCTTGCGAATCTCCAGGCTGGCATCTTCCAGAGCCAGTTTCGAAGCCACCATCGAAAAGAGGGTAACCCTGTCCATCTGCTTGATCATAGAAGCCCACTTCTTGCGATCCGGATAATAATCCTGAATGTTGAAGTTCTTGACCTCAGCCGCTATCTTGACATCGAGCCCGATCTCATCGGGGTCGAACTGGGTAATGTGCGAGACGCCGCTTTTGCCTGCCAGAAGAGCATTCCAGCAATCTTCTTTACCTATGCCAACCGGGGTGAGCATCCCGATTCCGGTAACAACAACTCTTCTTCGATACATAGAACGCTTTATGCCTTTCGCACAGTAAACAAACCAGAGAGACGCCTTGTCGATCTTTAGATCATTCGCTCCAATCTGCGTTGACCAGAACGAAAAAAACACTGTCTCTCATGAAATACCGGCCTCATTCTACCTGGATTAAGGCAACATACTGCGCTTACAGGAACTTTCCTGATAATAATTTAGCTTGGGGTCACGCTCCATGCCTATAATCGCATATAGAATCGGCTTTTAGAGAACCGCCACCGGCGCGGCAATACCGTTAATAGTATTAACTTCGATATCGTTTGCAGTCACTCTATTGGCAGCTGTAATCAGACAAGATCCGTAACAAGAGCCGGACTCAATCTCCGACTCCGAATCCCTTAAGAGATTTCGACAATGCCTCGCCAACTGCAGCTCATCATCTATTCCGATAGAGCTGCTCGGTCTACCGACAAGAATTCTCGGTCTTACGGATCGTCCGCGGTGCTTGTCTACCACAGTGACTTCGCCCCGTCTCAAAAGGTGTTCGGAGACATTGCGTTCAAAGCAGATAGAAAGCTGACGCTCGAGATTGACATAATTAGGTTCGAAGCGGGCTACCTCGGTCCAGAACCGATCGCCATGTTCGGCACCGGCCGCAAAATGAGCAAGTTCGTGGATGACCATGTATCTTCTGAGCTTCTCCGGCACATTGTCAAGAGAACATATGGAAAAGACTATTTTTCCGCTGCTCAAATCTAGTATTGCCCGGTGATCAAAAAGATTGAAGTCCACGGCCACCGGACTCAAATCGATGTCCAGGGCGAAAGTATCGTCGTTTACCCGCTTCACATAGCCTATGGCGAACCGGGTGAACATCTCCTGAAGCGAGTGATCAAAAACGGGATTACGCAGGATTTTTCTCTGTTGATTCATTTGGTCTCCTGGCTGGAGCAGCATTTTTTGTTTCGACAGGTTACAGATAATGATTGTATATAGATCGAAACCACATACAATTAAGGCTGAGAATTAACTAATTGGAAACCACCCCTTGCCAAGCAGTAAAATCCAGCCCGCATCCCTTGACAATCTTATTCTCGTAACGGGCGGCGCCAGGTCCGGAAAGTCTACCCTGGCAGAATCTCTGGCTGAGTCTTTGACGGAGAACATGGACGATAACGGCAAAATAGCTTACATAGCGACAATGCCGAAACTGGAATCAGATCCGGAGCTGATGGAAAAGATAAAACGCCATCAAGAACGCAGACCTTCTACCTGGCAGACGATAGAAGCGCCACTATCGATTCACGAAGCGATTGAAAAACTGCCGGGCGAATTCCTTGTCTGTATCATCGACTGCCTCTCAGCCTATGTCTCCAATTTGATATTTGACCTGGAAAACGATGGACAACCGGATGCCGATTTGAACGAGGTAGAGAACAAGCTCGCAGAGTGTCTCGATCTCTTGATTGCCGCAATCAGAAGCAAAAACAATGTGAATTTCATCGTGGTCACCAACGAAGTGGGTTGGTCTGTGGTGCCCGAAAACCGCCTTGCCCGTCAATATAGAGATCTGTTGGGGTCGGCCAACCAGAGATTGGGAGGCGAAGCGGACACAGTCTATCTTTGCGTTAGCGGCATCGAACTTAAAATCAAACATAATAAAGAGTGATTATGGAAACTGAATCGAAAGAAGAAAAAAACAAGAAATCCCGCAATCCGCTATATCCGCTGGCGGTGCTGAGACCCAGGCAGTGGACTAAGAACTTCATCGCCTTCGCACCGCTTCTCTTCTCCCACCGATTCAGCGACATGGAGGCTTTTACAGCGGTCAGTGCCTGTACGGCATGCCTCTGCCTGGTATCAGGTTCGGTGTATGTGGCCAACGACATAAAAGACCGAGAAGCGGACGCCAAGCATCCGGCTAAAAGATTGCGACCGATAGCATCGGGCAGGGTCAGCGTCGGTACCGCTCGAATGATCGGCATCACGGCATTGATAATCGGCCTGGTCGGCGGCTTTTTGGTCAGGCCGACCGTCGGACTGACCCTCCTACTCTATTTGCTATTACAAGTCGCTTACAATGGCTGGTTGAAGAAACAGCCCATTCTAGATGTTTTCAGCATCGCAGCTGGATTCGTTTTGCGTGCGGTCGCCGGCGGTGCGGCCGGTCACGTCGCTCTCTCGGCATGGTTTCTGCTTTGCACCACTCTCGGTGCCCTGTTTCTGGCAGTGGAGAAACGCAGGCAGGAGCTCAAAGTTCTCGGACAGAAGGCGGGTCAACACCGAGCCGTCTTCGACAAATATTCCTTTGAGTTGATCAGCCGTATGGAGGCGGTGGTGGTCCCTTCTCTAATCACTTCCTACGCCATCTACAGCTTCAACTCTCCTTCCAGCCAGTGGATGATGATCACAGTACCCTTTGTAATGTACGGCATATTCCGCTACCAGCTACTATCCACCACCAGAAACGTCACTGGTGCGCCGGAGGATGTGCTTCTCAAAGATAGACCCATTCAGATAAGCATCCTTCTCTGGATACTCACCAGTGTCGGTGTCATCTACGGATGGATTCCCTACACAGTCCAGCTCATCGTCGACCAGGTCGATTCTCTCAAGCTATTCTGAAACCTGTTTATTTTCCGCGTCTTTCTTATCGTCATCTTTTGACTCGATCAGGACAGTGTTGACGATGGATTTGACCTTGGGACGAATCATTTTCTGGGTAAGAACCATAGACTCTCTGGCAACTTCAGGCATTACGGTACGGGCTTTGGTGCCGGTGGGAGTCTTGTAGAACGCCGTTATCTCTTGAATCTCGCCGGTGGTAAAGTGCTTGGCATAAACTTGCAAGGCTACCTCTTTGATCAAATTCTCCAGATCCACCTGCTCTTTGAATAGTTCGAGATATCTATCGGTCATAGCAGAAGCTTTATCATCCACCATCTTCTTCAGCTCGGTGCGCGGCTTGTCTTTGTTATGGGGAGCGTTTTTAATGGAAGGAATAATCGCAAGAGCAAAAGTTCTGCGAGCATTCGATTTGAAGGCGTCGATCAATAGCGGTAAACGCTGGCTCAACTCGGTCACTTCAAGCAACTCTTCAATCGCTTTCTTCTTCTCCGGCTCGATAGCCTGCTTCTCCGGTAGAGAAGCAGGCTCCGCTCCATCTGTGTCTTCCAGACAATAGGCTGGTTGAATCAGTAAAACGCTGAAAACAACCATGGAAAACACAGGTGCCAGACTCTTTTTAAAAACTTTCAGATTATCGAACAGCATTAACTATTTCCTTTATCTATTTATCACTGCATTTCACCGAGCTTGAGCGCTCTTACTTCTGCCTTTTCTCCCACCGGTCGGGTCAATTTGTTTGCTTTCACTACCACCTCTTTCCAGGGAGAAAGAGAGAGCACTTTTTCAAGAAGCGCGTTAGAAACTGTAGCGTTCTCATTCTTCTCTGCGCTGCCCAGCTTTTTGACCAGCACTTTCCTCTCCTCTTCGGAGGCATCGGTATAAAGAATGCGGAATTTCGCCCAGTTAATCGGGAAGAAGCTCATGGCGAGCCGGTCGGCAAAAGCCGGCGCATTCTTGAACT